>NZ_CAMCWT010000001.1:0-105135 GCF_945882885.1 Sandarakinorhabdus limnophila DSM 17366
GCCCGCATCGCTGCGGGCGCACTCCGGCGACTGACTTACTTCTTGTTCTCGTCCACGTCGGTGAACTCAGCGTCCACCACGTCGTCGCTGGACGGCTTGGCTTCGCTGCCGGCGGCGTCGGCCCCAGAGTTGGCCTTCTCCTGCTCCGCCTGATACACGGCCTCGCCCAACTTCATGGCGACTTGGCCCAGTGCCTGCACCTTGGCATTGATGGCATCGGCATCGCCCGAACCCAGCACCGCCTTCACATCAGCGACGGCGGCTTCGATGCTGGCCTTCACATCCGGGCCAACCTTGTCGCCATGCTCGACCAGCTGGCGTTCCGTAGAGTGCACCAGGCTGTCGGCCTGGTTGCGGGCTTCAGCGGCGGCGCGGCGCTTCTTGTCTTCCTCGGCAAAGGCCTCGGCATCACGCACCATCTTGTCGATATCGTCCTTGGAAAGGCCGCCCGACGGCTGAATACGGATCTGCTGTTCCTTGCCGGTGCCCTTGTCCTTGGCGTTGACCGAAACAAGGCCGTTGGCGTCGATGTCGAAGGTCACTTCGATCTGCGGCACACCGCGCGGGGCCGGCGGGATGCCAACCAGATCGAACTGGCCCAGGATCTTGTTGTCCGCCGCCATTTCGCGCTCACCCTGGAACACCCGGATGGTCACGGCCGACTGGTTGTCGTCAGCGGTGGAATAGACCTGGCTCTTCTTGGTCGGGATCGTGGTGTTGCGATCGATCATGCGGGTGAACACGCCGCCCAGCGTTTCGATGCCCAGCGACAGCGGAGTCACATCGAGCAGCAGCACATCCTTCACGTCGCCCTGCAGCACGCCGGCCTGGATGGCGGCGCCCATGGCCACCACTTCATCCGGGTTGACGCTGGTGTTCGGCTCCTTGCCGAACAAGTCCTTCACGAACTGGCGCACGCGCGGCATGCGAGTCATGCCGCCCACCAGGATGACTTCATCCAGATCACCGGCCTTCACGCCGGCTTCCTTGATGGCATCCAGGCACGGCTTGCGGGTGCGCTCGATCAGGTCGAGCACCAGCTTTTCCAGATCGGTGCGGGTGATGTTCTTGACGAGGTGCTTCGGCCCGTTCTGATCGGCGGTGATGAAGGGCAGGTTCACTTCGGTCGCGGCCGAGGACGACAGCTCGATCTTGGCCTTTTCCGCGGCTTCCTTCAGGCGCTGCAGGGCCAGCTTGTCCTTGGTCAGATCAATGCCTTCGGCCTTCTTGAAATCGGCCGACAGGAATTCCACCAGCTTGGCGTCAAAGTCTTCGCCGCCCAGGAAGGTGTCACCGGAGGTCGACTTCACTTCGAACACGCCATCGCCCAGTTCGAGGACGGAGATATCGAAGGTACCGCCGCCAAGATCGTAAACAGCGATGGTCTTGGCGTCGCTCTTCTTGTCGAGGCCATAGGCCAGCGCAGCGGCGGTCGGCTCGTTGATGATGCGCAGCACTTCAAGGCCGGCGATCTTGCCGGCGTCCTTGGTGGCCTGGCGCTGGGCGTCGTTGAAATAGGCCGGCACGGTGATCACGGCCTGGGTCACGGTTTCGCCCAGATAGGCTTCAGCCGTTTCCTTCATCTTCTGCAGGATGAAGGCGGAAATCTGCGACGGGCTGTAATCCTGGCCGCCGGCATTCACCCAGGCATCGCCATTGGTGCCACGCGCGATGGTGTAGGGCACCAGGCCAGAATCCTTGGTGGTCAGCGGATCGTCAAAGCGGCGGCCGATCAGACGCTTCACGGCGAAGACGGTGTTGGACGGGTTGGTGACGGCCTGGCGCTTGGCCGGCTGGCCAACAAGGCGCTCACCATCCTTGGTGAACGCGACCTGCGACGGCGTGGTGCGCGCGCCTTCGGCATTTTCGATCACCTTCGGCGCAGAGCCTTCCATCACGGCCACGCAGCTGTTTGTGGTGCCCAAATCGATCCCGATAACTTTCGCCATGGTCTGTCACTTCCTGTTCTGTGGGCCCGAACCCCAAGCGCCCCATGAAGGCAGCGCGGCACGGTCCGTCCCCGGTTGATGCTGTTGGCCGGTGCCCCGGCCGATGAATGTCGTAACGGCGATATAGGAAGCGATTCCGGGGCTGCAAGACGGCGGCGATGCGATTAACTGCACAGGTGATGTCGAAGCCCCACCCTGCGACCATCCGCGCGCTGACCAGCGCCGAGATTGAACTGGCCGCCAGCGTGTTCGGGCCGACGCTGGATGTGGCTGCGGTCACTGTGCGGCGCGCCAAGTTCTGGGCGCTGCACCCGTGGTGGGTGACGATGGCGCCCGATGGCCATGTCTGGTGCCATCCCAATGGTTTCAACTGGGCAGCCGATTATGCAGCCTAGCCGGTTTCGGCCCAGGCGCATCTCATCCACGAACTGGTGCATGTCTGGCAGGTTCAGACCGGCGGGCACCTGGCGCTGCGCCGGCCGCCCTTTGCGCGCTATGGCTATGCGATCACGCCGGGCAAGCCGTTCCACCGCTACGGCATCGAACAACAGGCCTGCATCGTTGAACATGCCTTCCGGGCGCGGGCCAGGAACGACGCCGAAACGCTGGCGCGGCTCGCGCCGATCCTGCCCTTTCCCGGCTGGGGATAGAGCCGGTCAGGCGTAGCCGCGCTCGCGCTGGATGGTCAGGTCGCACGGCCGGCACAGCACCCGCACATTGCCATCAACATCGCCCTTCTCGGCGGCCAGACGGTCAAGCACGGTGTCGTGCTCTGGCAGCGGCTTGGCGCATTTGGCGCACTGGCCGTTCTGCGCCTTGGCCGTGCGCGCCTTCAATGATTGGCGGGCGTTGGGCTTGCCGCGCTCGTCATAGGTCAATTCCTTGTAGATCTTGCGGTTAAGGGCAAAGCGCAGCCGCTCATCCTCTCCCGCCGCTTCGTCAATGCGCGCCCTGAACTCGGCCAACAGGGTGCGGGCGACGGCCAGTTCGGCCTCGTCCAGGGTGCGATTGATCGTCATGGTTTCGATACCTCGATGAGCAGCTTGCCGAAATTGCCGCCAGTGTAGAGCTCTTTCACCGCGCTTACGGCGTTTTCGAGGCCAGGGCGAATGTCCTGACGCGTTTTTAACTGGCCGCCCAGCATCCAGCCGGCCAGCGCCATGCCGCTTTCGCCAAAGCGCGGCGCGAAATCGGTGACAATGAAGCCGCGGATCAGCAAACGCCGCATCAGGATCATGGTCCAGAAACCCGGCGGCTCATTCGGCGTCACATCGTTGTAACTGGAGATCATCCCGCACAGCGCGATGCGGCCAAACAGCTTCATGCGCTTCATCACTTCGACCATGATCGGCCCGCCAACCTGTTCGAAATTGATGTCGATGCCGCTTGGGCAGAGCCGATCGAGCGCGGCGCCGACATCTTCGTTCTTGTAATCGATGCAGGCATCAAAGCCGAGTTCGTTCACCACATAATCGCACTTGGCCTTGCCACCGGCGATGCCGATGACGCGGCAGCCCTTGATCTTGCCGATCTGGCCAACAATCTGGCCGACGCCGCCAGCCGCAGCGGAAACGACCAGCGTCTCGCCCGGCTTGGGCTGGCCAATATCGAGCAGGCCGAAATAGGCCGTGGGGCCAACCAGCGCCAACGTGCCGTAACTGGCCGCCAGCGGCACGCCCGGCAATTGCGGCAGTGGCGACATGAAGCTGCCATCGGAAATGATGTGATCGGCCCATTCGCCCAGGCCCGCCATGATCTGGCCGGGCTCGACCCCGGCCTTGCGGCTGGAGACCACCCGCCCGCACACGCCGGCGCGCATCGGGGCGCCCAGCTCCACAGGCGGCATGTACTGCTCTTGATCGCTCATCCAGATTCGGTTGGTGGGATCGAGCGACATGTAGATGACGGCAAGCAGGAACTGGCCATCGGCCAACTCCGGAAGAGCTTCGTTCACCAGTTCCAGATCGCTGTCGGCGATATCGCCCACCGGCCGGCGCGCCAGTTTCCACACCTTGCGTATCATCATGCCTCTCCCCGTTTGATGTCGTCCAGAAAATCCCGCAGTGCGGCGGCCGCCACCGGCTCCATCAGCGTGGGCGCATGGCCGACGCCCGGCACCGTCACCGCCGTCAAACCGGGCAGGCGGCGCTGCATCTGGACTTGTGTCGCCGCCGAAAACACGTCCGACAATTCGGCGCGCAAGGACAATACCGGCAGGCCATTGAGACTGTCGAACGCGGCCCAATCATCGGCGCCGGCATCGCCGTGCGGCAACCGGAACGGTTCGGCGATGCGTGGATCATAATCGAAGATGATGCGGCCCTGCGGCCCCACCCGGCACAGGCGCTTGGCAAAGGCCAGCCACTGATGCAGCCCCCAATCGGGGTGGATGGCCGCGTTGCGCACCCCCAGTTCGCGGGCGGCATGCACCCAGGTCATCCAGTTGCCGCCGCGCCCCACATTGGCCTGCAAGCGCTTGAGGCCCGCCGGCTCGATGGCCGGGCCGATATCGTTCAGCACCACGCCGGCCATGCGGGCGCGGTGTGCGGTCGTCATCCGCAAGGCGAGCAGCCCGCCCATCGAGGCGCCGATCACCACGAAGCGATCCACCCCGGCCGCATCCAGCACCAGCGACAGATCGCGCAGATAGGTGAGCGAGACATAGGTGAGCGAATCGCGCGCCCAGCCCGATTCGCCGCGGCCGCGCAGATCGGGCGCGATCAGGCGCCAATCGGCTCCCAGCGATTCGGCGAGCGGGGCAAAATCGGCACCGTTGCGGGTGAGACCGGCCAAGCACAGCAGCGCCGGGCGATCGGGCGGAACGCGAGGATCATGATGTTCATGCCAGCATAGCCGCACGCTATCGCCGGTGAACGCATAGCCTTTCTGCCAGCCGGGCGCCGGTTCGGGCCGCGAAGCCGGGGCAGAGAGGGGGACGACGGCCATATTTTGACTCTGACTCAACTCTCTTGTTATAGGAAGCCATTACCGTGGGGGTAAGAAAGAACAACAAAAGTGGCAACGCGCGCACTCGATTCTCGTGGTTCCAATGCCAGCACGGCCCGCACCAGCGGCCGCGCTGCCCCGCGTGCCGCTTCGGGCGTGGCCGACATGCGGGCCCGCCGGTATGACCCGACCGAAACCAAGGCGCGGGTGCTGGCCGCAGCCCACATGCTGTTTTCGCGCCAGGGCTTTGCCGCCACCGGCACCGCCGATATCGCCCGCGAAGCGGATGTTTCGGAAGGCTCGATCTTCTATCATTTCGGCTCCAAGAAGGCGTTGCTCCAGGAATTGGGCCGACGCCATGGCGAAGCGATGATCGCCGCGATGGAAGAGGGCTACACACTCGAAGATCTGGAACCTGGCATCACCGTCCCGCGCGTGTTGCGTTTCGTGCGCGACAACATGATCTGGGAAGGCGCGGAAGCCGAATGCGCCGATTGTGGGCCAAAGGCAGCGATGGCCTCCAACCCCGATGCCGAACCCTTCTATCATGCCGCCAAGGCGGTCACGACCGACTGGATCAAGCGCCACATGCAGGCCGCCTTGGGCAAGCGCGGCGTGACCGGTGTGGACATCGAGATCGCCGCCAGCTTCACTCACCATGTCGTTGGCGATGCCATCGATCGCTGGCTGTGCGCTGCTTCCCCGGAAGAGGCGGACCGCGTCGAGCGCGAGACCGTTCGCTACATCCGCGCCGCCAGCGGATATCCACTGGATTGAGGTGCCGGCTGCGGCCATAGATTTGCGCCATGGCCGAATTCACCCCTAAAACCACCATCCTCGAACTGGGCGCAGAGTTTTTCGATCCGGTCGAAGCCGCGCCGTTTCCCCAGACCATCCTGCGTTTCCGCAACGACCGGGCCGCCGCTCAGGTGGGGCTCGATGGCTTGAGTGATGACCAGTGGCTGCAGCATTTCGGCCGCTTCGCCCCCCTGCCCGGCAGCCTGACCGGGCCGCTGGCGCTGCGCTATCACGGCCACCAGTTCCGCACCTACAACCCCGATCTTGGCGACGGCCGCGGGTTCCTGTTCGCACAATGCCGGGATGATCGCGGCCGCCTGATGGACTTTGGCACCAAGGGCAGCGGTACCACGCCGTGGAGCCGGATGGGCGATGGCCGCCTGACCCTGAAAGGTGCCATGCGCGAAATCCTTGCTACCGAAATGCTGGAGGCGCTGGGCGTCGCCACCAGCCGCACGTTCAGCGTGATCGAAACGGGTGAGAAGCTGATCCGCAGCGATGAACCCTCGCCCACCCGCGCCGCCGTACTGGTGCGCCTCAATCACAGCCACGTGCGCTATGGCAGCTTCCAGCGTCAGGCCTTCCACCAGAACCGCGACGGGCTGACGAAACTGGTCGATTACGGCCTCACCCACCTCGCCCCGGACGCAACCGGCCCCACGCCGGTCGCGGCGCTGGTTGATCATGCAGTCAAGGGCGCGGCGCGGATGGCGGCGCAGTTTATGGCCGCCGGCTTTGTCCATGGCGTTCTCAACACTGACAATATCAACATCACGGGCGAAAGCTTCGATTACGGCCCCTGGCGCTTTGCCCCGGCCTGGGATGCCGGCTTCACCGCCGCCTATTTCGATCATTCCGGCCTTTATGCCTTTGGTCGCCAGGCCGAAGCCCTGCAATGGAACCTGTACCAACTGGGCAGCGCGTTGCGGCTGATCGCCGAGACCGACGAGCTGAAAGGCCCGCTCGAAACCTATCCGCTGCGCTATCGCGCGGCGCTGTCGGACGCGGTGCTGGGCCGGCTCGGCGTCAAGCGGCTGGGGCCGAGCGAGGACGAAGTGCTGGTGGAAGCCATCCAGAAGGCACTGGTCAAAACGCAGATGGACCCGGATCGCTTCTTCTTCGATTGGCGCGGCGGCGTGCGGCGCGGGGCTTCGGTCGCCGATCCGCATTACAGCCACGACGCCTTCACGGATTTCCTGGCGCTGATCCCCGATTTCGCCGTGGGCGCGCCGTCACACACTTACTGGTCAGACGAAGCGCCGTGCACCATGCTGATCGACGAGGTGGAAGCCCTTTGGGCACCCATCGCCGAGCGTGACGACTGGGCACCGCTCCACACCAAGATCGCCGCGATCAGGCGCATGGGCGAGGCGCACGCGCAGGGTTAGCGCGCCAGCATTGGGCCCAGCGCCTTGCCGCCGAAGATGTGCACATGCAGATGCGGCACTTCCTGGTGGGCATTCACCCCGGCGTTGGCGAGCAGGCGATAGCCCGGCTCTTCCAGCCCCAACAGCTTGGCCACTTCCCCCACCGCGCGCACGAACCCGGCCATTTCCGCCTCGCTAGCGGTGGCCGAAAAATCCGCCCAGCTGCGATACGGCCCCTTGGGGATCACCAGCACATGGATGGGCGCCTGCGGGTTGATGTCGTGAAAGGCCAGCGCGTGGGGCGTTTCGTGGACGCGCTTGCACGGGATCTCGCCGCGCAGGATGCGGGCGAAGATGTTATTGTCATCATAACTGCCCAAGGCATCGACCGGCATGTTAAAGGCTCCCACGCGATTTTCGCCTGTTCGTATCACCACTGCCGCAACCGGCAAGACCTGCCTGCAAGGATCAACACCATGTCTGCCGATTCCAGCGACGAAGATTATGTCTATGACGAGGTCAGCGGCGAATGGCTGCCCGCCGCCGAACTGCGGGCACGGGCGCCGGCGGCCGATCCCGACGTGGTGGAAGTTCGCGATTCCGTCGGCAATCTGCTCGCCGATGGCGACCAGGTGACCTTGATCAAGGACCTCGACGTTAAGGGCGCCGGCCAGACACTGCGCCGCGGCACGCTGATCAAGTCGATCCGCCTCACCGGCGATCCCCAGGAAATCGACTGCAAGTTCGACGGCATCAAGGGCCTCGTGCTGCGCGCCGAGTTCGTCAAGAAGCGCTGATCAGAGATTTCTTGCGTCCGCGCAGCTGCGGGCTTATTTACCCCGTGTTCGCACCCGTCCTGGCGTGCGGCAGGCTTCACTTGCATCTCGCCGCGTATCTGAGCCACGCGCTCGTCGCCGCGAAGCCGAAAGACCAACATGCACCTCCAAGAACTCAAGAAAACGCCGCCCGCCGAACTCGTTGCCATGGCTGAGGAAATGGGCGTCGAGAACGCTTCCACCCTGCGCAAGCAGGACATCATCTTCGGCATCCTGAAGGCCGCTGCCGAAGCCGGCACCGAAGTGATGGGCGCCGGCACCATCGAAGTGATGCCCGATGGCTTCGGCTTCATGCGCTCGGCCGATGCCAGCTATCTCGCCGGCCCCGACGACATCTACGTGAACCCGCAGATCGTGCGCCGTTATGGCCTGCGCACCGGCGACACGGTGGAAGGCGAAATCAGCTCGCCCAAGAACGGCGAACGTTATTTCGGCCTCAACAAGGTGACCGCGATCAATTTCGACGATCCCGAAGCCGTGCGCCACCGGGTCAATTTCGACAACCTCACCCCGCTGTACCCGGATGAGAAGCTCAATCTCGAGCTCGGCGACCCCACATCCAAGGACAAGACCGGCCGGGTGATCGACATTGTCGCGCCGCTGGGCAAGGGCCAGCGCTGCCTGATCGTCGCCCCGCCGCGCGTCGGCAAGACGATCATGATGCAGAATATTGCCAAGGCGATCAGCGCCAACCATCCGGAATGTTTCCTGATGGTACTGCTGATCGACGAACGCCCCGAAGAAGTCACCGACATGCAGCGCACGGTGAAGGGCGAGGTCATCTCCTCCACCTTCGACGAACCGGCAACGCGCCACGTGCAGGTGGCCGAAATGGCGATCGAAAAGGCCAAGCGCCTGGTGGAACACAAGCGCGACGTGGTCATCCTGCTCGACAACATCACCCGCCTGGGCCGCGCCTACAACACGGTCGTCCCCAGCTCCGGCAAGGTGCTGACCGGCGGTGTGGACGCCAACGCCCTGCAGCGCCCCAAGCGCTTTTTCGGCGCCGCGCGCAACATCGAGGAAGGCGGCAGCCTCACCATCATCTCCACCGCGCTGATCGATACCGGCAGCCGCATGGATGAAGTGATCTTCGAAGAGTTCAAGGGCACCGGCAACGCCGAAATCGTGCTGGACCGCAAGATTGCCGACAAGCGCGTGTTCCCGGCCATCGACATCGGCAAGAGCGGCACCCGCAAGGAAGAGCTGCTGGTGGACAAGGAAACGCTGTCCAAGATGTGGGTGCTGCGCCGCATCCTGATGCAGATGGGCTCGACCGATGCGATCGAGTTCCTGATGGACAAGATGAAGGATTCGGTGACCAACGCGGATTTCTTCAATGCGATGAACAAATAGCCTGTCACAGTATCGTCCTTTCCGCCTGCTAGCGCTGCCCGCCTGACAGGAGGGCGTGATGATGACGGTGAAGGCGTGGTTGGCAGCGGCGATGCTCGTGGCCGGGAGCGAAATGGGGGCAGCGGCGCAGCTGTCACCGGCCGATCTGCTGATCATCAATGCCCGCATCAAGACGATGGACGCCGCCGCGCCAACGGCCGAGGCGGTGGCGGTGCGGGCTGGTCGGATCATCGCGGTGGGCAGCACGGCCAGCATGGCCGCCCTGCAGGGCCCGGCCACCCGGACGGTGGATGCCAATGGCCACACGCTGCTGCCCGGCTTCATCGATTCGCACATGCACCCGCGGCCAGCCATCGATGAAATGTCGCCCTACGGCACGCTCAACATGGCGGCGGAAGGCGGAGCCCGCAGCCGCGCCGATTTCACTGCCAAGCTGAAGGCCAAGGCCAGCCGCCTGCCGGCCGGCAGCCTGATCATCGGCCACGGCTATGGCGACGATCTCATCGACGGCCATCCGACTCGGGCCGAGCTCGACGCCGTGGTGCCCGATCACCCAGTCATCATCGTGCATTCCAGCGGCCACCGCATGGTCGCCAACAGCGCTGCCTTTGCCGAGGCCGGCATCAGCGCCACAACGCGCGATCCGGTGGGTGGCCAGCTTGAACGCGATGCGCAAGGTGGTTTCACTGGCCGGGTGCTGGAAACGGCGCAAAGCCTGTTTGCCGGGGTGCGGGGCACCGGGCCATCACCGCGTGCCATCCCCGCCGCCGTGGAAGAAGCCGGCTTCATGCAGGAGTTCCGCAATTTCCTGTCCTACGGCATCACCGGGGTGGGCGATGCCGGCATTTCGCCCGGCAAGGCGGCACTGTATCGCCGGCTGCTGGCGCAGGGCCTTCCGGTCAGCATCTTTGCCATGCTGTCGGTTGATCATCTCGACTGGCTGCTGGCCAATCGTGAAAAGCCGGAATGGCAGGTGCCCGGCCTGACCATGCGGACGGTGAAGATCTATGCCGGCAATTCGCTCAGCGGCCACACAGCGCTGCTGTATGGCCCCTATGCCGACGATCCGCGCTATTTTGGGCTAGAACCGAAAATCCAGCCGGCCGTTCTGCAGGGGCTGGTGCGCAAGGCGCAGGCCGGCGGGCTGCAGGTCGCGACCCATGCCAATGGTGACAAGGAGATCGACCGTGTACTCGAGGCTTATGCACTGGCCGCGCGGGATGTGCCGCGCCCCGATGCGCGGCTGCGGATCGAACATGCCAGCATCACCAATCCGGCCATCATCGCGCGAGCCAAGGCGCTCAATGTCTGTTTTGCGCCCCACTCCTATATTCTCAACCATGGCGCCAAGCTCGATGCCTATGGCACCCAGCGCTTCGACTGGATCGAGCCCAACCGCCACGCGCTGGATGCCGGCGTCTGCATCGGCGGCAATTCCGATCATCCGGTCAGCCCGCCGGTGGTGCTGGAGCGCATCCAGAGCCTGGTGACTCGCAAGGCCAGCGGCAACGGCCGCGTCTATGGCGCCAGCCAGCGCCTTACCGCTGACGAGGCGTTGCGCGCCTTCACCATGGGCAGCGCCTATCTGCAGTTCGAGGAGGCCGAACGCGGCTCCATCACCATAGGAAAACGCGCCGATTTCGTTTTGCTGGCAGCCGATCCGGCCGCCGTTTCGCCTGAAGACATCAGCCAAATCAGCGTGCTTGCAACCTATTTGGCCGGCAAGGCCATGTATGAACTGGTTGACGGGAAGCCGCGTTTTGCCTGGTAGGCGGGGCGCGATCAGCCAGTAATCGCTTTCCGCACCTCAGGCGACCCCCAATCCAGCGTCCCTGACACCCGCCAGATCTCCTTGCCCTCTTCATCATAGAGGATCGTCACCGGCAGCCCCTTGGCCTTGATCGCCTCGGCATAGCTGCCCGGCTGATCCAGGCCAGATTCGATGTTCTTGAATTTGTCCGTACCCCAGAATTTGTCGACCGCCTGCCAGCCTTCCATGTCTTCGGAAATCGGCAGCACCATCACTGGCACTTCCCCGGCCAGCTTGTCCAAAGCCGGCATCTCCGCAATGCACGGCGCGCACCAGGTCGCCCACAGATTGACCAGCATCTTCATGCCCTGATGGTCGGCCAGCTTCTGCTTGGTGCCGCCCTTCATTTCCCAGGTCACCGCCGCCGGGCCGGGTTCACCGGCGTGGCTGCGATCGATGGTGTTGATCGGCGCTTCGCCAGCCTTCGCGGCGGGGGCCGCTGGCTTTTCGGGCGCCGTGGGGGCGGCCTGGTTGCAGCCGGCCAGCGCCAGCGTGGTAAGCAGCAGCAGGGTCTTGCGCATGTCAAAGTCCTTCATTCGTTGTCGCCCCGATAAACAGCGCAGTGGCGACTGCCAACCCACTGTGGCACCAAGCCCCGCAAAGGGGACAAGACGATGAAGGTTTCTCGGCGCGACGCGATCAAACTGGCAGCATTGGGCGGCGCGGTCGCGGCTGGTTGCGGGGGCGGCAGCAATCCACTATCGGCCACCACCATGAGCAGCGACCCGACAACGCCAGCTGGCACCGCAAACAGCCTGTGGGGCGGCCGCTTCGGCGCCGGTCCGTCGGCGATCATGCAGGAAATCAACGCCTCCATTGGCGTCGACAAACGGCTGTGGCGCCAGGACATCCAGGGCAGCCGCGCCCACGTCGCCATGCTGGGCAAGCAGGGCATCGTTTCGGCCGAGGATGTCGCCGCCATCGACAAGGGCCTTCAGCAGATTGCCGCCGAATATGAGGCCGGCAAGCTGGTCGAGAATCTGGCGCTAGAGGATATCCACCTCCATGTCGAAACCCGGCTGAAGGAAATCATCGGCCCGGCCGCCGGCCGCCTGCACACTGCGCGCAGCCGCAACGATCAGGTGGCGGTGGATTTCCGCCTGTGGGTGAAGGCTGCCTGTGCCGAAGCAGATCTGGCGTTGAAGGGCCTGATCACCGCGCTGCTGGCCCGCGCCGAGGAACATGCCGATACGATCATGCCGGGCTTCACCCATCTGCAGGTGGCGCAGCCCGTCACGCTGGGCCATCACCTGATGGCCTATGTCGAGATGCTGGGCCGCGATCGCAGTCGCTTTGCCGACGCGATGCGCCGCATGGACGAATGCCCACTGGGCGCCGCTGCGCTGGCAGGCACCAGTTTCCCCATTGACCGCCAGATGACCGCCAAGGCGCTGGGCTTTGCCGGCGGGCCGACGCGCAACAGCCTCGACAGCGTGTCGGATCGCGATTTCGCGCTGGAGTATCTGGCTGCCACCCACATGACCGGGCTCCATTTGTCGCGTCTGGCCGAGGAAATGATCATCTGGGCCAGCCAGCCCTTCGGCTTCATCACCCTGCCCGATGCCTGGTCCACCGGCAGCAGCATCATGCCGCAAAAGCGCAACCCGGATGCCGCCGAACTGGTGCGCGCCAAGGCCGGGCAGTTCCTGGCGGCGTTCACCCGGCTTTCGGTGGTGATGAAGGGGCTCCCGCTGGCCTATTCCAAGGACATGCAGGACGACAAGGTGACGGTGTTTGCCGCCCATGACGATCTGGGCCTGTGCCTGGCCAGCATGATGGGCATGGTGCAGACCATCACCTTCAACAAGGCGAAGATGCGCGCCGCGGCCAACAGCGGTTTCTCCACCGCCACCGATCTGGCCGATTGGCTGGTGCGCGCCGGCGGTGTGCCGTTCCGCGAAGCCCATGAAATCACCGGCAAATGCGTGAAGGCCGCCGAGGCCAAGGGCACTGATCTGAATGGCCTGACCGACGCGGAATTGAGCGCCATCGACAAGCGCATCACCAAGGCAGTGCGCGACGTGCTCTCCGTCGAAGCCAGCGTTGCCAGCCGCACCAGCTTTGGCGGCACCGCCCCGGCCAATGTGCACGCCGCCATCACGGCAGCGGGCAAGGCGCTGTGAGAAACGCGGCGGCCTTGGTGGCGCTGTTGCTGCTCGCTGCATGCGGCAAGCAGGGCGCGCTGGAGCCAAGAGCCGGCCGCCCCGCACCGGTGCGCAGTGAAACGCAGACCCGCGCCGCCACCCCGCAGGAAATGCTGAAGCTCGATCCGCAGGCCGTGCCGACGCGGGTGGACGACAACCAGGGCCCGCTTCCCGAACGCGGCAACGATCCGTTCAACCTGCCGCCCCCCAGGAACTGACGAATGGACCACTTCCAGTTCAAGGACGGCGTCATGCACGCCGAAGGCGTCAGCCTTGAAACGCTGGCCGCCACGGTCGGCACGCCCTTCTATTGCTATAGCAGCGCCACCATGGAGCGGCACTTCACCGTGTTCCGCGATGCCGTTGCTGGCCTTGGGAATGGCAATCCGCTGGTCGCGTTTGCGGTGAAGGCCAATCCCAACCTCGCCGTTCTGGCGACACTGGCGCGGCTGGGTGCGGGCGCCGATGTCGTTTCGGGCGGTGAGCTCGCCCGCGCACTGGCCGCCGGAGTGCCGGCCAATCGCATCGTGTTTTCCGGTGTGGGCAAGACCCGCGCCGAACTGGCCGCCGGTATCGAGGCCGGCATCCTGCAGTTCAATGTCGAATCCGAAGCCGAGATCGACATGCTGGCGCAAGTCGCTGCCGCCAAAAGCGCGACCGTCGAGATCGCCATCCGCATCAATCCGGCGGTCGATCCCAAGACACACGGAAAGATCAGCACCGGCGGCGCCGACGCCAAGTTCGGCATCCCATGGGAACGCCTGCCCGCCGCCTTCGCGCAGGCCGCCGCCCATCCCAATCTGCGCCCAGTTGGCCTGGCCGCTCACATTGGCAGCCAGTTGACCGATCTGGGGCCGGTGGAAGACGCTATCCGCAAATTGGGCGACCTGGCCCGCGAACTGGAAGCGCAGGGCCACAAGATCAAGCGCGTCGATGTCGGCGGCGGCCTGGGCGTGCCCTATCGCCGTGACCAGCCGGCACCGCCCAGTCCCACCGATTATGCCGCCATGGTCGCCCGCGCCACCGCCGGTTGGCCGTGGCAGTTGATGTTCGAACCCGGCCGCATGATCGTGGGCAATGCCGGCGTGCTGGTAAGCGAAGTGATCCTCACCAAGGACGGTGCGTCCAAGCATTTCGTCGTGGTGGATGCCGCGATGAACGATCTGCTGCGACCGTCGCTTTACGGCGCCTGGCACGATATCCTGGCCGTGCAGCCCAAGGATGCGCGCACCGTCGCCACGGTTGTGGGCCCGATCTGCGAGACCGGCGACACTTTCGCCGAAGACCGCGAGATCGAGGATGTGCAGGCCGGCGATCTGGTCGCCTTCATGACCGCCGGTGCCTATGGCGCCACCATGGCCAGCACCTACAATTCCCGGCCGCTGGTGCCCGAAGTGATGGTGAAGGGCGATGAATGGGCCATCGTTTCCCAGCGCAACCAGCCCGCCGCGATGCTGGCGCTGGATGCGAAAGCACCGTGGCTGTAGGCCCACCCTCCGCCAGCCGCATCCTCACCGCCAGCCTCGTCGGCACGGCGGTGGAATTCTATGATTTCTACATCTACGCCACTGCCGCCGCGCTGGTGTTCGGGCCGCTGTTTTTCCCGTCCGACAATGCAGACCTGCAATTGCTCTTGAGCTTCGCCAGCTTTGCCGTCGCCTTCGTCGCCCGGCCGATCGGGGCGCTGGTGTTCGGCCATTATGGCGACCGGCTGGGCCGCAAATCCACGCTCGTCGCTTCGCTGCTGCTGATGGGCGGCTCCACCTTCGCCATCACCTTCCTGCCCACCTATGCCGCCATCGGCGTCGCCGCGCCGGCAATCCTGTGCCTGCTCCGCTTCGGCCAGGGCTTTGGCCTGGGCGGCGAATGGGGCGGCGCGGCGCTGCTGGCGGTGGAGAACGCCCCGCCCGGCTGGCGCGGCCGTTATGGCATGTTCCCGCAATTGGGTGCGCCGGTCGGTTTCATCGCCGCCAATGGCCTGTTCCTCGCACTCGGTCTGTGGCTGGACGATGGCGAATTCCTGAACTGGGGCTGGCGGCTGCCGTTTGCCGGCTCGATCCTGCTGGTGGGCATCGGCCTGTGGGTGCGGCTGACCATCCTCGAAACCCCGGCCTTCGCCGCCATGCTCGCCCATGAAAAGCCGCCGGCCGTGCCGCTGGCCGAACTGGTGCGCGATCATGGTCGCGCCACCATTTGCGGCATCGCGACGGCCGTCACCTGCTTTGCCATCTTCTACATCGCGACCGCTTTCGCGCTCGGCTATGGCACCACCGCTTTGGGCTACAGCCGCGAAGCCTTCCTGCAACTGCAACTGGGCGCCATATTGTTTCTCGCCGCCGGCACTCTCATTGCCGGCTGGCTTTCTGACCGCACCAGCCCGCAGCGCGTGCTGATGCTGGGCAGCCTGTCCAGCGTTGTGCTCGGCGCCACCATGGGCCCGCTCATGCAGGCCGGCACCGGCGGCGTGTTCGCCTTCCTGTCGCTGGGCCTGTTCGTGATGGGCTTTGTCTATGGCCCGCTGGGTGCCTTCCTGCCCGGTCTGTTTCCGGCGCGCGCGCGCTACACTGGCGCGTCGGTCGCCTTCAATCTGGGCGGCATCATCGGCGGCGGCCTCACACCCGTTATCGGCGCAGCACTCTCGGCGCGCTATGGCATCGGCGCGGTCGGCTGGTATCTGGCCGGCGCGGCGCTGGTCTCTGTGATAGGCTTGGCGCTCTTGCCGAAGGAAGATGCGGGTTCTAGCGTTGGCGCATGATCCTGCGCTTCACCCTCCTCGCCGCCCTCGTCTCAACTTCGGCCCTGGCCGCCCCTGACAGCACCCGCTGGGACAAGCACAGGGCCGCCGTTACCATCACCCGCGATGATTTCGGCATTCCGCACATCAAGGGCAAGACCGACGCCGACGCCGTGTTCGGCATGATCTATGCCCAGGCCGAAGACGACTTCAACCGGGTGGAAACCAACTTCATCAACGCGCAAGGCCGTCTCGCCGAAACCGAAGGCCAAAGTGCGATCTGGCGCGACCTGCGCATGAAGCTGTTCATCGATCCGGCCGAGCTGAAGGCGCAATATGCCGCCAGCCCCGCCTGGCTGAAATCGCTGTCCACCGCCTGGGCCGACGCGCTGAACTATTACCTCGCCACGCACCCCGCAGTGAAACCCCGCGTTATCACCCATTTCGAACCCTGGATGGCGCTCAGCTTTTCCGAAGGCAGCATCGGCGGCGATATCGAGAGCATCAACCTCGCCAACCTGGAAGCGCTGCACACCGGCCAGCCGGCCAAATTGACTGCGCTCGATCTGGGCAGCGAACTGGCCGAGCCGCTCGGCTCCAACGGCATGGCGCTGGCGCCGGCGCGCAGCACATCGGGCGATGCGCTGCTGCTGATCAACCCGCACACCAGCTTCTATTTCCGCAGTGAAGCCAAGGTCGAAAGTGGCCAGGGCCTCGATGCCTATGGCGCCAGCACCTGGGGGCAGTTCTTCGTCTATCAGGGCTTCAACCGCCATGTCGGCTGGATGCACACCTCGTCGGGCGTCGACAATATCGATGAATTTGCGCTCACCGTGGAGCGGAAGGGCGGCAAGTGGTATTATCTGCACGGGACGACCTGGAAGCCGTTGGCCGAAAAGCGCATCAGCGTGCCCTACAAGGCCGCCGATGGCACGTTGCAGACGCGCAATTTCACCACCTATCGCTCGCACCACGGCCCGATCATCCGGGCGGAGAATGGCAAGTGGATCGCGGTTTCGCTGATGCACCGGCCCGTGGCGGCGCTAGAACAAAGCTTCCTGCGCACCAAGACCCATGATCTGGCCAGCTATCTGCAGGTCGCCTCCCGCCGCGCCAACTCGTCCAACGCCACGCTGTTTGCCAGTTCCAAGGGCGAGATCGCCTATCTCCACCCGCAATTCGTGCCGGTGCGCGACGCAAAGTTCAACTGGAAGAAGCCGGTCGACGGCAGCGATCCTGCCACTGATTGGCAGGGCGAACACAGCCTCGATCAACTGCCCAGCGTCGCCAATCCGGGCACCGGCTTTGTGTTCAACGTCAACAACTGGCCGTGGACCGCCGCCGGCAAGGACAGCCCGAAACAGGCCGCCTTCCCGCGCTATATGGACTATGCTGGCGAAAACCCGCGCGGCCCCAACGCGCTGCGCCTGCTGAGCGGTGACAAGAAGTTCGATCTGCCCGCCTTGCTCACCACCGCATATGATCCCTTCCTGCAGGGCTTTGCCGATACGATCCCGCCGCTGGTGAAGGCCTGGGATGCCCTGCCGGCCGGCGCGCAGAAAGACCGGCTCGCAGCGCCCATCGCCGCGCTGAAGTCCTGGGATTATCGCACCGGCGAAGCCTCGGTGCCGACCAGCCTTGCCGTGTTCTGGGGCGACGAGATGATCAAGCGCTTTGGCCCCATCGCCAAGCTGGATGAGGAAGCCATCGTGCCGTATCTGGCCAGCGCCAGCGTTCCGGATGCCGATCGCCTGGCCGCGCTCGATACCGCCATTGCCCGTCTTGCCGGCGATTTCGGCGGCTGGGACACACCGTGGGGCCACATCAACCGCTTCCAGCGGCTGAACGGCGCCATCGCCGGCAGCTACGACGACAAATTGCCCTCAACCCCGATCGGCTTTGCCAGCGGCAACTGGGGCAGCCTCGCCAGCTTTGGCGCTGGGCCCGGCGTGGGCACGAAACGCTGGTATGGCAGCTATGGCAACAGCTTTGTCGCCGTCGTCCGCTTCGGCAAGGACGGCCCGGAAGCCCGCGCTGTTCACGCCGGCGGCCTGAACAGCAACCCCGCCAGCCCTCACTTCCGCGACCAGGCGGAGCGATATCGGACGCATGATTTCCGCAGCGTCTATTTGACCGATGCGCAATTGCAGGGGCATGTGGAGAAGACATATCGACCCGGGGAGTGACCGGTCGCTGCAGGGGGGAGACGAACATGACACTGGCAACCAAGGATGTGGTCAGCAGCTTTGTTGACGCGTGGGACTATATGACCGGGCAATATCCCGGCCATCTTCATGCCCGCACCCCAGGCCTCGCCGTTTCATTGTCGCAAACCAACTGCTCGTTCTTCAACATGCTGGTTGTCGATCGCCCGATCGATAGCGCCGCCGAACTGCACGGCGTGTTCGCCGAAGCCCGCCGCCAGGACGCGCAATGTCCGCACGATTCGATGGTGGTGGTCTGCCCGGAATGGCTGCCTGATGGTGCCGAAGCCGTGTTGGCTGATCACAGAATGGTGCACTTCATGAACATGTGGGGGATGTGCGCCGATCAACTGCTGCCACCCCGGCGCAGCCCGCCGGCGCTGGATTTCCGGTTGGCCGCCGACTAGGCGACGGGTCTGGATGTGGGTGTCGTCAATGCCGCCGCATACGGGATGCCACCCGAATTCCTGGCCCTCACCGGCGCGATTCCCAACTGGTCGGGGCAGGCCTACGGCATCGTAGGTTATGATGGCAACACGGCTGTCACCAGCACGCTGAGCTTCGTGACTGGCGAGATGATCTACATCGCGATGGTGGCAACGCTGCCCGGTCTGCATGGCCGCGGCTATGCCGAAGCCGCCATGCGCCGCGCCATCGCCGAAGCCCAGGCGGCGGGCGGCAGTCGCCGCATCTGGCTCCACGCCACCGCCGCCGGCCGCCCTGTTTACAATGCGATGGGCTTTGCCGACGGCGCGGAACTTGCGATCTACACGTTCGGCAACTGAACTTACGGCGCTGTTGGCGCCTTCATTACGGGCTTCGCCGCCCCGTTCGCCGACGTTTCTACCAGCATATAGAAAAACCGGTTGAAATCCCGCGCCGCGTCGAGGTCCATCGGCGTCGAAATATCATCCTGCGGGCGGTGGTAACGGCGCTGGTACCAGTCACGGTAGATGCGCTCTTCCTCGGTGCGCGGGTTATAGGCGAAGACGAAGTTCACCGCCGGGATGCCGACCTCCATGAACGGCCATGAGTCGACCCGGCGGATCAAGTTGCGTTCCGGCTCGCGATCGGGGCGGATCTCGATTTTCAGGCTCTCCGCCACCGATTTCGCCGTATCCGCCAGCGTGTTCTGGCCCAGCCCGTGCAGGGTGAGCGCCTTCAGCGGGAACAGCGGTCGCAGTTGATCGAGATTGATCACGCCCACCAGTTGCTCCTTGGGCAGCGTTGGGTGCTGCAGCCACCAGCGCGCGCCGAGCAGGCCCTTTTCCTCCGCCGTCCACGCGGCGAACAGCACCGGTCGGGCAAAGCCCTTGCCGCGCCGCCGTTCCGCCAGCCGCGCGAGCAGTGCGACATAGCCGGCATCATCGAGCGTGCCATTATACAGCCCATCGCCGTTCACCGGTTCGCCAAAGCCATAGCCATCGATATGGGCGCCGAGCAGCATCACCTCGCCGGCCTTGCTCTTGTCGGTGCCGGGCAGCAGGCCGATCACCTGCTGGCTGGTGAAGCGGCGCTGCACAGTGGTCAGCTTTGCCGCGAAGCGGCCAGGAAGATCAAAAGCCTCCAAATCGCGGTGATAGGTCGCTTCGGTCAGCAGGGTGGCGGCCAGTCGCCCGGTGCCGGCCATCAGCCGTTCCAGCGCTGCCCCGTTCAACCGGAATTGCGGCAGGCCGCCGGGAACATCGCCTGGTAGCGCCGTGCCTTCATGCGCCACCGCGCGGGCATAGGCATCGGGCCAGCGCGGCGCCTCCACGGTAAAACCCACGTCATCGATGGCGAGCAGCGCCACGGCGCCCGCCGCCGTCACCGCCGCCAGCCGTTCGGCCGCATTCGCCCGGCCGGCGCGGCGGCTGCCGTAACAGACGGCGATCTTGCCCTTCAGTTCCGGGCCAGCCTCGGCCGTGCTGCAGTAACCGGCGAAGCGCATCGGACCAGACAGCGTGGCAGGCAGATCAGTGGCGGGGCGGGGCGTGATGTCGTGCAGGAATTTGAGCGGCGCGGCGCTGCCATCGGGCGCCACTACGCGCATGCAGGCGGCCGTCACCGTCACTTCGTGCAGCGGCACCGTCTGGCGATAGGTGCCGTTCTCCCCCGCCGGTTGCAGTTTCGCCGCTTTGAACCAGCGTTCCACCAGATCGATCGCGCGCGCATGGCCGGGGCTGCCGGCATCGCGGCCTTCCATCGCATCACTGCTCAGTTCGGCAGTGTGGGCCAGCCACGCCTTGGTATCAGCGTCAGGTTTGGCGAGCGCCGGGGCGGAAAGGACGGCGGCGGCGAGGAGGATGTAGCGCATTGGGGCAGAAGAGACCCGAACGCGTAGTCGGTCAATCCTCGCCGAACTTGTCGAGCACCAGCCCGGCCAGCTTGGACACAGCGGCTTCGGCTTCCGGGCCGGTGGCGCTGATGGTGATGCTGTCGCCCAAGGCGGCCGCAAGCATCATCAGGCCCATGATCGAGGTCCCGGTGACCGACGAACCGTCGTGGCTCACCATCACTTCGGCATCGAAGCTGGAGGCCATGGTGACGAACTTGGCACTGGCGCGTGCGTGCAGCCCGCGCCGGTTGGTGATCGGGACCTCGACAGGACCAGCCGTCTCGCTCAAGCGGCCTCGCCCAGCATACGGCTGGCCACCGCGATATATTTGCGCCCGGCATCCTGCGCGGCCTGCACGGCGGCTTCCACCGTGCCGGTCTTGCGCACGCTGGCCAGCTTGATCAGCATCGGCAGGTTCACGCCGGCGATCACTTCCACCTGCGGCCCGAGCAGCGAGATGGCGAGATTGGACGGCGTGCCGCCAAACATGTCGGTGAGAATGATGACGCCCTGGCCGGCGTTGCAGCGGGCGACGGCGGCGGCGATATCGGCGCGGCGCAGTTCCATGTCGTCATCAGCGGCGATGCAGATCGGTTCGACGCGGTCCTGCGCGCCGACGACGTGCTCCATCGCCGCGACAAACTCAGCCGCGAGACGCCCATGCGTTACCAACACAAGTCCAATCATTGCCGGCCGCCGTCACGCCTTTTTGCCGATTCTGTCAATGGGTCGCCTGCGACCACGGCCGCATCGCCTGCCTGTTTAGCGACATCGCGATGCACCAGGGCCACATTCTGGCCAGCCGCTTGCAGCCGCGCGGCCAGTGCGCGGGCCACGGCCACGCTGCGATGGCGGCCGCCGGTGCAGCCGATGGCGATGGTGAGATAGGCCTTGCCCTCGCGGGTATAGCCGGGAAGCAAGCTGGTCACCAGATCATCGATCTTGTCGAGCGTAGGAGCATACAGCGGATCGGCCGCAACATGCGCCGCCACTTGGCTGTCCTCGCCGGTCAGCGGGCGCAGCGTGATGTCCCAGTGCGGATTGCTGAGGAACCGCATGTCGAACACCAGATCGGCATCGCGCGGCAGGCCGGCAGAGAAACCGAAGCTGAGCACGGTGACGGTGAGGCCAGGCGAGAAGCCGCCGCCAAAACGTTCGGCGATACGGGCGCGCAGACCGGTGACCGACAATTCGGTGGTGTCGATCACCAGATCGGCCCAGCGTTGCAGGGGGCTGAGCAATTCGCGTTCGGCGCGGATGCCATCGATAGCCGGACGATCCAGTGCCAGCGGATGGCGCCGGCGGGTTTCGGAAAAGCGCCGGATCAGCACATCATCGCTGCATTCCAACGTGATGAGCCGGGCATCGCGGCCCGAATCACGCAGGGCAGCGACGCGCTGGCCCAAGGCGGCGGCATCGAAGGCGCGGGTGCGGCTGTCGATGCCGAGTGCCAGCGGGCGGCTGGTGGCGCCAGCGATCAGCGCGTCGAATAACGATAGCGGCAGATTGTCCACCACTTCATGACCGGCATCTTCGAGCGCACGCAGCACGGTCGATTTGCCGGCACCGGACAGGCCAGAGATGATCAGAATCGGCGGATTCATCGCGCCATCTGTGCCGGGAAGGCCGTGCATTGCCAAGCCATGCACTTCCAGAGCCCGGGCCGCACGTTGCGGCGCAGATTCCCCGAACGGATCAAACGCAAGCCGCGGCACTGTCTGCCCGGCCAGCACCAGATGCTCGGAATCGGGCAGGCGATCAGCTGTGGCCGCCAGATCAAGCGCCAGCGCAACCGGGGCCGGCGCGGTCGGTTCGGGCACGATGCCCACTCCGCGCACTTCCAGCAGGCCGGCCAGGCGCGGCGGCGCGCTGGCAATGATGCGATCACCCTCAGGCGTGACAACCACCCGGTCATCCGCCACCAGCCGCCAACCGGCCGCCACCAGCCGCAGCGCCAGATCGGATTTGCCGCTGCCCGACGGGCCCAGCAGCAGCACAGCCCGGCCATCAAGGGCAACGGCAGTGGCGTGAAGCGTCTCCACGGCTCAGGCCGCCGGCAGCAGCACACGGAAGGCCGCGCCGCCGCCGGGCGCATCCTCCACGGTGATCTGGCCGCCGTGCGCGACCACAATGGCGCCGGCGATGGACAGGCCCAGGCCGGAATGGCGGCCAAAATCCTCGCCTTCCGGGCGTTCGGAATAGAAACGGCGGAAAATGTCGCGGCGGTTGGCGGCCGGCACGCCCGGGCCCTGATCACTCACCGCCAGCTCGACCTGATCGCCACGGCTGGCCAGCGCCAGCGTCACCCGGCCGCCATCGGGGGAAAAGCTGATGGCGTTGTCGATCAGGTTGCGCAGCACCTGCGCCAAGCGGTTGGCGTCCCCTTCGATCAGCACCGGCCCGGCCAAGCCGGCGCGCTCGACACTGACCGTGCGCGACCGGTTGGAGGCGGTGGCCGCAACCCCATAGGCCGCCACCAGGCCATCGGCGAGCGCGGCGACGTCGATGGGTTGAAAGCCGGTGCGCGACAGTTCGGCATCCAGCCGGCTGGCATCGGCGATATCGGTGATCAGCCGATCGATGCGGCCAACATCGTCGCGGATCACCGCCAGCAATTGCGCGCGCAGTTCGGGCTTCTCCACGCGGTCCAGCACTTCCACGGCAGAGCGTAGGGAGGCCAGCGGGTTCTTGAGTTCGTGCGCCACATCGGCGGCAAAGGCCTCGGTCGCGTCAATCTGGCGCCGCAATGCGGTGGACATATCGGAAATGGCGCGGGCCAGGGCGCCAATCTCGTCACTGCGGTCGGGCAGGCGCGGCACCACCACTTCGCGGCTGCGCCCCAGCCGGACCCGGTGCGCAGCAATCGCCAGCATGCGCAAGGGCCGCACGATGGTGCGCGCGAGATAGAGCGACAGGCCCAGGGTGAGCGCAATGACACTGAGCAGCAGCCAGGCCGAGGTGAGGCGCTCGCGGCGCAGGATGCTGGCCAGATCGTCCGCCGAATCGGTGAGCAGCACATGGCCCAACCCCGGCACCGGTGCCGCGGCCGTGACGATTAGGCTGCCATCATTGGCGCGGCGCAGATCGGTAACCGGCTGGGCGGCGGCGGTGCTGCGCGCCAGTTCCGGCCACAAGCTGGCCGTGTCTACCGCCGGTTCCACATAAGGCGACAGAGTACGAAACCCCAGCACTGCATCCAGCGCCCGATCGATGGCCTTGGCCGATGAACGCCGCCAGTCATAGGCGGCCGGGTTTTCAATCACGAAACGCGGGGTCTTCGGATTCAGCCAATTGTCGGCAAGACGCTCGCCGCTGCCCGCATACAGCCGCACGCGGGTGCCGCGTTCCATGCCAAGCCGCAGGATGCTGCCGGCCCGCGCCGTTGGCGGCAGATCGGTCACCAGCCGCGAGACGGTGATGGCTTCACTGGCCAGGCTGGCGGTTCGCTCACCCAGCAGGCGCGATCGCACCGTATCCAGATAGAGCAGCATGATCGCCAGCACGATCACGGCGAGCAGGTTCACCGCAAAGATGCGGGCGCGCAGCGAGCCAAAGCCAAGGCCGCGGCGCCATTCCTGCACGGCCTCTTCGGCCTTCACCTGGGCCTACTCCTCGTTGAAGCGGTAGCCGACGCCGTACAGCGTCTCGATCGCCTTGAACTGGTGATCAACCGCGCGGAATTTCTTGCGCAGGCGCTTGATGTGGCTGTCGATGGTGCGATCATCCACATAGACATCGTGGCTGTACGCTGCGTCCATCAGCTGATCGCGGGACTTCACGAAGCCGGGGCGGGCCGCCAGCGTTTCCAGGATCATGAACTCGGTAACCGTGAGCGCGACATCCCCGCGCCGGCCTTCGCCGGCATCCCAAAACACGCGGTGGCGGGCCGGATCCATGGTCAACCGGCCGCGCACGATCGGATCGACGGCCGGCGCTTCGTTTTCCGCATCGGGAGCCACGCGGCGGTTGGCGGTGCGGCGCAGCACGGCGCGGATTCGTTCGATCAGCAGGCGCTGGCTGAACGGCTTGCCGATATAATCGTCGGCGCCCATGGCCAGGCCCAAAGCCTCGTCGATCTCGGTGTCCTTGCTGGTGAGGAAGATCACCGGCACCTGCACTTTTTCGCGCAGGCGGCGCAGCACTTCCATCCCGTCCATGCGCGGCATCTTGATATCGAGCACCACCAGATCGGGCGGATTTTCGATCAGCGCCTTCAAGGCGCTGTCGCCATCGGAATAGAGCCGCACCGCAAAGCCTTCGGCCTGCAGCGCAATCGACACCGAGGTGAGGATGTTGCGATCATCATCAACCAGGGCAATGGTGGGGGATGTCGGGTTTTCGATATCCATCGACTGGCCTTTTGGAACCTTGGCCGGCCGGTGGCAAGAGCGCGCCGCCGATGGCCCTCTCGCCCAGCCTCACGGTTGCGACAGAACATTGCTGGCCTGCGCCCGCAACACGCCCCGCTTCTTTGACGAATACGTATACGTGGATTATGCGGTCATGCAAGATCGGTCAACAAGGCTGACCCAGCGATGAGGGAGTATTCACCGTGCCGTCCACCGTTGTGCCCGCCCATGGCCTTGTTCAACAGGGTCTCGCCACGCCCGCCGCCCTGCACTGGAACCTGCTGACCGGCCCGCTGGTGGAACTCGCCGTACAGCGCGGCGAGGGCCTGCTGTCGGAACACGGCGCGCTCGTGGTGAAAACCGGCAAGCACACCGGCCGCAGCGCCAACGACAAGTTCATCGTGCGTGATGCCGCCACCGATGGCAGCATCTGGTGGGACAAGAACAAGAGCATCACGCCCGAGCAGTTAGCAGCCATCAAGGCTGATTTCGAAACCGCACTGAAGGGCAAGAGCGACCTGTTCGTGCAGGATCTTTTTGGCGGCAGCCAGCCCGAACACCGCGTGAAGGTGCGCGTCATCACCGAATTTGCCTGGCACAGCCTGTTCATCCGCACCCTGCTGGTGCGCCCGGAACTGGCCGATCTGGCCGCCTTCGTGCCGGAATATACCATCATCGATCTGCCCAGCTTCAAGGCCGATCCGGCCCGCCACGGCTGCCGCAGCGAAACCATCGTGGCGGTGGATTTCGAAGGCAAGACCATCCTGATCGGCGGCACGGCGTACGCTGGCGAGATGAAGAAGAGCGTCTTCTCCATCCTCAACTATCTGCTGCCGCTGAAGGGCGTGATGCCGATGCACTGCTCGGCCAATATTGGCGCAGACGGCGATACCGCGATCTTCTTCGGCCTGTCTGGCACCGGGAAGACCACGCTTTCTGCCGACGCCAGCCGCACGCTGATCGGCGATGATGAACATGGCTGGTCCGATACCGCCGTCTTCAACTTCGAAGGCGGCTGCTATGCCAAGATGATCCGGCTTTCCGCCGAAGCCGAACCCGAGATTTACGCCACCACCCGCCGTTTCGGCACGGTGCTGGAAAATGTCGTGATGGATCCCGATACGCGCGTGATCGATCTGGATGACAACAGCCTGGCCGAAAACAGCCGCGGTTCCTATCCGATTGATTTCATCCCGAACGCCAGTGCCGACAATATGGGCCCGGTACCGCGCAACATCATCATGCTCACGGCCGATGCGTTCGGCATCCTGCCGCCGATCGCCAAGCTGACCCCGGATCAGGCCATGTACCACTTCCTGTCCGGCTACACCGCGCGCGTGGCCGGCACCGAAATCGGCGTGACCGAGCCGGATGCCACCTTCTCCACCTGCTTTGGCGCGCCGTTCATGCCGCGCCACCCGTCGGTGTATGGCAATCTGCTGAAGGAACGGATCGCCAAGGGCGGCGTGGACGTGTGGCTGGTCAACACCGGATGGACTGGCGGCGGAGCCGGCACCGGCGGCACAGGCACCCGCATGCCAATCAAGGTGACGCGCGCCCTGCTCAACGCCGCGCTCGATGGCAGCCTGAAGACTGCCGAGTTCCGCACCGACGACAATTTCGGCTTCGCCGTGCCGGTCTCGGTTCCGGGCGTCGAACCCACCATCCTCAACCCGCGCGAAACCTGGGCCGACAAGGCCGCCTATGACGCCAAGGCCAAGGCGCTGGTTGGCATGTTCATCGCCAATTTCGCCCAGTTCGAAGCCCATGTGGACGCCAGAGTGCGGGATTCGGCACCAAAAGCCGCCTGAACGGGCAGACCAACAACAAGAGGGGCGGCCTGCAAGGGCCGCCCTTTTTCGTTGCAGCTCAACGCATCACCTGGCAGCCTGGCGCAATGAAGCGCGCCTGGTTTGATTATCCAGCCGAAATGCTGGCCAACGCGACGCCGCAATTGATCCTGGGCTATCTCACCGAAGCAACCCAATTTCCGGCTGAGTTGGCACAAATCAGTGCATGGCAATTCACGATCACCCATCTCAAGCAATTGGCGGCTGCGCTGCCCGATGCCCACTTCTTCATGGAATTTGCCATCCCCCGCATGGGACGACGCGCGGATGCCGTGATCGTGGCAGGGCCGCTGATCCTGGTGCTTGAATACAAAGTTGGCGAGCGCGCCTTTGCCCGCCATGCCATTGAGCAAGCCCATGGCTATGCGCTCGACCTCAAGAATTTCCATGTCACCAGCCACGACAAGGCCATCATCCCGATCCTGATCGCCAGCGAGGCGCCGCCGCAGCAGCTTGGCTTTGGCTTCTGGGCGGAAGACCGGGTGCACAGTCCGCTTTGCCTCAGCCCCGATGACGTGCTGCCCACGCTGCGCCGCCTGCTCGCCAGCTGTGACGGACCGGTCATCGACGCCGACGCATGGGCTGAGGGCGCCTATCGCCCCACCCCCAGCATCATCGAGGCGGCCGAAGCGCTCTATGCCGGCCACGACGTCACGGCCATCTCCCGCTCTGAGGCGGGCGCCGAAAATCTGTCGCGCACGGCCAACGCCATTGCGGCGGTGGTGGCGCGGATGCGGACGGAGGGCGGCAAGGCCATCTGCTTCGTTACCGGCGTACCCGGCGCCGGCAAGACGCTCGCCGGCCTCAACCTCGCCTGCCAGCGCCATCCCGACCACCCGGAAGAACACGCCGTGTTCCTGTCAGGCAACGGCCCGCTGGTGCAGGTGCTGCAGGAGGCACTGCGCCGCGACGGCAAGCGCAAGCGCGCCCTGCCCGATTTGCCTGAGGCCCGCATACTGCAAGCCCGCGAGCCCGATGCCTTCATCCAGAACGTCCACCATTTTCGCGACGAGTATCTGGCGCCCGATCGCGTTCCGACCGAGCATGTGGTGATTTTCGACGAGGCCCAGCGCGCCTGGGATCGTGCCATGACCAGTGATTTCATGCGCCGCAAGAAGGGCCAGCCGGCGTTTGACCAGTCAGAGCCCGGCTTCCTGCTTTCGGTGATGGACCGCCGGCCAGATTGGTGTGTCGTCGTCTGCCTGATCGGCGAAGGGCAGGAAATCAACCGTGGGGAAGCCGGTGTCGCCGAGTGGCTGAATGCGCTGCAAGCCGGGCTGCCCCACTGGCAGCTATTCCTGCCGCCGCACCTCATGGCCGAGGGCGGTACAATTGACGGGGCGATGCGGTGGCATCTGGCGCACCGCGGCGCGGTTCCCGATGCAGGCCTGCACCTGGCGGTGTCGGTGCGGTCGTTTCGCGCCGAAGGCGTGTCGGCATTCGTGGCGGCACTTCTGGCCGAGGATGCGGGCGCGGCCAGCGCCTTGATCAGAGGCCTTGATCAGTTTCCTGTCTGCTACATGCGCGATCTAGCGGCGGCCCGGCAGTGGCTGCGAACGCAGCGCCGGGCCGGCGAACGCGCCGGCCTGCTCGCCAGTTCTAATGCGCTGCGGCTCAAGCCGGAAGGCCTTCACGTCAAGGCTCCGGTCGATGTCTGCCACTGGTTCCTGAACGGCAACGACGATGTGCGCTCCTCCAACGCGCTGGAAGATGCCGCGACCGAGTTCGACGTCCAGGGGCTCGAGCTCGATTGGGCGGGCGTCGCCTGGGACTTGAATTATCGCCGCACGGAAAATGGCTGGCAGGCCCGCCAGTTCAGAGGCACCAACTGGCAGCAGATCGGCGCCACGCAGAGCGGCATCGGCCGCGCCGAATATGTCCGTAACGCCTATCGCGTGCTGCTCTCGCGCTCGCGGCAGGGAATGGTGATCTATGTGCCGAGGGGTGACGCGACCGATGCGACGCGGCCGCCCGCCGATTATGATGCTGTTGCCGAATGGCTGTCCGGGTGTGGGATTCCGGCGCTGCCCTCAGCCTAGAATGCCGGCTGATTGTGAATTCCGCATTCGGTCTTGTCCCAGTGGCGCCAGCGGCCGGCGCGGGGGTCTTCGCCGGGCTGGACCTGGCTGGTGCAGGGCTGGCAGCCGATGGAGGGATAGCCGGAGGCTTCGAGCGGGTGGCGGGGTAGCTCACGCAGCGTAAACTGCGCGTCCATGGCGGCCTTGTCCCAATCGGCGAGCGGGTTGATTTTCAGGCGGTTTTCATCAAGCTCGAAGCGCGGCAGACCGGCGCGGCCGGACTGGAAGCCCTTTCGACCAGAGATCCACGCGTCGAAACCGGCCAGCGCGCGGCGGAGCGGTTCAACCTTGCGCAGATCGCAGCAGCCATCGGGATCATAAGCCCAGCGCAGGGACTTGTCGTCGCGACGAGCAATCTCATACGGGTCGGGGCGATAGACGCGCAGATCGGTGAAGCCCAGACTTTCGGCCAGGCTGTCGCGATAGGCTGGCGTTTCGCCGAACATCTTCTGGGTGTTGATGAAGATCAGCGGCACGCTGCGGTCGACCGCGGCGACCAGATCGAGCAGCATCGCCGATTCCGCCCCGAACGAGGAGACGACGGCGATGCGGCCTTTCAGCTCGCCGGTGAGAAGTTCGGCCAGCATCTCCGCCGTTGGCCGGCCGGCAAAACGGGCGTTCAGCGCCGCCACCTGCTCGGCCGTGAAGGCCGGCGCGGTGTCAATCACATCTGGCAGGCGCGCCGCCTCGCTCATGCGTTGGACTGTTCGCGAAGCGCCCAGATCGGTTGCAGGCTGTCGGCCGCTTTCATGTAGACATTGGGGAAGCGCGCCAGCGTGCGCTCCGCCACCGCCGGATCAATCGGCGTTTCAGGCAGCACGGCATCGAATCCGGCGCGGGTGAGAAACATCAGCTGATCGACATAGAGCACGCCAACTGCACGGATTTCGCCCGTGAAGCCGGCTTCCCGCAGGATGCGGGCACTGCTGTAACCGCGGCCTTCGCGGAACTTCGGGAAGGCGATGTCGATGCGGCGCAGGGCGCCCAGATGCGGGACGAGCAGACGGGCATCATCGCCCGCCTCCAGCCACACGGCAGTGCCGCCGGGCTGATAGTCAGCCAACGGCACGGCCGGCGCCGTGTGTTCCGGATCGGCGCGCAAACGATAGACTTCAGCCATACACGGCCTCCTTGAAGGGTTCGGCGCCGACGCGGCGATAGGTGTCGAGGAAACGTTCGGCCGGATCGGCGCGCAGCGTCTTGTAACGGTCGATGACCTTTTCCACCGCCGTCACGATGCCATTTTCGTCGAAACCGGGGCCGAGGGTCTTGGCCAAAGTCGCATCTTCGGCGCCGGAGCCGCCGAGGAGGAGCTGGTAATTTTCCTCGCCCTTGCGATCGACGCCCAGGATGCCGATGTGGCCGGCGTGGTGGTGCCCACAGCCGTTGATGCAGCCGGAAACCTTGATCTTCAGCTCACCCAGATCCGCTTCTTGCGGCGCCAGCTTCACCGCCAGTTTCTGGGCGATGGGGATGGAGCGGGCATTGGCCAAGGTGCAATAATCAAGGCCGGGGCAGGAAATGATGTCCGACGCGCGATCCAGGTTGGCGGTGGCCAGCCCGGCCGAAACCAGCACCTGCCACAGATCGAACAGATCGGCGCGGCGCACATGCGGCAGCACCAGATTCTGCGTGTGGGTCACGCGGATTTCGTCGCCGGCGTAACGCTGGGCCAGATCGGCGATGATATCCATCTGATCGGCCGACGCGTCGCCGGGGGTTTCGCCCGGTGCCTTCAGGCTGATGGTGACGATGGCATAGCCGGGCGCCTTGTGGGGATGCGTGTTCACCGTCACCCAGTTGGCGAAATCCGGGTTGGACTGGTCGATCTCGACAGGCGCGTTGGCATCAAGCACCGGCGGCGCGAAGTGCGCGGCGATACGGGCCAATTCGGACGGCGGCGGATCGAGGCCGAGCGGCTTCACCAGCGCCCATTCTTCCTCGACCTGGCGGGCGAATTCGGCGGCGCCGAGATCGTTGACCAGGATCTTGATGCGCGCCTTGTAGATGTTGTCGCGGCGGCCGTGGCGGTTATAGACCCGCAAGATCGCTTCCATGTAGCTGAGATAATCCGCCACCGGCAGCCATTCGCGGATCACATGGCCCAGCATCGGCGTGCGGCCCATGCCGCCACCGACCAGCACTTTCAGGCCGATCTCGCCAGCGTCATTCTGCACCAGTTCAAGGCCGATATCGTGCAGCTTGATGGCGGCACGATCGATCGTGCTGCCGGTGACCGCGATCTTGAACTTGCGCGGCAGGAACGAGAATTCCGGGTGCAGCGTCGACCATTGCCGCAGCAGCTCGGCATAGGGGCGCGGATCGGCGATCTCGTCGGCGGCGGCCGCCGCGAACTGATCGGAACTGATGTTGCGGATGCAGTTGCCGCTGGTCTGGAAGGCATGCATTTCCACGCTGGCCAGATCGGTGAGCAGGTCCGGCATCTCTTCCAGCTTCATCCAATTGTACTGGATGTTCTGGCGCGTGGTGAAATGGCCATAGCCGCGATCATAACGGCGGGCGATGTGGGCCAGCATGCGCATCTGACGCGAATCCACCGTGCCGTACGGTATGGCGACGCGCAGCATATAGGCGTGCAGCTGCAGATAAAGGCCGTTCATCAGCCGCAGCGGCTTGAAGGCTTCTTCGCTGATTTCGTTCTTCAGCCGGCGTTCGACCTGGTCGCGGAATTCGGCGACGCGGGCATCGACAATCGCCTGATCATATTCGTCGTAACGGTACATCAGATGGCGTCCACAGGCAGGGAGGGCAGGGCAAAATCGGGGCGCACGCTGGGGCCGACGGCGCGCACGCGTTCCCGGGTGGAGCGCGGGCGCCAGCCATCAGGCGTGGCATCCACGTCGATCAGAACGAGATCGTTGATGCGTTCCTGGGGCAACAGGCGGGCAATCAGCGCCTCACCGTGGTCGTCCACGGCCACGGCATCTCTCAAATGGAGACTCCAATCGTAACCAGCCCACCACAACACATCGCCGGTTTCGAGGCGGTTTCCGGTCAGCAAACAAGGCATGCGGTTTCCTTTGCTTTGGCACGAGCAGCGGGCAGCGCCGCCACATCGCCAACGATGATGAGAGCAGGGGAAGCGATGGCCTCGCGCGCCACCAGCCCGGCCAGATCGGCGAGCAGCGAGGTGACGAGGCGTTCATTGGCCTGGGTGGCGCGTTCGACAACGGCAACCGGCGTATCGGGTGCCAGGCCATCGGCCATCAATTTCTCGGCGATCGGCGCGGCACCGGCCAGGCCCATGTAGATTACCAGGGTGCGGCCCTTACCGGCCAGGCCGGCCCAATTCTGTTCGGCGAGGCCGCGGCATTCGCCAGCGACAAAGCTGACCATCGAGGCATGATCGCGGTGAGTGAGCGGCATCAAGGTGGAGGCGGCCGCGCCATTGGCGGCCGATATGCCGGGAATCACAACAACGGGCACACCAGCGGCGAGTGCAGCATCCACTTCTTCGCCGCCCCTGCCAAAAATGAACGGGTCGCCGCCTTTCAGCCGCACCACGGTGTGGCCAGCGCGGGCTTCGGCAACCAGCAGATCGCCGATTTCATCCTGGGCCAGCGTGTGGCGGGCGCGGCGTTTGGCGACCGAAATCCGGCGGGCGTGGGCGGGGATCAGCGCCATCACTTCGTCACCCACCAGGCCGTCGTGCACCACGACATCGGCGGCAGCCAACGCGCGGACGGCACGCAGGGTGAGCAGATCAGCGGCGCCGGGGCCAGCGCCAACCAGGAAGATGCGACCAGATTGGGGGTGAAAATCCATGCCCCCCTTGCCGCATCGCGCGGCAAGGGGGGAGAAAGGCTTTCTTGTGTGCGGCCTAGGCCGACTTGTCAGTCGTTCCCGAAGGTACGCTGCCACCAGCCCTTGCGGGCCGGAGCGGCTGGGGCGGTGGGCTCAGCGGCTTCGGCAACCGGTTCTTCGGCCGCAGCAGCGACAGGTTCGGCCACGGCCTCAGCCGCCGGTTTCTTGCGGCTGCGCTTGGACTTGGCCGCGGGTTCTTCGGCAACCGGTTCCGGTGCTGGTTCAACAACCGGCTCCGGCGCGGCAACGCTCTCGGGCGCAGCATCGTCCTTCTTGCGGCGAATGCGCTTGGGCTTGGCGGCCGGCTCATCGGCCACCGGCTCAGGCACAATTTCGACAACTGCTTCCGGTGCTGCTTCGCTCCCCGGCGCGTCATCGGCCTTCTTGCGGCGGCTGCGCTTGGGCTTGGCGGCAACTTCTTCAGCCACCGGTTCCGGCGCGGCCGGTGCGGCTTCAGCGGCCTCATCCGTTGCCGCATCGTTGGTGCGTTCGGCACCGCCGCGGCGGCCGCGACGGCCACGCCGGCGGCGCTTGCGGCGACCGCCATTCTCGCCGGTTTCACCATTGTCGGTGGCCTCGGCGCCGTCGCCTTCAACCTCATCGGCCGCGTCGTCCGCGCCATCGTTGTGATGCTCATCGCCATGATCGTCGTCATGCGCGTCGGCCTGATCGTCACTGCACTCTTCACCCTTGTCGCGGCCACGGCCGTCACGGCGACGGCGACGGCGACCACGGCCCCGCCCACGGCGGCCATCCTCGCCGCGCTCTTCACCCTCTTCGCCGTCATCGTCTTCGGCTTCGTCGGCATCGCCGTCCTCGACGATCTTCACCAGCGGCGGCAGCGCCACCATCTCCACCTTCTTCGACGGCGGCGGACCGCCGGCATCGATCTCGAAATTGGGGCCGATCAGCGAATCATCCGGGCGGGTGATGATGGTCACGCCATAGAGTTCTTCCAGCTCGGCCAGTTCGATGCGCTTGCGGTTTAGCAGATAGACCGCCACTTCCTCGCTGGCGCGCAGCACCAGATCGCTGTGGCGACCGCGCAGGGCTTCGGCTTCCAGCGCGCGCAGGGCGGCCAGCGCCGACGACGACACCGAACGCACCATGCCGGTGCCTTCGCACATCGGGCAGATATGGGTGGAGGCTTCCAGGATACCGGTGCGCAGGCGCTGCCGGCTCATTTCCATCAGGCCAAAGCTGGAAATACGGCCGATCTGCACGCGGGCGCGATCATTTTTCAGCGCCTCCTTCATGGCCTTTTCGACCTTGCGGACGTTGGAACCATTTTCCATGTCGATGAAATCGATCACCACCAGGCCGGCCATGTCGCGCAAACGCAACTGGCGGCCGATCTCGTCGGCGGCTTCCAGGTTGGTCTTGGTGGCGGTTTCCTCGATGCCATATTCGCGGGTCGAGCGCCCGGAGTTGATGTCGATCGACACCAAAGCCTCGGTCGGGTTGATGACCAGATAACCACCCGATTTCAGCTGGACGACCGGCTGGTACATGGCTTCCAGCTGATCCTCGACACCGAAGCGCTGGAACAATGGCACGCTGCCTTCATATTCCACCACCTTGGCGGCGTGGCTGGGCATCAGCATCGACATGAAGCGGTGCGCGGCCTCGAAACCGCCGCGGCCTTCCACCAGCACCTGATCGATCTCGCGGTTATAGACGTCGCGGATGGCGCGCTTGATGAGACCCGAATCTTCATGAATCAGCGCCGGGGCTTGGCTGGCCAGGGTCTTCTCGCGGATCTCGTCCCAGAGGCGGGTAAGATAATCGAAATCGCGGCGGATATCGGCGGCGCTGCGCTTCAGGCCGGCGGTGCGCACGATGGCGCCCATGCCGTTCGGCAGGTGCAGATCGGCCATCACCTGCTTCAGGCGCTTGCGATCGGCCGGGTTGGAAATCTTGCGGGAAATGCCGCCACCGTGCGCGGTGTTGGGCATCAGCACGCAGTAGCGACCGGCGAGGCTGAGATAGGTGGTGAGCGCTGCGCCCTTGGAGCCGCGCTCTTCCTTCACCACCTGGATCAGCATCACCTGGCGGCGGCGCATGACTTCCTGGATCTTGTAACGGCGGCGCAGCGCCATGCGCTTGCGACGCAGCGCATCCGACGGTTCATCATGATGGCCCCCGGTTTCCAGCACATCATCGGATTCATCACCCTCTTCGCCGTCGTGGCCATGATCGTCGGCGGACAGTTCGGCTTCCTCGCGCAGCAGGGCGTCGCGATCTTCCTTGGGGATCTGATAATAATCGGGGTGGATTTCGGAAAATGCCAGGAAGCCGTGGCGGTTGCCGCCGTATTCCACGAACGCCGCCTGCAGCGACGGTTCAACCCGGGTCACCTTGGCGAGATAGATATTGCCTTTGAGCTGACGCTTATCAGCCGCTTCGAAATCAAATTCCTCGATGCGCTGGCCGTTGATCACGGCCACCCGTGTTTCTTCCGGGTGGCGGGCGTCGATAAGCATGTGATTGGACATTGATGGTCTCCGTGACGCCAACCCAGGCCTCGACACCCGACAAGCGGGCGGCAACAGGGCGACGCGATGTGAAAAGGCCGACGACATCGGAATGATGGCGCCGGCAGATGCGGGAAATGCGGGTGAAATCAGCAGGCGCGGCGGCCTGACCGCTGGCCAGACGGCGCATGAAGCGCAGTCCTTTCGCCAGTTCGATCAATCCATTCATCCGCGTCCTTCAAGTCATCAAGGGTGGCCAGCTGTTCCTGCACGGTGCAAGGCTGTAACCACCAAAGTCCCAGGCCCAATCGCGAAACACCGGCCAGCAGATGCGGCGGCAGCGCGAAGGAGCGCGGAAATAGCAACAGACAAGCTGTAGCCTGCTTCTTGCTAGCAGCCACTTGGCGCAGCAGCAAGGGTGCGGCAATGACGCACGATTGTGATATATCCCGGCCAAACGGAAATGCCGGGCCGGGCGTGAAATTGGGGGAATGGGAATGAAGCTTGCGTTGTTGGCCTCGGCTCTGCTGGTTGGTGTGCCCGTGATGGCCCAGCAGACACCGCAGGCACAGCCACTGACGCTTGAGCGCGTCTATGCCTCACCTTCGCTGGGGGGCCCGCGCCCGCGTGTGCTGAAACTGGCCCCCGATGGCCGGCTGGCGACGCTGCTGAAAAGCCGGCCAAGCGACAAGGACCGGTTCGACCTGTGGGCGGTGGACACCGCGACCGGTCAAAGCCGGATGCTGGTCGATTGGGAAAAGCTGTCCAGTGGCGCTGCGCTGTCCGAAGCCGAACGCATGAACCGCGAACGCCGGCGCATTGCCGACGTCAAGGGCATCACCGATTATGCCTGGGCACCCGATGCGAAACGCCTGCTGGTGCCGGTGGACGGCGATCTGTGGGTGGCCGCCCTCGATGGCAGCGTCACCCGCCTGACCCAGACGCCGGAAACCGAGACAGATGCCAAGCTGAGCCCCAAGGGCGGCTTTGCCAGCTTCGTGCGCGACGGCCATTTGTTCGTGCAAGCCTTGGCCGGCGGCGACGCGCGCGAAGTGGCCGGGGAAAACACGCCGAAGGTGAGCTGGGGCGTTGCCGAGTTCATCGCGCAGGAAGAGCTGGACCGGTTCGACGGTCACTGGTGGGCACCTGACGACAGCCGCATCGCCGTGGCGCGCGTCGACGAATCCCCGGTGAAGCAGGTGACACGCGCCGCCATCGGTGCCGATGGCACCCGCCTGTTCACCCAGGCCTATCCGGCGGCCGGCACCGCCAATGCCGACGTATCGCTGTGGCTGGTGAACCCGGATGGAACGGGCAAGACCAAGGTCGATCTTGGCCCGTCGACCGACATCTATGTCGCCCGTGTCGCCTGGGCCGTGGATGGCAAGACGCTGTATGTCCAGCGCCTCACCCGCGATCAGCAGCGGCTCGATATCCTTGCCGTTGATCCGGTCACCGGTTCGTCGCGGGTGCTGGCCAGCGAGACCGCAAAGACCTGGGTCAATGTCCACGACAATTTCCGCCCGCTGAAGGACGGCAGCATCCTGTGGGCCAGCGAGCGCGACGGCTATCGCCACCTCTATCGCCTTGCCGGCGGCACAGCGCAGCAAGTGACCAGCGGGCGCTGGGTGATGGATGAACTGGTGGGCGTTGATGAAAAGCGCGGGCGCTTGTGGTTCACCGGCTTTGCCGATTCCACGCTGGAAAAACAGGTCTATGCGCTCGATTTCCGCAAGGCCGGCGCCAAACCGCAGCGACTTACGGCGCCGGGCGGCTGGCACGAAGCCGTGATGGATGATGCCGGTCAGCGCCTGATCTTCACCAGTTCCACCCCCAGCCAGCCAGCGCAGGTGTGGTTGGGTGACGGGGCCGGCAAGCGGCTGGCGTGGATCGAGGAAAACCGCCTCAATGCCAATCACCCCTATGCGCCCTATCTCGCCAGCCATGTGGTGCCGCAATTCGGCACGCTCACTGCCGCCGATGGCCAGGCGATGGACTGGCGCCTGCTGAAACCCGCTGGCCCCGGCCCGTTCCCGGTGCTGATGCAGGTCTATGGCGGCCCGCATGCGCACAATGTCCACAAGCGCTTCACTGCGCCGATCGAGCAGTATCTGGTCGCCAAGGGCTGGGCGGTGTTCCAGCTCGACAATCGCGGCAGCAACAACCGCGGCATGGCGTTTGAGGCGCCGATCTTCCGCGCCATGGGCGGCGTCGAGGTGCAGGACCAGGTGCAGGCGTTGCAATGGATCAAAGCGCAACCCTGGGCCGGCAAGGTGGCGGTCAATGGCTGGTCCTACGGTGGATACATGGTGCTGAAGCTGCTGGAAGGCGCGCCGGGCGGGTTTGCGGCGGGCATCGCCGGCGCGCCGGTGACGCGCTGGGAACTGTACGACACCGCCTATACCGAGCGTTATCTCGGCAATCCGGTCACGGAACCTGCCGTCTATGCAAGATCAGGCGCGCTGGGTGATGCCGGCAAGATTAAGGACCCGCTGCTGCTGATCCACGGCATGGCGGATGACAATGTGGTGTTCGAGAATTCCACCTCGCTGATGACGGCACTGCAACGGGCGAAGACGCCGTTTGATCTGATGGTCTATCCCGGCGCCACCCACGCCACGCCGGGCCTCGAAGTGCACACGTGGATCACGCGGCTGAAGTTCCTGGGGCGGACGGTGGCGCCGACAGGGTATTGAGGGAAGGAGGGCGCGGCCGGCGGCGGAGCCGCCGAGTCCGCTGAGGTGGAGGAGGAAGGACGAAAGAGCGTGGCGGAGCCGCGCCGTCGGACGACACACAAAAAAGGCGACCCGAAGGTCGCCTTTTTTGGTCGCCGGTCGGAATTCGCCGCGTCTGCAAACAACGATGTGCGTTGTTTGCAGCCGGCTCATTCGTAATCACCACCCATGTTCTGGTTCCGCGGCGGCTGCGCAGCGGTGATCCGCAGGGCTTCGGCCGACGCCGACAGCGAACCGATCACATCGGGCGTGTCATCATCTTCAGCCTGCACACGCTGCATGCCCTGCACCATGGTTTCCTTCAGATCAGCCGGGCGGACCGTCTCTTCGGCGATCTCACGCAGGGCCACGACCGGGTTTTTGTCGCGGTCGCGATCAATGGTCAGCTCTGCGCCGGACGAGATGTTACGGGCGCGATGCGCGGCCAGCAGCACGAGGTCGAACCGGTTGGAAACCTTGTCGACGCAATCTTCAACAGTCACGCGTGCCATTAAGTGGCTCCGGTTTTGAATTGGCGGGAATGGGTCCCTCTGACGATTCGGGGGCGCAAAGTCAAGGAAATTTGGCCTTTCACGATGGTGGCGCGTCTTGACTCTGGGGGCGCACCCCCCTAACCCACCCGTTTCGCATCTGGCCCCACACCCCGGTGAAGCGGCGGCCCACTCTGGCAACAGGCTTTTGTGGCGAGACCGGGTAGACCCGCCAATCCCGGCAGGTCGTCAAAGCTGAGGTGAACAATGTCAAAGCGTAGCAACGCCAAGTACAAGCTCGATCGCCGCATGGGCGAGAATATTTGGGGCCGTCCGAAGAGCCCGGTCAACAAGCGTGAATATGGCCCCGGCCAGCACGGGCAGCGCCGCAAGGGCAAGGTCAGCGATTTCGGCATCCAGCTGCGCGCCAAGCAGAAGCTGAAGGGCTATTACGGCGACGTGACCGAAAAGCAGTTCCGCAAGGTCTATGCCGAAGCCGTCCGCATGAAGGGCGATACCTCGCAGAACCTGATCGGCCTGCTCGAACAGCGCCTCGACATGGTGATCTATCGCGCCAAGTGGGCACCGACCGTGTTCGCCGCCCGCCAGATCGTCAACCATGGCCACATCTGGCTGAACGGCGTGCGCTGCAACATCGGTTCGGCTCGCGTGAAGCCGGGCGATGTGCTCGAACTGGGCCCGAAGGCCCGCGAAATGGCGCTGGTGCTGGAAGCCCAGAGCCTTTCGGAGCGTGACGTGCCGGAATATGTGTCGGTCGAAGGCAACAAGGCCAGCTATGTGCGCGTGCCGACTCTGGACGAAGTGCCGTACCCGGTGAAGATGGAACCGAACCTGGTCGTCGAATTCTACAGCCGCTGATCGCTCAGCCGGCTTGCATGCAAAAGGGCGGCCCATCGGGCCGCCCTTTTCATTTGCGCAGCAAAGTCCTGCACACAGCGCCCCTGCACCCTTGCCCTCACCCCCAATCCCCCCCAAGATAATCGGCTATGCTGCGCCAGTATGAATTGGTGGAACGGGTTAAGGCCTATGATCCCGACGCGGATGAGGACCTCCTCAACCGCGCCTATGTGTTTTCGGTGAAAGCGCATGGCAGCCAGCTGCGCGCCAGTGGTGACCCCTATTTCAGCCACCCAGTCGAGGTTGCCGGCATCCTCACTGACCTGAAACTGGACGACAAGACGATCGCCACCGCGATCCTTCACGACACCATCGAGGACACGGTGGCAACGCAGGAACAGATCGAGCGGCTGTTCGGGGCAGATGTGGCCCGGCTGGTCGATGGCGTCACCAAGTTGTCGAAGATCGAAACGCAGACCGAAAGCGCGCGCCAGGCCGAAAATCTGCGCAAGTTCCTGCTGGCGATGTCCACCGATATCCGCGTGCTGCTGGTGAAGCTGGCAGACCGGCTGCACAACATGCGCACGCTGCACCACATCGCCAAGGAAGAGAAGCGCCGCCGCATCGCCCGCGAGACGATGGACATCTATGCCCCGCTGGCCGAGCGGATCGGCATGTATGGCTTCATGGAGGAGATGCAGGAACTGGCGTTCAGCCATCTCGAGCCGGAAGCCAGCCAGATGATCAGCCAGCGCATGGCGCGTTTGCGCGACACCAGCGGCGCCAACGTCCACCGCATCACCGGGGCGATGGAAAGGGTGCTGAAATCCAAAGGTATCGCCGCCAGCGTGAGCGGGCGTGAAAAGCGCCCCTACAGCATCTGGCGCAAGATGGCGGCGCGGCAGATGAGCTTCGAACAGCTATCCGACGTGATGGCGTTCCGGGTGATTCTGGATGATGAAAGCGACTGCTATCGCGCGCTCGGCATCGTTCACAGCCGCTGGCCGATGGTGCCCGGCCGCTTCAAGGATTTCATCTCCACACCCAAATCCAATGGTTATCGGTCCTTGCACACCTCGGTGCTGCTGGGCGGCGAAGCGGCGCGCATCGAGGTGCAGATCCGCACCCGCCTGATGCACGAGGAAGCCGAATATGGCGTTGCCGCGCACTGGGCCTACAAGCTAGGTGCCGATGGCGCTCCAGCGCGCGAAGCCTATCCGTGGATCGAAGATCTGCTCGACGTGCTGCAGGATGCGGCGAGCCCGGAAGAACTGCTGGAAAACGCCCGGCTGGCGATGTTCCAGGATCAGGTGTTCGTGTTCACGCCCAAGGGCGAGCTGTACCAACTGCCCGGCGATTCCACCCCGGTGGATTTCGCCTATGCGGTGCACAGCGATTTGGGGGACCGCTGCGTGGGGGCCAAGGTGAATGGCCGCGCCGTGCCGCTGCGCACGAGGCTGGTGAACGGCGATCAGGTGGAGATCCTGAAGGGCAAGGTGAATTCACCTGATCCGGCGTGGGAGGCATTTGTGGCCAGCGCCAAGGCCCGCGCCGCCATCCGCCGCCATGTGCGCCACAAGCGCCGCGAGGAATTGCTGGCGATGGGGTCCAAGCTGTTGGATGCGGTGGCGGGCCGGCTGAACGTGACCTTGAACGACGAGATCACGGGGCCGGCCCTGGGCCGGCTGAAGCTGCATGATCGGCCCGCCCTGCAGCTGGCGATGGCGGAAAACCGGCTGTCCGACGATCAGGTCGCCGAAGCCCTGGTGCCTGGTGCCCGCCCCAGCCGGCCGCGCGGCGCCAGAGCCAAGGCGGCGGCGAGCATCTCCATCGAAGGGTTGACCCCGGGTGTCGGCTTCCTGCTGTGCGATCATTGCAGGCCGGTGCCGGGCGATCGCATCGTTGGCGTGCGCACCCCCGATGGGCCGATTTCGGTGCATGTGATCGATTGCGACCATCTGGCCGATGAAAGCGGCGAGTGGCTGGATGTGAGATGGGGCGCCGAAACCGCCGGCGCCGCGGCGCGCATTGCGGTTGTGGTGCACAACCAGCCGGGCGCGCTGGCCAGTCTGGCCGCCAGCATCGCGGCCCACAATGCCAATATCGTCGGGCTGGCACTGAAACACAGGGATCGCGAATTCCACACCGACATCGTTGATATCGAAGTTGAAAGCGTGGGCCATCTCGCCACCATCCTGGCAGCCCTGCGCCAGGTAAAGGCAGTGGTATCGGCCGACAGGGTGCGGTTGTAAGACCGCTTGCGCCCGCATCGGCGCACTGCCAATGCGAGCGCGACCGGAGTGAAAACGATGACCGATGATGACGTATTGGCCGAATTCCGCGCGGCCGAAGCGCTGCTGGAAGGGCATTTCATCCTGTCATCGGGCCTGCGCAGCCCGCGTTACCTGCAATGCGCGCGCGTGTTGATGAGCCCGGCGCGGGCCGAGCGGCTGGCGCAGGCGCTGGCCGCGAAGATCCCGGCCGATGTGAAGGCGCGCGTCACCGCCGTGATCGCCCCGGCCATGGGCGGCCTGATCTGCGGCTATGAACTGGCCCGCGCATTGGGCGTGGATTCAATGTTCGTCGAACGGCCGACCGGCACGTTCGAACTGCGTCGCGGGTTCCGGCTGGAGCCAGGGCAGCAGGTGCTGCTGATGGAAGATGTCGTCACCACCGGGCTGTCGAGCCGCGAAGCCATCGCTGCCATCACGGCCGCTGGTGGCGAGGTGATCCATGCGGCCTCGCTGGTGGATCGTTCAAACGGCAAAGCCGATCTGGGCGTGCCGTTCACACCGCTGATCCGGCTGGATGTGCCGAGCTACCAGCCCGACGCGCTGCCGCCCGAGCTTGAGGCCATTCCCGCCATCAAGCCGGGCAGCCGCGCGGCATGATTCCGCTGATCGCCATGATCGCGGCCTTCTATGGACCAGAACCAGCCGGCAGGGTCGCCGAAACGGCGGATATGGCCGGTTTCGCTGGCATCGTGCTGTTGTCGGAAAGCGGCCAGGTCACGCTGGAAAAAGGCTTTGGCACCAAGGTGCCACAGCGCATGGTCCGCGCCCGCACGCCATCCGATTTCCTGCCAAGCGACAGCTGGCGCTGGGCATCGGTAACCAAGCAGATCACCGCCACCATCGCGATGCAGGATGTCGCGGCCGGCCGGCTTGATCTGGATGCGCCGATCATCCGCTATCTGCCAGCCTTCAAGGGACCGACCGGCAAACGCATCACGGTCGGTATGCTGCTCGGCCATACATCGGGCCTGCCCGACAGCAATGCTGACGACGGCGCCGCCTTCCGGCCTGACGCCCGGGTGCTGCCCGCAACCGTCTGCGCCGGCGCGGTGCGCGACCAGCCGGGCAAAAGCTTCAACTACGACAATTGCGATTACATCATCGCCGGCCGCGTGCTCGAAGCCGCGAACCGCAAGCCCTATGCCCATTTGCTCACCGAACGCATCACGAAACCGCTGGGCATGACCAGCGTGCGCATCGCCGGGCCGCATGTCGCCGGGCTGGGCGAAGCGCCGGTGAATCTGGCGGCCTATGGCGCGGCCGGCGCCATCACCGGCACCATCCGCGATCTGTGGCGTTTCGATCAGGCGCTGATCAATGGCAAGCTGCTGCCGGCCGCTGCCCGCGCCAAGATGTGGGAGGGCCGCCCGCAATATGGCTACGCTGCGCTCGGCCAATGGGCTTATGATGTGAAGCTGCGCGGGTGCGACGCTGCGCAGCGCATCATCGAACGGCGCGGGGCCATTGGCGGTGCGCAGGTGCGTAACTATATCCTGCCCGAACGCAACATCGTGCTGATTGCCATGACCAACCGCGACAAGACTGACTTCGGCGAATTGTGGCAGAGCGCCGGCTTGGGCTATGAACTGCTCAGCGCGGCCGCCTGCAAGGCCATCGACGCATGACGACTCACCTCCGCCCCAACCACCTGCGCCTTGGCGTCAACATCGATCATGTCGCCACCATCCGCAACGCGCGTGGCGGCCTGCATCCCTGCCCCTTGCGCGCCGCGGACGTGGCGGCCGCCGCCGGCGCCGACGGCATCACCATCCATCTGCGCGAAGATCGCCGCCACATCACCGATGCTGATTTGATCCGGCTGAGCGGCGCCATCTCGTTGCCGATCAACCTCGAAATGGCGGCGACCGATGAAATGCTGGCCATCGCGCTGGCCCACAAGCCCCACGCCGCCTGCATCGTTCCGGAACGCCGCGCCGAACGCACCACCGAAGGCGGGCTGGATGCTGCCGGCCAGCACAACACGCTGCAGCCGATCGTGGCGCGGCTGCAGGATGCCGGCATTCGCGTCTCGCTGTTCATCGCGCCCGATGCGCGTCAACTCGAAGCGGCTGCCCGGCTGGGCGTGCCGGTGGTGGAGCTGCACACCGGGCCTTATGCGCATGCGGAAACGCCAGATGAGATCGAGTGCGAACTCGCCCGCCTGACCCGCGCGGCGGAAGCCGGTGTGGCACTCGGCCTTGAAATGCACGCCGGCCATGGCCTCACCTATGATAATGTCTTGCCCGTCGCGGCGCTGCCGCAGCTGGCCGAACTCAACATCGGCCATTTCCTGATCGGGGAAGCGGTGTTCGTTGGTCTTGATGCCGCCATCCGCCGGATGCGTGGCCTGATGGATGAGGCACGCGCTTGAGCGGCCTGATGGTGCCATCCGGCCTGGCGCTGATCGGCCTCGGTTCCGATCTGTGCAATATCGAGCGCATCGCCAGCAGCATCGATCGCTTTGGCGACCGCTTCATCAACCGCATCTTCACCGATATCGAACAGGCCAAGGCGAACCGACGCGAACTCACCCGCGCCGCCACCTTCGCCAAGCGATTTGCCGCCAAGGAAGCCTGTGCCAAGGCGCTGGGCACCGGCTTTCGCCAGGGCGTGTTCTGGCGCGACATGGGCGTCGTCAACCTGCCCAGCGGCCAGCCCACCCTGCAGCTTTCGGGCGGCGCGGCGGCAAGGCTGGCACAAATCACGCCCAGCGGGCATAAGGCGGCGATTCATCTGACGATGACTGACGACCATCCGTGGGCGCAGGCCATCGTGCTCATTACAGTTGGTGTGGAATGACCGAAGCCGTGGCGACCAAGAAGAAGATCAACTGGGCGGAGGAAGCCTGGCAGTTGTTCCTGCTGGCGCTGGCCGTGCTCGCCGTCCACACGGCGGTGGCCAAGCCCTTCTACATCCCGTCCGGATCAATGCTGCCCGGCCTGCTGGTTGGCGATCGGCTGATCGTGTCGAAATATCCCTATGGCTATTCCTATCTGTCGCCGTCGCTAAACGTGCTGCCCAAGATGGATGGCCGGCTGTTCGGCAGCCTTCCGGAACGCGGCGATATCGTGGTGCTGAAATCGCCCATCGCCCAGGATGACTGGATCAAGCGGGTAATCGGCCTGCCCCGCGACACGGTGCAGATGAAGGATGGTCGGTTGTGGCTGAACGGCGTGGCCGTGCCCAAGCTGAAGCTGGCCGATACGGTGATGAAGGTGACGCCCAACAGCGACTGCGCCACCATGATCGACGCGCAATATCGGGTGATCACGCCCGATGGCACCACCGAATGCCACCTGCCGACCTATCGCGAGACCCTGCCGGGCGGCCGCACTTACACCGTGCTCGATCTCGCCAACCTGCCGCAGGACAACACCGAACCGGTGATCGTCCCAGAAGGCCATGTGTTCCTGATGGGCGACAATCGCGACAACAGCGAAGACAGCCGCTTCCCCGCCGAAGTGGGCGGGCTGGGCCTGTTGCCGGTGGAAAATATCGTTGGCCGCGCCGAATTCACCACCTTCAGCCTGGATGGTTCGACAAGCCTGAACCCGGTGACCTGGGTGACCGCCTTGCGTGACCGCTGGTTCCTGTCGCTGCGCGACAACTGAGCTTTGAACCGCTAGAAAAGAGGGCCTCCGGCGGGCAGGCCTGAGGCCTGCACCCGTTTTTTACGATCCAATGCTCTGTGCTTGTCGCCAGACGCGCGCCAAACGAAAGTGGGTCCAGGGCCTCAGGCCCTGGCCGCCGAAGGCACGTCTACCTGATCCTGCGGACTTTACTGCGCCGGCTTTACCGCCAGCAGTTCGATATCGAATTCCAGCACTGCGCCCGGCGGAATCACGCCGCCGGCGCCCTGGCTGCCATAGGCAAACTGCGGCGGCACCACGAAGTGATATTTGGAACCAACCGTCATCAGCTGCACGCCTTCGGTCCAGCCCGGAATGACCTGATCAAGCGGGAAGGCCGCCGGCTGGCCGCGCTGGTAGCTCGAATCGAACACGGTGCCGTCAATCAGCTTGCCTTCATAATGCACCAGCACCGTATCCTTGGCAGCCGGCTTCGGGCCCTGGCCAGCGCGAATCACCTGATATTGCAGGCCTGATGCGGTGGTGATCACGCCGGGCTTGCTCTTGTTGGCGGCCATATACTTCACATCGGCGGTGCGCACGGCGGCGACCTGGCTCTGGGTGCCGGTATAGACCAGCACGCCAACCACGGCGATCACGACGGCGCCTGCCGCCAGCCACTTGCCGATGCCGACACCACCGGCGTTATTGGTTGCCTGACCTGACATATGTGCCTCAAAACCCAAAAATTGCTGGCGCCTGCGTGGCGCTTGCAAGTGCGCAGCGCTTACATGGCGAGGGCCGGGCAGAGGGTCAACCCTGCCCGGCCCTCAGCCGCGATTCACCGTGGGACGTCTTATTTGACGCCGTCACGTTCCATGCGCTTGCGGTCCATCTTGCGGGCGCGGCGCACGGCGGCAGCGTTTTCACGGGCGCGCTTTTCCGACGGCTTTTCATAATGCCGGCGCAGCTTCATTTCGCGATAAACGCCTTCGCGCTGCAGCTTCTTCTTCAGGGCGCGAAGGGCCTGATCGACGTTGTTATCGCGAACCAGAATTTGCATGAGGTGCCGTCACTCCATTTTCAGTCGGGGGCAGCGGCCCCATATTCGGGTTTGTTCAAGAAATACAGATGCTCACCGAGTCGCCCCGATGACAGAGGCGTGGCCGATAGCAGATGCCCGATGGGCCTGCAAGCGGGGCAGCAAGCGGGGCTCACCCCTCGACGCAATATTGACTGTGAAGCGCCGCCCGGCCACGCTATGAAGATCGCCATGACGCAGGACATCCCGCTGGCCGAACTGGCCCCCCGCCTGGTGCAGGCGATGCTGCCGCACGTGCCCTATGACGGCTGGAGCGAAACCGCGCTGGCCGCCGCCGCGCGGGACGCTGGTATCGATGCCGACATCGCCGCGCTGGCGCTGCCCAATGCCGAAGCGATGCTCACCGCCTGGACCACCTTGGTGAATGCGAACATGGCCGAAGCCATGGCCGCCAGCCACAACATGAAGGTGCGGGACCGCATCCGCATGGCACTGGTCACCAGACTGGAAACCGGTGACCGCGAAGTGACGCGCCGGGCGCTGAACCTGCTCGCCCAAGCGCAGCACGCCGCGCTGTCGGCCAAGCTGCTGTGGCAGGCCGCCGATGCCATGTGGCGCGCCGCTGGAGACACGGCGACGGACTATAATCATTACACCAAGCGGCTGATCCTTTCCGGCATCTATTCCGCTACCCTGTTGCACTGGACACAGGATGATTCGGAGGATTTCGCCGCCACGAGGCGCTTCATCGATCGCCGCATCGATGGAGTGATGCGCTTTGAAAAGGCCAAGGCCAAGCTCACCGGCATGGCAGGCAAGCTGCCTGATCCGGCGCGCTTCCTCGGCCGGCTGCGCTACCCGGCGGTTTAACGCTGGCGCCCCGCCTGCAAGATTGATAACGGTTCGCAACTTTCCGCGACCGGACCATCCGTTTGACCAATGAAGCCCTTCATCGCCCGATCGACGCGCTGGCCGTGGGCGAAGTGGCGTTGATTGCCGCCATCGATCGCGCCGGGCTGGATCCCGGCACGGCACAGCGCCTGTGCGAACTCGGCTTCGATGAAGGCGTGGATGTCGAAATCCTGCACCGTGCCCCGTTCGGCGGCAATCCTCTGGCGGTGCGGGTGGGCAACATGGTGGTGGCGCTGCGCCGCGACATGGCTCGCCTGATCGAGGTGGAACCATGAACGCGCCCGTCTCCATCACGCGCCAACCGGTGGTGGCGCTGGTCGGCAACCCCAATGCCGGCAAGACCAGCCTGTTCAACGCGCTGACCGGCAGCCGGCAGAAAGTGGGCAATTATCCTGGCGTCACCGTGGAACGCAAAGCCGGCCGCCTCGCCCTGCCCGATGGCCGCAGCGCTGAACTGATCGATCTGCCCGGCACCTACAGCCTGACCCCACGCTCCCCCGATGAAGCCGTGACCCGCGATGCCATCTTCGGCCGCATCGCCGGCGAACGGCCGCTGGATGCGATCGTGGCGGTGGTGGATGCCACCAACTTGCGCAACCATCTGCGTTTCGTGCTGGAACTGAAGGCGCTGGGCCTGCCGCTGGTGGTGGCGCTGAACATGATCGATCTTGCCACGCGCGATGGCATCGGCATCGATTCGGCCCGACTGGGCGCGCTACTCGATCTGCCAGTGGTGGAAACGGTTGCGGTTCGCCGCCGCGGCCTCGAAGCACTCGGCGTCGCGCTCGCGGCCCGCATCGGCGATACGCCGCCCGCCCTGCCGCAGGAGCGCCCCAGCGACGTGCGCGCCCTGCAGAAACAGGCCCGGCAACTGGCCGCCACCGTGCAAACCAGCACCGGCAGCGCCAGGGCCTGGTCGCAGCGCATCGATGCCGTGGTACTGCATCCGCTGGCCGGCCCATTGCTGCTCGCCGCCATATTGTTCTTCATGTTCCAGGCGGTGTTCAGTTGGGCCGAAGCGCCGATGGGCTGGATTGAAGCCGGGGTGGCCGCACTGCAGGCCGAACTGGCTGCCGCCCTGCCCGAAGGCTGGTTCCTGTCGCTGCTGAATGATGGCGTGCTCGCCGGGGTGGGCGCGGTGGTGGTGTTCCTCCCGCAGATCCTGATCCTGTTCCTGTTCATCATCACGCTGGAACAGACCGGTTACATGACCCGCGCCGCCTTCCTGATGGACCGGCTGATGGCACGCGTCGGCCTCAATGGCCGCGCCTTCATCCCGCTGCTCTCCAGCTTTGCCTGCGCCGTGCCGGGCATCATGGCCTCCCGCACCATCGATTCGCCGCGCGACCGGCTCACCACCATATTGATCGCGCCGCTGATGACCTGTTCGGCGCGCCTGCCGGTTTATGCCGTGGTGATCGGCGCCTTCATCCCGGCCCGCGATGTCGGCCCGTTCGGCCTGCAGGGGCTGGTGTTGTTCGCGCTCTATCTGGCCGGCATATTGGGCGCGCTGGTTGCCGCCTTCGCCCTGCGCCGCACTGTCACCAAGGGCGCTGCACCCCCGTTCCTGATGGAGATGCCGAAATATCAGTGGCCGGCGCTGCGCGATGTTGGCCTTGGCCTCTATGGCCGCGCCACGGCCTTCCTGCAGCGCGCCGGCACCATCATCCTCGCCTCCACCATCGTGCTGTGGGCCATGGCCAGTTGGCCGCAACCGCCCGTTGGTGCCAACAAGCCCGCCATCGATTACAGCCTCGCCGGCAAGATCGGCGCGGCGCTGGAGCCGGCATTCGCGCCCATTGGCTTCAACAAGGAAATCGTCATCGCGCTGGTGCCCGGCATGGCGGCGCGCGAAGTGGCCGTCTCCGCGCTCGGCACCGTCTACGCCCTCAACGACGTGTCCGAAGACAATGCCGGCAGCCTCATCGAGCGGCTGCGCAGCGCCTGGCCACTGCCCACGGCGCTGGCCTTCCTGGCATGGTTCGTGTTCGCGCCGCAGTGCATTTCAACGCTGGCCATCACCCGCCGCGAAACCGCCAGCTGGCGCTGGCCAATCTTCATGTTCAGCTATCTGTTCGCCGCAGCCTATGTAGCGGCCGGCATCACTTACCATCTGGCGCTGGCTGCGGGGCTTTGAGCGACAGGCGCACGCCCAACCCCAAGGCCAGCATCCCGAAACTGATCGCGCTGCCCGTCCAGCCGACATAGCGCAGCGAGCTTTGCAGCACGAACAGGCAGCCGCCGGTAAAAACCAGCGGCACCAGCGGATACAGCGGCACCAGGAACGGCCGCTCCACTTGCGGCAGGCGCCGCCGCAGGATGATCAGCGCCGGGCCGGTGAGGGACAGGAACAGCCAGAACACCGGCGACAGGAAATCCACCATCTGGGCAAAGCCGGTGGACAGAGACCCCCACGCCACCAGGCACAGCGAGACGGCGCACTGCACCCAGATCGCCCGGCGCGGCACCCCGGCCACCTCGTCCCACGCGGCCAGCCGGCCCAGCGCCGGTTCGTCGCCGGCCACGGCATAGAGCGTGCGGCCACCCACAATCACCAGCGCATTGACGATCGCCAGCGCCGCGATGCCGACGAAGATCACCATCGTCACCTGCCCGGCCTGCCCGAAGGCGATGGCCATCAGTTGCGCCGCTGGTGCCGCACTTGCCGCCAGGCCAGCGCCGCCCAGGCCGGTGAGATAGGCCCAATTGGCCAGCAGATAGAGCGCGGTCACCATCCCCATGCCGCCGACCATCGCCAGCGTCATGTCGCGCGGGCGGCGCACCTCGGCGGACAAGGTGGCGGCATCGTTGAAGCCGCCAAAGGCCAACATGACGAACACCATCGCCTGTCCGAAAGCCGCAGCGCCAAACGGCTGCGGCACCGGCGTGGGCGTGAGCGGCGGCGTGCCGGACGCGATCAGGCTGGCGGAAGCGATACCCAGCACCAGCAGCGCCAGCACATCGGCGCTGACCAGCAAGATCTGGCCATTGGTCGATCGCTTGACCCCGGCAAGATTGAACCCGGTGAGCACGACAATCGCCAGCCCCGCCACCCCGCCGCGCGCCAGCCCCGAAAGCGGCACCAGTTCCGCCAGATAATCCGCCGCCACAAAGGCGAGCATCGCCGCAGAGGCGGAGAAGATCACCGCAAAACGCGACCAGGCGAAGAGGAAGCCCACCAGCGGGCCATAAGCGAGTTTCAGGAAGCGATAATCACCGCCCGGATGCGGGAAGGCGTTGGACAATTCGGCATAGACCAGCGCGCCGCACAGCGCGAACAGCCCGCCCAGCGCCCATGCGGCCAGCACCAGCATGTCATTCTGCAGATTGGCCGCGACCAGGCTGGCCGAGCGGAAGATGCCCGCCCCGACAACCATGCCGACGACAACGGAGGCGGCGGCGAACGGCCCTAAGACACGGCGGGGAGCGGTGGTGGTCATGCCGGCAGCGTGGCCGGGCCGTTGGCTGGCGGCAAGGGGGCAGTTCGCCCCGTCAACGCCGCCCGGCAAAGAAGTCCTTCAACAGCGCCGCGCTTTCCGCTTCCGCCACGCCGGCCACCACTTCGGGCCGGTGATGGGCCTGCGGGTGGCTGAACACGCGGGCGCCATGCTCCACCCCGCCGGATTTCGGATCGGACGCGCCATACACCACCCGCTCCAGCCGCGCCGCCGCGATGGCCGCCGCACACATGGCGCAAGGCTCCAACGTGACGGTGAGGGTGCAGCCGATCAGCCGCTCGCTTCCCAGCGCCGCACAGGCGGCGCGGATCGCCAGCATCTCGGCATGGGCCGTCGGGTCGTTGAGCTCGCGGGTGCGATTGCCAGCCTGTGCGATCACCCCTCCGGCGGCGTCGGTGATCACCGTGCCCACCGGCACTTCGCCGCGCGCGGCGGCCGCGCGGGCTTCATCCAGCGCGCATGCCATCGCTTTGGAGGGGGGAAAGGCCATGCACAGCCTCTAGCGGCAAGCGGCGCTGCGGCCTAGTCTGGCGCGCATGAGCATGCACCCCGTCACCCCAGAGGCCCTCGCAATCACCCGCACCACGGCGGAGCAGTATCATGCGCTTTACGCGCAGAGCCTCGCCGATCCCGATGGCTTCTGGCGCAACCAGATCGGGCGGCTCGATTGGTACAAGGCGCCCACCACCATGGGCAACTGGTCATGGGACCCGGTCGACATCAAGTGGTTCGAAGATGGCGTCATCAACGCCAGCTGGAACTGCCTCGATCGCTGGGCCGAAGCCGATCCCAAGCGCACTGCCATCGTCTGGGAAGCCGACGATCCCAAAGCTGACGGCCGCCGCATCAGCTATGGCGAGTTGCGCGAAGAGGTGGCGCGCATGGCCAATGCACTGGTGGCGCTGGGCGTCGACAAGGGCGACTGTGTCACCATCTACATGCCGATGATCCCGGAAGCCGCGATGGCCATGCTGGCCTGCGCTCGCATCGGCGCCGTTCACTCGGTGGTGTTCGGCGGCTTCTCGGCCGAAAGCCTGGCCGGGCGCATCGAAGACGCGCAAAGCCGCTTCATCATCACTGCCGACGAAGGCCGACGCGGTGGCAAGCCCATTCCCTTGAAAGCCATCGCCGACCAAGCCTGCGACAAGGCCGAAGTCGCCGGCGTCAACGTCGAAGCCATGCTGGTCATCCGCCACACCGGCGGCCGAATCGCCATGGTCGAAGACCGCGACCATTGGTGGCACGATATCCGCGCCGAGGTGCCATACTCCTGCACGCCGGAACCGATGAACGCCGAAGATCCGCTGTTCATCCTCTACACCAGCGGCTCCACCGGCAAGCCCAAGGGCGTGCTCCACTCCACTGCCGGCTATCTCTTGTGGGCCAATCTCACTTTTGAAGCCGTGTTCGATTATCGCGCTGGCGAAGTGTTCTGGTGCACCGCAGATGTCGGCTGGGTCACCGGGCACTCCTATATCGTCTATGGGCCGCTGTCGGCCGGGGCGACCGTGCTGATGTTCGAAGGCATCCCCAGCTTCCCGGCAAACGACCGGTTCTGGCAGGTGATCGACAAGCATAAGGTCAACATCTTCTACACCGCGCCCACCGCCCTGCGCGCCATCATGCGCGACGGTGATGAACCGGTGAACCGCCACGACCTGACCAGCTTGCGGCTGCTCGGCACGGTGGGTGAGCCGATCAACCCGGAAGCCTGGAACTGGTATCACCGCGTCGTCGGCAAGGAGAAGCTGCCGATCGTCGATACCTGGTGGCAGACCGAAACCGGCGGCGCGCTGATCACTCCGCTGCCCGGCGCCACGCCGCTGAAGGCCGGCAGCGCATCGTGGCCCTTCTTCGGCATCGAGCCGGCGCTGGTGGAAGCCGACGGCACCATCATCCCATGGCAACCCGGCCAGGAAATCAGCGGCAACCTCGTGTTGCTACGCAGCTGGCCCGGCCAGGCGCGCACGGTGTTCGGTGATCACGAACGCTTCACCCAAACCTATTTCACCACCTATCGCGGCCGCTATTTCACCGGCGACGGCGCCCGCCGCGATGCCGATGGCTATTGGTGGATCACAGGCCGTGTGGACGACGTGATCAACGTGTCGGGCCACCGCATGGGCACCGCCGAGGTCGAATCGGCGCTGGTCGCACACCCACACGTGGCCGAAGCCGCCGTCGTCGGCTTTCCGCACGACGTGAAGGGCCAGGGCATCTATGCCTATGTGACGCTCAACCTTGGCGTGGAGGCCAGCCCAGACCTGGTGGCCGCCCTGAAAGCCACTGTGCGCGCCGAGATCGGCGGCATTGCCATCCCCGACCATATCCACCTGACGCCGGCCCTGCCCAAGACCCGCAGCGGCAAGATCATGCGCCGCATCCTGCGCAAGATCGCCGAGAACGAGCATGGCAGCCTGGGTGACACGTCGACGCTGGCCGATCCGTCGGTGGTCGATGCGTTGGTCGAAGGCCGGCTCAACCGCTAACGGAGTTTGTTGCGAACCATTCGCATTTTTTCCTTGCCTCCTGCGAGTCAATCGCAATAAGAAGCGATATTGATGGTCATTCGCAGTATCTTATGATGCGTGTCGCTTTGCTGCTGTCGTCGGCCCTTCTCTTCGCTCTGCCCGGTGCCGCACAGGCCGAAACGATGGATGATGACGCCGGCACCATTGTGGTCACCGGCCAGCGGGAAGCCCCGTATCGTGCCAGCAGCATCAGTTCCGCCACCCGCACCGACACGCCGCTGCTCGATGTGCCGCAGGCCGTCACCGTGTTCACGAAGCAGCGGCTGGACGATCAGGCGATTCTGTCCGTGCAGTAGGCGCTGCGCTTCGTGCCGGGTGCTGTCGGCGCACAGGGCGAAGGCAATCGCGATCAGATCGTGCTGCGCGGCAACAACAGCACCGCCGATTTCTTCGTCGATGGTGTGCGCGACGACGTCCAGTATTTCCGCGATTTCTACAATCTGGATCGGTTGGAAATCCTGCGCGGTGCCAACGCCATGATCTTCGGGCGCGGTGGTGGCGGCGGCGTCATCAACCGCGTCATCAAGACGCCCGATCTTGCCGCCCAGCTGATTGCCGCCGATGCCGCGGTCGATACATGGGGCAGCTGGCGCGTCGCCGCCGATCTCAACCAGCCGCTGGCCACCGGCATCGCCGCCCGCCTCAATGGCTTTTATGACGAAGCCAGCAACCATCGCGACTTCTATGGCCTGACGCGCTGGGCAGTGAACCCCACCCTCGGCCTTGATCTGGGCGGTCGCGGCAATCTGGTGCTGGGCTATGAACATGCCGCGGATGATCGCACGGCCGATCGCGGCATCCCTTCACAGGCTGGCCGGCCGGCGCCGGTCTCGCGCAATCTGGTCGTGGGCGATCCGGCGCTCAATCGCAGCCGTGTGGATGTCGATGCGCTGTCGCTGACCGCCGATTACCGCTTGGCCGACAGCCTCACCCTGCGCCACCGCACGCGCTGGGCCGATTACGACAAGGTCTACAGCAACGTCTATGCGGCCACGCCGCTGGCCGCCGATGGCCGCATCGGGGTGGATGCCTATGCCGACCCCACGCGCCGCCACAATCTGTTCAGCCAGACCGACCTGAACTGGAAAACCGCGATCGCCGGCACCCAGCACAATATCCTTGCAGGCTTCGAACTGGGCCGCCAGGTGACGCGCAACCAGCGCATCAACGGCTTCTTCGATGGCATCATTCCGGGCGCCACGCGCGCCTTCGTCACCCTGGCCGACAGCGTCCGCCCGCCGCTGGCGACCTTCCGCGCCGGGCCGGGCAACCGCTCCATCCGCGCCCAGGCCGAGGTGGCCGCGCTGTTCGTGCAGGATCAGGTGAAGATCGGTGATCATGTCGAGCTGCTCGGCGGCCTGCGTTATGACCGTTTCGAACTTGCCGTGGACAATCTGTTCTCCGGCGCTCGCTTTGCCCGCGTTGATTACTTGTGGTCGCCCCGCTTGGGCCTGGTGGTAAAGCCGATGGCCACCGCCTCGCTCTATGCCAGCTTCAGCCGCTCGTTCTTGCCGCAATCGGGTGACCAATTCACCAGCCTTGATGCCCGCCTGGCCGCGCTGGAACCGGAAGGCTTCCTCAACCGCGGAATCGGCGCCAAGTGGGACATCACGCCCACGCTCAACATCAACGTGGCGGCCTATGTGCTCGAACGCACCAACACGCGCGCGCCCGGCGCCGTAGCCGGCACGGTCGAACTTACCGGCCGCCAGCGCAGCCGCGGCATCGAGCTTGGCCTGGATGGCCAGATTGCCAAATGGCGGCAGGTGCAGGCCGGCCTTGCTGTGCAGAGCGCCCGCATCACCAGCACTACCAACGCCGCACCCGCCGGCCGCCATGTGCCGCTGGTGCCAGAATTCCAGGCCAGCCTGTGGCAACGTTTCCAGATCGCCGAGCCGGTGGGCGTGAGCGTCGGCATCCTGCACCAGGGCGCCAGCTTCACCAGCATCAGCAACGCGGTGCGGTTGCCGGCCTATACGCGGGTGGATGGCGCCTTGTTCGTGACGCTGGCCAAGGACGTGAGCGCGCAGCTCAATGTCGAAAACATCTTCAACAAAGGCTATTTCCCGACCGCGCACACCGACAACAATATCAGCACCGGTACACCGCGCACCGCCAGGCTGACGATCAGGACGAACTTCTGAGGCGTTCCCACAGGCCCACCGGTTCGGCCTTGTAGGTGGCTTCGCCAAAGATGCTGAAGCCGCAGCGGCGAGCGACTGAGATGCTGGTGGCGTTGGCCGGGTTGATCATGGCGACAGTGCGATCGAAGCGCGTGTCGGCCCATTCCAGCGCACAAGCCACCGCTTCGCTGGCATAGCCTTGTCCCTGCGCTTCGGGATGAAAGGCCCAGGCCGCTTCCGGGCAACCAAAGGGTTCCACCCCGGTGCGCTCAGCGTGCAGGAAGCCGACATCGCCAAGATGAATATCTTCCCCCGGCCGCGTCACGGCCCACATGCCATAGCCCATCAACTGCCAGTGGCCGGCATAGCGCAGCAGCCGGTTCCAGCTGTCTTCCCGGTTGAAAGGCTTGCCGCCAAAATGCGTCACCACCACCGGGTGCGACCACAGTGAGACCAGCCGTTCGAAATCCGCCAGCCGGTGTGGACGCAGCAGAAGCCGTTCGGACGAGAGGACGGGACGTTCGGTCATGGCGCTTAGCATAGGCACAGGCCATGCCAACTTCCAGTAACCGCTTTATGACAGGCTGTTGCAGGCGGGGGCCAGCGTGATAGCCAATACAACGTGATCCGCCTTGCCCGCCCTACTGATCTGCCGCTGCTGCCTGCCATCGTAGTCTCGGCGACCACGCTGTTTGCCGGCACCGCCATGGCCCATGTGGTGGATGGGCCGACGACGCCGGCCAAGGCGCTGTTGGCGGGGTTGGAGGCACACAGCCTTTGGGTGGCAGCAGCGCCCCAGCCCTGTGGCTTCCTGCTGGCCGCTGCCACTGCGGGTTGGCTGCACATCCAGGAATTGTCGGTGGCGCGCGATGCCCAAGGCCGCGGGCTGGGCGCAGCCCTGCTCCAGGCCGCGATTGCGGCCGCGCCCGCACTCCGCTGCGCGCGTCTGTCACTCACCACCGATCGCTGGCTGGCGTGGAACGCGCCCTTTTATGCCCGGCACGGCTTTGCCGAAGTGGCAGCGCACGATCCGGCCTTGCCCGAATGGCTGGCGGGACTGCCGGCGCACGCCGCTACCGGCGGGCTTGATCCAGCGCGACGTTGCATCATGGTGCGCAGCGCATGAACGATCTAGAACATCTTGCCCTGTGGCTGCCCGCGCAGGGCCTCGCACTGGCACCCGGCGCGCGGTTTGAGCGGCTGGGCGGCGGCATCGCCAATCGCAATGAAGGCGTGATGCTGGCCAGTGGTCCGGCCGTGCTGCGCCGCCCGCCGCCGGGTGTGCTCGCCGCCGGCGCCAGCGACATGGCCCGCGAAGCCAAGGTGCTGGCCGCACTCGCACCGCATTTCCCGTTGGTGCCGCGCCTGATCGCCTTTTGCGCTGACGAAGCGGTGCTGGGCACGAAATTCCAGCTGATCGAGCGGCGCGATGGAATGGCGATTGCCGGCACGTTGCCGCCGGAAGCCGGCGACGGCCTGGCGCTGGTGGAAACCACGTTGCTGGCCATGGCAGCGCTGCACGCGCTCGATCCGGCGGCGATCGGGCTCGGCGATCTCGGCAAGCCGGAAGGCTTTTACACCCGCCAGTTGAAAGGATGGACCAGCCGCGCCGAGGCGGTGTGGCCCGATGGTTTGCCGGCCGACGTGGCCGCACTCATCACAGCACTGGCCGCCGCCGTCCCGCCTGAAGCCGGCACGCCTGTCCTGCTGCACATGGATCTGAAGCCCGACAATCTGCTCGTCGATCCCGCCACCTGCCAGGCGCTCGCCATGATCGATTGGGACATGGCCACCCGCGGGCCACGGGCTTTCGATCTTGCCGTGCTGCTGTCCTACTGGATCGAACCGGGTGATCCGGGTGACGTGAAGCCGCTTATGGCGGTGCCCTCGCTCACCCCTGGTTGGCCGGGCCGCACGGCGGTGGCATCACGCTATGCCGCCGTCAGCGGCCACGATGCGGGCGATCTCGTCTGGCCCACCGCGCTGGCCCGGTTGCGGCTGGCGGTGGCGTGGATGCAGCTTTACCGAAAATGGCAGCGCGGCGAGATGGACGGCACGCGCTATGCAGGCTTCGAGACATTGGCGCTGGCGATCATCGCCCACGCCGCAGACCAGTACCAGAAAGGCGCCTTGTGACCGATTTCACCCTGCCCGAAGCCACCAAGGCGCTGGCCCGCCGCACCCGCCAGTTCGTGATCGACAAGATCATCCCGTTCGAACGCGATCCGCGCCTGACGCAGCACGGCCCCACCGACGATCTGCGCGCCGAACTGGTGGCGCTGGCCAAGGCCGAGGGCCTGCTCACCCCGCAAGCGCCGACCGAACTGGGCGGCATGGGCTTTGATCACGCGACGCAAGCCGCGGTGTTCGAAGCCGCCGGCTGGTCCACGCTTGGCCCGGTTGCGATGAACTGCGCCGCGCCGGACGAGGGCAACATGTATCTGCTCTCCCGCATCGCCCGGCCCGATCAGGTGAAGCAGTTCCTCGCCCCCATGGTCAGCGGCGAGCGCCGCAGCGTCTTCGCCATGACCGAGCCCTATGGCGCCGGCAGCGACCCCGGCCAGTTGAAGACGCGCGCCGTGTTCAACGGCAATGACTACGAGATTTCCGGCCTGAAATGGCTGATCACCGGAGCGAACGGCGCCAAGACCTGGATCATCATGGCCAATGTCGAGCCCAATGCCCACGGCCCGCACGGCCCCACATTGTTCCTGTGCGAGGGCGACACGCCCGGCATTCACATCGAACGCGTGATGGATTCGATGGACCGCAATTATGTCGAAGGCCATTGCGTCGTGCGTTTCGAAGGCCTGCGGCTCAGCCCGTCGCACTTGCTGGGCGAGATTGGTTCGGCCTTCCGCTATGCCCAGATGCGCCTCGCGCCGGCCCGCCTTACCCACTGCATGCGCTGGCTGGGTGCGGCGGCGCGCTGCCAGCATATCGCGCTGGAACATGCCCGCGTTCGCACCGCCTTCGGCAAGCCGCTACTCGCCCACCAGGGTGTCAACTTCATGCTAGCCGACAATGAAATCGCCCTGCACCAGGCCCGCCTCGCCATCCGCCACGTCGCCTGGCTGCTCGATAACGGCGTGCGCGCCCGCCACGAAAGCAGCATCGTGAAGGCCAGCGTGTCCGAAGACCTGTTCAAGGTCGCCGATCGCTGCGTGCAGATATTGGGCGGCATCGGCGTCACTTCGGAAACCGTCGTCGAAATGATCTTCCGCGACATGCGACCCTTCCGCCTCTACGACGGCCCCACCGAAGTGCACAAATTCGCCATCGCCACCCAGCTGGAACGGCAGGGCAGCGCCTTCACCGATCCGGTAGGCTGGTGATCAGAAGCGCAGGCCGGTCGCTGCCGCCAGATCGGCCAAGGCCTGCGCCTCACCCGTCACCTTGATCGCCGTCATGCCCAGCGCGGCGGCTGGCTTGCAGTTGATGCCCAGATCATCAAGGTAAACGCAGGCCGCCGGCGCCACGCCCAGCGCCTCGCACATCATCAGGTAGATGCGCGGATCGGGCTTGCGCAGGCCAACCTTGGCACTCTCGATGACGTGGTGAAACTCGCCGAGGATATGCTTCACGCTCGGCCCCCAGCCGATATCCTCCTCGCTCGCCACATTGTTGGTGATGCAGCCGATCTTGAACGCGGCCTTGCACGCCCGCAGCGCTGCCACCATCCCCGGCCGCACATCACCCGCCAGCAACGGCAACACGTCCCCGCCCGGCACATCATGGCCCAAGCTGATCGCTTCTTCACGGAACGCCACATCGAACTGGCCGGTGCTGATCTCGCTGCGTTCCAGTCGGGCCCAGGCGTTGGTATCGGGATTGGTGGCATTCACCGTGCGGATGAAGCCAGTCGGCAGGCCCCGTTGTGCCTCAAAGCGGGCAAACGCCTCGAACGGCGACGAAGTGATCACCCCGCCAAAATCGAAAATCACCGCCGCGATTGCCATGCCAACATCCTTGTCGTGGAGACGTCGTTCTTAGGCGCGAAGGGCAGGGACTTCACCCGAGAAAAGAATAAGGGGGGCCTCCGGCGGTCAGGGTCGCAGACCCTGCACCCGTCAGTTGGATTTGCCCATTTGCCGTTGAAGGCCGGCCTGATTGCTAGAGCGCTGTCCGAAAACAAACGGGTGCAGGGTCTGCCACCCTGCCCGCCGGAGGCAATCCTGCCTTGAACCTTAAATCGAGAAGCTCGACCCACACCCGCAGCCCGACGCCGCCTGTGGGTTCTTCACTTCGAACGCCGCCGCGCCGATCTTCTCGACATAATCGACTTCGGCGCCGGCGACGAAGGGCAACGAATCGGGATCGACCAGCATGGTGACGCCGTCGGTTTCGACCAGCGTGTCACCATCGGCCGGGGCGGATTCGAGGCCAAAGCGATATTGGAAGCCCGCGCAGCCGCCGCCATCGACGGCAAGGCGCAGCATCATGCCGGGTTTGCCCTGACGTTCAGCGATAACAGCAACGCGTTTGGCGGCGGCGGGGGAGAGGCGGGGCAGCGTTTCCATGACGCCAATGTAAGCGCAGGGCAGGCCGGCTGCAACCGGCGCCGCAATCAGCGGCCGGCGCGGACCTTCCAGGCGCGGCCGCCTGCCATCACCATGTCGTCGCTGGCCAGCGGTGCGAAGGGTTCGTCGCTAGCGATATCAACCGGGGCAATCACGGTGACGCGGCTGCGGGCCGGGGCATCGACACCGAAGTTGGCGAGATCAAGGAAGGGCTGCGGATCAAGGGCGCGGCCATCAAGGCGGACTTCGAAGTGCAGGTGGGTGCCCGTCGAGCGCCCGGTGGAACCCATGCCGCCAACAACCTGGCCCTGACGGATCACGTCGCCTTCCTTCACGTGGAAGCGAGTCATGTGGCCGTAGCGGGTTTCAAGGCCATTGCCGTGATCGACCACGACCACCTTGCCATATCCCGCCCACCAACCGGCGCGGACAACAACGCCATCGGCTGCCGCGTGAATGGCGTCGCCGGTCTTGCCGGTCATGTCGATGCCGGCATGGAAGGCGCCGCCACCGTGGAACGGATCGGACCGATAGCCGAAATCCGACGACGGATCATAGTGGTTCACCGGCAGGAAGGCCGGGATGCGGGCGAAGGTGGCAGCGATGGCGGCCTGGCGCGCAGCGCTGGCCTGCAGATCGCGCACTTGCGGATCATTGGCGGCAATGAACGGGCCGCCGGCATTGCCGAGGAAACGATCGGGGTTGAGGCCAAGGCGGCGCAGCACGGCTTCGGCGCGCGGGGTGCCGGCGGGGGCGGCGCCGATCAGCGCGGCAACCGGCTGGCCGGCACGCGGCAGCATGCGGGCCAGGGTGGCGGCATCGGTGCGTTCGTTGGCCAGCGCGGCAAGGAAGGCGCGGCGGGATTCGGCCATGCTGCTGGCTTTGTTGGTGGCGCTGTCGTCCAGCGTCATGGCGGACACGGCGGCGACGGCGGAAATGGGGGCGATTTGGGTGGCATCTTCGGCGGCGGCCGGAGCGGCTGCCACCAAGCCGAACAGGCCCAGCGCCGCCATCACCATCTTGCCGCTCAGAAATTGCATGACTTAGTGCGACCCTTCATCAGGCTGGGAACCCGGACAAGCGGAGGGGATTCACCGGAATCAGCTTCCAGCGCCTTTACCCTGCAAGACCATTGCCCCTTTGCCGCCGGTGACCCCGGCTGACGTTGGGTACAGAGCAGCCCCGGCGACGCTGAACAACCGGTCAATTGCCGGGGAGCGGTCAACCGTTCGGCGCAGACGACGAATTGTGACCTTTTCGTGCCACAAGCGTGAAACTCTGGCCGTCGGCGGCCGTAGATATACTTATGGTAGCAGTTAGATCCGTCGGATGGGCCCCGGCTGGTGCGCCGAAGGGGGGTCTCCTCCCCGCGATGATCCGGTCGCCGCCGGTTTTTCTCCCTCAGTGTTTGTACAAGTGGCGTAGCATAGAAATCCTCAGGGCGTCTTCAGTTCAGGCCAGCGCTTGGGCAGCGGCCAGCACGGCTTCGGCATGGCCGGGCACCTTCACCTTGTCCCACACTTCGGCGATTTTGCCGTCGCGGCCGATCAAGAAGGTGGCGCGCTCGATCCCCATATACTTCTTGCCGTACATGGATTTTTCCACCCACGTGCCATAAGCCTCCGTCACGTCGCCGGGGTCGCTGCCCAGCAGCAAGGTCAGGCCGTGCTTGGCGCGGAATTTCGCGTGGCTGGCAACGCTGTCGCGCGACACGCCCACCACCACCGTATCGGCAGCGTCAAAGTCGGCCTTCAGCGCCGAAAACGCCTTGCCTTCGTTGGTGCAGCCCGGCGTGTCGTCCTTGGGATAGAAATAGAGCACCAGCTTCTTGGCCGAAAAATCGGTCAGGCTGATCGGGCCGGTGTCACCATCCATGGTGAAGGCGGGGGCGACGGTTCCGGGGGTGGGCATGCTCATGGCGGTTCTCCTTGGCTGAATACCTCTGCCCATGCCACGCGCACGGCCTGTCTGGCGATGGCCAGTTGATCGGTGAAACCGGTGAAATTTGCCGCAGCCAGCGCCCGCGCCAGGATCGCCTGCACCGGTTCGGGCACCGTATCGGGAACGCGGGCCCCGGCAAACAGCAGCCGCAGCCAGATCAGCGTGCGCGCCAGGAAATCATGCGCTGGCTTGAGATCGGCCGGCAGCAGGCCGGCGGCGATCAGTTCATCCAGCACCACCGGCAGCTCCGGCGACAGCCCCTTGCCACTTGCGAGCTGGCGGAAATGCACGATGAATTCCAGATCCACCATCCCGCCCGTGGCCAGCTTCACGTCGAACCGGCCCTGCGGCGGCTTGGCGGCGGCCATGTCCGCCCGCATCGCCAGCACCGCCTTGCGCAAGGTTGGTACATCGCGCGGGGCGGACAGTACGTCGGCAATCACCGCCTGGGCCACCGCCACCGGCCCGGCCACCACGCGAGCGCGGGTCAGGGCCATATGCTCCCAGCTTTCCGCCTCCTCGCGCTGATAGCGGGCGAAACTGTCGATGGAGAGCGCCAGATTGCCCTTCGCTCCCCATGGTCGCAGCCGCGTGTCCACCTCATACAGCGCGCCGGCAGCGGTCGGCACCGAAAGCGCCGTCACCAGCCGCGCCGCCAGCCGGTTGAAATAGGTGGCAGCCGGCAGCGGCTTGGCCCCGTCCGACAGGGTTTCGTGGTGGCCGGTGAACAGGAACACCAGATCAAGATCGCTGGCGTGCGTCATCGCCCGGCCGCCGTGCCGGCCCAGCGCCAGCACCACCAGTTCGCCGCCCGGCACACGGCCGTGGCTGCGGGCGAAATCCTCTGCCACCGCCGGCGCCAGATTCTGCGCGGCGGCATCGGCCAGATCAGCCAGGCTGCGCCCCACGGCGAGCGCGCCGGCATAGCCCTCAATCAGTTGCGCGCCCAACTGGAACCGCACTTCCGCCGTCCAGCGCCGCACCCGGTCCAGCCGCTCTTCCAGCCCGGCGTCGCGGCACAGGCTGGCCAGTTCCGCGGCCAGTTGCGTCGCATCAGGCAACGGTGCGAAGGCATCGGGGGACAGCATCACATCGAACAGCGCCGGATCACGGGCCAGTGCTTCGGCCAGCACCGGCGTGATGCCCACCAGATTGCCGAGCAGGCCAACCAGGCGCGGATTGGCGCGCAGCAGCGCAAAGAATTGCGCGCCGGCCGGCAATCCCGCCAGCAAGCCATCCAGACGGTGCGCCGCCGTGGCCGGATCGGCCGCCGCCGCCAGCCGGGCCAGCAACAAGGGCAGCACCGCTTCGAAATCGGCACGGGCCGATTCACTTTTCAGCGCGCGATATTTGCCCTGCCGCCAATTGGCGATCAGCGGCGCAAGCAACTTGGCGAGGCCGGGGTGATGCTGCTTCAGCCACGGCTTGGGATCGGCCGGTACCGCCGTTGCGTCCGGCGTGGCGGCGCGGATCAGCCAGTCATAGGATGTGGCAACCGGATCGGTGATCGCGCTCAATCGGGCTTCCAGCGCCTTGGCATCCTTGCAGCCGCACAGGCGGGCCACGGCGTGGCGATCGGCGATCAGGCGCGGGATGGCGTGAGTCTGCTCATCGCGGCGCATCTGCAGCCGATGCTCCAGCGTGCGCAACGCCCGGTAGCTGTCGGCCAGCCGCCGGCTTTCCGCCTCTGGCACATGGCCAGCAGCGGCGAGCGCGGCGAGGCCATCAAGCGTCGCCGGGCAGCGCAATTCGGGATCGCGCCCGCCCCAGATCAGCTGGTTGATCTGGGCGAAGAATTCCACTTCGCGGATGCCCCCGCGCCCACGCTTCAGATCAAAGCCAGGGCCAATCGCCTGCCCGCCTTCGAAATGATCGCGGATGCGCAAGCTCACCGACTGGATGTCGCGCACCGCCGTGTAATCCAGGCTGCGCCGCCACACGAAGGGCCGGATGCGGGCAAGGAATTCCGCGCCCATGGCCACATCGCCGCCCACGGCGCGGGCGCGGATGAAGGCGACCCGTTCCCAGGTCAGCGCTTCGGATTGGTAATAATGTTCGGCCGCCGCCAGGCTGATCGACATCGGCGTGATCTCGCTCGCCGGGCGCAGCCGCAGATCAATGCGGGCGACATAGCCATCAGGCGTCAGATCATTCAGGATCGCCACCGCCCGCCGCACGATGCGCACGGCGGCCTCGCCGGGATCTTCGCTGCCCCGGCACGGCACCAGATCGGGATCGTGCAGGAAGATCAGATCGGCATCGCTGCTGTAGTTGAGTTCGCGGCTGCCCAGCTTGCCCAGCGCCAGCGCGACAACCCCGCGATTGGGCGCGCCGCGTTCGGCGAGCGCCGCGGCGATGGCGGCATCGATGGCACAATCATTGAAGTCCGAAAGCGCCGCCGTCACCTGCTCCAGCGGCCACAGCCCGGCCAGATCGGCCAGCGCCACCACCAGCGCCACATCGCGGCGGGCGGTGCGCAGGCGCGGCATGATCGGCTGCGCATCGTCTGCCGCCAGCGCCAGCGCGGCGGCGAGGGCCGCATCAGGCCCGGCGGCAGCGAGCGTTGCCAGCGTTGCCTGCCGGCCGCGGATCAACCCCTTCAGAAACGGCGCATCGGCCCAGGCGGCAACCGCTGCGTTGGTGAGGGCCGGCGACAGACCAGTCGGCAGCAGCGGTGCCAGATCAGGCGGCGACACAGTTGCAGGCAAGGCAAACTCCATGTCACCCTGATGCCAGTGCGTTCAGCCGCCAGCAAGCCAATAAGCGGCATGCGGGGCCAACAGGAGAGACATGATGAACATGCGTTTGGGATTGCTGGCAGCGCTGGTGCTGCTCACCGCCTGCAATACCATCCAGGGCGCCGGCCGCGACATCAAGAGCGTGGGCCAGGCGATCGACAAGTCGGCCGGCGCCGCCAAGGACTGAACCCAAGTCCGCGTGATCTTAACCTTCGGCAGATTTCGATTGGCATGGGTTGAAGAACAAGGAAGCAGAGCCTCCGGCGGGCAGGCCTGAGGCCTGCACCCATTTGTTTATCTGGCGCCTTATGCCCGACGTTCGTCATCAGGCGCAAACCAACGAAAGTGGGTCTAGGGGCTCAGCCCCTGGCCGCCGGAGGCAATTCTGCCCTGTCTTCCCAGTGGTTCTCTCGAACACATGCTATCAGGCGGCGCTTTCGCCTGACTGTTCAGCCGCGGCCACCTTGGCCCGGCGCTTTTCGGTGAACCAGATGCCGATGATCGAGATTTCGTAGAGCAGCATCAACGGGATCGCCAGCGCGACCTGGCTCCACAGATCGGGCGGGGTGAGCACGGCGGCCAACACGAAACTCGCCACCACGGCATAGCGGCGGCCGGCAATCAGCTGCTTGCGGTTGATGATGCCGGCGCGTTCCAGCAGCATCAGCAACACGGGCAGCAGGAAGGCCACGCCAAAAGCGAGGATCATGCTCATCACCAGATCGAGATATTCGCCCATCGCCGGCAGCGCTTCGCGGTTGATGCCGTTCACGCCGCCAAGCTGCTGGAAACCCAGGAAGAAGCGGAAGGCCGCCGGCATCACGCCATAATAGGCCAGCGCCGCGCCGCAGGTGAACAGGATCGGCGTGGCCAGCAGGAACGGCAGCAGCGCCTTCTGTTCCTTCTTGTAGAGGCCGGGCGCCACGAAGCGCCACAGTTCGTTGGCGATCAGCGGAAAGGCGATGCAGATGCCGGCAAAGGCCGCCACACGGATTTCGACGAAGAACGCCTCATACAGCTTGGTGTAGATCAGCCGCGCGCCGCTGCCCGAGGCATCGACCAGCGGCTGCACCAGGAAATCGAAGATGCGCCCGGCCTGGCTGAAACACGCTGCAAAGGCGATAACGAAATAGACGACACAGCGCAGCAGGCGCCCGCGCAGTTCGATGAGATGATCGAGCAGCGGGGCCTTGCTGGCATCGATGTCGCTGCGGTCAACCTCGTCGGTCATGCCGCTTCGCCTGTCGCGGCCGGCTTTTTGGCGCGCGGCTTGCGCGGCTTCTTTGCCGGCGGGGCGGCTTCGGCAGCCGGCGCTTCAGCCGGAGCGACCGGCCATGGTTCCTCAGCCGGTTCAACCACAGGCGGGGTTGACGGCACCGGGCCAGACAGATCGGGCAGCATGTTTTCCGGCAGCGAAGTGGCCTTCATGATGGCCTCGTTCTGCTGCGCCCACAATTTCTGCATTTCTTCCATTTCGGCTTCGCGCATCATCGCATCGAAACCGCTGCGCATGTGGCGGCTCATGGCGCGGGCCTTGCCCACCCACTGGCCCACCCAGCGCATCGCCTTGGGCAGGTCTTTCGGGCCGATGACCAGCAGGGCCACCAGTGCAATGAGCATCAGCTCGGAAGAATCAATGCCAAACATCGTGTGACTTTGCGGGCCTTTTGGCGGGCCTCAGCCCCGTGTCGTCGAGTCAGCCGTGTGCGTCTTCAACCGGAGTTTTGGCCGTTGCCTGCGGATTCTGCGTCACCTGCGGCGGCGGCGCAGCCGGGCTGCCGGGCGCGGCATCATCGTTCAGCCCCTTCTTGAAGCTATTGATACCCTTGGCAAAATCACCCATCAGATCGGAAATGCGGCCACGGCCGAACAACAGCACGATGACCAGGATGACCACCAGCCAATGCGTGAGGCTGAACGAACCCATGATGTGTAACCCTTAAAGTTGTGCGGGATGAACCCGTTTCCTTTACGCCTAGGCGCGCGGCTTTGCCAGTGTTTGCACGTGCGCATCTCAGACGCGGATCAGCCGCCGCCCGAAACTCTGGCCGGTGAACAGCCCGCTGAACGCCGCCGGCAGGCTGGCCAGCCCGTCGAAAATCTCCTCGCGATACTTCACCTGGCCAGCGCGGATCATCCCGGCCAATTCGGCCTGCGCCGCCGGGAAGCCCGGCATGTCATCAAACACCACCATGCCTTCCGTGCGCAGCCGCTTGCCGATGAACTCGCGCGTGTTGTGGATGCCGGGGGCCTCCTGCGGGGTGAGGTTGTAATCCGCCACCTGCCCCGAAATCACGATCCGCCCTTTCATCCGCATCACAGGCAGCGCGCGATCGACACTGGCATTGCCCACATTGTCGAACAGCACATCCCAACCATCGGCACTGGCGGCAGCAAACTGCGCGTCGAAATCGGCCGCCTTGTAATCCAGCGCCGCATCGAACCCGCATTCCTCCACCAGCCAGCGGCACTTCTCCGCCCCGCCGGCAATGCCCGTCACATTGGATGCACCCCACATCTTCGCCAGCTGCCCCGCCGTCGCGCCCACCGGCCCGGCGGCGCTCGTCACCAGCACCCGCTCCCCGGCCTGCATCTGCGCCACGCGCTTCAGGCCAAACCACGAAGTCATCCCCGGCACACCCAAGATGCCGTTCCACAGGCTCAGCGGCACATCCAGATCAGGCACCTTGGCCAGATAGCCGCGCCCGTTCGACACCATGTGCGTCGCCCAGCCGGTGCCCATCACCTTTTCACCAGCCACAAACTTCGGATGGCGGCTCTCGATCACCTCGCCCACCGCAAAGCCATCAACCATCTGCCCCGGCTGCAACGGCGGTGCATAGGACGCGCCGGGCGACAACCGTGACCGCGTGCCCGGATCGCAGCTGATGAAACGATTGGCGATCAGCAACTGGCCTTCCGCCAGTTCCGGGATCGGCAGCGTTTCGATCCGGAAATCATCCGGCGTCGGCACCCCCACGATATGCCGCGCCAACACGATGCGTTCCATATTTCCAGCCGTCATGCCACTGTCGTCCCTTCAAAACCGGAGCCCATCATGGACCAACGCATCAGCATCGTCACCCTCGGAACCGACGATCTCCCCCGCGCCGTCGCCTTCTGGGAAGCCATGGGCTGGCCACGCAAGGCCCGCAAATTCGACGCCATCGCCATGTTCCAGTGCGGCGGCCTGGCCTTCGCAATCTACCCATTCGACAAACTCGCCGAAGATTGCGGCATGACCGACAGAGGCCCCGGCTTCGGCGGCTTCACCCTCGCCCACAATGTCGGCAGCAAGGAAAAAGTCGACGAACTCCTTGCCCGCGCCGTCGACAATGGCGCCGTTCTGCAAAAGGCCGCCCACGACGCCTTTTGGGGCGGCTACTCCGGCTATTTCCGCGATCCCGACGGCCATCCGTGGGAAGTCGTCTACAACCCCTTCATACTGCCGGGCCCGGATGGCAGCATCACGTTGGAGGATTAACCCAACTGCTCCCCCAACAGTTCCAGCGCCGCCATCGCAAACGCCACCATATTGGCCTGTCGGTCACTTGACCCCGTCGCGATGGTGCGCGCCATTTGCACCGGCCCGCTCACCGCCACCACGTCATGCCCGGCGGCGTGGCCATAGGGGTTGCCATTCGGCCCCGCCGCGCCGGTTTCGCCGATGCCCCAGGTGACGCTGTGCTGTTTGCGGATGGTTTCGGCCATGAGCAGCGCAAACGGTTCGGTGGCGGACATGAAGCCGCGCACGTCTTCGCGGCGCAGGCCGAGCAGGCGGTGGCGGGCGCGCGGGGTGTAGACGACCGCGCCAGCGATATAGAAGGCCGACGCCCCCGGCACAGCCAGCAACGCGGCCGAAATCAGGCCGCCGGCGGCGGATTCGGCCACGGCCACGGTTTCGCCGCGGGCTTTGAGTTGTGCGCCTACGCGGGCGGCGGTGGCGAACAGCGTGTCCAGGCTCATGGCTTTTGCCAGAGGGTGAAGCCGAAATGCCATTGCCCCTGCGCCAATGCAGCGCGATCGGCGGCGACCGGTGCGGCAATGGCCAAATGATCATCCGGGAAGGCCGGTACGACGACGCCGCCCAATATGTTCATCACCAGCCCGCCCACCGGCGTGATGGCCGCGCCAAGATGGCGGCGAATCGCGTCGGCAATCTTCTCGCTGTGCGGCGCTTCCGATGGGTCGCGGTGGCGCATGCGCAGACGGGTGAGGATGTTCGAACGGCGCACCCGGCGCAGCTTTGTGCCGTGCGCGCGATCAATGTCATCGAGCACGCGGTTGCAGTGCTCCACCTCGTCGCGCCGCCATTGCAGGCGGTTGGGGCCGAAATAATCGTTGATCATCAACCAGCCGCCCGGGTTGAGGCGTTCGACGCTCCACGCCAGCGCCTGATCGATATCGGGCATGTGGTGCAGGCTGTGATCCCAGGTGACCAGATCGAAGCTGCCGGTTTCCTCCAAAAAGGCATTGCCGATGCGCGCTTCAAGCCGGTCGCCCACGCTATCGGCAGCGGCGCGGCGGCGGGCTTCCGCGGCGCGGGCTTCGGAAAGTTCCCACAGCCGCATTTCGCCCACGATGCCATCGAGCAGCAGCGCGCGTTCCTTGTCACCCGCGCCGGCGCCCACCGACACGCCGCGGCCCAGCGGCCGACCCGCCGCAGCCGCCAGCGCGATGCGGCAGCCGCGCGAGTTGCCCGGCACGGCCTGGCCACAGACCTGTTCGTTATAGGCCGCCGTGCAGGCGTCGCTCGACCACCAGTTCACCCGGTCGTTGAGGTCACGCACATGCTTGTCCCAGAACTGGCCAGCGGTGGTTGCCATCTCATCCTCCGGGGCAAAGTGGTGGCACAGCGCTCAATGAAAATCACGGCTTTTCGCAATGATGCGCACATCGCGGGGATGGCGGCCTCTTGACGGTGGCGGCTTGCGGTTTGACGGCCCGTGCACCAGATCCTCACTGGCGCGGGCCAGCGGCGTGGTCGCGTCATGCGCGTCCGACAGGCGATCCAGCACAGCGCTGCGATCAACAATGCGCGTCGCCATCAGGTGCATCACGCCTTCCGGGCTCCTTTGCACCTCGCCTTCCACCTGCATCAGGCGGCTGGCCATGATGGCGCGCCGAAATGTTTCGAACAGCCGCGCCCACACCACCACGTTCACCACGCCGCTTTCATCCTCCAGCGTGATGAAGATGGCGTTGCCGCCGCCCGGCCGCTGCCGCACCAGCACGACACCGGCCACCTGCGCGCGCCGGCCATTCTTCGCCACGGCGAACTGCGCGGCGCTGAGCACGCCGGGGAAATAGCGCCGCAGCAGCGCCAGTGGGTGGGCGCGCAGTGAGAGGCGCAGCACCTGGTAATCGGCGGCGACCTCCTCCCCCGGTGCCATCAGCGGCAGATCGTGCGCGTCCTCCGCGCCCAACTCACTGGCGGCAGCTGCGGCGAACAAGGGCAGGCTGTCGGTGGGCGTGCGCAGCGCCTGCCAGCCGGCATCGCGGCGATTGAGGTTCAACGACGCGCAGGCATCGGCATCGGCGAGCAGCTTCAGCGCGCGTGCGGGCAGGCCGGCGCGGGCGAGATTTTCGAGCGAACGGATCGGCCGGGCGGCGGCGATGCGTTCGGCCCACTCCTCACGAAACCCGGTGATCTGGCGCAGGCCCAGCCGCAGGGCCAAAGCGGCATCGGCCCTGCCATCACGCGCAGGCTGAGCCGCCTCCAACGTGCAATCCCACGCACTGTGGTTCACATCCACCGCCCGAACCGCCACAACATGTTCGGCCGCATCGCGCACGATCTGCGCCGGCGCATAAAAGCCCATCGGCTGCGCGTTCAGCAGCGCGGCGGCAAACACTGCCGGGTATCGGCACTTGAGGTACGCCGAAACCCACACCAGCCGGGCAAAGGCAATCGCGTGGCTTTCGGGAAAGCCGTAACTGCCGAACCCCTTGATCTGGTTGAAGCAGCGCCGGGCGAACTCTTCCTCATAGCCCCGCGCCACCATGCCATCGACCAGCTTGCTCTCGAAATATTCCATCCCGCCATTGCTGCGGAACGTGGCCATGGACCGGCGCAGGCGGTTGGCTTCGGCCGGCGTGAAATTGGCCGCGGTGATGGCCAATTTCATCGCCTGTTCCTGGAACAGCGGCACCCCCAATGTCTTGCCCAGCACGTTTTTCAGTTCATCCGGATCATGCGGCGGCTTCGGGCTGGGGAAGTTCACCGCCTCGCGCCCCTGGCGACGCCGCAGATAGGGGTGCACCATGTCGCCCTGGATCGGGCCGGGCCGCACGATGGCGACCTGGATGACCAGATCGTAGAACTCCGCCGGCTTCAGGCGCGGCAGCATGTTCATCTGCGCCCGGCTTTCGACCTGGAAGACGCCGATCGAATCCCCCCGTTGCAGCATGCGATACACATCCGGCGCCTCGCCCGGCACATTGTCCAACGTGTAGGCATGCCCCAACTGCGTCTCGATATGCTCGAACGCCCGCCGGATACAGCTGAGCATCCCCAGCGCCAGCACATCCACCTTCATCAGGCCGAGCGCATCGATATCGTCCTTGTCCCACTCGATGAAGGTGCGGTCTGCCATGGCGGCGTTGTGGATCGGCACCAGCTCATCCAGCCGCGTCTGCGTCAGCACGAAGCCGCCAACATGCTGCGACAGGTGGCGCGGCATGCCCATGATCTGGTTTACCAGTTCGCCCAGCCGCACGATTTCGGGGCTGTCGGGATCAAGGCCGCTTTCAGCAAAGCGCGCGCGCTCCATCTGCGACGAAAAACTACCCCACACCGTGCTGGTCAGCCTGGTGGTCAGATCCTCGCTCATCCCCAGGACCTTGCCCACTTCGCGCACCGCACTGCGCGGGCGATAATGGATCACGGTGGCGGCGATGCCGGCGCGTTCGCGGCCATAACGTTCGTAAATCCACTGCATCACCTCCTCGCGGCGCTCATGCTCGAAATCGACATCGATATCGGGCGGCTCCTTGCGCTCTTCAGAAATGAAGCGGGAAAACAGCAAATTGTGTTTCGACGGATCGACGGCGGTGATGCCCAGCACGAAACACACCGCGCTGTTGGCGGCGCTGCCGCGGCCCTGGCAGAGGATGCCGCGCCCCTGTGCGAAAGCGACGATGTCGTGGACGGTGAGGAAATAGGGCGCATAGCCGGCCTTGGCGATGATGCGGAATTCGTCAGCCAGCAGCGCCATCAGCTTGGGCGGCACCCCATCCGGCCAACGCTCACGCGCCTTTTGCAATGTCAGCGTTTCCAGCCAGCCCTGCGGGGAATAACCGGCCGGCACCGGTTCGTTGGGATATTCATACCGCAGCTGATCGAGACTGAAATCGACCCTGGCCAGCAGCCGGGCCGGCGCCTGCAGCGCCTGCGGAAAATCGCGGAACAGGCGGGCCATTTCCGCAGCGCTTTTCAGGTGGCGTTCGGCATTGGCGGCCAGCCGCGTGCCGGCGGCCGCAAGCGTTTCGCCCATACCGATGCAGCGGATCACATCGTGCAGCGGGCGTTGTGCTGGCGTCGCATAGAGCGGGGCGTTGAGTGCCAGCAGCGGCACGCCGGCCGCATCAGCCACCGCACTGAGCGCCGCCAGCCGCCGGCGATCGCTGCCACCATGATGCAGCATCGCACCCTGCCACAGCCGATCCGGGCAAGCCCGCGCCAGTTCGGCGAGGCGACCATGCTGGGCACCTGTTGGCGGCAGCGCAATCAGCAGCAGGCCATCGGCATGTTCGATCAAGTCGGAGAGGTGGAGGATGCAGTCCCCCTTTTCCGCCCGCCGGTTGCCGGTGGTGAGCAGCCGGGTGAGCCGCCCCCAGCCGTGGCGGTGCGCCGGATAAGCGATCACATCAGGCGTGCCATCGGCGAACAACAGTCGCGCGCCGACGGCCAGCTTGAACGGGGGCAGTTCGGTGCCGGCCTCCTTGGCGGCTTCGGCCAATTCGCGCACCGCCACATGGGCACGCACCACGCCGGCGACTGTGTTCTTATCCGCGATGCCGATGCCGCAATGGCCCAGCGCCAGCGCCGTCTCCACCATCGCCGCCGGGCTCGACGCGCCTTCCAGGAAGGAGAAATGCGTGGCCGCGTCGAGTTCGGCGAAACCGCTGGGTGTCGCCATCATGCGAACAGGCCGTGCAGATACCAGCGCGGCGGGCCGGGTTCACGATCGTACAGGCCGTGGCGGAACAGCCAGAACCGCCGGCCATCGGCGGCCTCGACACGCCAGTAATCGCGCGTCAGGCCCGCACCATCCTTGCGGCGCCACCATTCGGCGGCGATGCGTTCGGGGCCTTCGTGAGCGGTGACATCGTGGACCTGGCGTCGCCAGCGGAAGCGGCGCGGCGGGCCATCGGGGACTTCGGCCAGCACCTCGATCGGCTGTGGCGGATCGAACAGGCGGATGGGACGGGCCGGCGGTTCGCCGGGCGCGGGCGTTGGCCATTGCGACGGCGCGCTGCCAGCCAGCGGCAGATCGAAACTCGCCTGCTCGGGGATGTGCGTGTCCGCACGCGCCAGCCGGCGGATGCGCCCGCGCCCCAATCGGGCGGTGAGGCGATCGACCAGTTCGGCCAATTGGGTTTCGGCGAGCTGGCCGCCCTCCAACCCCAATTGCGTCTCATCGAGCGAGTGGGTGACCGGTACGGCGAGGCGCACCAGATCATAGCCGAAGCCGGGATCGAGCGGATCGTTGAGCGCCGCGATGCGTTCATCGAACAGGCGCAGCAGCACGGCCGAATCGCGCTGCGGCTCCGCGGTTTCCACCGCGACATGCGCGACATGGCCATCGGCGCGATAGAGCGCGAGCGCAAACAGCCGCCCGCCGACCCCGCGCGCGCCCATCTGAACGGCGCAGCGCAGCAGCAGCTTCTCCAGCGTGGCGCGCACCGCATCAGTGGTGGCGATCGGTTGGGCAAAGCGTTGTTGGGCGACGATCTCGGCCACGGCCACGCGCGGGTCGAGCGGTTGCGGCGCGGTTTCGGTCAGCGCGTCCAATGCAGCCAGCAGCGCTTCGCCAAAGCGCGCGGCAACGGCGGCACGCGGCAGCTTCGCCACCTCACCCACGCGCTTCAGCCCGGCGCGGCGCAGCGCGATCTGCACCGGTTCCTGATCGGACAGAGCGGCGAGCGGCAGATCCGAAACGCGCGTTAGGCCAAAGCGGGCCAACGCCATCGCGGCGGCCGCAGTGGCAGCCAGCGCGTGGCTGGCAGTGAAGCCCAATCGGTGCAGCCGCGTCAGCACGTCGGCGACCAGGCTGGCCTCCCCGCCGAACAGGTGGGCGCAGCCGCTGATGTCGATCACCAGCCCATGCGGCGGCGCGGCGGCGGCCATGGGGGACCAACGGGTGGCGCCATCCGCCAGCCAATCAAGACAGGCCGCATCACCGGCCGGATCATGGGCGGCGACGCGCACGCCCGGCAGAACGGCGCGCGCATCGGCCAGTACCAGGCCGGGGTGCAGGCCCTCCGCTGCTGCCGCCGGGCAGCAGGCGCGGATGATCTGGCGGCCGCGGTCGGTCGCGATGAGGACGAGGAGTTCAGGCAGCGCGCCAAGTGCTTTGGGCGCTGATTGCCGGGCGAGGCGTTCGGCGGGCAACCACGGCAGGCACACGGCCAACAGGCGACGCGTGCCGGCCAAAGGCAGCGCCGATGGGGATGGCAGGCTGGGCGATCGTATTGGCGGGCAGGAAACGGCGGCGGTCACGATCCCACTCCAGTTCTAGGTTAAGGCCAGCCGGGCCACCACGTTGGCGCTCAAGGGTGAGCGCCAGGCGTGGCGGGCCGGGGACGTTGGCAACAAGACGGCGGGCCGGCGCAGCGCGCGCCTGCCAGCGGGTGAGTGCGGCCGACGGCTTGGGCGGACCAGCCCGCAGCAGCAGGGTGAACACGCCCGACGCAGCCGCCGCCAGTTGCAGCCGGCGCGTCACGGTCAGATCGACGGCGCTCGCGCTGCCGGCTTCGATCACCAGGCAAGCCAGTGCCGCACAACGCTGCGCCTCCGCCGCCGCGCGCAGCATCGGCAGCGCTGCGCCCGCCGCCACCAGCCACAACCGCCCCGGATCGCCGCCCAGTTCGACCAGGCCCGCGCCATACAAGCGGCCATCGTCGTCCCGGGGGGCGGCCAGCCACAGGATCGGGCCACTGCGCACGCTGGCCAGCGCCAGCATCAGCGCCAGCGCCGTGCTGCCCGGGCCATAGATTTCGTGGCATCCCGCCAACAGCAATCCGCCGCCAAGCGCCGAGTCGACGCGGCCGCCATCAAGCGCAACCCGCCCGGCAGCAGCTGGAACACGGGCGGACACGGGCGGCACTAGGCGGGCGACAGACGGCAACGGAACGACTCACTTATGGCAATTTGTTCTTTCTTTGTTCCAATTGCAGTCAGCCGCCCTTCAGTGTCAAGCCGGGCGTAATCCTATCGCGCCTTGGCCGCCGCCTCGCGCACCAGCAGGATGCGATCCTGCCCGAAATACATGTCGTCGCCGCCCACATAGAAGGTGGGGCTGCCAAAGCCGCCGCGCGCGATGAGTTCATCGGTGTTGGCGCGCAGCTTGGCCTTCAGTTCCGGCGCGTCCGCCCGTTCCAGCGCGGCCGCATCCAGCCCACCGGCCGCAGCCGCCTCGGCCAGCACATCTGCCTGAGAAACATCGCGATCTTCTCCCCAATAAAGCTGGAAGATGCGGCGGGCGACGGCCTCGCACTGGCCCGTTTCGTCAGCCACCAGGCACAGCCGCATGGCGCGCGCGCTGTTCACCGGGAAGATGCTGGGCGTCCATTTGATCGACAGACCAGAACGGCGGATCCAATCGTTCATATCCTTGGTGAAATAGCGCGCCTTGGGCACCACCGGCTTGGAGCGCATCTCGTACACGCTGGGGTTCACCGTGTTGAACACCCCACCCACAAGGAACGGCCGCCAGACAATCCCGAACCCGTCCTCGCCGGACGCCTTCACCAGCGCCTCGAACCCCAGATAAGTCCACGGGCTGGAACAATCGAAGAAGAATTCCACCTGTGCCGTCATGACCCTCTCCCCAAATGCTACTTTGCGGCTACTGTGGGGCCATGATGCATCGTTTCAAACCGGTCTTTTTGCTGGCACCCTTGGCCGCCCTGTTGATCGCGGCGGCGCCAAGCACCCTACCAGGCGCTGTTCCGGACCGTGCCGGCCGGCTGGCACAGGCCGCCGCGCTGGTGGACAATGGCAAGCCAGCCGAGGCGCTGGCCATCCTCGATCCGCTGCTGGCCGAATCCGATCTGCCGGCCGACAAGGGCCAGGTGGAAGGCCTGCGCAGTTTTGCACTGGCCCGGATCGGCAAGTTCGCCGAAGCCCGCGCCGCCATCGAATTGGCGGTGGTCTCAGCGCTCAATCCCACGCCGCTGCTGCTGCGCCAATTGTTCGTGCTGCGCGCCATCACCGGTGATGTGAAGGGCGCGGCGCAAACACTGCAGCTGGTCGCTGAATCCAATCCGAAATGGCTGGCCGAACTGCCGCACGAACTGATCGCCGATGTGCAGCGTACCACCGCCAGCGACGAACAGCGGAGCTTTGATCTGGCCTATACGCTGGTCGCCGCCGGCTATGCACCGCCCAACGAAACGGTGAGCGACGGCGATGCCTTGCGCATTGCCGTGATTGCCGGGCTGGCCAAACGCGACCGGCTGGAGGATGCCAAGCCGATCATCGCCACGCTGATCAACACCGCCAACATCGCCCGCCTGGCCATCGATCGCCGCTACCAACCGCTGTGGCCAGCACTAGAAGCCCGGCTCGGCCCCAGTGCCGATACCGCCGATGCCGCCTTCATCGCCGCCGCCGAGCAGAAACTCGCCGCCAGACCGCAATCCATCGTGGCCCGCGCCGGCGTGGCCGAAGCGCTGAACATCGCCAGCAAGGAACCGGAAGCGCTGGAGCGCATAAAGGACATCGGCGGCACCGCCGAAGCCTTGGCGAAAATGACCAACCGCGAGCTGTGGACAATGAACCTGAAGGCGGCGCTGCTGAGCGATGCCGGCCGCACCGATGAAGCGCTGGCCGTGCTCGATGCCGTCGCCGGCTTGCCCGCCGAAGGCCGGCCCAACACCCTGGCTTTCCGCCTCATCGCTGCTGACATGGCGGAAGAGGCCGGCCGCCATGCCGACGCGCTGGCGCGGGTGGTGGCGGCGGAAAACAGTGATCTGAACGACTATGGCAAGCAGGCACTGGCTGGCATACGGGTGTGTGCCCTGGCCCGGTCTGGCAAAATGGCCGAAGCACAGAAAATCTCCCTGCCCGCCGGCTGGACGAAAGAGGGCAACAACCGCGCCCTGCAAGCCGCCTTCTCCTGCCTTGGCCGGCTCGACGCGGCCGCCGCCGTGCTGATCAAGCGGCTGGACGACGAAAGCAGCCGCGACGATGCGCTGTTCGAACTTCAGCCCTTCCTGATCAACGACCGCCCGAACGCACCCGACAAGCTGACCAAGGCCGCGATGCGGGCCCTGAAAGCTCGGCCGGACGTGAAGGCCGCCTTCCTGAAATATGGCCGCGATCTGCCGGCCGCGATCGCCCCTCCGCGTTAACGCTTGAATCGATCGCGCAGCTCGAACTTCAGCACCTTGCCAGCCGGGTTGCGCGGCAGGGCGGTGACGATTTCCAGGCGGGTCGGCAGCTTGTAGCGGGCCAGGCGCTCCGTCGCCCAGGCGCGCAGGGTTTCGAGATCGAGGCTGGTGCCAGGCTTCAGCGCGGCGACGGCGGTGACACTTTCGCCCCATTTTTCATTGGGTTCGCCAAAGATCGCCACTTCGGCGACGGCCGGGTGATCATAGAGCACGGCTTCCACCTCGGCGGGGTAGATGTTCTCGCCACCACTGATGATCATGTCTTTCAGGCGGTCGCAGATATAGAGGAAGCCGTCCTCATCCAGATAGCCGATGTCGCCCGAATGGAACCAGCCTTCGGCATCGATGGCCGCCGCGGTTGCTTCCGGCTTGTTCCAGTATCCGCGCATGATGTTAGGCCCGCGCATGATCACTTCGCCGCGCTCGTTCGGCCCCAGCGGCGTGCGGCCATCCTCGCCCACGATGCGCAGATCGACGAAGAACATCGGCTTGCCGGCCGAACCCAGCTTGGCCAGCGCGAAATCGGGCCCGAGATAGGTGCCCGACGGCGCGGTTTCGGTGAGGCCATAGCCTTGGTTCATCGGAATGCCGCGGGCGTTGTAGAGCCGCAACAAGGGTTCTGGCACCGGCGCGCCGCCGCACATGATGACGCGCAAGGACGACAAATCGGCGGCTTCGAAATCCGGCTGCTGGGCAACAAACAGCAGCATCGCTGGCACGGCAAAGGTGGTGGTGACGCGATATTCGCGCACATCAGCGATGAAGCGCGCCGGATCGAAGGCGCGGTGCAGCACGACATGCCCGCCCTTCTGCCAGCAGCTCAAGGGTGTGACGTTGAGGCCGCCGATATGGAACAGCGGCGCCATCACCAGGCTCACGTCTTTCTCGGACACATCGGCGCCCAGCGCGCCGTTGATGTTGGCCCACCAGAAATTGCCGTGGGTGAGCATGGCGCCCTTGGGCCAACCGGTGGTGCCCGATGTGTACATGATCACCGCCACGTCATCCTCGGCGGTTTCCACCCGATCGGCCAGCGGGGCGGCATCGCCCACAAACTCCGTGATCGGCTGCCAACCATCGGCCGGCCCATCGGCCGACAGGAAGCGCCGGCAACACAGGCGATCCCGTACGCTGTCGATCACCGGCCGGTGCGGGCCATCGACCACCAGCGTGTGCACGCCGGCATCATTGATGATGTAATCCAGTTCCGGGCCCGTGAGGCGGAAGTTCAGCGGCACGAAGATGGCGCCAAGCCGCGCGGCGGCAAACAACAGATCGAAATAGAGCGGGTTGTTGAGGCCCAGATAACCCACCCGGTCACCCCGGCAGATGCCGCCGGCCTTCAGCGCCGTGGCCAGCCTGCCCACGGCATCGCCCATCTCGCGATAGCTGCGGGTCGTGCCTTCGAAGGTGAGCGCCGGCCGGTCCGGCGTTTGCTGCCCCCGCCGGCTGAACCAGCTGTTCAATCCGATATCGGCCTTGGTCATGTTCGCTCCCCCAGAGTTGGGCTGTTGATGCTGGCTGCGCCGCGCCTGGTCAATATGTGGCGGCGAAGCTGTCGATGGCGGCCAGGTGCACGGCCTGCTCTGCCGGCGGCAGGAAACTGCCGGTGAAGCTGTTGCGGGCGAGCGTGATGATCTCGTCCCGCGTCAGGTTGAGCGCATCGGCCACGGCGACGAAGTTGGCGTTCACATAACCGCCAAAATACGCCGGATCATCGCTGTTCACCGTCGCCCGCAGCCCGGCCGCGAGCATGCGACGCAGCGGGTGTTGGGCAAGATCGTCGACCACGCACAGCTTCAGATTGGACAGCGGGCAAACGGTGAGCGTGAGCCCGTCGCTGACAATGCGCTGCACCAGCGCGGCATCTTCCAGCGCGCGGTTGCCATGGTCGATCCGGTCCACCTTCAGCACGTCGAGCGCCTGCCACACATAGTCGGGCGGCCCTTCTTCACCGGCGTGGGCAACGACTTTGAGGCCGAGGCTGCGGGCGCGGGCGAAGACGCGAACGAACTTCTCCGGCGGGTGGCCAACTTCGCTCGAATCAAGGCCAACGCCGTGAATCAGCGACAGAAAGGGCAATGCCGCATCCAGCGTGGCGTCGGCTTCAGGCAGGTGGCGCAGGAAACACATGATCAGCCGGGACGTGATCCCGCGCTCCTCCGCCTCGGCCAGCGCGCGGGCGATGCCGCCGACCACGTTGGCCATGGGCACGCCGCGCGCCGTGTGGCCCTGCGGATCAAAGAAAATCTCGACATGGCGCACGGCATCGGTGGCGGCGCGGTCGAGATAGGCTGTCGTCAGATCGAAGAAATCCTGCTCCGTCAGCAGCACCGCCATGCCCTGATAGTAGATGTCGAGGAAATCCTGCAGGTTGGAGAAACCATAGGCGGCACGGATCGCTTCCACGCTCTCAAACACGAGGCTGACGCCATTGCGCTGCGCCAGCGCAAACATCATCTCCGGCTCCAGGCTGCCTTCAATGTGCAGGTGCAGCTCGGCCTTGGGCAGGCCGGCGATGAAGGCGGCACGGGCCTCGCGCGAATCAAATCCGGTCACTTTTTCAGTCCTTCGATCGGCGCCAGGATCACGTCGGCCGCGGGCTTGTGAGCGCGAATTTCTTCAGGCGTCAGCCCGTCGATTTCATGCGGGAACACCAGCCACTCGTTGCTTTCGTGGATGAAATAATCCGGTTTCAGCGCCGTCTGGTTGCGCGCCGGCTTGTACCAGACGGTGGCGATGCGGATATCGGCTGGCATGTTGGCGCGACAGCGCGCCTTGAGTTCGGTCAGCACCGCCTCGATGCTGCGGCCAGAGTCGAACACGTCATCGATCACCAGCAGCCGGTCGTTGGCGTTCAGTGTGTCGATCAGATAGCCGAGCGCATAGACCTTCACCGACTTCGATTGCTTGTCGATGCCGGTATAGCTCGCGGTGCGGATGGTGATGTGATCGCATTCCACGCCGTGCACATCGAAAAATTCCTGCACGGCGATCCCGATCGGCGCGCCGCCGCGCCAGATGCCGACCAGATGTGTCGGCCGGAAACCGCTCTCCAGCACAGCGCGCGCTAGCCGGAAACTGTCGCCCAGCAGCTCATCGGCGGTCAGCCAGATTTCTTGACGTCACTTATGCAGGTACCCCGGCCAAGGCCGGCACGGGGGTTTCCGGATCAGGCCTCATGCCCGGCAGGGTGACATTTTTCTTGCGTGCAGGACAGGGCCGATAATGCCAGCCAGGGGCCCTACTTGCCGCTTGCGAGATCGGCAGCAACCGCTTCCAGCATTGCATCGGTGAGCTGGCCGCCGGCCATCGACTGCAGCTGCTTCAGGCTCATCGCTTTGAACTGGTCAAGCATCGGATGGCTGGTCAGGCCCGGCACACGGGCATCGAGGATGGCCTTGGTCTTTTCAGCCGCGATCAGCACTTCAATCGGCGTGTCGAGCGTGACGGCCGCAGCAGCCGGCGCCGCCGGGGTTTCGGTCGCGGTTTGCGCCAGAGCAGCCGCCGGCAGGGCGGCAAGAATAAGGGCAAGCAGCAGGTTCATCATGCAGACTCCAGTGGGCTGGGTGGTCAAAGTTCAGCCGAACACGCGGGTGAATATCGTATCAATATGACGGAAATGATATCCAAGATCGAACAGGCCTTCCAATTCGGCGTTGGACAATCGCGCGGACACGTCGGCATCGGCCTTCAACAAGTCCAGCAGGCTCAGGCCGCCATCGGATTCCCACACCTTCATCGCGTTGCGCTGCACCAGGCGATAGCTGTCGTCGCGGGTCAGGCCGGCCTGGGTAAGCGCCAGCAGGATACGCTGAGAATGGATGAGGCCGCCCATGCGATTGAGGTTCTTTTCCATCCGCTCCGGATAGACGAGCAGCTTGTCGATCACGCCGGTCAGACGCGCCAGCGCGAAATCGAGCGTGACGGTCGCATCGGGGCCAATGTAGCGCTCCACGCTGCTGTGGCTGATATCGCGCTCGTGCCACAGCGCCACATTTTCCAACGCCGGGGTGACAGCAGAGCGGACCATGCGGGCGAGGCCGGTCAGGTTCTCGGTCAGCACCGGGTTGCGCTTGTGCGGCATGGCGCTGCTGCCCTTCTGGCCCGGCGAGAAATACTCCTCGGCTTCCAGCACTTCGGTGCGTTGCAGGTGGCGCACTTCGATGGCCAGCCGTTCGATGCTGCTGGCGATCACGCCCAGCGTGGCAAAGAACATGGCGTGGCGATCGCGCGGGATGATCTGGGTGGAAACCGGCTCAACCGACAGGCCCAACTGCTGCGCCACATATTCCTCAACCTGCGGATCGACATTGGCGAAGGTGCCGACCGCGCCCGAAATCGCGCAGGTGGCGATATCGGCCCGCGCTGCCACAAGCCGCGCGCGGCAACGGTCGAACTCGGCATAGGCCTGCGCGAGCTTGACGCCAAAGGTGGTCGGCTCGGCGTGGATGCCGTGGCTGCGGCCCATGGTGGGAGTGAACTTGTGCTCCACCGCGCGGCGTTTGATGGCGGCGAGTAGAGCATCCATATCAGCGAGCAGGATATCGGACGCGCGGGCCAGTTGCACCGCAAGGCAGGTATCGAGCACGTCGCTGCTGGTCATGCCCTGATGCATGAAGCGCGCTTCCGGCCCAACCTGCTGCGCCACCCAATCGAGGAAGGCGATCACGTCATGCTTGGTGATGGCCTCAATGGCGTCGATGGCGGCGACATCGATGGCCGGCTTGGTCGCCCACCAATCCCACAAGGCCTTGGCGGCGCTCTGCGGGACGACGCCCAGATCGGCCAGCTTCTGGGTGGCATGCGCCTCGATCTCGAACCAGATGCAGAAGCGGGCTTCCGGTTCCCAGATGGCAACCATGTCGGGGCGGGAATAGCGGGGGATCATGCACAGGCCTCTTTGATGTGCGGCGCGCCTAGCATGTGATGCGGCGATTGCCTATCTGTCGGATGGTGACTTCGCCCCCATCTCGTGTCCGCGTCATCCCCTTCCAGCATGGGCTGGGGGCGCTGGATTATGCCGTGCCGGCCGGCATGGTGCTGCAACCCGGTGACGCAGTGGAAGTGCCACTGGGCCCGCGCCGCATCACAGGGGTGGTATGGGATGCGGAACGGTTGGCGGAGCCTGATGTGCCAGCCAGCCGGTTGCGGCCGGTGGCAGCGCGGCTCGATCTGCCGCCGCTGGCCAACCCGCTGCGCCGCCTTATCGAATGGACCGCCGATTATTATGTCGCGTCGCTGCAATCGGTGGTGCGCATGGCGTGGCCATCGGTGGCGTTCCTCAGCCCGAGGGAGTTCACCGAATATCGACTAGGCGGCCCGGTGCCGAAGCGACTAACGCCGGAGCGGAGCCAAGCGCTGGAGCGGCTGGAAGGCCGTCAGGGCACGGCGCGCGATCTGGCCCGCATGGCCGGCGTTTCGGACGCTGTGATTCGCGGACTCGTCACCGCCGGCACGCTGATTGCAACCCGCGTGGCCGGCGATGCCACCCCGCCTGAACCGGACCCGGCGTTTGCACCGCCCGCGTTGTCCGCCGATCAGCAGGCGGTGGCCGATGAACTGGTCGCCGCTGTGGATGCGGGCGAATTCGCGCCGATCCTGCTGGAAGGCGTGACCGGGTCCGGCAAGACCGAAGTCTATTTCGAAGCCGTCGCGCAGGCGATCCGCAACGGCGGGCAGGCGCTGGTGATGGTGCCGGAAATCGCGCTTACCGCGCCGTGGCTGGCGCGATTTGCCGCCCGTTTCGGCTGCCAGCCGCTGTCGTGGCATTCGGATCTGAAAACCAGCGAGCGCCGCGCCGCCTGGGCCGCGATTGCCGATGGCCGCGCCAAGGTGGTGGTGGGCGCGCGGTCGGCGCTGTTCCTGCCCTATGCCAACCTCAAAACCATCATCGTCGATGAAGCCCACGAAGCCAGCTTCAAGCAGGAAGAGGGCGTGCATTATCACGCCCGCGACGTGGCGGTAATGCGCGGGCGGATGGAGGGCCTGCCCATCATCCTCGCCACCGCCACCCCGGCCATTGAAACGCAGGTGCTGGCCAGCCGCGGCACCTATCGCCATCTGGTGCTGCCCAGCCGTTTTGGCGGGGCGGAACTGCCCGACGTGACATTGGTGGACATGACCCGCCATCCGCCGGCGCGCGGCACTTGGCTGTCTCCGGTGCTGGTCGCCGCCATCACCGACGCACTGGCCAAGGGCGAACAGTCGCTGCTGTTCCTCAACCGCCGCGGCTATGCCCCGCTCACGCTATGCCGGGCCTGCGGCAACCGTATCCAGTGCCCCAATTGCACGGCGTGGATGGTCGAACACCGCCTGTCGCGCCGGCTGGCGTGCCATCACTGCGGCCACCAGATGCCGGTGCCCGAACAATGCCCGGAATGCGGCGAGGCCGATCACTTGGTCGCCTGCGGCCCTGGCGTGGAGCGCATCGCCGAAGAAGTGCGCCGCACCTGGCCAGAGGCGCGCACCGCCGTGGTGACCAGCGACACCATCACCAGCCGCGCCCGCGCTACCGCGCTGGTGGCCGCCGTAGAGGGGCGTGAGGTGGACGTGATCATCGGCACCCAGATGGTGACCAAGGGCTATCACTTCCCCGATCTCACCCTGGTGGGCGTGGTCGATGCCGATCTCGGCCTTTCGGGTGGCGATCTGCGCGCGGGCGAGCGGACCTGGCAACAGATCGTGCAGGCCGCCGGGCGCGCCGGGCGCGGGCAGAAGCCGGGCCGCGTGCTGATCCAGACGCACCAGCCAAAGGCGCCGATCATGCAGGCGCTGGCAAGGGGCGATGCCGCCGCATTCTTCGTCGCCGAAATTGCGGCGCGGCGCGATCTGGGTTTGCCGCCTTTCGGGCGGCTGGCGGCATTGATCGTGTCTTCGGAAGACGCTGCCGCCGCAAAATCCGCCGCCGATGCACTGGGCGCCGCCGCGCCGCAGCGCGAGGGGCTGATGGTGTTGGGCCCCGCCCCCGCCCCGCTGGCCATGCTGCGCGGCCGACACCGCCACCGGCTGCTGGTGCAGGCAAGGCGAGACCTGCCGCTGCCGGCGATACTGCGTGACTGGCTGGTCAACGCGGTGTTGCCGTCCTCCGTGCGCGTGGTGGTGGATGTAGACCCCTACAGCTTCGTCTAGAGCATCGACGCATCCGCCGGCAGTCCCAGCATTACGCGGCCGGCCAGTTCCAGCGTCGGCGGCGCAACCATCACATGCTGGGTCGCCACATGGGCATCGCGGAAGCGGCGGTTCAGCGGGTGGCTGGCATAGACCGAGGTGCCGCCGGCCAGTTCGTGCATCTTGGCGGCCACCCGCGCCGAGACCTGGGTGAGGCGCGTCGCCGCCAACCGCAACCGGGCACGCACTGAAAGCTCAAGCGCATCGCCGGCGACGACGCGATCCCACGCAGTTGCGATTTCGGCGTGGGCGAGCGCGCGGGCGGCATCGAGATCGGCCTGCGCCACGGCGAAATCCGCCTGCACGACGCCGCGTTCGGCGAGGCTGCGGCTACTGCCCTGCCCCTTCTTGGCCACCGCCAGCGCCTTCAGATCATCAAGCGCACCCAGCGCATTGCCGCTGGCCACCGCCGCGATGCCGAGTGCCAGCAGGCCGAAGGGGGCGAAGCGATATAGCGGGCCAGCCTCACGCGGCGTGTCGGTGATGAAGGACACGCTGCGGCTCTGCGGCACGCGCACATCCTTGGCGGCCAGATCGCCCGAGCCAGTGCCGCGCATGCCCAGCGCATCCCAGGTGTCGATCAGCTCAACCTCCGCGCGGCGCATCACCATCATGCGATGATCGGGCGCGCCGCTGGGCAGGCGGCGCATCTCGCCACCGTCCATGATCACGGCGCCGCCGAGCAGCCACGAACAATTGGCGCTGCCCGATCCCCAGGCCCAGCGGCCGCTGACCAGATAATCGCCACCCTCCACCGCCGCCCGCCCCATCGGCGCGAACACGCCGCCAGTGATGACGTTCGGATCGAACCAGATTTCCCGCGCGTGTTCCATGGGCAGCCAAGCCGAGATCAGCGCCGTGGTGCCGCCGATCATCACACACCAGCCCGTGGCCGCATCCGCGCGGCCAAGTTGTTCGAGGGTATTAAACAGGGTGGCAACATCGGTTTCCGCGCCGCCGAGCGATTTTGGCACCAACATGCGGAACAGGCCGGCCTGCGCCAGTTCGGCGGCCAGGTCGGCCGGCAATCGCCGCTGCTGCTCGGTATCGGCGGCGCGGGCGGCGACCGTCTGCAGCAGGGCTTCGGCGATCATCACAGCTTCCACAGGTTGGCGAGATTATTCTTCTGCATATCGGATGATCCGCCGACGATCGGCATGCCGAGCAGATCGCGCACATGGCGTTCCATGTCGAACGCGTCCGACAGGGCATAGGAACCGATCACCTGCTGACAGGCGAGCGCGATTTCCACGCCGACATCGGCCACGAACAATTTCGCCATGCTGGTTTCGGCACTACACGGCCGGCCTTCATTGGCCAGCCACGCAGCGTGATAGAGCATGTGCCGCGCCGCCTGCAGCTTGGTTCGCGCCACCACCAGTTTGTGGCGTACCGCCTGGTGCTGGCTGATGGGTTTGCCGAACTGAACGCGGGATTGCGCATAATCCCACGCTTCATCCAGCGCAGCCCGCGCAATGCCGAAGGCGACGGCAGTGATCTCCAGTTTCTCCACATCGAGTGCGCGGCCCGCGAGCAGCTTCCAGCCCTGGTTCCACATCGCCGGTCCGCCAACGATATTGGCCGCCGGCACCCGCACGCTGTCGAAATACACATCCTGGCTCGCCGTGTAGCGCAGGTTGGCGTGGTGGATGTCCTGCATCCGCACGCCCGGCGCGTTGGTGGGGATCAGCACGAAACTCAGGTTGCGATAGCGGTCTTCGGCGGGGCCGGAACGCACCAGCGTGTAGATATAGTCGCTCCAGTCTGCCCCCGTGCACCAGCGCTTGGCGCCGTCGATCACGACCTCGTCACCTTCAAGGCGTGCGCGGGTGGTGACGCTGGCCAGATCGCCGCCAACATCGGGTTCGGACAGGCCATAGGCGAAGAACAGCTCCCCCCTGGCCAGCCGCGGCAGGAACTCCGCCTTCTGCTCGGCGCTGCCGTTTTCAGAGAGGTTCATGCCGCCATAAAAGGACGTGTGGATATAGGGTCCAGCCAAGCACGGCCCGGCCTGCGCCAATTCCTCGATCACTGCTACGGCGGCGACCAGGTCCTGCCCGGCGCCGCCATATTCTTCGGACACAGTCAGCGCGGTAAGGCCCAATTTGTTCAATTCAGCATAAACATCGCGTGGCCAGCGATGATCACGATCCCACTGGATGCGGGCCTCGCGCGGGGCGTGTTGCGCCACGAAGCGGCATATTGTGTCGCGCAGCTGGCCGATATGCTCCGGCTCATCGGTGAACGTCACGGGGGGCAGCGGCGGCGCCATCATTCACCTGTCAGCTTTGGCGGCCGGCGCTCACGGAAGGCGCGCACGGCCTCGGCCCGGTCGGCGGCGAGGTTGGACAGCGTCTCATAGGGAATGGAGGCATCCATCAACTGCTGCGCCAGCACCCTGAGCGGCTGGTTTGCCACCACCTTCGACCAACGCACCGCATATTTGGGATTGTTCATCAGCTTGACCACCAACTCGGTGACTTTCGCATCAAGCTGGCCGGTGGGCACGGCATAGTTGATCAGGCCCATCGCCTCAGCGCGCGGGGCCTTGATCAGATCGCCGGTCATCAGAAATTCCTTGGCGCGGGCATAGCCGATCAGCTGCGGCCAGATCACCGCGCCGCCATCGCCGGCCACCAGACCCACCTTCACGTGCGGATCGCCGATCACGGCGTTTTCGTCGGCGACGATGATGTCGCACAGCAGCGCGATGGTGGCGCCCAGCCCGGCGGCGGCACCGTTCATGCGGCAGATCACCGGCTTTTCGATATCGAGCAGGCTGGTGACGATGCGTTTCGCGTCCCAGCCGATGTCGCGGAACTGGTTGGGGTGGGCGATCTGTTCTTCAAACCAGTCGAAATCACCGCCAGCGCAGAAGGCGCGGCCAGCGCCAGTGAGCACGATGATGTCGCTGCCCTTGTCCTGCTGCAATTCGGTGAACACGCGGGCGAGTTCCTCGTGCATCGCCTCGTCAACGCCGTTCACCGGGTTGTTGCCGGTGATGATGGCGGTCAGCACCCGCTCATGGCCGAAATGGCCGCGGGTGAAGGTGAAGCGTTGATAGCCTTCAAGCAGCGCCATGGCGCGGTCTCCCCGGTAATTTGCGCCACGGTGGCGCAGCCGGGGCCTGCGGTCAAACTGGCTTTCAGCGCAGCTTTAGCGCCGCCTTGATCTTGCCCCAGCCCACCAGCTTGAAATTCTGCGCCGGGCTGTTCTCGCCATCCTGCGCCACCATCAGGCCCTGTGGGAAGGCCGGGCCGAAATCGCCGGTCATCACCGCGATGCCGTCGGTTTCCTGAGTGCTGCCCAGCCGACCTTCGGCAATGCGGAAGCGGCCGGCAAAACGCTCATCGGCGAGGCGATACACAGAATAGGCGTTGTCGCCTTGGCTTGATGCCACCAGCCAGCCGCCACTGCCGGCACCTTCGGCGGCAATCGCCAGCCCTTCGACATCGGCGACCAGCCGCTTGCCGTCCACGCCGGCCAGCTTCACCGCTGTGGTGCTGCCACTGGCACGCGCATCGAAGCGCCAGATGCCCACGTCTTCCTCCGCCGCATAGAGCCGGGCGGTGCGGGCATCGACAACGCAGCCTTCACTTTGGGTGGAGAGCTTCAGGCTGCGCACGATGCGGCCGCTGGCCTTGGCGGTGTCCAGTTCGATCTGGCGGATGGTGCCATCCTTGATGACGATGAACGCCGTCAAGGCACGGGGCGTTGCCCACAGGCACATTCCATAGGCTTCGCCTGCTCCCGCCGGCACCCGGCCAATCGGTTCCAGCCGCGCGGTCGTGGTATTCAGCCGGAACAGCGCGATCTGGGCTTTCGCTTCGTCGCTGCGATCGCTGGCGGCAACGATGACGCCCGCCGGGGTTTCGACCAGATCGACATTGTTGACCCGGCCGGCATTGTTGAAATCGCGCACCTGGCCATCAAGGCCATAAACGTACAGGCCGGCCTGCTTGTCCGTGCCCACGATCAGGCTGGCGGCGGGATTGGCGGCATTGCGCCAGATGGCTGGATCATCGGCGGCATCATCGCCACTTTTCACCGCCGCTGTTTCCGCATCGGCAGTGACGCTGGCCGTCTGGACAACCGGCACAATGGCCGGCGGCGCGCATGCGGCCAGCAATAGCAGAAAGGGCAAAGCAGCGCGCATCGGCCTCATTTCACGGTTACGAAGATCGGGTTGGCATAGAACCACAGATCAGACCAAGGGTCTTCACCCTTCGGATCGGCTTCCGGCTCCTGCTCATCGCTGCTGGTCCCGCGCACGCGCAGATAGAGCGGGCCGGTAACCGCCGGGATGCGGTGGGTCATGGTCAGCACCTCGCCATCGCGGCTCCAATCGGCGGCGATGAAGCGGTGGGTGACGGTGGTGGCCGGCGCGCGTGCCGTTGTGCGATCGGCGACGGAGCCGGTGACAGGCCCAGTGATCAGATCAACCCGCGCCACGTCCGGCGTGCGGCCGCCGGCATTGGCCGCCGCCGGATCGCGCAGCCGGATGGTAACGGTCAGCGTCTGGCCCTTGCGCGCCATGAGCGTGCCGCCGATCCCAGCCTGCTTGCTGCCGCTGCTGACGATCACATCCACTTCCGACACCAGATCACCGGTGGTGACGAAGATACGGCCGTAACGCAGTCCATCGACAATGTCGCCATGATCGGCACGCGCCTGCACATAGGTTTTCGAATATTCGCCTGGCCAGAAATCATTGCCGCCATCGCGCCAGTTGCTGTGGCTGTCAGACGTGGCGGTGACAAACCAGCGCCTGCCTTCAGCCAGCATCGAATCCCAGAAACCGCCCAGCGTCGCCGTCATCTGGTCGAACCCGCCCAGCGTGGGCGCCCGGCCATAGCCGCCGCGGTTGCCAGTAGGATCGGGGCTGCCATCGGGCTTGATGGCGCCGGCCTGGTGGCCCGGTGCGCCTTCCATGCCGATTGCAACGCGCGGCGCGGTGTCGTTCCAGTTGCGGAATTCTGACGGGGTATAGAGGCCCCAGGCAAATGGCGCGGTGGCGGAGCGGCTGGGGTGATTGGCGATCAGCACCGGCGGCGCCTTCTGGTCGCGCATCATTTTCAGCGCGTCGATCATGAAGCCTTCGCTGTCCCACGCCTTGTCGGCCGGCCACGGCTCACGCTTGGAAAAGCCGGATTCGATGGTGCGCAGCTGATTGCGCTCGTCGCCGGTGAAGGGGATGATCAGACTTGAATGATCGCCGGCCGGGGTATCGAATTCCATGCCATAGAAAATCAGCATTTCCGGCACGGCGGCCCGCGCCTTGTTCACTTCCGGCCAGGCCTGTTCGTAATTCAGCTTGCTGTGGTTGGGGCCGCCGTGATCGGTGCTCACCATCCAGCGCAGGCCGAACTGGCGCGCCATCTGGGCGTTCTTGCTGATCGAGTAACGCCCATCCTTGCCGAGCAGCGGGATCGGCGCCGTCTGCGGGCTGGCCGGGTTGGGTTCGTAATCGGCGCTGAATTCACTGTGGATATGGTGATCACCCGGCAGCCACAGCCGGCCCTTGGCGGGCACGGCGCCGGCGGTGGGCTTGTTCTGGTGCCGTTCGGCCAGGCCGCCATGGTCGCCGTGGGCGAAGGCGGGGGAAACGCAAAGGGCGGTCCATGCCGCCAGAGTGATCAAGCGCATGGAACCGCTCATTTTGCGAGGCCTGCCGCAGCAGAGGGCTGCGGCGGGCATGATGTCAATCAATAGGTGACGCGGATGCCGCCGGTATAACGCCGGCCGAAGGTTTCACGCTCAATCGTCCGCACATCGGTGCCGACAAAGCGACGGCCGGGGCCATTCAGCAGGTTGGACAAATCGGCATAGACTTCGATGTTCCGGGTGATGGCATAACGCGCCGACACATCGAACTCGCCATCTTGGGCCCAATAAAAATCACCGCCCACACCCGGTTCACCCAGGCCATCGATCCAGCTGGAGCGATACTGGTAGGACACGCGTGCCGAGAAACCATACTTCTCGTAATACGGACCGATGTTCATCACGAAGTCGGAGGTACCGGGGAAGCGCACTTTGCTGCCGTCGGGCGTGGTGGCGTCGCCGCGGTTCACCGTCACGTTGGTCTGGATACCGAAGCCACCAATCCAGCTGTCCGACGCAAGGAAATTGTCCAGCTGCAGCTGGGCAGCAGCTTCAAAGCCGTAGACCTTGCCCTTGCCGCCGTTCAACGTGGTGGAGAAATTATAGACCGACCGGTCGACGCCGCCAGAGTTCAGAACGTCCGAACCGAACTGGCGGGTGAAACCAAACAGCACGTCGCGCACGTCCTTGTAAAACGCGCCTACCATGAAGAAGCCACCGCGGCTGGGGTAATATTCCCAGTACAGATCGACACCGCGGGTCTTCTCTGGGGTTGCATCGGGGTTGCCGCCGGAAACGGTCAAGTTTGCATCGTTGAAGGTGAAGTTCGGGCGCAGCACCGGGTAATCCGGCCGCGCCGCGCCGGTGTTGAACGACAGACGCACCTTCATGTCGGGCGCGGCGTTCCAGTTGAAGTGCACGCTGGGATAAACCTGCTTGAAGCTGCGGTCGATGGTGGCCAACACGGAGTTCGTCGCGGTGACCGCGCCGGGCGTGAGGGCACGGAACGCCGAGGCCTGGTTGTTCACCTGTTCGAAGCGCGCGCCATAAACGATGCTGCCCCAATCTAGCTTGGTGACAGCCATCGCATAGCCTGACAAGACTTCTTCACGCACTTCGTAGAAGTTGGCAGTTTCGAACACGTAAGGCGCAAAAGGTTGCACCTGGTTCACAACGCTGATGATGTTCTGCTTACCATGATAGGGGAAGGTGTAGCCCAGCGGCAGTTGGCCCTGATAATTGCCGGGGATGGCCACCCCCTGCAGGGTGGTCGGCACCCCAGACGCGGTGAAGATATTATTACCATTGGAGGTTGATGTGGCGCTGATGTCGAGCAGGCTTGAGTCAACTTTCTTCACGCGATTGTCATATTGCAGGCCAACACTGAACTTGGTGTTGCCGAACAGCTCGGTTTCGCGGCTCACATCGATACGGCCGGTATAGGCGTTGGTGGTGTCCACCGCCCGAAGGGAGCGGATCCGGTTGAGCGGCGCCGCGAAATCCGTGATCGACCCCAGCCGTATACCGCGCGACAATGTGCCATCGGCGGCGCGCAGCGTGCGATATAGTTCCACCTTTGCCAGCTGCGGATCAGTCAGGTCGTAAAACACCGTCGGGCGGCCAGTGGCGGTGACGCCATTGGTGCCGAACGCCGGGCTTTCATAGTTCAACTGCGACGGGAAGCTGCGATCATCCTTGGACTGGGTGTAGTTGCCGCGCCAGCTGACCGTCCAGGCATCGAACTTGTGATCGCCGCCGATAGTGTTGATGAACACCGATTGCAAAAACTCGCGGCTCAACACGTTCGCATTGATGTCGATACCATAGACCGTGCCCTTATACGGCGTGTTCACGCATGCATCGGCATAGCCGGTGGTGTTGGGGGCCAGCACGTTGTTGGCGCAGGCAGTTGCCGCGTTGGGCGTGACTGACTCGCGGTCATCCATGTCGAAGATGAAGTTGCTGCGCAGTTCGTTGTCGGTGAAGGCTGAATAGATCGACGTGACAAATAGCTTGTTGTCGCTGTCCGGCGCCCATTCCAGCCGGCCGGAGACGCTGTAGTTCTTGCGGGTCAGGCGATACAGCTTGTTTTCAGTTTCACGCGCCCACAGTCGGCGGTTGGCGCCGCCAATGTTGATCAGGCCGTTGGGGTCTTCGTTCGAACCGACCGGGCGCAGATCGCGGCTGACGGTTTCCCAATCAGTTTCGAAATTGTCGGTGGCCATCGTGCGCTCATAGTAGCTGCCCGAAATGACCGCACCGATCTCACCGATCCCGGTTTCCCAGCGATCAGAGATGACGCCGGTAGCTTCATATTCCTTGCCGCCGCCCAGATCGACATAGCCGATGCCGCCGCGCGCCGCGACGTGCAGGCCCTTGTAGTCGAAGGCGGAGCGGGTGATGACATTGACGTTGCCCGCGATCGTCTCGGCGGTCATGTCCGGCGTCACCGCCTTGCGCACGATCACCTGGGTGGCAATCGCCGACGGGATCGAGTCAAAGCGCGCATCGCGGCCTTCCGGCGAGATGACGTTGATGCCGTCGAACGACAGGGTGGTCCAGTTCAGCGGCGAACCACGCAGGTTGATGTAGCGGGCCTGGCCCTGGTCGCGCTGCACAGCAACGCCGGGCAGGCGGGACACGGCCTGGGCGATGTTCTGGTCGGGCAGACGGCCGACGGAGTCGGCAGAGAGCACGCTGACCAGCTGGTCGCTGTTCTTCTGCACCAGCAGCGCGGCGCGTTCCGATTCGCGGATCGGGCGCTCACCCGAAACGACGATCTCGCCATCGGCGGCGGTGGTGGTTTCGCCAGCGCGCGCGCGGGCGGGGGCGGCCTGATCGCCGCCAGCCTGATCGGCAGCAGCCATCACTTGTGCCATGGCGGGCGTGCCAGCCAGGCTGGCAAGCAGAGCGAGACGAAGTGCGGCAGTGCCGCGAGCAGACGAACTGAAGTTCATGACAAGACCTCGCTGTGCCGAACCCGGTGGTCGGCAGACATAGGGCGCGCTAACCATCCCGAGTTACAGCATGGTGACTCTCAGATGACGTTTGGGTGGCTGTGATATGTCGAATTCATGACGAAGCATTCGGGCAACAGGGCGAACCCCGTTAGGGCAGCGGCAGAAAGCTCCAGGCCCAAACGAGAATGCCGCCAGAAATGCACACGGCATAGGGCAAATCAGCCCCCACCTGCACCAGCCGCGGAGCATTGTCGCCGGTGACGCCGGCCACAGCCAGCCCGCGGCGCAGCAGCATCAGCACCAGCGCCAGCACGCCGCCGGCAATGGCGATCAGCACAACCTGCGCTGCCAGCGTGCCCAAGGTTGCCCAGCAGGCGCAGCCGGTCATCACCTTCACATCGCCGCCGCCCAGCCAGCCGCGTGCAAAGGCCAGCAGGCCGAACGCAAAGAAGGCGCCGCCCGCAGCAGCATGGCTGGCCCAGTCAAAGCCGGTTGTCCCCAGTCGACGCGCGCATTTCGATGACACCTTCGAAGATTTCCAGCACCGACACGTCAAAGGTGCCGCCGCCCAAATCAAACACCAGGAAGCGGGTTTCGCCTTCCAGCTGGTGGATGCCATAGGCCAAAGCGGCGGCGGTCGGCTCGTTGATCAGCCGCTCCACCTTGAAGCCGGCCAGTTCGCCGGCGCGGCGCGTGGCCTTGCGCTGCTTGTCGTTGAAATAGGCCGGCACGGTGATCACCGCTTCCGTCACCGCCTCACCCAGATGCGCCTCGGCATCCTCCTTCAGACTGCGCAGCACCATCGCGGAAAGCTCTTCGGCGCCATAGTCGGTCTTGCCCAGCGCGATGCGGTGCTGGGTGCCCATATAGCGTTTGAACGACGTGGCGGTGAGGCCGGCATGGCTGGCCATGCGCTCGCGCGCCGGCCGGCCGACCAGTAACTTGCCATCATCGTCCAGCCCGACCGCCGATGGTGTCAGGCTTTCGCCAAGCCGGTTGGGGATCAGTCGCGGTGCGCCATCGGCCCAATAGGCCGCGGCCCTGTTGGTGGTGCCAAGATCGATGCCGATGATCATGGCACAAGCATAGCGGGCCGCATTGCCGCTGCCAAACGCCGCTTATTGCGCCAGTGTTTTCACAGCTGCAGCGGCAGCCGACGCGCGATTTTCGATCCCCATCTTTTCGAAAACCTGTTCGAGATGCTTGTTCACGGTGCGCGGGGAGATGCCCAAGATCTCGGAAATCTCACGGTTGGCCTTGCCGCGGCTGATCCACAGCAGCACTTCGGCTTCGCGCTCGGTCAGGCCATGGCGCTGGGCCAGCAGCTTCTCGTCGGCACCTTCCAGCGTTTCGGTCAGACGGAAATGCCGCTCTTCGCCCTTGGCGGCCACGGCGGCAAACTCCACCCGGCCATCGGCAAAATCCTGCTTCACCCGCGCCTCGCCCTGGGCCAGCCGCTGCAACTGGCCGGCCAGCGCCAGTGGCAGCTGCCCGCCTACCGCTACGCCAAAGCGGCGATCAAGAATCGCAGCGCTCTTAGGCGTCGTCCACAACACCCGCCCTTCGCCATCCAAAGCCAGCAGCGGCCGGTTACTGGAATCAAGCGCGCTATGGGCGCCGGCGGCAATGCGGGCATTTCCCACATGCACTTTCAGCCGCGCCAGCAGTTCGGCCAACACGATGGGCTTTTTCACATAGTCCACGCCGCCGGCCGCCAGGCCATCGAGCACATTTTCGGTTTCGGTCAGCCCGGTCATGAAGATCACCGGCACGGATGCCAGTGCCGGATCGGCCTTGATGCGCCGCGTCGTCTCGAACCCGTCGATGCCCGGCATCACCGCATCCATCAGCACCAGATCGGGCAATTCCGCAGCCAGGCTGGCGAGTGCGGCGTGGCCATCCCGGGCAATGCGCACGCCATAGCCTTCGCCTTCCAGCGTGTCCGTGAGGAAGCGCAGCGAAGCCGGCGCGTCGTCCACCACCAATATGGTGGAGTGATGGGTTTCGGTCATGGCGTCTTCTCCCCGTTCGCGACCTCAGGCTGCTGTTCTGCCAGCAACTTCTGAAAGGCAGCAAGATCAAACGCGTCCAACGCCGCGGTCAAGCGCGCAACCAGCGGGCCAGCGGCGGGCACGGCTTCGGCCAAGGCAACCAGCGCCGCCGACAGCCCGCGCACATGGCCGGTGCGCGCCAGCCGCGCCAGTTCGGCCAGATGGGCGCGTGCCGCATCGGGCAGCGCAGCAACCGGGGCCACATCCGGGACGCTGCCTTCGTAAATCCAGACCAGGCCAAGCTGGCGGCCCAGCATGCCAAACAACAGTTGCTGGTCCACCGGCTTCACCACAAAGCCATCATGATCGCCGGTGCCGACCACGCCCACCAGTTCACTGGCATTGCCCGACACCATCAATATGCCGTTCTCGCGGCCAAAGCGTTCCCGCAGGCGGCGCGCCACTTCCCAGCCGCCCAGCCCCGGCATCGACACATCGAGCAGCACCAGATCGGGCCGGCCGAGTTCCGCCAGCGACAGCCCGGCACCGCCCGATCCGGCCACGAACAGGTTGAAACCGATCGGGCGCAGCAATTCCTGCCACAGCGCCAACTGGCCGGGATCATCATCAATGGCCAGGATGGTGCGGCGGCGGCCCTCGTATGCTATCGGTAGGCCGCGGGCCTGATCGTCGGGCGGGGCGGCATTGGGCTGCGGCAGCAAAAGTCGCAGCAGGAAACGGCTGCCGACGCTGGGCTCGCTCCTCACCCCGATTTCGGCGCCCATGATCTGCGCCAGCATACGCGACAGCGACAGGCCCAGCCCAATGCCAGGCGCCACGCCGGATGCACGACCGCCGCCGCGATCAAAGGGTTGGAAAATGCGCTCGACATCTTCGGGCGCGATACCGATGCCGGTATCGGCCACTTCGAATTCCGCTACCATCGACCGATAGCGCACCGACAGCCTGACGCTGCCGGTTTCGGTATATTTGATCGCGTTCGAAAGCAGGTTGATCAGCACCTGGCGCAGCCTTCGTTCATCGGCCAGCACCCAGGTCGGCAGATTAGGCGGCAGGCTAAAGACGAACTCCAGGCCCTTGTTCTGCGCTTCGATGCGAAACATGGCCGCCACCTGCTCCACCAGCGCTCGCAACGCCACCGTCTCGCGGTTCAGCTTCATCACGCCGGATTCGATGCGGCTGATATCGAGCAGGCCGTCGACGAGATCGGCGAGATGTTCGGAACTGCGGCGGATGATGCGCCCGGCTTCGCTTGGCGTGATGGCGGCGCCGCGCTCCAGCAGCTGGGCATAGCCGTGAATGGCGTTCAACGGCGTGCGGATTTCGTGGGACAGGCCCATCAGAAACTGTGTCTTGGCCTGGTTGGCGGCTTCGGCCACAGCGCGCGCCTGTTCCAGCTCCGCGATGCGGGCGGCGGGATCGGTGTCAGCCGGATGCGGGCCGGGCACGTTCATCGCCCTGCCTCCACCCCTGTTATAATGCCGTCTGATCTCAACCCCATGATCCTGCTCGTTCGCAACTGCAGCAAACAGCCTAAACCGATGTGCCGCAGTTGCAAATCATGCCACGGCAGGCAAAGTCTGCGCGTTACTCATTTGCAACAGGGGGCAAAGATGCGGAAACAGGCGGCGATGCTGGTGGCGGGCGCATTGGCAGTGCAGACGGCGATGGCCAGCGCTCAGCCCGTGGGGGTGGCCGAAGCCAATACCGCTGCCGCGCTCACCCGCATCAAGGCGCTGAATCCAAAACTCAACGCGGTGATCGCGGTTGATCCCACCGCGATTGATCAGGCGCGCGCGCTTGATCGCCAGCGCAAGGCGCGCGGGCCCCTGCATGGCCTGCCGATCCTGGTGAAGGACAATGTCGACATGGCCGGGTCCTTGCCCACCACCGCCGGCAGCCTGGCCCTGAAAGATAATGTGACCGGCCGCGATGCGCCGTTCCTTGCCCGCCTGCGCGCCGCCGGCGCCGTGATGATGGGCAAGACCAATCTTTCGGAATGGGCGAACATTCGCGCCGATGCCTCGATCTCGGGCTGGAGCGCTGTTGGCGGGCAGACCCGCAATCCGCACGCATTGTCGCGCAACACCTGCGGATCATCATCGGGCAGCGGCGCGGCGGTGGCAGCGCAAATGGTCGATGCCGCGATCGGCACTGAAACCGATGGCAGCGTCACCTGCCCGGCGGCGATGAACGGCATCGTGGGCATCAAGCCCACGGTGGGCCTGGTCAGCCGCACCCATGTCGTGCCGATCAGTCACAGCCAGGATACCGCCGGGCCGATGACCCGCGACGTGACGCTGGCGGCGCGCCTGCTGACCGTGATGGCCGGCAGCGACCTGGCCGATCCGGCCACCAGGGAAGCCGACGCACGCAAAACCGATTATGTCGCCGCCTTAAAGCCCGACGCGCTAAAGGGTGCCCGCATCGGCGTGCTGCGCTGGGCCACCGGCTGGCACACGGGAGTTGATGCCCGCTTCGAAGCCGCGCTTGGCGTGCTGAAGGCGCAGGGCGCCGTGCTGGTCGACATCACCACCGCCCCCAATCGCCGCGAGATTGGGCCTAACGAATTCACCGTGCTGCTGACCGAGCTGAAGGCCGACATGGCGGCCTATCTCGCCACCACGCCGGCCGATGTGAAGCCCCGCACGCTGGCTGACCTCATCGCTTTCAACAAGGCCAATGCGGCGACAGAAATGGGCCTGTTCGGGCAGGACACGTTTGAAAAGGCCGAAGCCACAAAGGGGTTGAATGATCCAGCCTATCTGAAGGCCCGCGAAACCTCGCTGCGGCTGGCCGGCAAGGAAGGCATCGACAAGATGCTGGCCGATGCCAAGGTGGAGGTGTTGGTTGCCCCCACCACCGCGCCGGCCTGGTTCATCGATTCGGTCAACGCCGATCAGTCACCTGGCGGCGGCGCCGGCGGGCTGGCTGCAGTGGCCGGTTACCCGCACCTCACCGTGCCGATGGGCGGCGTGCGCGGCCTGCCGGTGGGGCTGAGCTTCATCGGCCCAGCGTGGAGCGACGCCCGGCTGTTGGCGCTTGGCTATGCCTTCGAACAGGCGGCCCCTGCTATGAAGCTGACGCCGGCCATGGTGCAGACAGTGGAGGAGAGCCCTGAAGTGCAGAAGCTGTTTGCGCCCTCCGTCCGGTAGAAAGCGTAAGGGTTCCAGGCCGCGGCGGAGCATGGCGGATCCCTAAACCCGCAACCCAAACCGGGATGGGCCAGGGCAATCGGGATGGATCTAGGCTGTTGGGTGACTACGCGCTGCGGATCCACCTGGCACACGTCACCACCAAACCACTAACAGGTTTCGCGACAGGGCGCTGACGTATTAGCACAACAGCCACAACACCCCTGTTGCCGATGATTTTGAAGCTGTGACTTTCTACCTCGATCCTTAGCGGGATCGAGCCGGGCCAAGTTATCCGGCACGGGCGACCCCGGCTGTCAGCTTGCTGGCGCTGCTTTCACTTGCTCTTCATCACCCACACGCCATCCCATGCCTCCGTCGGCGGGCTAGCCAAGAGAGCCTGACAACGATCGATATAGGTTTGTGAAAGGCTATCGCTCGGATTGAGCTGTAGGCAACGTTCAAAGCGCTTAATGGCGCGATCGAACTTGCCTCCACGATAATCCACCATGGCTTCGCCGAAATGGTTGACCACGTCCATAAGGTTCGGGAAGCTTTGAGTGTCATGAAAGTCGAGGATTTCGAACACCCGGACCGGCTGCGTCTTGCCTTTGACGACAACCAGGTCGATGTCGCGAAGGCGATACGTTCCGCGCAGCTTAGACACTGTGGATTCACTCGCAAGAATGCGCGCCGAATAAGCCTTACAGGCGCTCTCCAAACGTGAAGCTAGGTTCACACCGTCTCCAATAACGGTATAGTCCATGCGTTTGGGGCTACCGATATTGCCGGACACGACATTATCGGTGTTGAGACCGATACCCATGTCAACGGTTTTCAGACCCTGCGCCTTGCGCACGATGTTCCATTCCCACAGTTCCTGGATCATTGTGATCGCGGCGCGCACAGCGCGATCAGGATCGTCACCTTGGGCGACCGGCAGACCAAAGCAGGCCATGATCGCGTCGCCAATGAACTTGTCCAGCATCCCACCTTCGCGGGTAATGCAATCAACCATCATCGTGAAATACTGGTTGAGGAACTGTACGGTACCCTGCGCCCCGGATTCCTCTGTAATAGCCGTGAAACCGCGCACGTCGGTGAACATGATGGTTGCTTCGGCACTGACGCCACCAAGAAGATCAAGTCCGTCGTTCTCCAGCATCTTTGCAGCGATTACAGGATCCATATAGCGTGACATCGTCGATTTCATGCGTTTTTCACTGCTGATATCTTCCAACATCAGCATCGAACCGAGCGACTTATCATCTGCTGCACGCAATGGCATGAACGTGATGTTGACCGATTTTTCCTTGGCGCCCACTGAAAGGGTGGTGTCAGGGTAGAAGCTGCTCTCTTGGCTGGCCCGGGTGTGTTCGAGTTGGTCCAGTACCCACTGGCCATTTTCGCCCAGCATGTCGGCCAGCGGTTTGCCAATGAGTTCCGTTTCAGATGCGGCCCATATGCGTGCTCCGGCGGCGTTGCTGGTTACGATTATGTTGTTGGCGTCAAGCGTGAGGACGCCGTTAGACATGCTTTGCAACATGCTTTCATTGTAGTTTTTCATCCGTTGCACATCATCGAAAAGCTTCGAGTTTTCGAGCGCAATCGCGATCTGCGCGGTAAACGCCTTCAAGCGTTGTTCATCCTCGTCGGAGAAGCTACCGCCTTTCTTGTTGAGCACCTGCGCCACGCCGATCGCGCGATTTTCCTTGTTGATGATGGGAACGCACAAGATCGATCGTGTGAAGAAGCCGGTCTGCCTGTCGAAGGCAGGGTTGAACCGCAAGTCTGCATAGGCATGCGGAATGTTCATTGTCTGGCCAGCGGTGAAAACGGCACCAGCGATACCTATATTTGCCGGAAAGCGAATTTCCGAGATATCGCCGCCGGTGCTCACCCGTGAAAACAATGTGCCAGTTGGGGTATCGTGCAGGAATATCGTCGCACGTTCAGCGCCCAGCATCTTCGTTGTCTCGCTGACTGCACGCTGCAAAAGGCGAGAAAGGTCGAATTCTGAATTGATGTCCGACACAAGTTCCAGAAACGCCATTTCCTTACCGCGGATGCGTTCAATCTCTTCCAGATATTGCATGCTCTGAAGGATGGTACTGGCTTGGTTAGTGATATCCTGCAGAAGATCGAGATCTGTGTCTGTAAATGTGCCATTGCGGCGATTTAGGCTCTGAATTACCCCAATAATTTCGCCCGAGGCGGCATAAAGCGGTACGCAGATGACATTGCGTGTCACAAAGCCCGTGCGGTCATCAACTGATTGATTGAAGCGAGGGTCTTCGTATGGGTTATCACTACGCACGGCTTCGCCCGATCGGAACACGTGACCGGCGATGCCGCTGCTGTTGAGAATGCGAATTTCGCGGGTGAGATTTCCCTCTGCGACGCGGGAATAAAGCTCGCCTGTCTTGGGGTCGTTTAAAAACAGGGTGCCGCGCTCGCAGTCCAGCTCACGCGAAGTTAGATGCACCAATTCGGCAAGCACGGAGTTCAGATCGGTTAGGCTGGAGCAACGGCGGGTGACTTCCAGCAGCACATTCGCGCGGCGCAAAGCCTCGTCGCGGCGGGTGCGGCGCGAGACCGAGCGGCTGATACCGGTCGGATGTTCAGCTTTCATGCGTTGGTTTCCAGTTGGATGCGGAGCAATTTTATATGTTCCTTGAGAACTTCCTGATCGCGATGGGCCTGCGCCTCTTGCGAACGAAGTGATTGGGCGGCATCCGCATTGGCGGTGTCCAGTTGAAGACGAAGCGCATTGACCGCAGAGCGAAGCTGATCGGTTTCAGCAGCGTGCGCAGCACGCAGCGCCTGCAAGGCGGCCTCCGAAGCAATTGCCTGGCTATCCAGCCCATCCCGCAATGCCTGAACGGTATCCTTTAGGTCAGCAATGTCTTGGGCCATGGCAGCCCGCGCGCTTTGCACTTCGCCTTGAGCTTGTGCGGCGGCCACTTCCAGCGCATTGCGCAGCTGGCCTATTGTCGACTGTAAGTGCAGGTTTTGCGCGTGGAGTTCGGAAATCTCTGCCATTGCCATGGTCGCCAACGGCTTACCCTCCCCAACATGTCATGCCGCGGCCCCGTGGCTTTTTCGAGACAGGGGTTGCAACCGGGCAGTTTTTGTTGCGGGTGACACGAGCCAAAGCAACGGCCTGATCGCTTGCACCCCGCCGTTCACATAAGCCATCGGTTCCACGGTACCCAAGTGCAACAACAACCGCTCTGCGCTTATCCTCGCTGAATGCGATCAGGGGTCAGTTCCCATTGCGCGATCCATCTTGGGGCTTAGGTATCGGTTCGCACTGAACGATAGCTGAAAAACGAACCAACATACTCTGCCAGAAGGACTTTTTCGGTCAGGTGTAACTCTAGCGGTGAGATGAGGACGTTTCAGACCGCGCTTAGCCAATCATCGATACAGTTTTCAGACTTCATCAATGCGGGTTCTCCACGCAACTGCCACCCATATCGCACAAGTGTGAGGCTTGCGGAGCTGCTTTGTGGCATAAAACTTGTTAACTAATTGAGATATAACACTATACTCCCGTTGCACGGGGGGAGGGCAGAAAGTGTGCGGCATCCCAATGTGAAATCGCGGGCATCCTCCAACACCACATCACGTGGACGCCACCCAACAAGCTGCTCATTCGTGACGCCCACAATCCATTCAGTTTTAGGCATCAAAGAGACCTATCACGTGGCCCAATCGTGAAAGTCACCTTCAGCATCCTGTCAGCAATATGTCCGGAATTGGATGATTCTATCACGTGCACCCCTGATTGATGCCGCCCCCAAAGGTTCTCCGGTTTTGTGTCCGGGCATCGTGTGAAGTTCCGGACTTCTGACCCTGTCCCGGATCTTATTCGGCCAAGGTCAATGCTCTGGCCTTTCATCGGCCGGCGTCAGGAACCCCCGTGACGTGTGAGACTGGTTATCGTTTAAGTCCCGCCGCCGCGCTTAAAGTTTGGCCGGAGCTCTCAGCCTCGCCGGATGCATTTTCACGGCACCGTGCCAAATTTCGTATCTACACTTCGTAATCACGAAGGAAACACATGTTTTGGCTGATGTTCGAATGCAGTTACCTTTCGCTAAAAGACTCCGACACGGTCTTCAAGATTGGCTTTGTCAGGTACCTTAAAACCGTGTTTTCACCAGTCTTGATCTCCGCTGTAAGGGTCATCCCGGGCTGAATGATGATCTGCTCGTTGTCACGCTTGGGACGCATTTCGCTAATGTCGACGTCGAGGTTGATGCGATAATATGTGGCGCTTTCGCCATCAGGGCGTTGCTCCACCAATGTGTCTGGGCTGACATAGGAAACGACCCCAACGCCGGAGCCATAAATGGCACTGTCGAACGTGTCGAATTTGACCGATGCCTTTTGCCCGACCTTGATGAACGCGATATCACGGGGGGAGACCTGAGCCTCCACAATAAGTTTTTCTCCGGTGGGTACGATCTGCATCACTTCATCCCCGGGGCGGAGCACGGCGCCGACAGTTGTAAAGCGAACATTCTTGACAATGCCGTTAGCCGGCGAACGTAGTTCTGTGGCTGCGAGTGCGTCCATGCGTTGGGCAAGTATCTGCTGGGCGCTGACTAGTTCTTCTTCGACCTTGGCAAACTCTGCCTGGAGATCCTGCTGGTACTTGCTTCGCTTGTTCACAATCTGCCCTTGAACATCGGCAATCCCGCGCTGCATTCGTATGATCTCGGCACGGGCGACATCACCGCTTGAAACTAGCGGGATATTGAGCTCTAGTTCCTGCTGCATCAGCCGCTTTACTGCTTCCAGTGCGGCAATCTCAGACGAAATCGCTTGGCGGCGCTTTGTGAACAAGGCCGTTTGGTTCGCGATGAAATCTGGGTATGATCGCAGTTCTGCGGGAAAATTCAGTGGGCGGTCATATAGCTCAGCTTCAATACGGGACATTATGCTCCTGAAAGCAGCCACCTTGGCTTGACTTTCTCCAACAGCGGCCTGCACTTTGACGCGATCAATGCGCACCAGCAACTGGCCCTTGCGAACTGCATCACCTTCCCTAACGCGCATTTCCTCCACAACGCCGCCATCCGCAGTCTGAATGACCTGCACTTTGTCGACTGGGATGACCTTACCCATGGCGCGCGTGAGTTGGTCTATTTCTGCCCACTCTGCCCATAGGAAGAACGACAAAACAGCCGCGGCTGAGGTGCTAATGATCCAGCTCGATAGCTGGATCGATTTCAATTTTTCCATTATATTCAACTCATCATCATTGTGCTGGCGCCGCGGTAGCAGGCACCGCCTGCGGGCCCGGCCGCTTGGGGGTGAGCTGGGCTATGACGTCTGCGGTCGGGCCATCAAGCACGATGCGCCCCTGCGCCATCACGATTACACGCTGGACGACTGACAAGAGCTGCAGTCGGTGAGTTACAAGGACAAGGCCTTGTTCAGGACCGATCTGGCTTATCACGCTGTTGATAACCATCTGCTCGGTAGTTTGATCAAGACTGGCCGTTGGCTCATCGAGCAGCATGAAGCCGGGTCGACCAAGGAGGAGCCGCGTCATGCCCACCAAGCCACGTTGTCCGCCTGACAGGCCCCTTCCCCCTTCCGCCAGCATAAGGTCAAGACCCTTAGGATGGCCCGCAATCATGGTGGCCAGGCCCGTGCGCTGGGCGCACTGCAGCAGGTCTTCGTCCGAGATATTGCCAAGCCCCATTACGAGGTTCTCACGCAGGGTCCCGTTCACGAGGCGGTATTCTTGAGGCAGATAAGCGACGTGGGCGCGCAGAATGTCGTCGGCAATCTGCGATACATCGAGCCCGCCAAGTCGTATGGAACCTTCCTTCGGCAGATAGAGGCCAGCGAGCAAGCGCAACAGGGTTGACTTGCCCGAACCAACGCCGCCTATGATCGCTACACGCTCGTTTGATTTTATCTCAAGCCGCGCAATCTCCATGCCCTCACGCGTGCCAGGATAACTGAATTTGAGCTTCTCAACGATCAAGCTCCCTAACAGGCGTTCGGGGCGAAGTGCGCCCTGGCCCGTGCTACGGTCCATCGGCAGAGCAAGGATGGCATCAAGCGCCTTCAGCGAGGAACGCGCGTATCCCCACTGCACGATTAGGTTGGGCAGCATGCTGATGAGCGGCCCATTGATCCGTCCAGCGATGATGGAGCATGCCAGCAGTCCGCCCGACGTCATGCGGCCTTGTGCTACTTCAAAGGCGCCTATGGCCATCAGTAATACGTAGGACACTTGCTGCAGTGATGAGAACACCGAGGATGCTAGTGCGGATGTGCGCTTAATGGGATCTTCATAGTGGTGGATCTCACGGATCAAACGGTTCCACCGCGCAAGCATGAACCAGTTGCCCCGATTTGCTTTGATTGTCTCTACAGCGTCCAACGATTCAACAAGCATGCCGTTCTTGCGATTGCCACTCACCTGCGCTTTCTCGGTCCCCGCGCGAAGGGACCGGGCGATCATAAACGCCACGATCAGGGCAAGCGGCAACGACACCACTGGCACCAGAGCAACGGCGCCGCCGATCCAGAAGACAACCACGATAAAGAGCAACGAGAAGGGCAGATCGGCCATCACGAAAAGCGACGCAGAAGACATGATGCTGCGGACCTGCTCGAGACCCTTAAGTTGGGCGGCCATTGTACCGATGCCAGGTGGACGGGTATCGAGGCGGACAGCCTGAGCGCGCGCGAAGAAATACTCGGATACCTCGGCATCAACTTCCGCAGCTTCCCGCTCAATCAGCAAGGCGCGCGTGGTGCGTAAGACAAGATCAAGGACGAGCGCGATCAAGACGCCAACCGTCAAAACCCACAAGGTAGAGAAGCTGCCAAGCGGAATTACCCGATCGAACAGCTGCATGGAATAAAGGGACGTGGCCAGGGTAAGGATATTGGCGACGACCGTCGCCAGCGTCGCGGTGAGCAACACATTCCGGCGCCGCTTGATGGCGCCCCAGAAAATCGAAACAGCAGCCTCAGGCGTATCGCTGTTCAGCGGATCGGGGAAAGCAAGGTCGAAAAAGGCCAGATCGTCGCTATAAGCGCACACCACATTCACGAAGCTACGCATCCGCAGCGTTGACTCACTGTTCCACTGTTCAGCGACGCCAAAGCCGTCCTTCGGCGACCAGATGAGCAACGGGAACTGGTCAGGCCTCGGTCTCGTAGACAATTGCTGGGGCGCGGGCCAGCCAAGCCGGGCGCACAAGGCAGCGAGTGCGGCTGCGCCATCAGGCAAGCTGTCGCCGTCAAATTCACTTTCCCAACCGGGCGGCAGTGAGGCGGCCTTGGCTACAGCAAACGCATCAAGCGCCGCGATGAGTTGATTATCTTTAGCCATGATTGGGCTCCGTTCCGCCTGCCAACAGCCGCGGCTGCCAAGT
>NZ_CAMCWT010000002.1:0-104592 GCF_945882885.1 Sandarakinorhabdus limnophila DSM 17366
ATCAATCGCCGCCAAAAGCCGCCGACGCAGATCCATCGATAGTGGTAGGCCCATCCATGCCGGCCTCCTTCACCAGCACGGATTCTGAACCAGAAAACGCCGCCCGAGGGAATCCCCTTTCGATTCAGACAGGTCGAAAAATGCTCTAGCTGGCCAGCGCCAGTTCCGTCGCTTCGGCAATGGCGCGCTTTGCGTCGAGCTCCGTCGCATCGCTGGCGCCGCCAATCAGCTTCGCCGGCAAACCCCGCGCCACCAGTGCATCATACAGCGCCCGTTCCGGCTCCTGCCCAGCGCAGATGATCACCGTGTCCACCTCAAACAGGCGGGGCTCACTATTCACGAGGGCGTGCAGGCCGTCATCATCGATCTTCAGATAGGTAACCCCGCCCATCATCTTTACGCCGCGCCGCACCAGGCTCAGCCTGTGGGTCCAGCCGGTGGTACGCCCCAGCGACTTGCCAGGCGCGCCGTCGCGGCGTTGCAGGATCACCACCTCGCGGTCGGCCTTTTCGATCTGCGGCACCAGCCCGGTCACACCGCCGCGCGGGTGGTTGAGGAAATCGACGCCCCATTCTCGGCAAAAGGTCGGGATATCCACCGCCGCCGACGGTCCGGCATGGGTGATCAGCGTCGCCACATCGAAACCGATGCCGCCCGCCCCCATGATCGCCACGGTGCGCCCGATCGGTTTGCGGCCCAGGATCGCATCGATATAGGGCACGGCCTTGGGGTGATCGATGCCGGGAATGTTGGGCGTACGCGGACGAATTCCGGTGGCGACGATCACCTCGTCATGGCCGGCCGCCGCCAGCATGTCAGCATCCACACGGGTGTTGAGGCGAAGCGAAATGCCCAGCTTCTCGATCATCCGGCTGAAATAGCGCAGCGTTTCGTGGAACTCCTCCTTGCCCGGTACTCGCTTGGCCAGGTTGAACTGGCCGCCGATTTCGGATCCGGCATCATAGATCGTCAGCTTGTGGCCGCGCTGGGCCGCTTCCACGGCAAAGGCCAGCCCCGCCGGCCCGGCGCCAACCACGGCCAGATCGCGCGGCGTGGCGGCAGGCACCACCGGCATCAGCGTTTCATTGCAGGCGCGCGGATTGACCAGGCACGAGGTGAGCTTGCCCGTGAACGTGTGATCAAGGCAGGCCTGGTTGCAGGCGATGCAGGTGTTGATCTCGTCCTCGCGGCCTTCGAACGCCTTGTTGACCAGATCGGCATCAGCCAGCATCGGCCGGGCCATCGAGACGAGATCGGCGTGGCCGGCGGTCAGCACCTGTTCCGCCACATCCGGCATATTGATGCGGTTCGACGTGATCATCGGCACGCCAACATGCTTCCTGATGCGCCCCGTCACTTCGGCAAAGGCGGCGCGCGGCACCATGGTGGCGATGGTCGGCACCTGGGCTTCGTGCCAGGTGAAGTGCGTGCTGATGATGGTCGCGCCGGCAGCCTCCACGGCTTGCGCCAGTTGGATCACCTCCTCGCCCGACATGCCGCCTTCCAGCATGTCCATGGCCGGGATGCGGAAGATCAGGATGAAATCATTGCCCACAGCTTCGCGGGTGCGGCGGATCACTTCGACAGGGAAGCGCATGCGGTTTTCGAAACTGCCGCCCCATTCATCAGTGCGGGTGTTGGTCTTTTCGACCAGGAAGGTGGAGAGGAGATAGCCAGCCGAGCCGATGATTTCGACGCCATCATAGCCCGCCGCCTTCGCCTGCGCGGCGCAATTGGCGAAATCATTGAGCTGCTTCTCGATCCCGTCCGCATCCAGTTCATTGGGCACGAAACGGCCGATGCGGGATCGGATGGCCGATGGCGCCACGCACGCCGCTGTGCCGGCGAGCGGCCCAGCGTGAAGGATCTGCATGACGATCTTCACATCCGGCGCAGCGGCGTGAACAGCATTGGTCACGATGCTGTGCTGCGCCGCTTCCTCGGGCGTCGAAAGCTTGCCGCCACCGCCGGCTTCATGATTGGGCGCGATGCCGCCGGTGATGATCATGCCAACTCCGCCGCGCGCGCGCTCGGCAAAGAAGGCCGCCATGCGCTCGAACCCGCCTTCGATATCCTCAAGGCCGGTGTGCATCGATCCCATCAGGATGCGATTCTTGAGACTGGTAAAGCCCAGGTCGAGCGGGGAGAAGGTGAGTGGGTATTTTGCGTGAGCCATGGCGGTGAGGCTATCAGTGGGCGGTGGGGGCGTCACCCTTGCCAGTAATCACAGGGCGCGCATGGGGGCGCAGCCGCCGCGACTGCTGGAGGGTCAAGGGAAGGAAGCAAGTGCGCGGCAAAGCCGCGACGTCGGACGGCGCTCGCGGCGCTGCGATTTGGTGCCCCTGGCCGGACTCGAACCAGCACGGATTTCTCCACTCGATTTTGAGTCGAGCGCGTCTACCAATTTCACCACAGGGGCATTGCCGGGCCGGTTAGCGCAAGGCGTGGTCAAGAGCAACAGGCAGCAGGCAGTCGATGCGGGCTTCAGGCGTCGCAAAAATGATGCATTCGCGCAACAGTTTTGCGCTCCTTTTTCGCAGCACAGCGCAAAATGGCGGTTCCGCCCTTTTCGCAGCGTAACAATTTCGCCATACATCATCTTTTAAACAGCAATTGAGGGGCTTTCATGCGTTCATTGATCCTAATGGGGGCATCCGCCCTGGCCATCGCTGCATCACCGACCTTCGCTGCCGAAGACCAGGAAACCAAGGTCGCGCAGGGTGCCGCCGAAGAGGCCGCCGCCGAAATGATGGTTGTCACGGGTTCGCGCATCGCGCGTGAGAACATCGATGCTACCGTGCCGATCACTTCGCTGAGCGCGGCTGAATTGCTGCAGAACGGCACCGTCAACGTTGGTGACCGCCTAGCGCTGCTGCCGCAATTCCGCCCGTCCTTCACCAGCCAGAACAGCGGCCGCTTCATCGGCACCGCCGGTCTGTCGATCCTCGATTTGCGTGGCCAGGGCACCAACCGCACGCTGGTGCTGCAAAATGGCCTCCGCCACGTCACCTCGCAACCGGGGGCTGCCACGGTTGACGTGTCTACCATACCGGTTGACCTGATCGAGCGCGTCGACATCGTCACCGGCGGCAACTCGTCGGTTTACGGCTCAGACGCCATCGCCGGTGTCGTCAACTTCGTGCTGAAACGTGACTTCGAGGGCATTATGGGCCGCGCCCAAGCCGGCATATCGTCACGTGGCGACTCGACCCAATATTTGGCCACCATCACCGCCGGCAAGAATTTCGCCGACGGTCGTGGGAACATCGCCCTGTCGGTCGAGTATAACAAGAGCGATCCTCTGTTCTTTGCCGATCGTCCGGAAACAGGCGCTATCACCGGCCGTTCACAGTTCCAGTTGGTGCAAGACACCGCCACTTCGGGCCCGAACGGCACTCCCGAACCGGCGGCTGGCGACGGGGTATTCGACACCCAGTTCATCAGCGGGCTCAAGAACATCGGAATTTCGACCGGCGGCGCCTTCACCTCGGTCTGCCAGGGCGTTGTCCCCGGTGCGCGTGCCACGCTGAATTGCTCGGGCCTGTTCAACGCGCTCGGCACCTCGCAGTTCGGCAACGTGTTCGTGTTCAACCCGGATGGCAGCCTCGTGAAAAACGTGGTGACGCGCGATTTCCGTCCGTTCGGTTCGGGCAATGGCCAGGGCGGCCTTGGTTCGACCCTGCGTGAAACCGGCCTGATGCAGATCGGCAACACGCGCTATGCCGCCAACCTGATCGGCAGCTTCGAAGTGTCTGATGCGTTCCGCCCCTACTTCGAAGCCAAGTGGGTGCGCACGGAATCGCTGCAGGAAGGACAGCCGACCTTCTCATCGGGCGCACTGAACCCCACCCTGAACGTCAGCAACCCGTTCCTCACCGCGCAGGCGCGTGACCTGCTGACCACATCACTGCCTGCAAGCGGCAATTTCCAGATCCAGCGCTTCAACATCGATTTCGGTGGCCGCGGCGAAAACCACAGCCGTGAATTATTCCGCGCCGTGGTGGGCGCACAGGGCAGCTTCATGGACACCTGGAGCTACAATGTCGCCCTCAACTACGGGCGGGTTGAAACCTTCTATCAAACCCGCGGCAACGTTCACCTGGCCCGTTTCACCAACGCGGTGAACGCGGTGCGCAATACAGCCGGCACGATCGTCTGCTCGGTTAACAACGATGCCATCACCACCAACGATGATCCGGCTTGCCGTCCGCTCAACCTGTTCGGCCTTGGCGCACCGTCTGCAGAAGCACTGGCCTACATCGGTCAGGTTTCAAGCCGCAACCAGTGGTCGGAACAGTTCAATGCAATCGCCACCGTTACCGGCGATTCAGCTAAGCTGTTCGAACTGCCCGGCGGTCCGGTTGGCTTCTCGGTCGGCGGCGAATGGCGTCAGGAGCGCAGCTTCTCGTCGTTCGATGATGTGACCCGCGGCGGCCAGACCTTCCTGAACTCGATCGCCAACTTCAACCCGCCGCGTCTGGACGTCTGGGAAGCCTTTGGCGAAGTCCGCCTGCCGATCCTTAAGGACGTGCCATTTTTCAAGGAACTGACGGTTGAAGCCGCCAGTCGCATTTCCAATTACAGCAGCGGAAATACAGGTACCGTCTATTCGTACAACGTTGGCGGTGTGTGGCGTCCGGTAGAAGATGTGCGCTTCCGCGCCAACTATGGCCGCGCCATCCGAGCACCGACGCAGAGCGATCTGTTCGCTGCGCAGTCGCAGACGTTCCTGAATGGTCTGTCGGATCCCTGCGGTCAGCAGAACATCAACAACAACCCGAACCGCGTTGCCAACTGCCGTGCGGGCGGTGTGCCGACCACGCAGACCTTCGTGGGCGTGACCGAGCCGTTCACCAACCGTCCGGCTTCAGGTATCTCCGGCCTTGGCGGCGGCAACCCCGGCCTGTTCGCTGAAAACTCGGATAGCTGGACGGTGGGCATGGTCTACACCCCGTCCTACCTGCCGGGGTTCGTGGCCAGTGTTGACTTCTATCGCATCAGCCTCACCGATGCTATCAACACGGTGGGCGCGCAGACCGTCATCAACCAGTGCTATGACGATCCGGGCGGCATTAACAACTCCTTCTGCGCGGCGATCTTCCGCAACCCGGATGGTACCTTCCGTGGCCAGTCCAGCGTGCTGCACGCCGGCCAGACTGTGGCCATTGCCACCACAGGCCAGTCATTTATCCAGGGTCCCTTCAACTTTGCCCGTCAGCTGACCAAGGGCATCGACTTTGATGCTGCTTACACCCACAAGTTCGGTGAAGACTGGCGCCTGAATGTTCGTGCCTTGGTGTCGCTGCTGCTGGAGCGGAACGTCTTCACCTCGATCACCGAGCCGGACCGCCTGACACGTGAGCGTAGCACGCTGGGCAGTCCGGAGCTAAACGGCCAGCTGAACGTGACCGTAGGTTATAAAGGCTTCGACTTGCTCTACAGCTTCCGCTACCTGAGCAAGCAAACCCTTAACAGCTGGGGAGCTCAGAACGAGGAACAGGGCCGTCCGCCGACGAACCTCGATGCCACGCCGTTAGTCTATTACCCGGCCATCACTTATTCGGACGTGCGTTTGACGGCCAAGGTGTACAAAGGTATTTCGGCCTACGTAGGTGTGGACAACATCTTCGACCAACTGCCACCATTGGACCTGTTGGGCACCGGCGGGGATGCAATCTTCACCAACACCGGCCGCTTCTTCTACGGCGGTGTCCAGGTGAAATTCTGATCGCCTGATCAACCGAACTGAGTTGGGGGGACGGTGGCAACACCACCCCCCTTTTTTGCCCCCTTCTCTTTTTGACAATCCGGCAGCCCGGCCGCATGGGATGCGCCATGCGACCACCACGCAAACCAACCGGGGGCAAACGCCCGGCCAGCCCCTCCGACCCCAAAACGGGTCAGCGCTCGCCTGTCCGCTCTGGCTCCCACTCTGGCCAGCGTCCGCCTGGAGCCCCGCCGCTATCGCGCCGTGACCAACGCGCTGCGGGCTGGAGCGACCGCCGCGAACGCGCCGAAACCAACGAGCGCCCGCCACGCGGCGACCGCCCCCAGCGTGATGATCGCTCGCCGCGGCCGGCCCGTTCCGAACGCCCGCAACGCGCTGAGCGCCCTGACCGGGCTGAAGGCCCACCCAGGGGTGCAAGGCCAGACCTGCGCGACCGTCCGGCCCGCACCGAACGTGCGCAGCGCGGCGAACGCCCTGCCCGCCCCGCCGCTGGCCCCGGCAAGCCGGCGCCGCGCGCCGAACAACCGCGCATCAGGCGGGGCCCGGCCCCCGTACGGCAAACCGAAGTGGCTGCGCAGCGCATCGCCAAGGCGCTGGCCCGTGCCGGCGTCGGTTCGCGCCGCGATATCGAACGCATGATCGCCGAAGGCCGCATCGCCATCGATGGCGAAGTGCTCACCTCGCCGGCGCTCAACATCACCAATCTTGCCAATGTCACCGTGGATGGTGAGCCCGTTGCCGGCATCGCGCCGGCCAAGCTCTATCGTTTCCACAAGCCTGCCGGCTTCCTGACCGCCGCGCGCGACCCCGCCGGCCGCCCGACCATCATGGATATCCTGCCGCCCAGCCTGCCGCGCGTGGTGCCGGTGGGCAGGCTCGACATGAACACCGAAGGCCTGCTGCTGCTCACCACCGATGGCGAGCTCAAGCGCGCGCTAGAGTTGCCCTCTTCGGGCGTGCCGCGCGTCTACCGCGTCCGCGCGTTCGGCGAAGTGACGCAGAAGGTGCTGGAGGCGCTGGCTGATGGCATCAGCATCGAGGGGGTCCATTACGGCCCCATCCTCGCCGATATCGAGCGCAAGACCGGCCATAATCTCTGGCTGATCGTCACCATACGCGAAGGCAAGAACCGCGAAGTGCGCCGCGTGCTCGAACATGTCGGGTTGCAGGTGAACCGGCTGATCCGCGTTGCCTATGGCCCGATCGGCCTGGATGATCTGCCGCCGCGCATGGCCGATGAAATCCCGGATTCCGATGTGGCCCTGCTGAAAGCGATGCTGAAGGCCACCAAAACGGAGCCGCGCTGATGCGCGTGATCTCTGGCAAATGGCGGGGCCGCGCCCTGAAAGCCCCCGCCGGGGAATCGACCAGGCCGACCAGCGACCGCGCCCGCGAAGCAATCTTTTCAATGCTGACCAGCCGGCTCGGCACCTTTGAAGACCTGGACGTGCTCGACCTGTTCGCCGGCACCGGCGCACTGGGGATCGAAGCGCTGTCGCGCGGCGCCGGCACGGCCTGCTTCATCGACAATGACGCCGCCGCCGTGAAGGCCATCCGCGCCAATCTCGCCGCCATGGGCGCCACCGGCGATGTGCGGCAAAGCCCTGTTGCCAGCATCGGCGGCGCACCGCGCGCGCATCACCTTGTTTTCCTTGATCCGCCCTATGGCCTTGGCCTTGCCGATCCGGCGCTCAGCCATCTCCACGAACGCGGCTGGATCGCGCCGGGCGCGCTGGTCAGCGTCGAGACGGCCGCGGCCGATCCCCTCACCTGCGATTGGGAGCGCGTCGTCGAACGCCGCTTCGGCAAGGCGCTGGTGCGCCTGCTGCGCGCACCCGCCTGATTAATCTGCCCGATCTCGTGCGCGGGGATAGGTGCCAATAATCTTCACCCAGTTGGTGAAGAAGGCCAGTTCCTCCAGCGCCCGTGCCACCGGCGGTTCCAGCGGGGATCCATCGATCTCGGCATAGAACTCCGCCTGAGAAAACTTGCCGTCGCGCAGGTATGATTCCAGCTTCGTCATGTTCACGCCATTGGTGGCAAAGCCGCCCAGCGCCTTGAACAGCGCCGCCGGCACCGAACGCACCTCGAAATTGAAACTGGTCATCGCCGGCAGCCCCAGCGGCGGCACCACGGGCTCTCGGCTCAACACCACGAAACGCGTGGTGTTGTGATCTTCATCCTCCACGCCTTCGGCCAGGATATTCAGCCCATAAAGCTCACCCGCCAGCCGGCTGGCAATCGCGCCCACACTGGCATCGCCTTCGCCTGCCACGGCGGCGGCACCGGCCGCCGTATCAAAAAACTGCACCGGTGCGATGCCCCACGCCCGCAGGTGGCGGCGCACTTGGCCCAGTGCCTGAGGATGGCTCTTCACCTCGCGCAGCGCCGCCTTTTCGCCCAGCCCCAGCAGGCAATGGCGCACCCGCACGAAATGCTCGCCAATGATGGACAGGCCGGATTCAGGCAGCAGGAAGTGGATATCGGCCACCCGGCCGTGCAGGCTGTTTTCAATCGGAATCATCGCCACGCCGGCGCGGCCGGACTGTACGGCTTCTATGGCATCTTCAAAGCTGGCGCAGGGCAAGGGCAACCGATCCGGGAACGCTTCCCGCACCGCCTGGTGGCTGTAGGCACCGGGCGCCCCCTGAAACGCCACGGCCTGTTGAGGCGCCGCGGCCGCGGCGGCCGCCATGCGATCAACCAGTATCTGGGCCATGTGCGGATAGCTGCTCGTCATGTCCGTTCGTTATGATAGTGCGCTGCAACAAGCAAATGCTTGCGAGGCGGCGCGCAATTGCCTAATCGCTAAGTCAGGAAGGCGCAGGCCGGGTTCATCCCGTGGGCAGCCGCGCGCACATTGGAGCTTCGACGTGGACAGCTTTGAGTGGAACAAGATTTTCGGTGGCGTGCTGGCAGGCCTGGTGGCCGTGCTCGGCGTGTCGATCACCAGCGACATGATGTTCGCTCGCCACCTGCCTGAAAAGCCCGGCTATGAAGTTGCCGGCGCCGAAGAAGCCCCGGCCGCAGGCGCTGCCGCCGCCGAAGTCGAAAAGCCGGCTGCTTTCTATCTGGCATCCGCCGATATCGCCAAGGGCGAAGCCGTGTTCAAGAAGTGCGCGGCCTGTCACAATGTCGATCCCGGCGGCGCCAACGGCACCGGCCCGGCACTGCACGGCATTGTCGGCCGACCGATCGCTGCCGCCGGTGGCTTCAGCTATTCCGATGCCCTGTCGGGTATGAAGGGCAAGAATTGGGATTGGGACAATCTGTGGGGCTGGCTCAAGAGCCCGAAGGCCTTCATGGCCGGCAACAAGATGAGCTTTGCCGGCATCAGCAAGCCGGAAGACCGCGCCGCCGTCATCGCCTATCTGAACTCCAAGAGCGCCAGCCCGCTGCCGCTCCCCGCAGCCCCGGCTGAAGAAGCCCCGGCTGCGGAAGAAGCCGCTCCGGCTGCCGACGCGGCCGCCAAGTAAGGCGACTCACCACGAATTCAGGGGCGGTGGCCGGGAAGGCCGCCGCCCCTTTTTCGTGCGTGCTGATCAGAGAAAACGGGCCTCCGGCGGGCAGGGGCGAGGCCCCTGCACCCGTTAGATTTCGGGAAACCGATTCCCAAGATGGCCTGTCATGCTGGCGCAGGCCAGCATCCAGCGGGGAACGTGGGCCTGCGTGGCCACCCTTGCCCACACACCATCATCGATGCAGGTCTGCGCTTGCATGTCGGTTCGGCGGAAATGATCCCCGTCTGGATTTGGGCCTTTATTTCGACCTTCCGGCATCCAAAGCCGCACCGGGGCGTTCTCCTGCTGTCAACCAGAACAGCAGAAAGAATCTCCATGACCGTCATCGGCTATGGCGCCCAGAGCGCCCATCAAAAGCTTCAACCAGTCAGCTTCGATCGCGAGCCGCTGCGGGCCGGCGAGATCGAGATCGACATCGCCTTCTGCGGGGTCTGCCATTCCGATATCCACCAATGCGCTGATGATTGGGAGAACACGGTCTGGCCCGGCGTTCCGGGTCATGAAATCGTCGGCACCGTTACCAAGATCGGGGATGGCGTGTCGAAATTCGCAATTGGCGACACGGTTGGCGTCGGCTGCATGGTCAACAGCTGCCAATTGTGCGCTGCCTGCGTCGCGGGTGAAGAGCAATATTGCTCCGGTCCGAAAAGCGCCACCTTCACCTACAACGGCCCCAAGCTGCCGAACGGATCCAACAGCTATGGCGGCTACAGCGACAGCATCACCGTGCGCGAGGAGTTCGTGGTCTCCATACCCGCAGTGATCGAACCCGCCAAAGCCGCGCCGATCCTGTGTGCCGGGGTGACGACCTATTCGCCGATGAAGCATTTCGGCCTCAAGAAGGGCCAGACGCTGGGCGTCGCCGGTGTTGGTGGGCACGGCCATATGGCCGTGCAGATCGGCAAGGCGATGGGAGCGACCGTGGTCGCGTTCACGACGTCGGCCGACAAGGTTGATGCCATCATGGCACTGGGCGCCCACAAGGTCGTGGTCATGGATGATGCGGCAGCAGTCGAGGCAGCCACACAGTCGCTCGACATCATGATCGACACCATTCCCTATCCGCATGATCTTGCCGATTATCTCGGTTTCATGAAGCCGGGATCGACCTTGGTCGTCGTGGGCAACATGATGCAGTTCGAAGCCTTCAACCCGGGACCGATGGTGTTCAACCGGATCAGCGTCGCCGGCTCGCTGATCGGCGGCGTTGCGGATACAAGGGAGGTGCTGGACCTGTGCGCAGAACACGGCATCGGGCCCGAAATAAAGATGATCGAAATTGCCGACATCAACGATGCGTTCGACAGCATCAGGAACAACGACGTGCGCTTTCGTCATGTCATCGACATGGCGTCACTCAAAGCGGAGCGTCAGGCGAGGGGGCCAGACCGCATGTACCTGGAAGCGCCGAAGCGCGGGGACGTGGTCAACCGCAAGCCGGCATGAGGCGGATGGGGACGACCAGAGGGCGATTCTGGCCGCTTCCCTTACAGCCCGTAATGCGCCTTCACGATCGCCCAGCCTTCTTCCGCCGTTTCGACGAAGTGGAACAGCTTCAGGTCATCCGGTGCGATCACGCCTTCCTCGGCCAGGGCTTCGAAATTCACCACACGGTTCCAGAATTCGCGGCCATAGAGCAGGATCGGCAGCGGAGCGACCTTGCCGGTTTGCACCAGGGTGAGCAGTTCGAAGAACTCATCGAACGTGCCGAAGCCGCCGGGGAACACCGCCACCGCCTTGGCGCGCATCAGGAAGTGCATCTTGCGCAGCGCGAAATAGTGGAACTGGAACGACAGACCCGGCGTCACATAGGGATTGGGCACCTGTTCGTGCGGCAGCACGATATTCATGCCCACTGATGGTGCGCCGCTTTCCCAGGCGCCGCGGTTGGCGGCTTCCATGATCGATGGCCCACCGCCCGAGCAGACGGTGAAGCAGCGTTCGCCTTCCTTGCAGAAGGTGGAGACCATCACGGCCAGTTCGCGGGCCACGTCGTAATAACGGGCATTGCGGGCCAGGCGCGCAGCGACGGCCTTGCGTTCCGGGGTTTCGGCTGCGGCGATCAGCGCCGGGGCTTCTTCCGGTGACGGGATGCGAGCCGATCCGTAAAACACGAACGTGCTGTGGATATCGGCTTCGGCCAGCAACACTTCCGGTTTCATCAGTTCCAATTGGAAGCGCACCGGGCGCAGATCCTCGCGCAGCAGGAAATCGGCATCCTGAAAGGCCAGTCGATAGGCGGGATGCTCTGTTTGCGGCACAGCGGTGGGCGTGTTGCCCAACTTCGCATCTTCTTCGGCGGTCGGGAAAATGCTTTGTGGGACACTAGGGGGAACCGGAGGGTTCATCATCTTCTTCTTTCTTCACAAAACGGCTGAGGCCCATAAGGCAGCCGGCCGGGCTTGTCACGCCTGTTCGTTGAGGCCCAGCACTGCGGTGGCTTCGACCACGCTGTTGGTGCGCCACGCCATGTCGTTTTGCAGATGGGCGTGGGTGGGAATGTGAAACAGGCCGAGATCGAGGCCCTTCAGGCACAATTCGGCGGCGCGTTCGGGCAAAATGATGCCCATATCCGCCGGCCAGCGCGCCGGATCGTCGCCCAGCCCCGGCGCCGTCATGCCCGTATAAACCCCGCCGGGCAGCAGCACATGAACATCCAGCGGCTTGCCGGCGTTGCGGCTTTCGGTGGCCAGCCATTCGGCCAGGATCAGCACGCCATGTTTGGACGCCGCATAAAGGCCGATGCCGTTGTTCTGCACCGACGGTGGCAGCGACAGGCTGTTTTCCGATCCGGTGATGACGATCCGCGCGCGCCAGCCGCCGGCCTCCGCCGCCGTGCACAGCGCCTGCGCCAGCCGCGTTGGCCCCAACATGTTGATTTCCCACAGCCGCGCCAGGTCGGCATCATCCAGATCGGCCTTTAGTAGCCGGCGCCGATAACCGATGCCGGCATTGGCGAACACTGCATCCAGCCGGCCATGGCTGGCGACGAGTTGCGCCACGGCCGCCGGACCGGCCGCACCATCGGCCAGATCGAGCACAAGCGCTTCGCCGTCGCAAAGCGCCGCCGTTTCGGCGACGCCTTCCGCATTGATATCGGCCGCCGTCACCAGTGCCCCACGCTGCGCCAACTGCACCGCAAGCGCCCGCCCGATGCCGCTGGCCGCTCCGGTGATCAGCACGCGTTGCCCGGTCCAGTCGATCATCCCCAGTTTCCTCTTTGCGGTTGGATTGACGAGACGCCATCGCCGGTGCGAGGTCAATGCCCGGCCGACACGAGGGAGAATGCATGATCGACCGCCGCATGCTCATGACCGGCCTGCCGCTCCTTGCCGCCGCCGCGCCGGACCGCTTCGCCCCGCTGCGCCGCGCCATCACGGCTGTTGAGCGCAGCGCTGGCGGTCCGATCGGCATATCGCTGCTCGACACCCACACCGGCGAACGCTTCGGCCACCGCGCCAACGATCGCTTCCCATTGTGCTCCACCTTCAAGCTGCTGCTTGCTGCCCGGCTGCTGCATGGGGCGGATAAGGGCCAATGGGCGATGGCCGAACGCTTGCCGGTGACCAAGGCGGACATGCTGTTCAACGCGCCCTTCACCGAAAAACGCATCGGCGGCACGGCCAGCCTGCTGGAACTGGCCGAGGCGATGGCCGTGCTCTCCGACAATCCCGCCGCCAATATCGCATTGGCGAAGGTGGGCGGCCCGGCGGCGCTCACGGCCTGGTTGCGGTCCATCGCCGATCAGACCACCCGGATCGACCGCAACGAGCCTGAAATGAACAACGAAACTCCCGGCGACCCGCGCGACACCACCACGCCGACCGCCATGCTGGCCACGTCGCGGGCATTGGTGGAGGGCCGCATTCTCTCACCTGCCGCGCGCCGCACGCTGTTCGGCTGGATGCAGGCCAGCAAGACCGCCGACACCATGATCCGTGCCGCGCTGCCGCTGGGGTGGCAGGAAGCCAACAAGACCGGCGCCGGTTCATGGCGCGCCCGCAACATCGTTTCGGTGATCACCCCACCGGGGCGCAAGCCGACCTGGGTCGCCGCCTATCTGTTCGCGGCCAAATCCGAACTGGCCGAACGCAACCGCCAGTTCGTGCCGCTGGGTCGCGCCATCGTCGAGTCGGTGAACTAGGGCGGGGCCCGCGCATCCACGGTAGATCCGAAACCGCTTGACCCCGCCGGCCAAATCCCTATCCCCGGCGGCGGGCCACGCCGTCCCAACGCGGCGCGCGCTCTCTGTGAGGAGAGAACATGACTGCCAAACCAACCGCGCTTCCGGCGCGTCCGCATTTTTCGTCCGGTCCCTGCGCCAAGCGTCCCGGATGGAGCCCCCAAAATCTTGCGATTGAGTCGCTTGGTCGCTCGCATCGGTCCAAGCTTGGCAAGGCGCGACTGAAGCACGCCATCGATCTGACCCGCAAGCTGCTCGGCATCCCCGACACGCACCGCATCGGCATCGTGCCGGCCAGCGATACCGGCGCCTATGAAATGGCGATGTGGACCATGCTGGGCGCCCGCCCGGTCACCGCAATCGCCTGGGAAAGCTTTGGCGAAGGCTGGGTGACCGATGCCGCCAAGCAGCTGAAACTGAACCCCACCATCATCATAGCCCCCTATGGCGAACTGCCCGATCTGGCCGCTGTCGACTTCAGCACCGACGTGCTGTTCACCGCCAACGGCACCACGTCCGGCGTGCGCGTCCCCAATTATGATTGGGTGCCGGCCAACCGCGAAGGCCTGACCTTCGCCGACGCCACCTCCGCCGTGTTCGCGCAGGACGTCGATTGGGACAAAGTCGATGTGCTGACGTACAGCTGGCAGAAGGTGCTGGGCGGCGAAGGCGGCCACGGCATGCTCATCCTCGGCCCGCGCGCCGTCGAGCGGCTGGAAAGCTACACCCCGGCCTGGCCGCTGCCCAAGATCTTCCGCCTCGTCTCCAAGGGCAAGCTGACCGAAGGCATCTTCGTTGGCGAAACCATCAACACTCCCTCCATGCTGGCCGTGGAAGATTATATCGACGCGCTGGAATGGGCCGATGGCCTGGGTGGCCTCGACGCCCTGAAGGCCCGCGCCGATGCCAATGCTGCGGCGCTCGACGCCTGGGTGCAGTCGCGCCCGTGGGTCGAACATCTGGCCAAGGATGCCGCCTCGCGCTCCAACACGTCGGTCTGCCTTGTCCTGCCCGGCCTTGCCGAAGAGCAGGTGAAGGCGATCGTGTCGCTCCTCGAAAAGGAGAAGGCCGCCTATGACACCGGCGCCTATCGCGACGCCCCGGCCGGCCTGCGCATCTGGTGCGGCGCAACCGTCGACACCGCCGATGTGGTCGCGCTGACCCACTGGCTCGACTGGGCCCACGCCGAGGTGACGGCGGCCTGAGCGGCTGCCGTCCCTTCCGCCCCTTCCCGGCCCCGACGCCGGACTCACATTCCCGGAGCAACACCCATGCCCACCACCCGTACCCCCAAAGTCCTAATCTCCGATCAGATGTCCCCCAAGGCCGCCGAGATCTTCCGCGCCCGCGGTATCGAAGTGGACGAAATCACCGGCCTGTCGAAGGACGAGCTGATCAAGATCATCGGCAACTATGATGGCCTAGCCATCCGTTCCTCCACCAAGGTCACCAAGGAGGTGCTCGCCGCCGCCACCAATCTGAAGGTGGTGGGCCGCGCCGGCATCGGTGTGGACAATGTCGATATCCCGGCCGCCTCGGCGCTCGGCGTCGTGGTGATGAACACGCCGTTCGGTAACTCGATCACCACCGCCGAACACGCCATCGCCCTGATGTTCGCGCTCGCCCGCCAGCTGCCCGAGGCTGACGCCTCCACCCAGGCCGGCAAATGGGAAAAGAACCGCTTCATGGGCGTCGAAGTGACCGCCAAGACGCTGGGCCTGATTGGCGCCGGCAACATCGGCAGCATCGTCGCCGATCGCGCCCTGGGCCTGAAGATGAAGGTGATCGCCTTCGATCCGTTCCTCACCCCGGAACGTGCCGAGCATATTGGCGTGACCAAGGTGACGCTGGATGAACTGCTGGCCGGTGCCGATTTCATCAGCCTGCACACGCCGCTCACCGACAGCACCCGCAACATCCTGAGCCGCGAAAACCTGCTGAAGTGCAAGCCAGGCATCCGCATCGTCAACTGCGCGCGCGGCGGCCTGATCGACGAAGTGGCGCTGAAGGAACTGCTCGATTCCGGCCACATCGCCGGCGCCGCGCTCGACGTGTTCCTGGAAGAACCGGCCAAGGCCTCACCGCTGTTCGGCACGCCCAACTTCGTCTCCACCCCGCACCTTGGCGCGTCGACCGACGAAGCCCAGGTCAACGTCGCCATCCAGGTGGCGGAGCAACTCAGCGATTTCCTGCTAACTGGCGGCGTCACCAATGCGCTCAACATGCCGTCGCTCTCCGCCGAGGAAGCACCACGCCTCAAGCCCTACATGGCGCTGGCCGAACGGCTCGGCAGCCTGGTCGGCCAGCTCGACAACGAAGGCATCAAATCGGTCCGCGTTGAAGTGGAAGGTGCCGCGGCCCAGCTGAACCTAAAGCCGATCACGGCGGCCGTGCTGGCCGGCCTGATGCGCACGCACTCAGACACGGTCAACATGGTCAACGCGCCCTATCTGGCGCGCGAGCGCGAGATCGAGATCGCCGAAGTGCGCCACGACCGCGAAACTGATTATCACACGCTACTGCGCGTGACGGTAATGACCGCCAGCGGTCCGCGAACAGTTGCGGGCACCTTGTTCGGCAACAGCAAACCGCGCCTCACCGAGATTTTCGGCATCACCGTCGAAGCCGATCTCGCCGGCGACATGCTGTACATCGTCAACGAGGACAAGCCGGGCTTCATCGGCCGCCTCGGCACCGCGCTGGGCGGGTCTGACGTGAACATCGGCACCTTCCACCTTGGCCGCTGCGATGCCGGTGACGAGGCTGTGCTGCTGCTCTCCGTCGACAACGACATCCCCAACGCGCTGCTCACCACCATCCGCGCCCTGCCCGGCGTGAAGGTGGCCAGCGCCCTGCGCTTCGTGTGATGGCTGGCGGGGAGGAAGCGCTTGCTGCCCTCCCCGCTTGCCGCTAACCGCCTCCCCATGACAAGTTTCGGCCTCCTCCCCGAAGGGTTGCGCGATCGGCTGCCGCCGCAAGCCCAAGCCCTTGCCAGCCTGGTGCGCACCCTCACCGATGTGTGCGCCGCCCATGGCTATGAACGGGTGGCGCCACCGCTGATCGAATATGAAGCCAGCCTGGCCAGTGGCAGCAGCCGCGAACGCCTGCGCTTCACCGATCCGGTCAGCCAGATGACGCTGGCGCTGCGTTCCGACATCACCGGCCAGGTTGGCCGTATCGCCGTCACCCGCCTTGCCGGGCAGGCGCGCCCGCTGCGGCTGATGTATGCCGGGCAAGTGGCGCGCGTGCGCGGTGATCAGCTTTCGCCCGAACGCGCACGCACCCAGGCTGGCGCCGAACTGATCGGCAGCGACAGCCCGGCCGCCGCTGTCGAAGTGCTGGCCGTCGCCGTGGAAGCGCTGACCGCCACGGGCCTCACCGGGCTTTCGGTCGATCTCACCATGCCAACGCTGGTTGCCGATCTCGCTGCTGCCGGCTGGTCGCTGGGCAATGCGTCGCTCAGCGACGTGCAGGCCTGGCTGGACGGCAAGGATGTCGGCGCCCTGCGCGCCGCCGGTGCCGATCAATATGTGCCGCTGATCGCCGCTGCTGGCCCGGTAAACAGTGCACTGGCGGCGCTGAAGCAGCTTGATCTGCCCAATGCTGTGCTGGCGCGACTGGATGCGATTGCCGCGCTGGCTGATGGACTGAACGGCGTCTCCGTGACACTCGACCCCACCGAGCGCCACGGCTTTGAATATCAGACCTGGCTGGGCTTCTCGTTGTTCGGCGCCGGCCTGATGGCCGAAGTCGGCCGCGGCGGCGCCTACACGGTCGCGCACAGCGATGGCCGGCAGGAGGCCGCGATCGGCTTCTCGCTCTATGTCGATGGACTGGTTGATCTCGGTCTGGGCCAGGAAGCCCGCACCCGCGTGTTGCTGCCCGTCGGCACCTCGGCCGATATCGGGGCCGAATTGCGCCAGCAGGGCTGGATCACGGTGACGGCGCTGGAAGCGGATGCAGAGGCCAAGGCCCTGAGTTGCAGCCACATATTTGCCGACGGCGCGGTGCGGCCCGCATGAGCTGGGCGCTGCGTTTCGCGGTGAACCGCGCCGAAGCCGAAACCCTGCCCGACCTGTTCGAGTTGATGGACGAGCCACCAACGCTGAATGTTGAGGAACCCGACCCGTCCAAGCCCGATGACTGGGTGTTGACCGCCTATTTCGCTGATCAACCGGATGCCACGTCGGTCGATCTGATTGTCGGTCTGTTCGAATCTGCCGCCAAGCCGGTGCTGGAAGAGCTGCCGGAAGCCGACTGGACCACCATGTCGCAGCGCGACCTGGCCCCGGTGCGGGCCGGGCGCTTCATCATCCACACCGCCGATCATACCGATGCAGTGCGGATCGGCGATTGGGCTTTTCGTATCGAAGCCGGCCTCGCCTTCGGCACCGGCCAGCATGCCACCACGCACGGCTGCATGGCGGCGATCGCGCGCCTGAAAAAAATGCGGGATTTTCGCAATATCGCCGATATCGGCACCGGCACCGGTGTGCTGGCCATGGCGGCCCTGCAGGCCAATCGCAGCGCGCGGGCCATTGCCAGCGATATCGATCCGATCGCCATCGACGTGGCGGCGGAAAATCTGGCGTTGAACCATTTTGTCGCAGGCGCATGTGCAGGGCGCATGGCTCTGGCGGTTTGCCCTGGGCTTGCCGCCCCGTCGCTGCGCAACCGCGCGCCCTATGATCTGGTGCTGGCCAATATATTGGCACCGCCGCTGATCGCGCTGGCGCGGGACATGGCGCGGGTGATCGCGCCCGGCGGCGTGCTGGTGATGGCGGGACTTCTCCACCACCAGCAACGCGCCGTCGCCAACGCCTATCGCCGGCACGGGTTGGTGCCGGCGTGGCCGATGGACCGCAGGGCCGAATGGTCCTGCCTGGTTCTGACGAAAAAAGGACTCAAACCTAAAGGCTTGCGCCTGTTCAACGGGCCTTAGAGCGCGTGGAACAGACGGGCTTCGACCGCAGCTGGCGTCAGCATGATGCGACGCTTGCGGATCGGCAGGGGGCGGACCGGGGCCAGAACTTCGGACACCGGAACAGCGCGCACCTGCGGTTCAAATTCAGTCGATACGACTTTCATTGGTACGCTCCTGTTGATGAGCCGGGCCAATTCCCGGCTGACAAGGGCTGTAATAAGACTGTCACACGCCATTGTGCAGTGCAGCAGTTTGGGCATCAGCCATGCACTGAGAACATAGATTACATCTAATCAGGACTCAGTTTGCGCCTGCGCCACCAGCGCCAGCCAGCCATCCTCATCAACAACCTGGATGCCAAGCGCTTGCGCCTTGGCCAGCTTCGATCCCGCCCCCGGTCCGGCGACCAGCAGGCTGGTCTTGGCAGACACGCTGCCGGACGTCTTGGCGCCGAGCAGTTCGGCCTGGGCCTCGGCTTCCTCGCGGGTGCATTTCTCCAGCGCGCCGGTGAACACGATGGTCTTGCCCGAAAGTCCGGTCTGTTTCACCTCCGGCAACGGCTGAGGCGTCACTTCAGCCAACAGGGCGGCCAGTGTGTCGCGATTGTGCGGTTCGGCGAAGAAATCGATCAGGGCTTCGGCGACAATGGCGCCGATGCCGTTCACCGCCGTCAGCCGATTGACCGCATCATCGGCCATCGCTGCGTCCTGCACCGCCTCGGCCGAACGGAAGGCGCGGGCGAGATCGCGCGCCGTCACCTCGCCAACATGGCGGATGCCGAGCGCGAACAGGAAGCGATCCAGGCTCACCGTCCGCCTCTCGTCGATGGCGGCGAGCAACTTGTCGACCGACTTTTCCTTGAAACCGGGCAGCGCCAGCAGCGCGTCGCGATCCAGCCGGAATAGCGCGGCCGGCCCGTTGATCAAGCCGGCGCTGGCAAACAGCTCCAGCCGCTCGGTGCCCAGCCCTTCGATATCGAAGGCATTGCGCGACACGAAGTGCCGCAGCCGCTCTTGCCGCTGCGCCAGGCAGGTCAGGCCACCGGTGCAACGCTTCACGGCGCCATCCTCTTCGCGCACCGCCGTGGAACCGCAGGCCGGGCAATGATCGGGGAAGACGAACGCGGGCCCACGCGGCGCATCAGACAGCACCACACCCAGCACCTGCGGGATCACGTCGCCGGCTCGCTGCACCTGCACCCGGTCCCCCACCCGCATGTCGAGCCGGGCAATCTCGTCTTCATTGTGCAACGTGGCGTTGGTGACAACGACCCCGCCAACGGTAACAGGCGCCAGCCGCGCGACGGGCGTGAGCGCGCCGGTACGGCCGACCTGGATATCGATCGCCTCCAGCAAGGTTTCGGCCTTCTCCGCCGGGAATTTGTGCGCCACGGCCCAACGCGGCGAGCGCGCCACCTGGCCCAGCCGCTCCTGCCAATCCAGCCGCTCCACCTTGTAGACAACACCATCGATATCGAAGGGCAAGTCCGCCCGCCGGCGCTCCAGATCAGCGGTGAAGGCGAGACATTGCTCCAGCGTGGCATCGCCCACCGCCAGACTGCCGGTGTCGAAGCCCCAGCTTGCAATCGCCGCCGTCACTTCGCTCTGGGTGGCGCCCGGCGTCGCACTCATCTCGCCCCAGCCGTGGACGATGAAGGCCAGCGGCCGGCTGGCGCTGATCGCCGGATCAAGCTGGCGCAGCGAGCCTGCGGCCGCATTGCGTGGATTGGCAAAGATCTTGGCACCAGCCTCAGCCTGCCGCGCGTTCAACGCGGCAAAACCAGCCTTGGACATGTAGATTTCGCCGCGCACCTCCGCCACCTGCGGCGCGCCGGCCGGCAGCGCGTGCGCCAGCCCGGTGACATGGGCGAGATTGGCCGTCACCTCCTCCCCCACCGCGCCATCGCCGCGGGTGGCACCGTTCACCAGCCGGCCATTTTCAAACCGCATCGCGCAAGACAGCCCGTCAATCTTGGCTTCGGCGCGCAGCCACACGTCGGCATCGTCGGGCAGGTTCAGAAACCGCCGCACCCGCGCCACGAACTCGCAGGCTTCCTCATTGCTGAACACATTATCCAGGCTCAGCATCGGCTTTGAATGGGTAATCTTGGCAAAGCCCGCCGCCGGCTTCGATCCCACCCGGAAACTCGGGCTGTCGCTTCGCACCAGGTGCGGAAAGGCCGCTTCGATGGCGGCATTGCGCTGCACCAGCGCATCGTAATCCGCGTCCGAGATCTTGGGCGCGTCTTTCTGGTAATAGGCCTCACTGTGGTGGGCGATGGCTTCTGCCAGCCGCGACAGTTCAGCGGCGGCGTCAGGCTCGGTAACGGGCAGCGCATCAGTCATGCGTGCTGCCATATCATGCAAAAAGGGCGGGAGAAGCCCCCCGCCCTTTCGCAACTCAAACTTGCTCAGCGTTCATCCGCAGATCCCAGTACTCCGTCGGCTTCAGCGCCGCTTACAGCTCGACGCCCCAAATCGAGAGCCAAACAGCGCTCAGCACCGGTAAGGCCGCCACCGAGCCGCCACCCGCACGCGCCTAGAAATCGCGGAAATCGCTGTAGAACACGGTGCCCGACAGGTAGACGCGGCCTTCAAGGAACCTGCCCCTGGCGCCGCGCGCCTGAGAACGGGACATTTTTCGCTACCGCCCCTTGAACATTACGCGAATGTAATTATTGTCAGATACAGCCGGCACCGGTTGCGCGCTCAATCCCCCCAGGACCCGCTCGCCGCCGGGTCGCGAGTGCCTCCCCACCTTGGGTGCCCGCGACAGCCGGCACAGGTGGGGCGTTGTTCATGCGTATCCTTGCCCAAGCGCTGGCCAGCCTCATCGTTGCCGCGAAATGCCCGATGAACATCAGTGCGTCCTCCGCCTGAAAGGCCAATCGGTGATGCCGCCGGCCCACAGCGCCCACCAGACGATCACCGGTTGAGCCAGCAGACGTGGCACGTGATAGCCCATGCCGGCCACTTGTCCGCCCAGAGCAATGCCTTCTACGGCGTGCTTGATGTTGGCCGGAAATACGCACACCGCATAGGCCGCGAGGCCCCATGCCGCCGCGACACGCAGGCGCGGGATCATCAGGCCGATGGCGCCGGCAATTTCCGCCACGCCGGTGGCCAGCACCACTTCGCGCGGAAACAGCACGAATTCGGGCACGATCGGCAGAAAGCCTTCAGGGCTTTTCAGATGGACATAGCCCACAAAGCCATAGGCCAGCGCCAGCACAAGCCGCGCCAGCCGGCGAACCAGGCCTTCAGCGGATATCCTCTGGCGCTCGTTCACCGACCGGCCGCATCCCTGGCCAGCGCCGACGCCAGATCAGCATCACGCTGCAACCGGCTGTCGCCCATGGTCTGCAGCATCAGCACGATGCCAAACTGGCGAACGCTGTCGGCCATGAACAATGTGCCGGCGGCGCCGCCCCAGCCAAAGGCATCGGCCGTGCTGCCGGCCCAGCCGGCGCGGCTCAGGCCAGCGCCCTGGCGGGTATCAAACAGGGTCACCCGCCCGCCCGCCCCAAAGCCATGCTGGCCATCGAAGAACACGCCGGGCGGCATCAGGTTGCTGGTTGCCAGCCGGGCGGTGCCGCGCGGCAGGATGGTGCGGCCTTCGAACACGCCCTCGTTCAGCACCATCTGGGCAAAGCGGGCATAATCCCGCGCCGAACCGACCATGCCGCCGCCGCCCGACAGCAGGCGCGGCCGCGTGGTGAAGCCATCCTTTTCCATCACGGAGATCGGGATGGGCTTGTCCAGCACCTTGGTGGTGCCCGGCGCCGTCCACAGATAATTGGCGGCCAGCCGCGCCTTGTCCTTCGCCCAGAAGCCGGTGTCCTTCATGCCCAGCGGCCCCAGGATCTGCTGTTCCAGCACCTTGTCAAACGTCATGCCGGTCAGCCGTTCCAGCAGCGCGCCAGCGACATCGAGGCTGATCGAATATTTCCACGCCGTGCCGGGATCGAGCGCCAGCGGCAGGCCGGCCAAAGATTGTGCCATCACCTGCAAATCGGGCAGCGCGCCGTCGCCGGGCTGCAGGAAGGCCGGCACGCTGCCGGGCTGGATGCCCAGGCGCTTGTATTCCTTTTCCAGCGGGCCGTTGCCGTTGATCGTATAGGAAAAACCCGCCGTGTGGGTGAGAAGGTGACGCACGGTGATCGGGCGGGCCGCCGGTCGCGATTCGAGGCCCTTGTCGGGGTCGACCAGCACCTTCATGTCGCGGAATTCCGGCATGATATCGGCAATCGGCTGATCCAACTTCAACTCGCCGGTGGCCACGCGCTGCATGATGGCCATCGCCGTGATCGGCTTGGACATCGAATAGATCCGCCACAGCGTATCAGGCGTGGCCTTTTCGCTGCCGCCAAAGGCCGTCACCCCAGCCGAGACGAACACCGGCTTGTGCTTGCCTGGCTCCACCAGCGCCACCACGGCGCCGGGCACCGCGCCCTTGGCGACATAGGCATCGATCAGCGACTGCACCGCATCATGCCTCAGCGGGGCCTGGCGATGCAGCGGCAGTTGCGCGGCCGCCGGCCCAGCGGCCGCCAGTGCGATAGCCGAAAGCAGTTGGCGGCGATCAAAAGCAACCATGGATCAAACTCCTTCTAACAGCCGGGCCGCCTGCGCGCGGGCTTCGGGGGTAACATCGGCGCCCGACAACATGCGGGCAATTTCTTCCTGGCGCTCGGTCGGCGCCAGCTGGGCAAGGCTGGTGCGGGTGCTGCCGTCTTCCACCGATTTTTCGATCCGCCACTGGCTGTGGCCACGCGCCGCCACCTGCGGGCTGTGGGTGACAACCAGCACCTGCGCCTCGCCGGCCAGCCGCGCCAGCCGGTCTCCAATGGCCGATGCCACCGCGCCGCCAACGCCGCGATCAATCTCGTCGAAAATCATGGTGCCGGCGCTGCCGGTGCTGGCCAGCGCCACCTTCAGCGCCAGGATGAAACGCGAAAGCTCCCCGCCCGACGCAATTTTGATCAGCGGGGCGAAATCGGCGCCGGGGTTGGTGGCGATCTCATATTCCACCCGCTCCTGCCCCTCCGGCCCCCATTCGCTCTGGGGCAGCGGGGTGATGCGGGTGCGGAAACGGGCGGCGTCGAGCTTCAGCGGCTTGAGTTCGGCCGCGACCGCCGCATCCAGCCGGGAGGCGGCGGCAGCCCGGGCCTTGCTCAGGGCTGCCGCCGCGCGGGCATAGTCCGCCTCGGCCTTCACCACCGCTGCATCCAGCGCCGCCAGCCCTTCCTCGCCCGCCACCAGCGCGGCTGCGCGCGCCTTCAGTTCCGCCGCCAGCACTGGCAGCGCCTCGGCCGTCACCTTGTGCTTGCGGGCCAGGCCGCGCAGTTCAAACAGCCGGCTTTCCACCTGCTCCAGCCGGGCCGGGTCGGCATCCAGCGCCTGCACGGCCTCGGCCAGCTTTGTCTCTGCCTCGCCAGCCTCCACCAGCGCCCGGTCCAAAGCCTCCAGTGCGGCAGTGAGCAGCGGATGCTCACCCGAAATCCGGTCGAGCCGGCGGGCGCCCTGCGCCAAGGTGGTGCTACCCTGCCCAAACAGTTCCGAGATCGTCGCCAGGTCGTCGGTCAGCCGCGCGCCCTTCTGCATGGCGGCGCGAGCGAGCGCGAGTTCTTCCTCCTCGCCTGGCTGCATGTCCAGCGCGTCCAGCTCGGCCACGGCATGCCCCAGCCACTCGCGATCACGTTGGTCAGCAGCCAATTTCGCGCGTGCGCCAGCCGCCGCCGCCCGCGCCGCCCGTGCCGCCTCCCAACTGTCACGAGCCGCCAGCAGATGGTCACCAAGACCCGCAAACTGATCCAGCAGCGCCCGATGCCCCTTCGGGCTCAACAGCCCGCGTTCGTCATGCTGGCCGTGGATTTCCACCAGTGCCGCGCCCAGTTCGCGCAGCAGCGTCGCCGAAACCGGCTGATCGTTCACGAACGCCCGGCTGCCGCCATCAGCCTTCAATTGGCGGCGCAGGATGATGGCGCCATCGGCTTCCAGCTCGTTTTCCGCCAGCAGCGCGCGAGCCGGATGACCTGCGCCCACATCAAATTCTGCCACCACCCGCGCCGTATCGCTGCCAGCCCGCACCAGCCCCGCATCGGCACGGCTGCCCAGCACGAGCCCCAGCGCATCAAGCAGGATGGATTTGCCCGCCCCTGTCTCGCCCGTAAGCACAACAAGGCCCGGCGCGAACTCGATGGCCAACGCCTCGATCAGCACGACATTCTGGATGGCAAGCGCGGTCAACACGGCGCTGTGTTAGCCCATCCCACTGCGCGGGCGCGAGAGGCATTTTCACAGGCCCGCAACATCCCCTCATGCCATTCCTGCTTGCACTTCAGGCAGAATCGAATATAGCCGCATCCTTCGCCGTTAATCCGGGGCATCTGGCCCGGCCATTTGCTGTGGCCGTTGGCATTCAGGACGCGCCGGGTTGGGGCACTAACGACCGCTTTCAGATTGATGGATACAGGTGCCTCATGGCCGTTCCCAAGCGCAAGACCTCGCCTTCCCGCCGCAACATGCGTCGCAGCCATCACGCGCTGACCGCGACCCAGTTCCAGGAATGCCCGAACTGCGGTGAGCTCAAGCTGCCGCACAACCTGTGCGGGGCCTGCGGCTTCTACAACGGCCGCGAAGTCGTCGCCGTCGAAGCCTGATCCTGGTGCCCGGCAGGCTGGCCCGGTTTCCTATGACAGGCACGCCAAACCGGGACCCGGTCATTGCGCTTGATGTGATGAGCGGCGAGGCCGGCGCCGCCGAAGCCGTTGCTGCGGCTGATATTGCTGCCGAACGCTATCCGCGCCTTTCCTTCCTGCTGTTCGGCCACCAACCGGTGATCGCTGCAGAACTGGCGCGCTGGCCGCGCCTCGCCGCGCGCGCAGAGGTCATCCACAGCGAAGATGTTGTCGCCATGAGCGACAAGCCCAGCCAGGCCCTGCGCCGGGCCCGCACCACATCAATGGGCATGGCCATCGATGCCGTGAAGCAGGGCAAGGCCAATGCCGCCGTTTCGGCCGGCAACACTGGCGCCCTGATGGCGATGTCGCTGTTCTCGCTGCGCACCATGCCGGGCATTGATCGCCCGGCCCTGGCGGCGGTGCTGCCAACGCTGAAATCCGAATCGGTGATGCTCGATCTGGGCGCCAACACCGAATGCGATGCCACCAACCTCGTGCAGTTCGCGGTAATGGGCGCGGCGTTTGCACGCACCGTGCTGGGGCTGGAACGCCCCAAAGTTGCCCTGCTCAACATCGGCGAGGAAGAATTGAAGGGCACCGGCGAGATCCGTGCGGCGGCGACCGTGCTGAAAGGCGCGCGCCTGCCGATGCAGTTCCTCGGCTTTGTCGAAGGGGACAAGATCGGTTCCGGCGATGTCGATGTGGTGGTCACCGATGGCTTTTCCGGCAACATTGCCTTGAAGACGGCCGAAGGCACCAGTCGTCTGGTCACCGGCCTGCTCGGCAATGCCTTCCGCTCGTCGATCTGGGGGAAGTTGGGTTATTTCATCGCCCGCGGCGCTCTCGAATCGCTGCGTGCCCATCTCGATCCCAACGCCCACAATGGCGCGGTGTTCCTGGGCCTCAACGGCATCGTGGTCAAAAGCCACGGCAGCGCCAATGCCCGGGGCCTCGCCAATGCTATCGGCGTGGCGCATGATTTGGTGACCGACGACGTCAACCGCAGCATTCGCGACGATCTCGCCGGCGTTAACATGGCGCTGGCGACCACCCTGGAGCCCGACGCGGCATGAGCAAGCGCCGTTCCGTCATCATCGGCACCGGCAGCTATCTGCCGCAAACCGTGCTGAGCAATGCGGATCTGGCCGCCCGGCTCGACACGTCGGATGAATGGATCATCGAACGCACTGGCATCCGTCGCCGCCATATCGCGGCACAGGGGGAATTCACCTCCGATCTCGCCGTCGCTGCCGCGCAGCGCGCGCTGGACGCCGCCGGCAAGTCCCCGGCAGACATTGATCTGATCATTGTCGCCACCGCCACGCCGGATCAAACCTTTCCCGCCGTCGCCACCGTGGTGCAGCACAAGCTGGGCATGATGCACGGCGTCGCCTTTGATGTGGCCGCGGTGTGTTCGGGCTTTCTCTATGCCCTGACCGTGGCGGATTCGCTGCTTGCCACCGGTGCCCATAATCGCGCGCTGGTGATCGGTGCCGAAACCTTCAGCCACATCCTTGATTGGGACGACCGCACCACCGCCGTGCTGTTCGGCGATGGCGCCGGCGCAATCGTGTTGGAAGCGCAGGCGCAGCCCGGCGACAATGCCAGCGATCGCGGCGTCATCGCCTGCCGCCTGCACAGCGACGGGCGTTACAACGATCTGCTCTATGTTGATGGCGGACCGGGTTCAACCGGCACCACCGGCAAGCTCCGGATGAAGGGCAAGGAAGTATTCCGCCACGCCGTCAACAATCTTTCCAGCGTGATGGGCGAAGTTCTTGAGGCGGCGTCTCTGCAAGCCAGCGATGTCGCATGGGTGGTGCCGCACCAAGCCAATCTTCGCATCCTGGAAGCCACCGCGAAGAAGCTGAACATTTCACCCGATCAGGTGGTGGTGACGGTCGACAGCCACGCCAACACGTCGGCCGCTTCGGTGCCGCTGGCGTTGGACACAGCCGTGCGCGATGGCCGCATCCAGCCCGGCGATTTGCTGCTGTTGGAGGCAATGGGCGGCGGCTTCACCTGGGGTGCCGCGGCCGTCCGCTGGTAGCCGGATCGCCCCCGAAATCGGTGGTGCGACAATAGGTATAGCGAATCGCGTAAAATCACGCAATAATAACGGAGGTTTGCCGTTTTGCCTTACCAATCGGGTCAATCGCTGCTGGACAGGCAGCAAAATGGGGGGAAGTCATGGCCACCACAGCAGCAGGAAGCGTCACACGTGCCGATCTGGCAGACGCGGTTCATCGTGAAATTGGCCTGTCGCGCACCGAATCGACGCAACTGGTCGAACAGGTTCTGGATCGCATCAGCGATGCCCTGATTGCGGGCGGCAACGTCAAGATTTCCAGTTTCGGCAGTCTCGTATTGCGAAGCAAGGGCTTGCGCATTGGCCGCAATCCCAAGACCGGGGTGGAAGTGTCGATCGAGCCGCGCACCGTGTTGACCTTCCGGCCCAGCCAGCTGCTGCGCGAAGCGATTAACAAGTAAGCGAGTAGGCGGAGCGTGACTGAAAAATCTGATACAGCGTTCCGCACCATCTCCGAAGCTGCTGACGAAATTGGCGTTCCAGCGCATGTGCTGCGCTTCTGGGAAACCCGCTTTTCCATGCTGCAGCCGCTGAAGCGCGCCGGCGGGCGCCGCTACTACCGCCCGGTGGACATGAGTTTGCTGCGCCAGATCAAGGTGTTGCTGCACGATTGTGGCATGACCATCCGCGGCGCGCAGCTGGCCCTGGCCGGAAAGGGTGCAGCGGCGAAAGAGCCGGCGCCACCTGCACCGTCCCCTGCCACGATGCCCGCTGCCAGCAGGCCAGGTCCGGATCGCCAGGCCCTCATCGTCATCCGAAATCGCCTCGCCGCCGCTCTGGCGGCCTGAACCCCACATGCGCTGCATCGCCCTGTTCAGCGTGAAGGGCGGGGTGGGCAAGACTGCACTGGCCGTCAACTTGGCCCATGCTGCGGCCACGCTGTCGGGTCGGCGCACGCTGCTGTGGGATCTGGACGCCCAGGGTGCAGCCAGCTGGCTGCTGAAGGTAGAACCGCGCGCCGGTGCCAAGGCCCGCAAGGGCCTCGCCGAGGCCAATCTCGCCGATCTGGTGCAGCCTACCGCCTTCCCCAATCTCGATGTGCTGGCCGCTGATCGCTCGCTGCGCCGGCTGGAGACCGATCTTGCCACGGAAGGTGAAAGGCGGCTGAAAAAAGCCCTGAAATCACTGGAAGATCGCTATGATCGAATCATCCTTGATTGTCCGCCTGGTCTCACTGAATTGGCCGATCAATTGTTCCGCGCGGCCGATCTCATCGTGGTCCCGCTGATCCCCTCGCCGCTCTCCACGCGGGCGCTGGAGCAGCTGACGCAACACCTCGCTGCTGAAATGAAATCACCGCCGCCGGTGATGCCAGCGTTTTCCATGGCCGATCGCCGCAAAGGGCTGCACCGCGAAGCGCTGGCCGCCCATCCGGAGTGGCCGGTGATCCCCTATGCCGCCGCCGTGGAAGCGATGACCGCCACACGGCAGCCCCTGCTCGCCGGCCGCAGCAGCCCAGCCGCCACCGCATTGGCCGGCCTTTGGGCCGATGTCGAGCGGCGGCTGACCGCTTAGACCGTCAGCGACATGCCCCGATAGATGCGGCTGCGGTAACGGCTGTCCTCGGCATCCGGCAGCGGTGCCCCGGCCAGCAGCACGGCACGGGCAAAGCGGCGCACCTCTTCCTCATGCTCGGCCGCGTTCTTTGGCTCTTCGGATCGCACGCGGCGGGTGAGGTTGATCTGATTTACAGCCACTTCGTGCACTAGACGCTCATTCTCAACGGCAATCGTTGCCGTAAAGGCGTGCAGCGTCGTCTTGACGAAGTTGGCCAGCGCAAAGGCGCCCTTGGCCCCCTCACCCATCGGCACGTCCGGCGAGACCAGCACCAACTGGCAGTTATCGAACAGCGAAACCTTGCGGGCGATGCGGAAATGGTGGGTCAGGTTATGCTCCACCACGCCGGCAAAACCATCGCCATCCAGCGGGTTGTCAGAACCGAACAACTGATCCGGCAGCGCTTTCAGCGGCGTCGAGACGATGGTGGCGGGGTGACCCCACTTGGCCAGCGCCGCGTCCATCGCGGTTTCAATGTCGCCTTCGATCACCAAGCTTTCGACCCTATCTGCCCCCTGGCCGATGTGGCCCTTTATGGCAGCAGCACCGGCGGCACTGGCGGTGACCAGCACCACGCGCGCCACGTCGCAATCGAGGAAGCCTTGGGCCGCAGCACCGAGGTAATCGGCGAGATGCTCGCCCACCAGCCACACCGTCTTGCCACCCATCTGGGCCAGTCGTTCGGCCTTGGGACTGCCGAACAATTCGCGTTCGGTGGCCGAGCGTTCGACGTTGAGGCCGCCCGACGGCATGAAGGTTTCACCCGACACCGCACGGTCAGCCAGGAAGAACACCGTGGCCTGCGCCACTTCCGTCTCCGTCGGCATCTTGCCGAGGTGGAGCTGGGAAAGCACGCCGCCGCGCACCTTGGCGGCTTCGCGGCCGATCTGGGCGACGGGTAGCCACGGCATGTCGTCGGGCGGCACGCGAACCAGCCAGCCGGCTTCATCGCGCGCCTGCCAGTCGGTGCCGATCAGCCAGCCGCCCAGCCGCAGCCGCTTCAGCAGCTTGGCCGCCAGCACGGGCGTGAGGATGAAACGATCCCAGCAGCAGCTTTCATCGCCTTCGCGCGCGCAGGCCAAGGCCAGATCGCGCAGCGGCTGCGGGTTGGACTTATCGTGGGAGAGTTGCACGCTGTCGTTGCGGGACAGGCGCGAGAGGATCTGCGCCACCGACGCCCCGCCGCGCACTGCCTTGATCACGGCGGAGTGGACGGCGTTCAGCCGCTTGTTCTCTAGGATAAGCCGCCCGCGCCGCTCGAACAGGCCGGGTTTGCCGCCCAGGCCGGCAAGGCGATCACCATCTACCGGGCCAGGCGCGATGGCGTTGATCTGGATTTCCGGGCCGAGGTGGCGGGCCATGGATTCCACCATCGCCCGCTGGCCCGACTTGGAAACCGCATAATCGGTGCGGTTGGGGTAGGACACCGCCAGATACTTCTCGCCGCCGAAATAACTGGAAACATTGAGAATATAGCCGGAACCCTGCTTGCGCATCATCGGCACCACCATGTGCATCAGGGCATAGTTGGAAATGAGGTTGGCAAACTGGGTGTGGCGGAAATTCTCCACCCCCATGTCCACCGCCATCTCCTCCGCGCCCGACACGCCGGCATTGTTGATCAGATAATCGATGCGGCCAAAGGCGCGCACCGTTTCGTCAACGGCATGCTTCAGCGATTTCATGTCGGCCACATCGATGCCGGCCAGCGTGCGCACGCGGCGCTCCACGCCGGCAAAGCCGATATCCTGCAATTCGCCCACGATGCGCTCGCGCGCTGCATCGAGCTCGGATTCGCGGCGGGCAACCATCATCACTTTGGCCCCGGCCAGAGCCAGCAGACGCGCCAGGGCGCCGCCGATGCCAGCCGAACCACCGGTGATCAGCGCCACCTTGCCCAAATGCAGCCCGGTGATGTTTTCCGCCATGCCAGCCAGCGCGCGGCGGGCGCCGGTAGCCTTGGCGATGCTGGCCGGGATATAGAGGTTGATCGGTTCGATCTGGCGGGCGCCCAGCAGCAGACGGGCGGCATGGCCGGCAGCGAAATCGCGGTTCTCCGGCTCGGTATTGCCAAAGCGAACGATCTGGTTGCCCCACACCGGGCGAGGCGTCTTGCCCTGCGCGGCGGCGACGCGGGCTTCGTCGCGCCACACGCGCAGCAGTTCCTCGATGGCAGCGCGGCCCACATCGGCCCAGCCGTTGCCGGCGCCATCATCCGGGTTGGTGATGAACAGCACGCGCGGATCACCGGGCAGATCCTGGCCCTGCTGCCAATAGCGATCGAGCGTGCGCGCCACCGCGATGGCGCCTTCCAGTTCATCATCGACAAAGCGTTCCACCGCCGCATCGCTGGCTTCGTTCAGCGCCCCGTTGAAATAGCCCGGGCCGCGCGTTGGCAGGATGATGGCCCCATCGATGGCCGCCACGTGCGCGGTGAAGCGCGCCAGTTCGGCATCCATCGCCATGTGATCGTGGCGCGGGAAGCGCACCGCCTTCACGCCGGCCGGCAGCCGATCAGCGGCATCATCAAGCGCCGCCTGGGCGTGGAAGCCCAGCAGCACCTTTGAGCCTTGCGCGGCAAACAGCCCAGCCATGGCCAGCGCGTCGTCGAGCTGGTTGCCGGCGCTGATCAGGATGCCGTGGCCATCGCCATCGATGGCGCGCAGATCGGGTCGGTGCAGGAATTCGCTCCTGGATTCCAGCGGCACCGCCATGCCATGCGTCACTTCAAAATCATGCGCCGCAAACGCCGCGCTTTCATCGCTGCCCAGGAACACGCAAGTGTTGGCGATATCAGCCGGCGTCGGGAACGTCTTGGCCTTGGCTTCATCGCCCACGCTGCGTTCCAGCGCCATCAGGTTGAAGAAGTGATTGGCCGTGCTGCCGGCGTCGTCACCCTTCAACTTGTCCATCGCAGCGAACACGGTGCGGATGCGTTCGGAAGCAATCGGGCCGGGATACAGTTGGTTCACCCGGATGCCGCGCGTGCCAAGCTCGCGCGCAAGGCCCTTCGAAAGAATGTTCAGCGCCGCCTTGGGCACCGTGTAGGCCGCCCGGCCGAAATAATCGGTGCGGCTGAAGATGGTAGAAACATTGATGATGCTGCCGCCCTCGCCCATCGCCGAAGCGGCAGCGCGCACCAGGTTCCAGGCCACCACCATGATGTTGCGGGCAGCGTCGCCCACCGTCTCGCTGTCGGGCGTGCCGTCCAGCTCTTCGGGCAGCAGCGGCAGATCGCCCAGCACCTGCTTCGGCCCCGCCGAACCGGCGTTGTTGACCAGCACATCGATGCGGCCATGGCGAGCCACCACCTCGGCAATGCCGGCGCGCACGGATTCGATGTTGGCGCCGTCCATCGTCACGATGCTGGCGGTGCCGCCCACATCGGCAACAGCCGCATCCAGCGCGGCCTGCGTGCGGGCGGCATCGCGGCCGCTCATCACCACGGTGGCGCCTTCGGCCAGGTAGCGGCGCACGATGCTGCCGCCCAGATTGCCGGCGGCCCCGGTGATCAGCGCCACCTTGCCGGCAAGGCGGCCCTGTGTTTCGGTCTTGGTCATCGCGCTCATTCCCCCTGCCCCTTCAACGACGCCCAAGCTTCGTACAGCTCATCCTTGCCGCGCAGGCCCATCGCCGGCAGCGCGTGGTTAACGATATAGGTCGCCCCCGTGTGGCGATTGTCCCACATGCTCTGGTGTGCTTCCGGCAAGCATTCCCAAGGCACCACCGTCGGCTCGGTCACGTCCAGGATGCCGGCGGCGATCATGTCGTTCATGCGGGTGACTTCATAGGCGTTGCACAGGTGGGTGCCGCGGATTTCCGCCATCGGCATCACGATGCGGCGCTGGCGCGTCCACACCTGCGGGGCGTAGAAGTTGTAACGCTGCCCGGCCATGTCTTCGCAATAGACCACCCGGCCCGTGAACGGCTTCACCAGCGCCGTGGTCACGCCCAGCGTGTCCTGGCCGGCGCGTTCCAGCACGATATCCGGGTTGCCGCGCGGATTGTCCGGCGAACGCAGCAGCTTGCCAACAGCATTGCCGAAGGGCTTCAGAGTCTTGTCCTGGAACTGGCGCACGGCTTCGCGGAAATTCTCGATATCCTCGCGCGCCACCGGCAGGCGCGGCATGGTGTCGGGCCAATCGAAATTGGCGCCCTCCCGCCGCTTGATGCCTTCCAGGCTGACCACACCGGCCACCGCGTCTTCAAAACCCAGCGACAGGATGAACTCGCGCTGGCCATCTGTGTTGGTGACGACGACGATGCGGCAACCCAGCCCGCGCGCCGCCTCGATCATCTCCAGGCCGGTCTCGTCCGCCAATTGCGTGGTGCCGGGGCCATAGAAGATCAGCACCGCCTCACCGCCACGCGCGCCGGCGCGAGCCAGCATGGTGACCGGATCAGAACCGCCCTTCTTGCCCATGAAGCTGAGGTGATAGCCCGACGAGGCGCCATAAAAGGCCAGCACGCCACCATCGCCCAGCAGCTGGAAGCTGCGCGGGAAAGCGGTTTCACCGGCGTGGCTGACCGCATAATCCGCCAGCTTGCCGCCGTTGAGCGCCTTGTATTCGGCCACCAGCGCCTCGCCGGCCGCTTCCCACGCCGCCCAATCGGCCTTGGTGCCGTCAGGCACGGAGGTGAACAGCGACTTGAAGCGCGGATCGGTGCGATCCAGCGCGCCCACGGCGCCCTTGGACTTCACGAACTCGGCGCGGGCCGGGCTGGAAACCAGGCCCGTCACCTGCAATCCGCTGGCCTTGGCCGATTTCAGCGCATCAAGCCCAGTACCGGTGGCCGACCCTTCGATGAAGATGGTCTTGCCGCCGATGATTTCCAGCGTGGTATAAAGGCAGCGCCAGATGGTGCCGAGGTTGAGGATGTAGCTGCCGGCCTGTTCCAGCGTCAGATCACCGGGCACCGGGTGGAGCTGCGGTGCCTGCACGGTGAGGAACTGAGCGTGGCTGCCCGACTTGGTTTCATAGCCCTGGATGGAGAAATCGGCATACATCGGGTCGCGCCCGGCCTGCGGCGAGAGCAGATCGGAGGTGCCGGAATAGACCGCCACCATGTCGCCCACCTTCAGCCGGCCCTGCCCGCGCACTTCGCTGCCCAACGCCGCGACCAGCGCCAGACCGCCAGAACCGGTGAGCTGCACATCTTCCTCGTGATTGTCGAACGGGGAAACGGGAATGCCGGTCAAGGCCCAGATATCGTTGAAGTTCACTTCGCTGCTGAGCAGATAGACCAGCGCCTCGTTCGGCTCTGGCTGCGGCGTTGGCACGATCAGCTGCTTTTCATGGGTTTCCGGCGGACCGAACTGCGGCGCGCCGGTATCTGGGCTGCGGGCGATGCCGAAGCCATATTGATGGCCCGGAATCGGGGTGACGCCGGGGAAGAAGGGCGCGCCCACCGGCAGCAGGTCGCCGGCCGCTTCCAGCCGCTCAGCCTTGGCGTCGAACTCAGCTTCAATGTGCACGCCGTTGCGGCGCACCGGCAGCGGCGGTGCCTTCTTGTCCATGAACAGGCGAATGCCGGTCTTGCCGCCTTCGGGATCGACCACGGCTTCGCTGAACAATTCGGCTTCACGTGCGAGGCCGGCGGCCATGCCCTGCGTCCAGCCCGTGCGGATCGCATCGATGGCGCGCTCGCCGGCTTTGCCGCGGCCGGCCCAATCGAGCTGCTTCAGGATGCGCTGCACAAACGGATCGGCCAGCGCGTGATCCAGATCGACATGGCCTTCATGTTGCCAGGCGCTCTTGGCAGCCTTGCGGCGTTCCGCCCAGGCGCGGCCCAGGTGGCTAGTGTCACCAAGGCGCACGAATTCACGCACGGCGGCATGAGCTAGGCTGAGCGCATCGTTCGAACCGTCGGCGATTGCATCAATGGCACCCATATCGAGCGCGGCCTGCGCTTCCACGCTGCGGCCACCGAGGATCAGATCGAGCGCGTCCAGCATCCCTTCCGGCCCGCGCCGATCGGTGAGCAGGCGCGGCAGGCGCTGAGTACCGCCATAGCCCGGCAGCAGGCGCAGGCGGATTTCCGGCTGGCCGAAACGGGCGTGGCTTTCGGCGACGCGATAATGGCAGGCCAGCGCGAACTCCATGCCGCCGCCCAGCGCCACACCCTGGATGGCCGCAACGCAGGGCTTGCCCATTTGCTCGATCTTGCCGAACGCCAGCTGGGCGTTGGCCGGCAGCACGCGGGCTTCTTCAACCGTGTGGATTTCTTCCAGGAACTGGCGAATGTCGGCACCCGCGACGAAGCTGGCGGTGCCGTCGCCGGTGAACACCACCGCCGCCACATCATCGCGGCGCGACAGATGCTCCACCACGATCACCAGTTCGTCGATGGCGCGTTCGTTGAGCGCGTTGACAGGCGGGTTGGCGATGAACACCGTCGCCACCTTCTTGCCGGGCGCGACCGTGTTGTACTGGATGCGGAAATAGCGATAGCGATCGAAGATATCCTGATCTTCGGACAGGCGCTGCTTGCGCTCCCAGGCGGTGATGACGCGCTTGAGCTCGTCAAGGCTCTCCGGGTTCTTCAGCGTGGTGACGTCACCGATGGGGGTGCCTTCCACCAGCGCGCGCACCATGCGGCGCATGTACTTGCCACTGCGTGTTTCCGGGAACTGGCTCACCACCAGGAAATCGCCCGGCACCGCCACCGCGCCCTTTTCGGTGCGCACCAGATCGGAAAGCCGGCGTTCGTCATCACGGGTGATGATCTGGCCCGGCGCCGGGGTGATGAAGGCGAGCGGGGTCAGCCCCTTCTCGCGGTGCGGCGCGCCGACCACGAGCACGTTGCCGACCGGGCTTTCCGGGTTCAGCGCCTTGTCACGCAGGATGGCGCCTTCGATTTCCTCGGTACCCATGCGGTGACCGGAAACGTTGATCACGTCGTCCGAACGGCCATGCAGCGAGAAGCCGTCGTCATCGCCCTGCACGGCGAAATCGCCCTGGGTATAGGCCCACACACCCTGCCAGCGGCTCCAGTAACCATCGCGCCAGCGGCCGGCATCACCGGCCCAGCCAGGGGCGACGGCACCATCTTCAACGCGGAAGTTCTCGGAATCGCCCCACACGGTGCGCGCCAGATAGGGATAGGGCGCGGCGATGATGATCTCGCCCTTCTCGCCGCGGCCGGCCTTGCGCCAGGTCACGCCATCGCTGCCCTCACGGGTCAGCAGCACGCGGGCATTCTTTTCGCCGGTTTCGTCTTCCACCCACACATCGCCGACGATCCACGGCAGCGGGAAAGTGCGCGCATCGGCCGCCAGCGGGAAATCACCGTTGCCATAGAAATGCGTCCAGGCGATGCCGCCATGCTCGGTCGCCCAATAGCTGTTGATGTACTGCGGCGTGATATTCTCCATGCCGAAGGCCTGCACCGGCGGCGAGCAGGGCTCGGCACAGAAGGTGGCGACGCGCAAGCCGCTGAGGTCGTAGGCCTGGATGTCCTTCAGATTCTGCGGATCGGTCATCACCGCCTTGAGGAAGGTGACGCCGGCCTTGAAGATGGTGACGCCGTGATTCTCGATCATGGCGGCAAAGCGGCCGGCGTGCGGGAACACCGGCGAGCCTTCGGCCAGCACGGTGGTGACGCGGCTCAGCAGCGCGGCGGCGATCATGTAGCTCTGGCCGGTGATCCAGCCCGGATCGGCGACGACGAAGATGGTATCGCCGGGGCGGGCATCGAAGGCCACTTTCATGGTCTCCATGATGCCGCTGGCATAGCCGCCATGAACATGGACGACGCCCTTGGGCTTGCCGGTGGAGCCCGAGGTGTAGATGAAGAACAGCGGATATTCGGCATCAACCGGCAGCGGCTTCGATGCCTTCCAGATGGCGGCGACAAACGCCTGATCGTCGAGCGCGTGCAGCGCGGCTTCGTCGGGCAGGCCGGCGGCGGCCAGGATATCAACCAGCGCGGCGTTGGTGAGATCATGGCCCCACACATCGCGATCACGCCAGACGATATCGGGCACATGGGCATGATTGGCAACGATCACCGCATCGACGCGCGGCGGGGTGCTGACCAGCGTTTCGGCGATGGCGATGCGGATACGCGCCGACTGCGCGGCATCGACCAGGCCTTCCTTGCCCAGTTCGGCCAGCGCCCGGCCCAGACCGCGCATGACATCGCCACGCTCGACGGTGACTTCACCCTTCAGCGCCGCCGTGACGATGTCGGCCATGGCGGTGCGGGTGCTGTCGGTCAGGCTAAGATCGGTGCCGCCCAGGCGGTCCTCCAGCATCCGCAGCGCGACGTTGACCGGCACATAATTGTCCAGCGCCGGATCGGTGTAAGCCGTCTTGAACGGCACGATCTGGGCATTGCGATAGCCGCCGTCTGCGGTGATGACGATACGGGCGCCGGCATCGTGGATGCGGTCAGACAATGTCTTGTCCGAAAAGCCGCCGAACACCGGCGTGTAGATGACGCCAATGCGCTTGGCCGCTTCCGTCCAGTAAAGCTGGGCAGGAACATTGGGCATGTTGAGCGCGATGCGGTCGCCGGCCTTGAGACCGAGCTTCTGGAGGGCGACGGCGCACTTGGCGGCTTCCAGCAGCAACTGGCGGCGCGAAACGGTGACGCAATCGACCGGCGCGCCGCGGCCGTTGTTGGCGGCGAGATCCCAGCGGTCGCCCTCGAATATGAAGGCGGCTTCGGCGCCATGGCCTGAGAGCACGTGGCGATCGAGCTCGTTGAAGGCGGCATTGGTGCGCCCGCCTTCGAACCAACGGAAGTTGGGCGCATCATCGGCGTTGAAGGCGCGGGCCCACGGCACGAAACCGGCGGGCAGGTCGGCGGCGACCGGCGCTGCGCTTTCGGCGTCCCAGCCAGCCCAGCCCGTCTCCGATTTGCTCAGCCAGGCCGGTCGGCCCGCGACATCGACCAGCCAATGCAGGTTTCCTACAGCGATCTTACCGTGGAACGCACCCGGATCCGCCAGCACGTCGGCACGCATGGTCTCCCAATCGGCACGGGTGCGCACCGGATTGACACCAGGGACCAGCATCTGGACACGCGCAGCAGCGGTGGGATCAACCATGTTCATTCTGCCCAACCATTGCCGCTGGCACGGCGAAGGCCGGCCAACGGACAGGAAACTGTGATAGAAGCCGCGCTTAGGGTAAGATTATGTCGCCGACAAGTAGTGAAAGGTAATTTTGCTTCCCATGCGACATTCTGTCCGCTCTGGCTAGGCCAGGCATGCGACAGGCCGCACCTCACCCTCGGCCAACCGCATCAGAAGGCATTCCTGGGCAGCAAAACAGCACCCACGGTACGCACCAATATATAGAGATCGAGCCAGATCGATCAGTTCTCGATGTAATAGAGATCATGCTAGAACCGCTTGATCAGCTTTTCCTCGGTATCGGTTTCGCCGCGCCAGCCACACACTTGGGCCAAGCCGGTGATGCCGGGCTTCACCTTGTGGCGGGCAGCATAGCTTTGCACGACATCGGAAAACAGCCGCCCTCCGGCCCGCGTGGACGCAGCATGGGGGCGCGGGCCCACGAGCGACATGTCTCCCATCAACACATTGAAAAGCTGCGGCAGTTCATCGATGCTCGTGCGACGCAGGAGACGCCCCACCCGGGTGATGCGTGGATCATCGCGGCTGGCCTGAGTAATGTCCCTGTACTCCAACCGCTCGTCATACATCGTGCGGAACTTGAAACAGTGGAAACTGCGGTTGTTGAAGCCTTCACGCGGCTGCCGGAACAGGATCGGCCCGGGAGAATCCAGCCGGACAGCCAAAGCCGCCAGTGCCACGATCGGAGAGGCGGCAACCAGGATGAGCGCTGTCAACAGTTTGTCTTCAATGGCTTTTATGATGGATGACAGGCCGGAAATTGGCCGATCGAACAGGGTCATCACCGGCACGTCGCCCAGGATCACCACCGGGCGGCGGGCAAAGGTGAAGCTAACCAGATCGGGCGCCAAACGGACCTTCACGGGCGTGAGCACCAGACGCGCCATCACATCCTGCAAGCGGCGCTCGGCTGCCCACGGCAGCGCCACCACCACCTGATCGATCAGACCCTGGGCTGCCGTAGACGCCGCCTTTGCGGCCGATCCGGGGCTTGCCGCGCGCTTCCCGGACTCGCCGGCAGCCAAGGGCCTGCCCACCGCCAGCCTGAAAACCTTCGTCACCGATCGTCCTGGCCATGATCGGCGCTATGCCATCGATGAAACCAAGGCACGCGCCGAACTAGGCTATGCCCCGGCGCGGACCTTTGATCAGGGCTTTGCCGAAACCCTGCATTGGTATTTGGCCAATGAAGGCTGGTGGCGGGCGGTGATCGACGGCAGCTACCGCGACTGGGTGGCCACCAACTACACCCGCTGACCGGTTTTGGTTTCGCCAGCCGGCCTGGCCTGTTAATCCAAGGCCATGCGCCCGCCCCTGCCCCGTATCCGGTTCACGGTGATCCGCGAACTGCTGGCCAGCCAGGCCAGCGGCGGCCAAGTGCTGATGATGGCGGCAGCAGCGGCGATGTTTGCGGCCAACTCCGTTCTGTCGGAGCAGTATTTTCATCTGCTCCACATCGAACTGGGGCCCATGAGCCTGCTACACTGGATCAACGATGGCCTGATGGCGGTGTTTTTTCTGCTCGTCGGCTGCGAAATAAAGCGCGAGTTCGTCGATGGCGAAATGGCGACCTGGCCCAACCGTATCCTGCCCGGCGTGGCGGCAGCCGCCGGGATGGCGGTGCCGGCGCTGGTCTATCTGGCGATCAACCACGCCGCGCCGGCAAACCTCAATGGCTGGGCCATCCCGACTGCCACCGATATAGCCTTTGCGCTGGGGGTGATGGCCCTTCTCGGCAATCGGGTGCCCGCCAGCCTTAAGCTGCTGCTCACTGCCATCGCCGTAATCGACGATCTGGGGGCGATCGTGGTGATTGCCGCCGTTTACACCGAGGGCGTTGATCTGACAGCACTGGCAGCGGCCGGCGGGCTGTGCGGCCTGCTGGCATTGCTGAACTGGCGGCGGGTGCAGGTGGTCTGGCCCTATCTGCTGGTGGGGGCGGCGCTTTGGGTGGCAGTCCACGCCAGTGGCATCCACGCCACGCTGGCGGGCGTCATCACGGCCCTGGCGCTGCCCATTCATCCCAGCCCCGGGGTTCCGGAAATCCGCGACAGCCCGTTGCTGCGCGTCGAACACGCACTGGCATCCATCGTGGCCTTTGCCATCGTGCCGATCTTCGGCTTTGCAAACGCCGGGGTGGATCTGCGCGATCTGACACTGGCGGCGGCGCTGGATCCGCTGGTGCTGGGCATCGCCGCCGCGCTGCTGCTGGGCAAGCAGATCGGCATTTTCGGTGCGATCATGGCGCTGGTGAAACTGAACACTGTCGACATGCCGGCCAATGCCTCCCCGCGCCAGATCTGGGGCCTGTCCCTGCTGTGCGGCATCGGCTTCACCATGAGCCTGTTCATCGCCGCGTTGGCCTTCGGCACCGGCAGCGCCCAGGAAGAAGCGGCCAAGCTGGGCATCATCGCCGGCAGTTTGTTTTCCGCCGTGCTGGGCATGCTGGTGTTGCGTAACCGATGACGCGGATTTTCACCCCCTTTAGGTTCCAAAGGCTAAAAGAGCCGGTCTGGGAACGAAATCTTGCGAATTTTCAAAGAACATCAGAAACGAACTGATCTTCAGGCTGTTCATGGTCGCTCTCCTTGAAATCTTTTTCAGCGGCAAACGGTGCGGCCGCGATCGATGGTGCGGCCCAAAAGGCCACCCACAACGGCGCCAGCCACGGTGGCCTCAGTGCAATCATTGCGCAGCGCCACCTGATTGCCGATCACGCCGCCAGCAATTGCACCAACAACCGTGCCGGTGCCGCCGCTGCTGCGCCGGCAATAACCGTCGCCATAATAGTCACCGCGGTGGCCGGCGTTATAGCCGCCATTCCAGTTGCCATTGCGCCGGGTATCGCCGCGATAGCCATCGTCCCAACCGCCCTGATAGCCGCCGTTCCAGCCGGCCTGCTGCACAGGTTCGTGCCAATGCGCTGCCGCCGGGCGGCGATGCCCAGGCCGAGCATGGCGAGGAGTGCGATGGTCAGCGTTGTCTTCATGGACCGTCTCCGGCTGGTGTTGATGAAGACTGATTCGCACAGATCACATGTGAACTGTCTGAACGGACTTGTTATCGCCCGTTCATGTGGGCAGCGCCCACAGCAGCGTCTTGCCCGCTTCACCCGGCACTTCGCGCACGATACGCGGTACCAGATAGCCGGGCAGCGCCGCCCGCAGTTCAATTTCGATGACGCGGGCACGGGCTTCATCCACATCGAAATGCGCGGCGCCATCCACCGGATCGGTGAGGTGGAGATAATAAGGCAACACGCCGGCCGCGAACAGCCGGCGACAATGGGCGGCAATGGTGGCCGCATCATCGTTCACTTGGGCCAGCAGCACCGACTGGTTGAGCAGGGTCACCCCCGCCGCCCGCAGCCGGCCCAGTGCTGCCGCCACGTCGTGGGAGATTTCCCGTTCATGATTGCTGTGGGTGACGATCACGACGTTCAGCCGTATGCCGGCCAGCAGATCGACCAGCGCCGGTGTTACCCGGTCCGGAATGGCCAGAACCGTCCGGCTGTGCAGACACACCGTGGTGACGTGCGGGATGGCAGCGATGGCCGACACCAGCGCGGTCAGCCTGGCATCCGTCAGGCTGACCGGATCACCCCCCGACAAGATCACTTCCTCAATGGCCGCATCGCCGGCAATCAGCGCCAGCGCTTCGGCCTCACCCGAACGGGTTAGCATGACGGTGCCATAATCCGTGTGTCGACGAAAACAGTAACGGCAGTGGATGGCGCAGGCACCCGAAGCGATCAGCAGCGCCCGGCTGCGATATTTGCGCAAGACGCCGGGCGCGGCGCGATAATCGGCCTCCTCCAGAGGATCGGTGAGGCGGCCCGGCTGCGGCAAGGCTTCCTCGCCGCGCGCCAGCACTTGCAGCAGCAGCGGATCAGCCGGATCGCCGCGGCGGATCAGCGACAAATAATGCGGCAGCACGGAAAGCGGGAAATCCGGCTGTGCGATCACGCCCACGGCAAAATCCGCCGCCTTTAGGCCTACATGGGCCAACAGATCGGCGGTACTGATCCGAGCAGCACGGGCCTGGGCCTGCCAGTCTTCGGCAGGTGGCAGGGCAAGGTCAACAACGGGGGACATGCCGGCGGCGCATAGCGGAGTGCGCCGGCAAAGGGAAACACTGCATCCTTTGCCGCCGCTCGTGCGAACAACAGATTTGCGTGCCCTGCGCTTTACGTCCACCTTGGCCTGATGAAACGGAACCTCGCCCGATGAAACGTTTGCCCATCATCTTGCTGTTCGTGGCGGCGATCTTCGCATGGTTTCAGTTCGACCTTGGCCAGTATCTCACGCTCGATGCGCTGAAAGCCCGGCAGGGCGATATCGCCGCGCTCTATGCCGCCAACCCGGCTGTGGTGATCGGCGGCTATTTCGCAGCCTATTTGGCGCTCACCGCCCTGTCCTTCCCCGGCGCTGCGATCATGACGCTGGCCGGTGGGGCGATCTTCGGCTTGGGGCTGGGCCTGCTCATCGTCTCCTTCGCCTCCACCATCGGCGCGACTTTGGCCTGCCTTACGTCCCGTTACCTGCTGCGCGACTGGGTGCAGGGCAAGTTCGGGGCGCGGCTTGGCGCCATCAACACCGGGATTGAGCGCGATGGCGCCTTCTACCTCTTCTCGTTGCGGCTGGTGCCGGTGTTTCCCTTCTTCGTCGTCAATCTGCTGATGGGCCTCACCCCCATTCGCACGCTCACCTATTTCTGGGTCAGCCAGATCGGCATGTTGCTGGGCACCGCGGTCTATGTGAACGCCGGCACGCAGCTGGCCGGCATTTCCAGTTTGCGCGATGTCGCCTCGCCCGGCCTGCTGGCCAGTTTCGCTGCGCTGGGCCTGCTGCCGTGGATCGGGAAAGCCGTGATGAGCGCGCTGAAACGCCGCCGCGTCTATGCCCGCTGGAGCCGCCCAAGCCGGTTTGACCGCAACATGGTCGTCATCGGCGGCGGCGCGGCGGGACTGGTGAGCGCCTATATCGCCGCCACGGTAAAGGCCAAGGTAACTCTGGTTGAATCGCACAAGCTGGGCGGCGATTGCCTCAACTATGGCTGCGTGCCCTCGAAAGCCTTGATCAAGTCTGCCCGCATCGCCCACCAGATGCGCCACGCCGATGCCTATGGCCTGACCCCGCACGAAGCCCAGTTTGATTTCCGCGCCGTCATGGCCCGCATCAGGAATGTAATTGCCACCATCGAACCCAACGACAGCGTGGAGCGCTACACCGGGCTGGGGGTGGACATGGAATTGGGTCACGCCCGTATCGTTGACCCCTGGACGGTGGAGATCATCCGTCACGACGGCACCACCCAGCGCCTCACCACGCGCAGCATCGTCATCGCGGCCGGCGCCGCACCGCTGGTGCCGCCGCTGCCCGGCCTGAAGTCCACCAATCACCTGACCAGCGACACGCTGTGGGACGCCTTCTCCGCGCTCGATGCCATTCCCAAACGCATCATCGTGCTCGGCGGCGGCCCGATCGGTTGTGAACTAGCGCAGGCGCTGGCCCGGCTGGGCGCGCAGGTGCAACAGGTCGAAATGGGACCGCGCGTCTTGCCGCGCGAGGATGACGATTTCGCCGCCATCGCTCATGCATCACTGATCGGTTCCGGCGTGGAGGTGCTCACCGGCCATGCTGCGCTGCGGGTTGAGGGGGAGCAGACGCTGATCGTCAGCCACGACGGGCAGGAACGCGCCCTGCCCTATGACGCGCTGATCGTCGCGGTTGGCCGCAAGGCGCGCCTCACCGGCTATGGCCTGGAAGAGCTGGGCATCGAAACCGACCGCAAAGTGGTGACCGACGATTATCTGGCGACGCTCTATCCCAACATCTACGCCTGCGGGGATGTGGCTGGCCCCTACCAGTTCACCCATGTCGCCTCGCATCAGGCCTGGTATGCGGCCGTGAACGCGCTGTTCGGCCAGTTCCGCCGGTTCAAGGCCGATTATCGCGTCATTCCGTGGACGACCTTCCTCGATCCCGAAATCGCCCGCGTCGGGCTTTCAGAGGATGAGGCCAAGGCCAAGGGCGTTGCGGTGGAAGTCACAACCTACCAATTGCACGAACTGGACCGCGCCATCGCCGACAGCGCAACCACCGGTTTCGTGAAAGTCCTCACCCCGCCCGGCAAGGACAAGATACTGGGCGCCACCATCGTGGGTGACCATGCCGGCGAGCTGCTGGCCGAATATGTGCTCGCGATGAAGCACGGCCTGGGCCTCAACAAGCTGCTAGGTACCATTCACACCTATCCTACGATGGCCGAAGCCAACAAGTTTGCCGCCGGCAACTGGAAGAAGGCGCACGCGCCGCAGGGCCTGCTGACGTGGGTGGGCCGCTATCACGCATGGCGATTGCGGTAGTGGAGAGGGGGTAACCAATTGCCGGCCTGTTGCGTATTTGAATGGCAACAGTCATGAAACTGCCTGCACGCCCGTGGGTGGCGGAGCACTTGGGGGAATGGAATGAAGGGTTTGAACCGGGCTGCGGCTGTCTTTCTGGCGGGCGCAGCGACGGTGACGATGCCGGCACAGGCGCAACAGGCCGGCATCCAGATTTCGGTGGTGGATGCGTTAAGCGGCGCACCGGCAGCCGATGTTGAAGTGGTCATCGAAAATCCCGGCACCGGTTTCCGCCGCGTGGCCCGCACCGATTCGCAAGGCCTGCTGCGACTGGAAGGCCTGACCACCAGCGGCCAGTTCCGCATCAGCACCGCTGCCAGCGCCGCCTATGATGCTGCCGAACAGCAGGCGCTCACCTTGCGCAGCAATTTTTCCAGCAGCATCACCCTGCGGCTGACCCCCGTTGGCCAGACCGTCACGGTGACCGGCACCCGCACCGTGCTGGGCCTCAACGCCCTCAACGCCGAAGTCTCCGCCTCGCTGGGCCGTGAGCAGTTGACTGCCCTGCCCATCGAAGGCCGCGACGTGATCGGTTCGCTGATCCGGCTGCCGAACGTGGTGGCCAGCACCGGCTTCTTCCCGGAAGCGCCGTCGATCTCGATCAACGGCAGCAATGGCTTGGACAGCAATTATCTGATCGACGGCCTCGACAATAACGAGAATTTCCTGGGCGGCATCAAGTTCCCGGTGCCGCTGGGCTTCACCCGCAGCGTCACCGTGCTCGCCAACAGCTATTCGGTTGCCTACGGGCGCACCGCCAACGGCATCGTAAACTATACGACGCCATCGGGCACCAACGTGCTGCACGGCGAAGCCTATGCGCTGGTCCGCCCCGGCCGGCCGCTGGACGCCGCCTCACCCTTCCCGCGCCGCGACCTGTCGGGCAACGCGGTAGGTGAAAGTTTCGAACGTTATCAGGCCGGTTTCGCGCTGGGCGGGGCGATCGCAAAGGACAAGACCTTCTTCTACATCAACTACGAGTTCACCCGTGATCGCAACACCCAGGTCGTCGATGCGCCGCTGCTCGGCATCACCGACACGGTGACCGGCAACAACCAGTTCCACCTCGCTTCGCTGCGGCTCGATCATCGGCTGACCGATGACTGGACCCTGGGCCTGCGCGCCAATATCGGCCGCGTCACTATCGAACGGCCCGGCGGCGGGCTGGGCGGCGGCAACAACAGCTTGCCCTCGGCCGGCTCCAACCAGGATCGCCATTCGACGCTGTTTGCTGCCACGGCAAGCTATGCCGGCGACGATTGGAGCTATGATGGGGCGGTGCAATATGCGCACTTCCGCTGGGATTATGGCGAAGCGCTGGCCGGCCCGGGGCCGCAGGTGGTGATCCGCGATCCGTCGGGCCTGACCGCCGGCGTCGTCGGCCACCCCGGTTATCTGTTCGACAGCCTGGAAGAGACGATCCAGACCACCCACCGCCTGCAACGCAAACTGGGCGCGCATAGGCTGCGGCTGGGCGCCGACGTCATCCACAGCAACTTCACCCTGTTGGGCGGCGGCAATCAGGATGGCAATTTCGTCGTCGATCTGACCGCGCCGCAACTAGCTGCGCTGCGCGCAGGCGGCCGCGGGCTGGGACTGACCGCCTCTGACGTGCTGGCGCTGAACCCGGTGGTGGCCAATTATGCCGTTGAATTGCGACCGCAATCCTTCGGCACCGATCAGACCTTGCTGGCCTTCTATCTGGAAGACGAATGGCAGATCAGCCCGCGCTTCACCGCCACGCTGGGCGTGCGCTGGGATTATGACAGCCTCACCGCCAAGGGTGCCGGTGGCGGTGACTTCGACAATATCGCACCGCGGCTGGCGCTGAACTGGCGGCCGGATGCCCGCTCGTCGGTGCGCTTCGGGGCCGGTATCTTCACCGGCAAGCTTGGCTATGCAGTCATCTCCGACGCCTTGCAGCGCAACACCACTGCAACCGGATTCCTGAACCAGTTGAGCCAGTTGCAATCGCGCGGCCTCATCCCCGCCGGCGTGGACCTCAGCGATGTTACCTTCGCCGGCAATCTCACCGCGTCGCCGCCATGCGCGACAGTCGCTGCCTGCCCTACCCCGACGCAGGTGCAGGCGCTGCGCGACACCGCCACACTGGGCGAAGCCCGCATCCTGTCGCCCACTGGCTATGACAGCCCGTGGAGCCTTCAATTGAGTGGCGGCTATCAATATCAGGCGACATCTTCGCTTACGCTGAGTGTGGATGCCATCTACAGCCGCAGCCACAATCTGATGCGCCTGCGCGATCTGAATGCGCCGGCGGCCTTCACGCCCAACGCCGCCGCGCTCACGTCGGCCAATATCGCCCTGCTGCAGGCCGCGCCCGACAATGCAACGCGGGCAGCGCTGGCGCAGACGCTGGGCCTCGTGCGCAGCCAGGCTGCCGCTGATGCCAGCCGGCCGGTCGCGCTGGTCGCGGGCGGGGCGCGGCAGATCACGGTTTCGGAAACCGAAGGCCGCTCTGAATATATGGCGCTCATCCTGCAGGCCGTGAAGGAGCGCGGCGCCGATGATTATGGCTTCCGCCTCAGCTACACGCTGTCGCGGCTGAAGAACGACACCGACGACATCAACTTCCGCGCTGCCAATGCCAATGATTTCAGCACCGAGTATGGCCCGTCGGCAAACGATCGACGGCACGTGATTTCGGCGGTGGGCTATCTCTATCCGATCGAGGGCCTGACGTTGACGGCCGCCGGCCTGTTCCAGTCGGGCCAGCCGGTCAATCTGGTGCCCGATGCACGGATTTTCGGCACCCAGGATCTGAACGGAGACGGCGCCTCGTTCGGAGAAAACTTCGTCGGCAACTCCGACCGTTTCCCCGGCGCCTCCCGCAACTCGGCGCGACTGCCGTGGTCAGCCACGGTCGATCTCGGCGTCCGCTATCTGCTGCTGAAGCGCATCGAGCTTTCGGCCGACGTCTTCAACCTGTTCAACGCCAACAACCAGTCCGGCTTTGCCAACCCGGCCACCACATCGAACCAGGTGCAGTTCGGCGGCGGCGCACCCTTCGTGCAACGCAACGCCGGCCCGCCGCGGCAGTTCCAGTTCGGTATCGCGTACAAGTTCTGATATGCCAGCCGCGATGCAACAATTTCAGGGTCTGATCGGGCTGGCGGCCATTTTGCTGCTGGCTTGGGCGTTCAGCGAAGACCGCGCCAATCGCCCTGGCTGGCGCTGGCTGGGCGGGGCGCTGCTGCTGCAACTGGCGATTGCCGTGGTCGTGGTGCGGGTGCCGGCGGTGTGGGCGGCCGTTGGCGTCGTCAATCAGGGCGTTGCCGCCATTGAGAAGGCCACGTTGGTCGGTTCCTCCTACATGTTCGGCTATCTGGGCGGCGCGCCGCTGCCATTTGCCTTGGCGCAAGGCGCCAGCCCACCGCTGATCATCGCCTTCCAGATCCTGCCGCTGATCATCGTCTTCTCGGCGCTGTCGGCTTTGCTCTGGCACTGGGGCATCTTGAAGGCATTGGTGCGCGGGCTGTCCTGGGCACTACGGCGCACGCTGGGCGTGTCGGGCGTCGTCGGGCTTGGCGGCGGGGGCACCTTGTTTTTGGGTGTCGTTGAATCGCCGCTGGTGCTGCGCGCCTGGTTTGCCACCATGAGCCGATCCGATCTGTTCGCCATCATGGCGATGATCATGGCGACGATTTCGGGCGCGATCCTGGTGCTCTATGCCAGCACGTTGGGCAAGGTCATCCCCAACGCCGCCGGGCACCTGATCGTGGCCAGCCTGATTTCGCTGCCTGCCGCCTTGATAGTCGCCCGGCTGATGGTGCCGGGCCAGCCGCAATCCACTGAACCGGCCGAGCCTGACCTCGCCTATGACGGCGCCATGGACGCCGTGGTGCGCGGCGCCATGGAAGGCGTGCAGCTGATGCTGGCGGTGATCGGGATCATCATCACCATCTTCGCGCTGGTAAACCTGGCCGATCAGATCCTGGCGCTGGCGCCGCAAGTCGAAGGCGCCGCCCTCACCCTGAAGCGCATGTTCGGCTGGATTTTCTCGCCCCTGATGTGGGCCATCGGCGTGCCGTGGGATCAGGCCCCGGCGGCGGGCGCACTGATGGGCACCAAGGCCATCCTCAACGAATATGTCGCTTATCTGGATCTGGCGGCACTGCCCGCTGGCACACTCGACCCGCGCAGCGCCCTGATCGTCACCTATGCGCTGGCCGGCTTTGCCAATCTGGCCAGCATTGGCCTGCTGGTTTCCACCATCGCCAGCCTGTGCCCACAGCGCCGGGCGGAAGCGGCAGGGTTGGGCATCAAGAGCTGGATTGCCGGCAATCTGGCGACATTGATGACCGGCGCGATGATCGGCCTGGTGGCTCCGCTTGCTTGACGCTCGCCTCCGCCCGCTGATCGATCCGCCCTTGAAGCGGCTGGGCCATTGGCTCGCGCGGTGGGGCATCAGTGCCAATCTGGTGACGGCGGCTGGCATTGTGCTGGCGGTGGCTGCCGGCATTGCGCTGGCGGGGGGCCACACCGGTGCAGGACTGGTGTTGGTGATCGCAAACCGGCTGCTGGATGGGCTGGACGGCGCTGTGGCCCGCGCGACGCGGCTTTCCGATTTTGGCGGCTATCTCGATATCGTCGGCGATTTCGTCTTCTATCTCGCCGTGCCGCTGGGCTTTGGCCTTGCTGCGCCAGCCAATTTGATTCCGGCGCTTGTGCTGGCCAGTTGCTTCGGCCTCACCGGCATCAGCTTCCTGGCCTTTGCCGCCATCGCGGCCAAGCGCGGCCTGGAAACCAACGCCCACGGCCGAAAGAGCTTCTTCTACAACACCGGCCTGGCCGAAGGGACAGAGACCATCATCGTCTTCATCCTGTTCTGCCTGTGGCCAGCGCATTTTCCCGCCATCGCTTTCATCTATGCTGGCCTGTGCATCGTCACCGTCATCCAACGCACGGCGGCCGCATGGGCGGCGTTCAAGCTATGATCGCCGCCCTGATTGCCGCGGTCGTGGTGGGCCAGTTCAGCGCCGAAGGCCCGGTGCCGCCGCCTTGGCAGGTCGCTCTCGTTTCCAAAAAGGTGCCGCCCACCCGCTACCGCGTCACCCGCATCGATGGCGTCATGGCCATCGAAGGCAGTGCCGAAGCCAGCATGGCGTTGCTCGCCCGGCCAATCACGGTTGATCTCAATGCAACGCCGATCCTGTGCTGGCGCTGGCGCATCGCAGCGCCGGTGGCGGGCGCCAACATGAAGACCAGGGCCGGCGATGATTATGCTGCCCGTGTGTATGTGGGCTTCGATATTCCCGATGGGCAATTGGGCCTTGGCACCAAGATGAAGCTTGGCCTTGCCCGCCGGCTGTTCCCCGGTCCCATCCCCGATGCGGCGGTAAATTATGTGTGGGACAATGTGCACCCCATCGGCACCACTGCGCCCAACGCCTATACCGATCGCGCCCGCATGGTGGTGGCGCAAAGCGGCGCCGCGAATGCCGGCCGCTGGGTGGAGCAGCGCGCCGATCTGGCCGGCGATTATGCCCGCGCCTTCCCCGGCACGACGGCCAAGGCCACCTCCATCGCGGTGGCGGTGGACACGGATCAGACCGGCGGAGCCACGCGGAGCTGGTTTGCTGATCTGCACATCGTGGGGCGCGATCAGGCCTGTCGCTTCCCGGCCTGAGCGGGCCAACCGCTTTCGTTATCGTCACCCCAGACTTGCTCCGGGGCGACGGGAAAATTTAGGGATCTGCCTGAGAAAACGGCCAATCCAGACTGCGTGCCGCCCATTAGCCAGCCGGCGAACCATGCCGATGCTGGTCAGCGCGTCGTGCAGTGCTCGGCCTGCTTGCTGCACCGCAGGCTGGACGTGCGGCAAGCACCGGTCCGTCGCAACGATGGCGGCAACGGCACGCCTGGTTAGCGTGATCAGGATCGAGATCAAGGGGGGATGCAAGTGGTGGGCGCGACAGGGATTGAACCTGTGACCCCTGCCGTGTGAAAGCAGTGCTCTACCGCTGAGCTACGCGCCCACTTGCTTGGCGAGCGGGCGGATTAGGCGAGACGGGCGGCGCTGTAAAGCCCCGCCCGCCCGTTCACCGCAAGATTTTTAGTGCCGCACCGCCGGCTCGGTGGCCACCGCTGCCGGTGGCATGGCGGCCTTTTCATCGGCCTCGGTCCATTCGATCGGCACCAGCGGCTGGATCAACGCCAGCGCCAGCACTTCATCAACGTGGGAAACCGGCACGATCGTCATCCCCTGCTTCACATTGTCGGGAATGTCGGCCAGGTCCTTCTCGTTCTCGGCCGGGATCAGCACCATGGTGATGCCGCCACGCAGCGCCGCCAGCAGCTTTTCCTTCAGGCCGCCGATGGGCAGCACGCGGCCGCGCAGCGTCACTTCGCCGGTCATCGCCACATCGCGCTTCACGGCCACGCCGGTGAGCGTGGAGATGATGGCAGTGACCATGGCGATACCGGCCGACGGGCCATCCTTGGGCGTCGCGCCTTCTGGCACGTGCACGTGAATGTCCTTCTTTTCAAACACGCTCGGCTTGATGCCATAGTGCGTGGCGCGGGCGCGCACGAAGCTGAGTGCCGCCGAAATCGATTCGGTCATCACGCTGCCAAGCTTGCCGGTGGTCTTGATGTTGCCCTTGCCGGGGCTGGTGACAGCTTCGATGGTGAGCAGATCGCCGCCCACTTCCGTCCACGCCAGGCCGGTGACAGCGCCGATCTGGTCTTCAGTGTCAGCGAGGCCATAGCGGAATTTGCGCACGCCAGAGAAATCGGCGAGGTTTTCCGAACTCACGGTAACGCTGGTGTCCTTGCCTTCCAGGATGCGGCGCAGGGCCTTGCGGGCCAGCTTGGCGATCTCGCGCTCCAGTTTGCGCACGCCGGCTTCACGGGTGTAATAACGGATCAGATCACGGATCGCGTCGTCGGTGACCGTGAACTCATCCTTCTTCAGCCCGTGCGCTTCATACTGCTTCTCGATCAGGTGGCGCTTGGCGATCTCCAGCTTTTCATCCTCGGTGTAACCCGACAGACTGATGATCTCCATGCGGTCCAGCAGCGGCTGGGGCATGTTGTAGCTGTTGGCGGTGGTCACGAACATCACGTCCGACAGGTCGTAATCGACCTCCAGATAATGGTCGTTGAACGCCTTGTTCTGTTCCGGATCGAGCACTTCCAGCAGCGCGCTTGAGGGATCGCCGCGGAAATCCTGGCCCAGCTTGTCGATTTCATCGAGCAGGAACAGCGGGTTGGAGGTGCCAGCCTTTTTCAGGTTCTGGATGATCTTGCCAGGCATGGAGCCGATGTAGGTGCGGCGGTGGCCGCGGATTTCGGCTTCATCGCGCACGCCGCCCAGGCTGTGGCGGATGAATTCACGCCCCGTCGCCTTGGCGATGCTGCGGCCAAGGCTGGTCTTGCCGACGCCGGGCGGGCCAACGAGGCACAGGATCGGCCCCTTCAGCTTGTTGGTACGCGCCTGCACGGCCAGATACTCGATGATCCGGTCCTTCACCTTTTCCAGGCCGAAATGATCGGCGTCGAGCACGGCCTGCGCTGCGATGATGTCCTTCTTCACCTTGCTGCGCTTGCCCCACGGCAGGCCGAGCAGCGTGTCGAGATAGTTGCGAACCACCGTTGCTTCGGCGGACTGCGGCGCCATCGCCTTCAGCTTCTTCAGTTCGCCCAGCGCCTTTTCACGGGCTTCCTTGGAGAGTTTGACCGTCTTGATCTTCTCTTCCAGCTCGGCGAGCTCGTCCTTTTCCTCGTCGGCATCGCCCAGCTCGCGCTGGATCGCCTTCATCTGTTCGTTCAGATAATATTCGCGCTGGGTCTTCTCCATCTGCCGCTTCACGCGGTTGCGGATCTTCTTTTCCACCTGCAGCACGCCCATCTCGCCTTCCATGAAGGCGAAGATCTTTTCCAGCCGCAGGCCCACATCGGGCTCGGCCAGCAGCGCCTGCTTGTCAGCAATCTTCAGGCCCAGGTTGGCGGCAACAGTGTCGGCAAAGCGGCCCGGTTCTTCAACGGCCGAAATCTGGCTGGCGACTTCCGGAGCGACCTTGCGGTTCAGCTTGATGAACTGTTCGAACTGGTTCTGCGCCGAACGCAGCAGGGCGGCGACCTCGGTTTCGTTGCGCTCCACGTCCGGCCGGTCTTCAACTTCGGCCATCAGATAGGGGCCACTGGCATCCAGCTTGACCAACGACGCGCGGCCCTGGCCTTCCACAAGCACCTTAACTGTGCCGTCGGGCAGTTTCAGCAGCTGCAGCACATTGGCGAGCGTGCCGACGTCATACAGTTCATCAGCACCGGGATCTTCATCGCCGGGGTTCTTCTGGCTGAGCAGGAAAACGGTGCGGCCGTCGTTCATGGCGGCTTCGAGCGCGGCCACCGATTTTTCGCGGCCCACGAACAGCGGCACGATCATCTGCGGGAACACCACGATATCGCGCAGCGGCAACACGGGCAGGGTCTGGTTGGTCATGTCATCTCCGTCGTGGGGCCCTGAGCCTCACTTTGTTCCTGCTGATATGGGTAGCACCTGTTGGAGACGCAATGGCGGAATCAGCGCAAGCCCACGTCAACCTTGTCGCAGATGGTGCAAGAGCCGTGCCGGCCGCGATAGGGGCTTCAGCCCTTTAGGACGCCCTTATCCACAAGTGTGGCAATGGCGGCAGCGTCATAGCCCAGCGCGGCAAGGATTTGCCGGCTATGTTCACCCAGATGCGGCGCCGAGCCCACCGGATCAAGCGGCTGGCCAAAACGGGCCGGTGGCCGGGCCTGGCGCACGCGGCCCACGGCGTCGCTGTGCGCCACTTCGATACAGATGCCGTTGTGCTGGACCTGCGCATCATCCGGCACATCGGCGAGATGAACAACCGGGCCGCCGACAGCGCCCTGTTCGACGAAACCCTCCATCAATTCGGCACGGCTGCGGCGGGCGATTTCGGCGGAGACCTGCGGCGCCCATTCGCGCTGATGCTTGATGCGCCCGGCGGAGGAGCGGAAGCGTTCATCGGCGGCCAGATCCTCGCGGCCAAGGCTGCGGGTGAGCGCAACGAATTCGGCATCCTGCAGGGCGCCGATCGCCACCTGCCCATCGGCTGCCTTCCACAGCCGCATCTGCGCGCCATATTCGGGCCAGGCCGCCGGCGCATCATCGATGAAGCTGTAATTGTACATGCCTTCCGGCCAGTTGAAGGCGATGGCGGCATCGAGCATGGCGACTTCGATACGCTCGCCCTGCCCGCCTGACCGCTCGCGGCGGAACAGGGCTGCCGTGATGGCCTGCGCCGCTGTCAACGCCGTTACCTTGTCCGCCACCAGATGGCGCACGAGGCCGGGCGTGCCTTCCTTGTCCACCTGGCTCGCTGCGATGCCGGAAACCGCCTGGATCACCGGATCATAAACGCGCACATTCTGATACGGGCCATCGGGGCCAAAGCCGGTGATGCTGCAATAGATCAGGCGCGAATTGAGGGCGTGCAACCGTTCCCAATCCAGCCCAAGCCGCGCCAGCACGCCAGGGCGGAAGTTTTCCACCAGCACGTCCGCCGTTTTCACAAGCGTTTCAAGCACGGCGATGCCATCGGGCGATTTCAGATCAAGGCACAGGCCCTGCTTGCCGCGGTTGACGGCAATGAACATGCTGGAAAGATCGGCCTTGCGCGGGCCCAGGCTGCGCACCGGATCGCCGCCGGGACTTTCGACCTTGATGACTTCGGCGCCCTGATCGCCCAGCATCTGGCAAGCCATCGGGCCCGAGACGATCTGCGAGCAATCGACGATGCGGATGCCCGCCAGCGGTCCGGTCATCGGCCTTCGCTCCTCAATCATTGATGTTGATGTGGCGCGAATCCTTGAGGAACAGCAGCATCACCACCAGGCCCACCGCCACCACCACGATCGTGTACCACAGGCCGGCAAACACATCGCCGGTTGAAACCACGATGTACTGGGAAATCACCGGCAGGAAGCCGCCGAAATACCCAGTGCCGATGTGATAGGGCACCGACATGCTAGTATAGCGCACCCGGGCCGGGAACATTTCGACCAGCACGGCGGCGATTGGCGCATAAGTCCACCCCGAAAGCAGCCCGATTGCCATCACCGCCAGCAGCAGTTTCCAGGCAACGATGCGATCGGGATCGGCCTTTTCGGGCCAGCCAGCGGCGTTGAGCGCGACGCCCCAGGCGTCCTTGTCAAAGCCTTCCAGCCGGACGCCGGCCACATTCATCGCCAGCACCGGCGCGTCAGTCTTTTCATAAGACACACCGCGTTTTGTCAGCCATTCCAGTGCCTTGCCGCATTCGGCTTCCTGCTTGAGGAAGATATTGTATTCGCACGCCGGAAGCTCGACAGTGACGGGCGCCGTCGCCATGGCTTGATACAGCGCCGGATTGGCGCCGCTGGCCATCAGTTGGAAGATTGGGAACAGCGCCGCCAGCGTGATGGCAAAGCCGACGCTGAGCACCTGCTTGCGCCCGAAACGATCGGAAAGCCCGCCGAAATAGATATAGGCCGGGGCCGAGACCAGCACGCCAAAGGCGAGATAGAGCAGCGCCTCTCGCTCCGGCAGGCGCGCGGTGTTCTGCAGGAAATACAGCGTACCGAATTGGCTGGTATAGAAAATCACCGTGAAACCGGCCGAAACAGCGAGCGCCACCAGCAGCCGGCCCTTGTTGCCGGGGGCCGACAGTGCATCCTTGAAGGGGTTTTTCGACGTGGTCCCGGCTGATTTCATCTTCTGGAACACCGGGCTTTCCGACAGTTTGAGTCGCACCCACAGCGAAATGCCCAGCAGCAGGATCGACATCAGGAACGGCACCCGCCAGCCCCAGGCAACAAATTCGGGTTCCGCGATCAACGCCTTGGTGCCCAGAACCACGCCGAGCGTGAGCATGAAGCCGCCGGCCGCCGCCGCCTGGATCCAGCTGGTGTAGGCCCCGCGCTTGCCGGGCGGGGCATGTTCGGCAACATAGATTGCCGCGCCGCCATATTCGCCGCCCAGCGCCAGGCCCTGCAGCGTGCGCAGCGCCAGCAGCATGATCGGCGCGGCGATGCCGGCCTGTTCGAAGGTGGGCAGCAAGCCGATGCAGGCGGTCGCGCCGCCCATCATCGCGATGGTGATCAGGAACGTATATTTGCGGCCCACCTTGTCCCCGAACCAGCCGAACACCAGCGCGCCCAGCGGCCGGAAGAAGAAGCCGATGGCAAAGGCGAACAGGCTGAAAAGAAGCTCGGTTGTGGGGTTGCCAGTGGCAAAGAACAATTTGCCCAGCAGGCTGGCGAGGATGCCGTAGAGGAAGAAATCATACCATTCGAACACGGTGCCCAGCGAGCTGGCCACGATCACCAGCCGATCCCGCTTGGGATCGATCACGTCTTCGACAGTCTCAACATCCGCGCCCAAAACCCCGGCCTCCCCGCCTGTTTCTTGCCCCCGGCATAGCGGATGCGGCGCAGGTTGCAACGGGGGGAGGCACCGCCCTCCCCTATGTGGGGAGGGCATAATGATGGCGCGAATTGACCCGCTGCCGGCAGCCGGGCATGGCATCTGCCCATGCAGTATGACGCGATCATCATCGGCGGGGGCCATAATGGCCTGGTCACGGCCTTCTATCTCGCCCGCGCCGGGCTGAAGGTGCATATCTGCGAGGCGCGCGATATCGTGGGCGGCGCCTGCGTGACCGAGGAGTTCGCGCCGGGATTCCGCAACAGCACCGCCAGCTACACGGTCTCGCTGCTGCAGGACCGGGTCGCATCCGACATGAACCTGGGCGAGCATGGCCTGACCATTGTTAACCGGCCGCTGAACAATTTCCTGCCGCTGGCCAATGATTATCTGAAAACCGGCCCCGGCGTGACCGAGAAGGAAGTGGCGCGGTTTTCGGCGAAGGATGCCGAAGCGCTTGGCGCCTATGATGCCCGGCTCGAGGTGCTGGCCGATCAGATGCGGCGCCTGGCGCTGAAGATCCCGCCCGGATCGGGCCTGAAGGGCATGGCGGCGCTGGCCACGCAGGGCTGGCCGATGCTGGGGTTGAGCAAGGGCGAACAGCACGACCTGTTCACCCTTTTCACCCGCAGCGCGCGCGAATTTCTGGATGGCTGGTTCGAAAGCGATCCGATCAAGGCGGTACTGGGCTTCGACTCCATCGTTGGCCATTTCGCCAGCCCCGATACGCCGGGTTCGGCCTATGTGCTGCTGCACCATGTGTTTGGCCAGGTGAACGGGGTGAAGGGTGCCTGGGGCCATGCCATCGGCGGCATGGGCGCCATCACGAAAGCCATGGCCGCAGCAGCGTGCGAAAAGGGCGTTTCCATCGGCCTGGAAGAGCGTGTGGCCCGCGTGAACATCGTGAATGGCAAGGCGAAGGGCGTCACGCTGGAGGATGGCCGCGTGCTGGAAGCGCCCATCGTCGCCAGCAATGCCGGCCCGGCGCTGCTGTTCCGCCAGCTGGTGGACCGCGCCGAACTGCCGGCCGAGTTTGCGCGCTCCATGGATGGTTATGCCACCGGATCGGGCACGTTCCGCATGAACGTGGCGCTATCGGAACTGCCGGAATTCAGCGTGCTGAAGGGCCATGGCCCGCACCACGGCGCCGGCATCATCATCGCGCCCAGCCTTGATTACATGGACCGGGCCTATACCGGCGCCAAGGCCTATGGCTGGTCGGCCAAGCCGATCGTGGAGATGCTGATCCCATCGACGCTGGATGACACGCTGGCGCCGCCCGGCCGCCATGTCGCCAGCCTGTTCTGCCAGCAATTCGCGCCCAGATTGCCCGACGGCCAGAGCTGGGACGATGTGCGCGAAAAAGTGGCCGATCTGATCATCGATACCGTCACGGCGCATGCCCCCAATTTCAAACGCAGCATCATCGCGCGGCAGATCCATTCGCCGCTCGATCTGGAACGCAAGTTCGGGCTGATCGGCGGCGATATCTTCCACGGCCGCATGAGCCTGGATCAGTTGTGGGCGGCGCGCCCGGTGCTGGGCCACGGCAATCACCGCATGCCGGTGAAGGGCCTGTATCTGTGCGGCAGCGGTGCCCATCCCGGCGGCGGCGTCACCGGCGCGCCCGGCCACAATGCGGCCAAGGCCATCTTGTCAGACCGGCTTTACGGTTTTGCGCGGGCGTAGAGCAGCCCTGGCCAACCGGCGGCGATAAGCGCGAAACACCACAAGGTGGCTTCCAGCCCGGAGGCATAGAGCGCGAACAGCGAATAGAGCGTGCCGGCCAGGCCCACGAAGCGCATCGGGCCGGAGAGCAGTTTCAGCCCGGCCAGCCCAACCGCCATATAGCCGACCAGCATCGCCGCGGTTGCCACCAGGATGGTGAATTCAAACAGGCCAGAGAGGCTGCGGTCGGTGTTCATCAGCACCAGCGCCGCCGCCAGCCCGCCCGACAGCAGCACAGCCGCCGCTGGTGCCCCTGCGCGGTTCAGCCCGGCAAAGCGCTGCGGAAACTGCCCGACCAGCGCCATGGCGCGCGGCAGTTCGGCCGCCGTGAGGGTGAGGCCGTTCACCGTGCCCAGTGCCGAGATGGCGGCAAACACGCCGATCAGCGCCGCGGCCTGCGAACCGATGAACGGTGCGGAAAAATCGGCAAAGGGCGCGTTGGATTTGGCCAGCGCATCGGCCGGCACTAGCGCGATCATTGCCGCCGAAATCGCCATGTAGAGCACGCCGGCAAGCAGCGGGCCCACGATGGTCGCCACCGGTACGGTGAATTCCGGGCGGCGGATCTTGTCGGCCGGCACCGTGGCCGATTCAAAGGCCAGGAACGCCCACATGGTGAGCGTGACCGAGGTGATCACCCCATCGGATTCCATGGCCGACGGCGGGTTGACCACGGCGGCGCTGCCCTTGGTGAACAGCAGCCAGGCCGCGATGCCGAGCACGGCGATGAGCGGCGTGAGTTTCAGGACGGTGGTGGCCTGCTGCACAAAGCTGGCGGCGCCAACGCCAGCCAGGTTGATTGCCGTCACCAGTACCAGCACGCCAACGGCGGCGAGCGCGCTCAAGAGCGGATCGCCGGCCAGGCCGGGCCAGATCACGGTGAGATTGGAGACCACCGCCACCGCCAGCGCCGCGTTGCCAACCCAGACGCCGATCCAGTAGCTCCACGCCGCAATGTAACTGGCATTGGGGCCAAACGCCTTTTCAACATAGGCATGCGGCCCGCAGGTGCCGGGCATCTGCCGGGACAGCGCGGCATAGCAGCCGGCCAACGCCAGCGTGCCGGCCAGCGCGATCACCCAGCCGCCCATCGCCGACCAGCCATAAGGCGCCAGCGTTGCCGGCAGCAGGAACACGCCGGAACCCACCATGTTGCCAACCACCAGCGCCAGCGCGGCAACCAGGCCCATTTGCTTTTTGGTGTCGGTCATGCGTCCCCCACTCGCTGTTGCTGCCCGCTAGCTGCCTGGCCGTCAACGAGTTGCTTTTGGGCAGCGCTATTCCATCTGCCCAAGCCCGGTGTTGCTGCGTATGCTAAGCATATGACGGCTCTGCACCCTACTCTCGCCCGCGTCACCGACCGCATCATCGAGAAAAGCCGCGCCGGCCGCGCCCGCTATCTCGATCATATCGGCCGCGAACGTGAGAACGGCATGGGCCGGGAGCGGCTGTCATGCTCCAACCTTGCCCACGGCTTTGCCGCAGCACTGGATGATCAGGCGACGATCAGGGCCGGCGCGCGCGTCAACATTGGTATTGTCACGGCTTTCAATGACATGCTGTCTGCCCACCAGCCCTATGGCCAATATCCGCCGCAATTGAAGCTGTTTGCCCGCGAAGTCGGCGCCACGGCGCAGGTGGCCGGCGGCGTGCCGGCGATGTGCGATGGCGTGACGCAAGGCCAGGTGGGCATGGAGCTTTCCCTGTTCAGCCGCGATAGCATCGCGCTCGCCACGGCGGTGGCGCTGAGCCACGGCATGTTCGAATCGGTCGCACTGCTCGGCATCTGTGACAAGATCGTGCCGGGCCTGCTGATCGGCGCGCTGCGGTTTGGCCATCTGCCGATGATCTTCGTCCCGGCCGGGCCAATGCCCAGCGGCCTGCCCAACAAGGAAAAGCAGCGCATCAGGCAGCTGGCGGCCGAAGGCAAGGCCAGCCGCGCCGAACTGCTGGAGGCCGAAAGCGCAAGCTACCACAGCCCCGGCACCTGCACCTTCTATGGCACGGCGAACAGCAACCAGATGATGATGGAGGTGATGGGCCTGCACGTGCCGGGCGCTGCCTTCGTCAATCCCGGCACCGGCCTGCGCACCGCCATGAACCGTGCGGCCATGCACCGGCTGGCAAAGATCGCGCTGAACCAGCCGGAGGAACGCCCGCTGGGCATCTGTGTGAACGAACGCGCCATCGTCAACGCCATTGTCGGCTTGCTGGCCACCGGCGGTTCGACCAACCATGCCATCCATTTGCCCGCTATCGCGCGGGCGGCGGGCGTGCTGATTGACTGGCAGGATTTTGACGAATTGTCGGGCGCCGTGCCGCTGCTGGCCCGCGTCTATCCCGGCGGCGCAGCGGATGTGAATCAGTTCCACGCGGCGGGCGGCATGGCCTTCACCATTCGCACCCTGCTCGATGCGGGGCTGCTGCACGGCGATATTCCGACCGTGGGTGGGGACAGCCTGGCCGACTATGTCCGCGATCCGGCGATGGACGGCGAACGCCTCGTGTGGCGCGACGTGCCGGAAAGCCGCGACGAGAGCATCCTGCGCGCCGCCACCAACCCGTTCCGCGCCGATGGCGGCATGCGGCTGGTAAAAGGCAATCTGGGCCGCGCCATCTTCAAGACCAGCGCCGTGGACGAAGAACGCTGGACGATCGAAGCTCCGGCGCGCGTGTTCGAGGATCAGGAGAGCGTGCAGGCCGCCTTCAAGGCTGGCGAACTGGACCGTGACGTGGTGGTGGTGGTACGAGGCCAGGGCCCGCAGGCCAATGGCATGCCCGAACTGCACAAGCTGACGCCAGCGCTAGGCGTGCTGCAGGATCGCGGGCACAAGGTGGCGCTGGTGACCGATGGCCGCATGTCGGGCGCATCGGGCAAGGTGCCGGCGGCCATCCACCTCTGCCCGGAAGCCATGGCCGCCGGGCCGATTGCGCGGGTGCGCGATGGTGACGTGATCCGCCTTTGCGCGCGGCAGGGGCAACTGGATGTGCTGGTGGATGCCGCAGAGTTCCTGTCCCGCCCAGCGGCGACGATCGATGCTTCGGGGCCGGGCACAGCGCGGGAACTCTTCGCCTTCTTCCGCTCAGGCAGCGATGATGCGGAAGCTGGCGCTTCCGCGATGCTGAAGGCGGCGGGCCTCTAACGAAAACGGCCGGGGTGTTGCCACCCCGGCCGCTTCATCATCGCTGGTGGGCGATTACTTGGCCTGAGCCAGGTAGGCAGCCATGCGCTTGGTGGCCAGCGGCGACAGCTTCACGGCCTTGGCGGCAGCGAGGTTGGCCGACGGGCCGTTGCCGACCTGCACCAGGGCAACCATGCCCATGGAGAAATGCGGCAGGCACTTGATGCCATACACGCCCGGCTTGCCGGCCTTCAGCACGAAATCCTTGCCCATGGCGCCCTTCTGTTCGGCTTCACCGGCCGGCAGGAAGCCAGCGATGGTCTGCGCGTTGTGGCCCGGGTTGGTGGCCACGAACTTAACGGTGTCGCCAGGGGCGGCCTTCACGAACGCCGGTTCGAACACCATGGCGCCTTCGGCACCCTTGTTCAGCATCTTTACGGTGATTTCCTTGGCGGCGGCCGGAGCGGCGATCATCAGGGCAGCGGCGACAAAACCCAGAATCTTCATCGGTTATTCTCCTCGCGCCGGCGAGATGCCGGCAGGTTTCTCACACGCCCGGGCGGGTGCGCCGGATCGCTTGGACGTGGTCCTTACGCGCGCAAAGCGGTGCACTCAAGATGGGAACTTGCGACTTAGTGTCCAAACCCCATTCCATGAGTGGGACATTGGCGTCACCGCGCTTTCACCAAGCTGAATGGATCAAAGACTGGCGATGATCCCGGCCGCCGGATCGATGCGGCCCGCCACCAGTTCGGCCCAGGCCTTGGCAGCGGCGGCATCGCCGGTCACGCGCTCCACCCGCAACCAGCCCAAGGTGGCGGCAAAGCGGCCCCAGGCTTCACCCAGCCGCTGTTCAAAGCCAGCCGGGCCCCATTCCGCCACCCGATCTTGCGCCACGGTGGGGGCGAAGAACAGCTGCGGGACCGGGCCGGGCAATTCGTTGGTGTTGGGGCTCTGCCAGTGGGTGTCGCCGACGATGTGGCTTTCCTTCAGTCGCTCACCCAACAGGGTGTGGACATCGCTGCGCACGCCGCCATGGCCGGAAAAATCGATGAAGGCGATGGCGTCACCCCCCACCTGCGCAATCTCGTCGTAACTGAGCACCTGATCGAAATAGCCCGTCTTTTCGCAGAATTCCCTGTTGCCCCGCGACGTGAGACCAACCACGCGCTGCCGGCCCTTCGCCGCCTGTGCCACGCCGAGCGCGGTTTTCGAGGAGGCGGAGGACAGGATCAGCGTATCGACCGGCCGTGTCGCCACCAGGCAATCAATGAGGAAGCTGGTGGCATAGAGCGGGCGGAACAGGCACTGCAGCGCTTCATCGCCCCAGGCCGGGCTGGCCGGACTGTAGCGGTTGTAGAAAGGCGGCAGGCCAGCGCGGTGGGCGGCGCCATCGGTGAAGCCGTGGGCCGAAACCTGCACCGGGGTGGGCACCGCAACCGCGCCCATTGGCCAGTAACCGAAGAAACGCTGGCCCTCGCTGATCCCTTCGGCCTTGCTTTCGGTCACGCGGGCGAAGCCCCAGACGGGGACAATCCCGTGACCTTCCGGCGCCGGGAAAAAACGCCAATAAGCGAAATCCTCACCATGCACGGCATAAGTGACGTTGTTGGCAGTGAGCGCGAAATGCTCAACGATAAAGCGCGCTTCGCCGTCGGCCAGCGGGCCGGGATCGGCCAGCGCTGCGGTTTCGGCCAGAGCGCCAATCTTGGCAGCAAGCGTCGTCATGGGGCTTCATCCTTCCAGATGGCGACGCCGGCGGGCGGCACCAATTTGCTTCCGATCACCACATCTTCTTCAGTTGCAAAAGGCTGGTGGCCATAGTTGAACAGGAAGCAGAGCGCGCCGCGCCGTTCCACCCGTACATCCGGGCCAAGATCGCGCGGTTGGAGGCCAGCGACAACGGCAACTTCCGTTAGGACGCGGCGCAGCAGGCCTTCATCCACCTGCCCGGCGAGATAATGCGCTGCTTGGCTCGCAAACCACAGGCCGCGGCCATCATCGAGGGCAAGGCGCGTTTCGACGGCGGCGCCGGCCTCGGCATCCTCCATCCAGCCCGTCACTTGGCCTGCGTTGCCAACGGGCAGCACCATGCCAGGCGGCAGGCTTTCCACTCGCGCCACGGTCACGTCGATCAACGCCCTCAGTCCATCGGGCGGCAGGCCGACGGGAATGGCGAAATCGCGGGTCTTGGAACCGGTGCGCGGGCCAGCCAGTATAGTTGCGCCGCTAACCACAAGTCGGCGCGCAAGGCCTTCATCCAGAAAGATTTGTGTAGGCAGCAACACCATGCCGTAACCCGCCAGATCAGCATCCGGCGGCACGATATCGACACTCAGGCCCAACCGCCGCGCCGCCGTGTGCCAAGCCATCGCGGTGGCCAGTACATCCTGATCGCGGCCCTGCGGCTGGCTCTGCACCGCCCACACGCTGTCATAATCGAACATCAGCGCCACATCACTGCGCCCGCGTGGCGGCAGCGGGCCAAGCGCGGCCAGACCGGCGGCCAATGCCTCCACTTCCGGCCATGCCGCCGCCGGCTGGTTGTCCGGCCGGTTCAGCCCGGCGTGCATCGCCTCTTGCCCAGTTGGCGCCTGCCGCCAGCGGAACCAGCTCATGCGCTCGGCGCCGTGGGCGACGGCTTCCCAGCCCCAGAGTTCGACGGCGCCCTTGGCCGGCGCCGGGTTCCACGCCGCCCAGTTCACCGGCCCCGGTTGTTGTTCGATCACCCACCAGCGCCCCTGCCCGCAGGCGCGATAGAGGCTGTGGTGAAAGGCGGCGAGGTCGGGATGGCCGGTGCGCAGATATCGCGCCTTGTCGGCGGCGCTGAACGGCCCCTGCCCCAGGAAACCGATGGGATAGGAGTCCCATGTCGCCACATCGAGCTGGCGGCCGACGCTGAAGTGATCGAATTCCGTGAACAGCCCCATGAAATTGTGGACGATATCCCGCCCCGGCGAGGCGGCGCGCAGGATTTCGACCTGGGCGGCGTTGAAGCGCTCCACCATGGCCGAGGAGAAACGCTGCCAGTCCTGCCGGTGCGCCGGGTGGCTTTCCGTGACGGTGCCGAACGGCGTGTCTACCTCGTCGAAGCTGCGATACTCCTGGCTCCAGAAGCTTAGCCCCCACGCCGCATTCAGGGCCTGCACGCTGCCATAACGTTCGGCCAGCCAGCGCCGGAACGCCGCCTTGGCCGCATCGGACGTGCTCACCACCGTGTCATGGCAGCCGTATTCATTGTCGGTCTGCCACGCCACCACGGCCGGGTGCTGGCCATAACGATCCGCCATCAATGCCGTGATGCGCTTGGCTTGCTCCAGATACACGTCTGACGAGAAACAATAATGCCGGCGCGAACCGAAGCCCCTCACCTGCCCGTCGCGGCCCTTGGCCAGTATCTCCGGATGCGCATCCACCAGCCATTTCGGCGGCGTGGCGGTGGGCGTGCCCATCACCACCTCCAGCCCCGCCGCACGGGCAAGTTCCACCGCACGATCAAGCCAGTCCCACTCGAACCGGCCGGGTTCAGGCTCGATCCGGCTCCAGGCAAATTCGCCAATGCGCACGAACGACAGGCCCAGCGCCGCCATTCGCTGCACGTCGCTGGCCCAGAGCGGCTCCGGCCATTGTTCGGGATACCAGCAGACGCCCAGTTTCATGGGGCATGCTTGCCACGCTTACAAATCGGCGAAAAGCTTATTTCTGGGGCCGAGATAACCGAATAGATAGGCCGCAACCTTGCGCATCTGGATCTCTTCCGACCCTTCGGTGATGCGATAGCGACGGTGGTGCCGAAAGATATGTTCGAACGGCTTGTGCCGGCTGTACCCGATGCCGCCGTGCACCTGCATCGCCCGATCGGCGGCTTCGCACACCAGCCGGTTGGCCCAATAGTTGCACATGGAGATTTTGTCCGAAAGCTGGCTCTCGATGGCCTCGTGGGGCATGTTATCCATGTCCCACGCGGTCTTGTAGATCATCAGGCGCAGCATTTCGCACTGGGTGGCGAGTTCGACCAGCGGGAACTGGATGGCCTGGTTCTTCGACAGTGCCTCCCCGAACGGCTTGCGGGTCCGCGCGTATTTCACGCTCTCTTCCACGCAGAAGGTGGCCGCGCCCAACGACGAGGCCGCCTGGCGGATGCGGTTCTGGTGAACAAAGCTCTGCGCCAGCGACAGGCCGCCATCGGCTGGCCCCAGCCGCGTCGAATCCGGTACCCACACATTGGTGAAGCTCACCCGCGGGTGATCGGTGGGCATGTTGAAGGTCCACAGATATTCTTCCACCTTCAGGCCGGGCGTGTCGGTGGGCACCAGGAAACAGCTGATGCCGCGCGCCGCACCGGGCGCGCCTGATGTGCGGCAGAAGGTGGCGCAGTGGGTGGCGACGTGCATGCCTGTCGTCCACATCTTCTCGCCGTTGATCAGCCAGCCCTCCACGCCGTCACGGGTCTCCGGCACGGCGGTGGTTTCCATGTGGGTGGCGTCGCTGCCGTGATCAGGCTCGGTCAGGCCGAAGGCAGTGATCCGGTTGCGGGCAAAGCCGCCCAGGATGAACTCCTGCTGCTGCGCTTGGGTGCCGAAACTTTCGAACATGGCGACGAATGGGAAATTCCCCACAATACTGTGTTCGTTCTGCAGATCATTGTGCAGGCCCAGGCCCTTGGCGGCGAACTTGTCACGGATCACCGCCATCCACAGGTTGGAACCATCCTTGCCGCCATATTTCTTCGGCGCCGAAAACCGCCAGTGGCCGGCCTTGTCGGCCCGCATGCTGGCTTCGCGCAACAGCAATTCCCATTCGCGCCTTGGCAACCCACCGTGCTCAAAATCTGTGCGCGCCCATTCGCGGCGGTGATCGAAGAAACGGATATTGTCGTCCTGTTGCTCCAGCGGCTTGATCTCGGCTTCGATGAAGGCGTCAAGCTCGGCCAGATAGCCAATCAGATCGGCGGGCAACGCGAAATCCATGGGTCGTTCCTCCCTTTTTTCCCCGCCACTGTGGGCCGGCAGCCGCCGCGGCAAAACTGGTTGATTGGGGGAGTGCAAGCGGCGGCGGCAACGGCGGACTTTGCGTCATTCTGGCGCAAGTTTTGTCGGGCTGGCTTACACAATGGATGTAAATCCTTTCTTAACTATTGTTTTTTCTCAATACTTTAGCTGATTTATCACGCTTGGCACGTTTCTTGCTTTCCTGCGGGCAAGTCCCAAGGGGTCGGGACCAGGAAAGACGGGTCAAGTGAACAGTTTCGCGAAGATTATTTCGGCCATGGCGGTTGTCGGCATGGCAAGTGCGGCGATGGCGGTCACGCCGCTGACCACCACGGTTTCGACAACCAAGGCACGGTTCTCCACCAATCTGCAGACGGCCACGGTCAACGCGCCGAGCTCAACATTCACCGCGATCGGCTCTAGCCCCGGCACAACGGTCAACGTGGCCCAGTTCAACACCAACACCGGGATCCTGGTCGGTGCCCGCGCAACGGTGAACACCAGCGTGTTCACCACGGCGCAGGTTGGCGGCAGCACCGGCGGTACCGGTGGCCGCACGGTCACGGCCGACGTCACGCAAACCGGTTCGGTAACGATCGCCGGTGTCACCTTCAACTCCACGGCACAAACCGTGTCGCGGTCGTGCTGGGGCGGCAACTGCGCCAACAGCCCGGGCAACAACACCGCCACATCCACCACCGCGACGATTTCGGGCACCACGGCCGTGCCCACCGCCAATCTGGCCGCCTATGCCGGCACGGGCACCATCGGTTTCGCCAACGCGGCCACGGGCAGCACCCGGGTCACCACCAACGCCAACGCCGCCAACGGCACGGCGCAATCGTTCATGACCTTTGGCAGCACCACCACGGCCAACAACACGTACAGCATTGCCTATGATTATCTGAACTTCGCCAATCCGTCGTTCAGCACCGGATCGACCGTGACCAGCAGCTCACTGAACTTTGGCACGCTGCTGGTCAACAGCGGCCCGGCCTTGCTCAATTTCACCATCACCAACATCGGCAACATCAATTCGGCGGGGCTCAGCCTGACCTCGATCAGCCGATCGACCAACAACAGCCAGTTGACCAGCAACATCACCACGTTCAACAATGGCTTAGATGGCGGCTTGACCAACAATTATTCGATGACCTTCGATCCGCTCGCCGTGGGCGCGGTCAACGACATCTTCACCTTCAATTTCATCGATTTCGCCCCGGCCGGCAGCGTGGGCGCCCGCAGCTATCAGCTGAACCTGGCCGTGTCTGGCAATGTGTTCGATCCGGTGCCGGAACCGGCCAGCTGGATGATGATGCTGGGCTTTGGCTTGGTCGGCAGCATCGCCCGCCGCCGCGCCGTGGGGCAGCCCGGCTGAACTGATTTCGCTCGTCGCGAAGTGGGCGGGGTTGGCGGGGGCCGGCTCCGCCCTTTTTCTTGCCTCTTGCACTTCATGGATTGCGAGGCGACGATGCCGACTTGGGGGACCAGCCGATGACCATCCACGCCAATCGCCGCCACCTGCTTGCAGTCGCCATGGCCACGCCGCTGTGGGCCAATTGGGCCGCCCGTGCCGCCGCGCATGAACGGGATGCCGATACGATCCTGCACAATGGCCGGCTGATCACCATGGATGATGCCCTGCCCACCGCCACGGCGATGGCGATCAAGGGCGGCCGCATCATGGCGGTGGGCGATGATGCGGTGAAGGGCCTGGCTGGCACCGGCACGCGCATGATCGATCTGAAGGGCGCCTGCGTGGTGCCGGGCTTCATCGATTGCCACAACCACCCGATCGGCGACGTCCTGCTGTATGAAACCTTGGTGGGCAATCCGTTCGAGGTGGAATTCGTCACCATCGCCTCCATCATCGACAAGTTGAAGGCCAAGGCCGCGAAGACACCGGCCGGTTTCTGGGTGGAAGGCTTTTTCCACGACGATACCAAGGTGAAGGATGGCCGGCAGTTGACGGTGGATGATCTGGACAAGATCAGCACCACGCACCCGGTGATGGTGCGCCATCGCGGCGGCCATACCGTGTTCGTGAACAACCTGGCGCTGGCGCTGGCCGGGGTGACGAAGGACACGCCCAACCCGCCCGGCGGCACCTTCGATCGGCTGCCCGATGGCCGGCTTTCGGGCCGCATCACCGATAACGCCATCGATCTGGTGGAAGAAAAGGGCCAGCGCCCTGTGCTGGATGCCGCCGAAAAGGCCAAGCGCATGCGGGCCGGCATGGCGCACATCAGCGGCGCCTTCAGCCGTTATGGCCTGACCACGGTGCACCACCAGGGCGGCGATCTGGCAGCGATCCAGGATGTACGCACGGCCGGTGGGCTGAAACACCGGGTGAATTATGAAGCGCAAGGCAAGATGGTGGACCAGATGATCGCCGCCGGCCTGAAAACCGGGTTCGGCGATGACTGGATCCGGCTGGGCGCGACCGCCGAACACACCGCCGATGGCAGTTTTTCGGAACGCACCATGGCGCTGTCCACGCCCTATGCCGGCCGCACCCCGGCCTATTATGGCAATGTGACGGAACCGCAGGACGTGCTGGATGCGTGGGTGGAAAAGGTGGTGCGCGCCGGCATCCAGCCCAATATCCACGCCAATGGCGATGTGGCGATCGACATGGCGCTGACGGCCTTTGAACGCGCGCAGGCGAAACTGGCGGTGAAGGATCTGCGGCCCAAGATCACCCACTGCACGCTGGTCAACGCGGGACTGCTGAAGCGCATGGCGGCGTTGGGCGCGGTGCCGGCACCGTTCACGAGTTACGCCTATTACAACAGCGACAAGTTCGGATTTTACGGCGCCGACCGGATGGCCAACGCCATGGCCTTCCGCGATTTCCTTGATCACGGCATCAAGGTTTGCGCCGGCAGCGATTTCTTCCCCGGCCCGTTCGCGCCGCTGATGGGGATTCAGGGCATGGTGACCCGCACCGGCTGGAACGGCGAAACCTGGGGTGCCAACCAGCGCGTTTCCGTGCTGGAAGCCATCCGTATCAACAGCCTCAACGGCGCTTGGGCAGCGAAGGAAGAAGCCATCAAGGGCAGCCTGACCGCCGGCAAGCTGGCCGATTATGTCGTGCTGGCCGAGGACCCGACGGTGTTGAAGCCCGAACGGATCAAGGATATTCCCATCATCGAAACCGTGGTGGACGGGCGCAGCCAGTATCGGGCATGAGCCTTGCAACCATGACCAATCTGCACATTCGTCCGGCACAGCCCGCCGAAATCCCGGCGCTGGAAGCCATCATCACCGCTTCGGCCCGCATCCTGAGCCAGGGCTTCTATACGCCTGCGGAAACCGAAGCCGCCATCGCCCATGTGTTCGGCGTCGATTCGGAACTGGTGGCGGATGGCACCTATCTGCTGGTGGAAGACAGCGCGGGCGACCTGCTGGGCTGCGGCGGCTGGAGCAAGCGCGCGACGCTCTTTGGTGGGGACAAATTTGCCGGACGCAAATCCGGCCTGCTCGATCCGTCGCGCGATGCCGCCAAGATCCGCGCCTTCTTCGTGGCGCCGCACGCCGCCCGGCGCGGAGTGGGGGCGGCACTGCTCAAGGCCTGCGAAGACGCAGCCGCAGCCGCCGGCTTCACCCGCACAGAACTCATGGCAACTTTGCCCGGCGAGCCCTTCTATGCCGCCCATGGCTATGCCGGCCAGGCGCCAATCGATCTGGATTACGGCGGGGTGGCGGTGCGCTTCGTGCCAATGGGAAAGACATTCCCTGCCTGAAATGGCCCGTTGCAGAAGCGAACTGTTGCGCCAATGCAACGCTCGCCAACTGTATCATTGCGGCAACAGCCCTGCGGCCATTTATCGGGGTGCGCGAGTGGCGTATGTCAGGCAAGGAGATATTGGTGCTTGAAAACGCCCATCGGCATTTGCTTGCAGGGCTCAAATTCGGGTCTCTCGGGAAAATACCTGTGGGCATTGCCAGTGAGTTGGTAACGGGGATCGGCGGCGGCCATGACCGTTTGCCGATTCGGTGCGGCCTGAAAGGGTCGGAACTGCTGAGCGGCGGGAAGGATCGCTTCGCAGCAACCGGCGACTGGGCATGACGAATTTTAACCAGGGGACTAACATGATGCGATTGAACGACAAGACCCAAAGGGTTGATCTGAAGCTGGCCACCTCGATGGTCGCCCTTGTGCTGGCGAGCATGGCCGCACCGGCCCTCGCTGCAGCCGATGACCAGGAAGCCGCCGCGGCAGAAGGTTCGAAGGAAGACACCACGATCATCGTGACTGGCACCCGCCGTACCGATCGCACCGTGGCCGAAAGCGCCGTGCCGATCGACGTGTTCAGCGCCGACGATTTCAAGGCCCAGCCGTCGCCGCAGCTGCAGAGCATCCTGAAAACGCTAGTGCCGTCGTTCAACCAGAACCGCAACCTCTTGGGCGATGCGTCGGCCTTCGTGCGTCCGCCGAACCTGCGCGGCCTGCCGGCTGACCAGATCCTCGTGCTGATCAACGGCAAGCGCATGCACCGTTCGGCGCTTGTGCAGGTGACCGGCGATTCGCTGAACGCGGGTTCGCAGGGCCCCGATCTCTCGCAAATTTCCTCGCCGGCAGTGAGCCGCATTGAAGTGCTGCGCGACGGTGCCGCCGCCCAGTACGGTTCGGACGCCATCGCCGGCGTGATTAACATCGGCCTCAACCGCGCCGATTCCGGCTACAACCTGGCTGCGCGTTATGGTCAGACCTATCGTGGCGACGGTGAAGACCTGCAGATCAGCGCCAACGCCGGTTTCAAGCTGGGTGATGGCGGTTTCTTTAACATCACTGGCGAATTCATCGATCAGAACGTGTTCGATCGTTCGGTGCCGCGTCCGGAAATCGCCCCGCTGATCGCTGCAGGCATCAAGCCGCCGCGTCCCACGGGCAACCAGCTCGGCCAGCCGTCCAACCGCGCCTATCGCGTGGTGTGGAACGCCGCCGTGCCGGTTGGCGATGGTGATGAAGTCTATGCCTTCGGCAACTATGGCTGGCAACGCCAGTCCAACGACTTCAACTATCGCCGCCCGATCGCCGTAAGCGCGGCGGACATCCCACTGCGTCCGGGCACTGGCACCTTCTCCAAGTCGATCAACTCGCTGTGGTATCTCGATCGCATCGGCACCGATCCGGTGTCGGGTCGCGCCATCTTCAGCGAAACCGGCCGCACCTTCACGGAAACCTCAATATTCCCCAACGGCTTCGTGCCGGTGTTCGAAGCTTCGATCGAGGATCTGTCGATCGTCGGTGGCTACAAGGGCTCCACCGAAGGCGGCTTGAAATATGATGTGACTGCGTCTTACGGACGCAACCAGATCCGTTACTTCATGTATGACACGCTGAACCCGTCGCTGGGCCCGTCGTCGCCGACCGATTTCTACCTCGGCAAGGTCACGCAGCAGGAATACAACCTGAACGCCGATTTCAGCTATGAAACCGATATAGGCTTCTACAAGCCGCTGTTCATAGCCGCCGGTCTTGAATTCCGCCGCGAAGCTTTCGCCGTCGGCCTAGGTGACCGCGCCTCGTGGGAACCGGGCATTTTCGGTTCGCAGCTGGTGCAGCGCGCCAACGGCACCACCTTCAACGTGACCAAGGCCGTGGGCGCCAACGGCTTCCCCGGCTTCGGTCCAAGCGACGTGGCTGAAGGCGGCCGCAACAACTATTCGGCCTACCTCGATTTCGAAGCCGAAGCGGTTGAAGGCCTCGATCTCGGCCTGGCTGCCCGCTACGATTATTTCAACGACTTCGGCAGTACCTTCAACGGCAAGTTCAGCGCCCGTTGGGCCATCAACGATGTCATCGCTTTGCGCGGTGCCGCGTCGACTGGCTTCCGCGCGCCGACGCCGGGCCAGCAGTTCACCCAGAACACCCAGACCGGCTTCCCGTCCGGCAGCCCGGTGCCGGTGGCCACACAGACCGCCCGTCCGGACAGCATCTCGGCGCAATTTTACGGCGCCCGGGAACTGAAGCCGGAAAAATCGACCAGCTTCTCGGGTGGTTTCGTGATCACCCCGGGCAGCGGCTTCAACCTGACGTTCGACGCCTACAACATCGTCGTGAAGGATCGGATCGGCATCACCTCTTCGGTGACCGTGACCGGCGCCGACCAGCAGGCGCTGCTGGCGCTGGGCCTGCCCACCGCGCTTGATCTTGGCCAGGTGAACTATTTCACCAACGGCTTCCGCACCCGCACCCGGGGCTTCGACATTGTGTTGTCGCACCGGATGGATACGGGCATCGGCCGCTTCAACAGCAGCCTGGCGGTGAACTACAACAAGACCAAGGTCATCGATCGCCGGTCCATCGTCCTGTCGGCGATCCGGCCGACGGACACCCGGGTGCTGAGCCTGATCGACAACACCCGCAAGGGCAACATCGAGGACAGCAACCCGCGCTGGCGCGCTGTGCTGAGCACCAACTACACCAGCGGTGCGTTTGATCTGACCATGCGTGCCAACTACTTCGGCAAGTTCACCTCCTACTTCCTGCCGGTGGGTTCGGTGCCCGCTGGCGTTGATCCGGTTGCCTTCCGCGCCCGCTATCCGGCGCCCAATGCCGCCGCGGGTATACCTGAATGGGGCAAGACCTTCGGTGCCGAAATTGGCATCGATCTCGAAGCCGGGTTCACCATCGCCGAGAATTATCGTCTCGCGGTGGGCGTCGAAAACCTGTTCAACAACTACCCGGATGTCGAAACCCGCAACGCCTATCCGTCCACCGGCGGCCAGGCCAACGGTTCGCTCTACCCCGGCTCCTCGCCGCTGGGTCAGGCGGGCGGCTTCTGGTACGTGCGCGCCACTGCCAAGTTCTAAGCGGAGGCGCAAGCGATATCGCTTGCCAACAGCGGGCGGCAGGGCAATCCTGCCGCCCGCTTCTTTTTGCAACCGAAGAGGACCTGATCCATGAAATTGTTCACGCTTGCAGCTGCCGCCCTGGCCATGGCGATTGCCGCACCGGCGTTCGCCCAGAACGTCGAAAAGGTCGGCCCCGCCGGCGGCCGCATTCTCACCGCCGCCAAGGTCAAGGCCGGCGCCACCACCGTCTATCTGTCGGGCAACCTCGCATCGCCAGCCGCGCCGGGCGGCAGCGATTATGGTGACACCAAGACCCAGACGATCAGCACGCTGAAGAAGATCAAGGAACTGCTGGCGGCGCACGGCATGACCATGAAGGACATCGTGCGCATGGATGCCTATCTGGTCGCCGCGCCCGGCATGGACGGCAAGATGGACTTCGCCGGCTTCAACGCCGGGTTCGCCGAGTTCTTCAACAATGCCGAGAACCCGACCACCACCACCCGCACCACCATGCAGATCAGCGCGTTGGCTGGCCCGCAGTTCCTGGTGGAGCTGACGGTGATCGCTGCCAAGTAACCGCGGCACAACGCAATTCAGGGGCCGTCGCGGCGACGCGGCGGCCCCTTTGCATTACACCAGCACGCGTTCCGGCTTGGGCACTTCGGAAAGGACCGTGTCCTTATCGATGCGCATCAGCGGCTTGATATGGCCATCGCGCAGATCATAAACCCAGCCGTGCAGGGATAGCGACCGGCCGGCCTGGAATGCCTTCTGCACCGGGCCGGCGCCGGCCAAATGCAGCAACTGGTCGCGCACATTCACTTCCACCAGCCGGTTCACCCGCTCCTCGCCTTCCGGCAGCGCCTCGATCTCGCTGCGGTGATCGTTCAGCACCTGGCGGGCATGTTCCAGCCAGTGGGAAATCGCGCCTTCTGGCGCGCCGTCCAACGCCGCCTGAATACCGCCGCAGCCATAATGGCCGCAGATCACCACATGCTCCACTTCCAGCACGTTCACGGCATAATACAGCACGGCCATCAGGTTGCGATCATCAGGATAGACAAGATTGGCGATGTTGCGATGCACGAACAGGCCACCGGGCACCGCCTGGGTCATCTGATCTGGCGCCACCCGGCTGTCGGAACAGCCGATCCACAGAAAGGCCGGGCGCTGCCAGTTGACGTTGCGGTTGAAGAACTCGGGGTTCTCGGCCAGCATTTCGGCGGCCCAGGCCCGGTTCGACAGCAGCAGTTGATCGACTTCCTTCATGGGATCCTCAGGTCGCGCGGGCGCGGGTGATGGGGGCGTTGATCTTGTCGGCCGCTTTGCGGGTGTGATCGGCGCGTATCTTCACGTCGATGCCGCGATACTGGGCTGCCTTGGCAAAACCGTTGATGATGTCGATGCAATCGAGATCGACATAGGAGGTGGCCGACAGATCGATCAGCAGCGACGTACCTTCCGGCACCCGTTCCAGCGCCTGTTGCAACGCCGGCTTGTGCATGAAATAGAGATTGCGCCGCGCCCGCACCATCACGGTTTCACCATATTCGACATAGGTGATGATGTTGCCGGTGGACCGCCAGATGACAAAGCCCATGCCCACCACCAGCCCGATGGCGATGCCCACCAGCAGATCGGTGAACAGGATCGCAAGCACCGTCACCACGAAAGGGATGAACTGACTGAGCCCCTGTTTCCAGCGTTGCAGGAACAGCGCCGGCTTGGCCAGCTTGTAGCCGGTAGCGATCAGCACCGCGGCCAGCGCCGACAGCGGGATGAGGTTGAGGATGGCCGGCATCAACGCCAGGCCAAGCAGCAGCCAGGTGCCGTGCAACATGGTGGACAGCCGCGAATCCGCCCCCGTTTCGACATTGGCCGATGACCGCACGATCACCGAAGTGACCGGCAGGCCGCCGAGCATGCCGGAGACGAGATTGCCCGCCCCCTGCGCCAGCAGTTCGCGGTTCTTGTCGGTCACCCGGCGCTTGGGATCGAGTTCATCGACGGCCTTGACGCTGAGCAGCGATTCCAAGCTGGCCACGATGGCCAATGTCAGTGCCAGCGTCCACACCTTGGGATTGGTGATGGCGCCGAAATCCGGCAGGCGGATCTGATCGGCCAGCGCCCAGGGCGTTGCCGAAACTGGGACCTGCACCAGGTGGCTGGCGGCAATATGGAGTTCGGGCGCAAACTGGCGGAAGGCTTCGTTGGAACCCACGGCAAACAGCACCACCACCAACGGGCCGGGCAACAGTTTGAGCGGGCCATCCTTGGGCTTGGCCTTGTCCCACCAGAACAGGAAGGCCAGGCTGACCACTGCGATCAGCGCAGCGCCCCACAGGATGTTGTTGCTGAGGATATGGCTGAGCGCCGTGAGCGTGTTTTCACCATCGGGCTGCACGAAGCCCATGTCACCTTCGGGATCGCGATCATAGCCGACGGCGTGCGGCAATTGCTTGAGGATCAGGATCAGGCCGATGGCCGCCAGCATGCCGGTGATGACCGCGCCCGGCACGAATTCGGCAATCACACCGCCGCGCGTCGCGGCAAAGATCAGTTGCAGCACCCCGGCCAGGCAGACAGCGAGCAGGAACGCCTCGAAATTGGGCAGGCTGGTGATTCCGGCCAGCACGATGGTGGTGAGGCCGGCCGCCGGACCGGACACGGACAGGGGCGAGCCGCTGAGCGCACCGACCACGATGCCGCCGACAATACCGGCCACCAGCCCCGCCATCAGCGGCGCACCGGACGCCAGCGCCACCCCCAGGCACAAGGGCAGCGCCACCAGCGCCACAACGATTGAAGCCGGCACGTCCTGCCGCCAACTGGAAAGCACACCTGATTTTTCCTGCATCCAGCGCCTCGTTCATTACAGACAAGCAATGGATAGCAGCCCTGTGCCGCAATTCGTCATTACGGAACCGCAATGTTCGTCCCGACTTGCATGGGGCCGACGGATTCGCCACTGATGGCGGCATGACAGCCAAGCCGCCCCTGCAAGCCATCATCGTGCCGGTCACGCCGCTCCAGCAGAATTGCACCTTGATATGGTGCACGAAAACCATGCGCGGCGCCTTCACCGATCCGGGCGGCGATCTAGATCGGTTGAAGCAGGTCGCCGCCGACAATGGCGTGACCATCGAGAAACTGCTCGTCACCCACGGCCATATCGATCATTGCGGTCTAACCGCGGTGCTGGCGCGCGATCTGGGCGTGCCGATCGAGGGCCCCCACCCCGATGACAAGTTCTGGATCGACATGAACCCCGCGCAAGGCGCCGCTTACGGCGTGCCCGGCGCCGAGGCGTTCACGCCCGACAGATGGCTGCACGATGGCGACCAGGTGACGGTGGGCGAGCTGGTGCTGGATGTCTATCACTGCCCCGGCCACACGCCCGGCCATGTCGTGTTTCACCACGCGCCATCGCAGCTCGCCATTGTGGGCGATGTGCTGTTTCAGGGCAGCATCGGCCGCACTGATTTCCCCAAGGGCAATTTCAACGATCTGGTGGAAGCCATCACCACCAAGTTGTGGCCGTTGGGCAATGAAACGGCGTTCGTGCCCGGCCACGGCCCGATGAGCACCTTTGGCCGCGAACGCCAGGCCAATGCCTTTGTGGCGGATCGGATGCTTGGCTGAGCATTTTCAGCTTCGCGGCTCGGAAAATGCGATCCGCAAAAGTTAAATATAGTTGGGAGATGGCGGCTGAAGCCCCAACCCCAACCACAGCGCCCATAAGGACAGCCCCAGGATCAGCCCCCAACTGATCAGTGCGCCGCCGGCCCGGAACGGGTTGGGCGATGGCCGGCTCATGCCAATGGCATGGGCGATGCGGGCCAGCACCAACAGGCCGCCCGAAATCCACAGCCACGGCGCATGATGGCCGGCGGCGATCTCGATACCCGCCATCAGGAGGAGGGTGAGCGGGACATGTTCGGTGAAATTGGCGTGGGCGCGGATGCGTTCCAGCATTTGGCTGTCGCCGCCATCACCGATCATGATCTTGCCAGAGACGCGGCGTCCAACAACGCGGATGGTGAGCGCCAGGAAAACGAGACCAAGCAGCCCGGCGGTGATCAGGGTCGCCGGTATCGGCATCAACGACCGCCCTGATTGGCCAACTTTCTGGGCGCTTCCGGTACCCAGCGGCCGATCAGCTTGTAGCTGCGTTGGTACCACTTGGATTCCGGATAATTATTGCCCAGCACGGCGGCCGATTTGGTGGCCTCTTCCGGGATGCCCATGGCGAGGTAGGATTCGGCCAGCCGGTGCAACGCTTCGGGTGCATGGCTGGTGGTGTCGAACTTGTCGATCACGGTGCGGAACCGGACAATCGCCGCCAGATACAGGCCCTGGCTCTGGTAGAAACGCCCGATCTCCATCTCCTTGCCGGCGAGGTGATCGCGGGCCAGATCGATCTTCAAGCGGGCATCGGCGGCATAATCGGTGTTGGGATAGCGGCGGATCAGCTCCCCCAGTGAGTCCAGCGCCTGCTGCGTGGTCTTCTGATCCTTGTTGACCGGCATGATCTGGTTGTAGTGGCTCAAGGCCACCATGTAATAGGCATAGGGCGCCTCGCGGCTGCCGGGGTGCAGCGACAGGAAGCGTTGAGCGGCGCCGATGGCTTCCTGATATTCGCCCGCCGCATAATAAGCGAAGGACGACATCAGCTGTGCGCGGCGGGCCCACACGCTGTAGGGATGCTGACGCTCCACTTCGTCGAACTGCGCACCAGCAAGGCGATACTGGCGCTTCGCCAGCGTTTCGCGCGCGGCGCTATACAGCGTCTCCACATCCTGCGCGATATAGCTCTGGTCCTTCTTGGCCTTGCGGCCGCCTCCGCAGGCGGTGAGCACCAGCGGTGTGAGCAGCAGCAAGGCAAGCGCGGAGCGGTTCAGACGGGGCATGAAAGCACCACTAGCAGGATGGATGTTGGGGGGGAAGGTGCGTGTGAAAGGATGAATGGGGGCTGGCTGCCGCCTCACATGTCCTGCGGCCGCCGCCTGATCACCAGGTTCCGGATCTCGGTCATGTCTTCCATGGCAAACCGCACGCCTTCGCGGCCCAGGCCAGAATCCTTCACGCCGCCATAGGGCATGTTGTCGACCCGGTAGCTGGGCACATCGTTGATCACGACCCCGCCGACATCGAGCACGTCCCAAGCCTTCAGCATCTGGAACAGATCGCGAGTAAAGATGCCAGCCTGCAGGCCGAACTTGCTATCATTCACGATGTGCAGGGCTTCATCGAACGTCTTGAAGCGGGTGAAGAAGGCGACCGGGCCGAAGGCTTCTTCGGTGTTGAGCTTCGCGCCGCGTGGCACATCTTCCAGCAGGGTCGCCGCCAGCATCGCGCCGTCGCGCTGGCCGCCGCACAGCAGCTTGGCGCCGCCGGCCACCGCCTCCTTGATCCAGTCGTCCAGTCGGGCGGCTTCCTTCACGTCGATCATCGGGCCGATGAAGGTGTTCTCGTCGCTGGGGTTCCCGGCGATCAGCTTGGCGGTGCGTTCGACCAGCCTGGCCTTGAACGCATCGTACACATCATCATGCACCAGGATGCGCTGCACGCCGATGCAGGACTGGCCGGATTGGTAGAAGGCGCCGAACACGGTGCGATCGGCGGCATCATCCAGATCGGCATCGGGCATGATCACCACAGCCGCGTTGCCGCCCAGTTCCAGCACCACTTTCTTCTTGCCGGCGCGGGCCTTCAGATCCCAGCCCACATCGGGCGATCCGGTGAAACTGAGCAGTTTCAACCGGTCGTCGGTGGTGAACAGGTCCGCGCCTTCCCGGTGGGCCGGCAGGATCGAAAAAGCGCCGGGCGGCAGATCGGTTTCAGCCAGCACTTCCCCGATGATGATGGCCCCGAGTGGCGTACGGCTGGCCGGTTTCATCACGAACGGACAGCCCACCGCGATGGCCGGCGCGATCTTGTGCGCGGCAAGGTTCAGCGGGAAGTTGAAAGGGCTGATGAAGCTGCACGGGCCGATCGGCACGCGTTTCCACATCCCTTGATAGCCCTTGGCGCGCGCTGAAATGTCGAGCGGCTGCACCTCGCCCGTCATCCGCACGCTTTCTTCCGCCGCGATGCGGAAGGTATCAATCAACCGTCCGACCTCGCCGCGCGAATCGCGGATCGGCTTGCCGGCCTCGATGCAAAGGGCCTGCGCCAGTTCGTCGGCGCGTTCGGTAAAGCGTTTCACGCAATGGGCAAGCACCGCCTGCCGTTCAAAGCTCGCCATGCGGGCCATCGGCTCGGCCGCTGCCACCGCCGCCGCGATGCCGCGATCGATGGTGGCGGCATCGGCCATGGCGACGCGCGTGGCGGGATTTCCGGTGAACTTGTCGGTCACCACCAGATCGGCATTGGGCTGCTCCGGCACATTGGCCACATAGAGCGGATAGGTGTCGCGCAGCGCCATCGCTTCTCTCCTCAGACGGTCAGGACGATCTTGCCCAGCGCCTTGCGGTCCATCATCCAGCGGATGGCGTCAGCGCCTTCATCCAGCGCGAAATGCCGCGAGACATGCGGCTTCAACTTCCCTTCGGCATACCAGCGCAGCAGTTCTTCCATGTTCTGCTGGTGCAGCGCCGGTTCGGCCTGGGTGAACGCGCCCCAGAACACGCCGACGATGCTGGCGCCCTTGATCAGCGGCAGGTTGAGCGGCAGTGCCGGGATGGCGCCGGCGGCAAAGCCGATGACGAGATAGCGGCCATTCCAGGCGATGCCGCGGAAGGACGGTTCGGCATAACGGTCGCCAACCGGATCGTAGATCACATCAACCCCGCGGCCATTGGTCAGCGCCTTGATGCGCTCCTTCAGGTCTTCGGTGGCATAGTTGATCACCTCGTCGGCGCCCATCTCGCGACACAGCGCCAGTTTCTCGTCCGACGATGCTGCGGCGATCACCTTGGCGCCCATCACCTTGCCGAGTTCAACGGCAGTAAGGCCGACGCCGCCCGCCGCGCCCAGCACCAGCAGCGTCTCGCCCGGTTTCAGTGCGCCGCGCTGTTTCAGCGCGTGGTGGCTGGTGCCATAGGTCATGGTGAAACCGGCGGCGACGTCGAACGGCATGCCCGGCGCCATCTTCACGATCTGGCCGCGATTGGCGATCACTTCCTCGGCCATGGCGCCGTGGCCGGTCATGGCGATCACTTCATCGCCCACGGCGATATCAGCCACGCCCTCACCCACCGCGCTCACCACGCCGGCGCATTCGCCGCCGGGGCTGAACGGCAGCGCCGGTTTGAACTGATAGAGATTCTGGATGATCAGCGTGTCGGGGAAATTCACCCCCACCGCCTTCACGCTGATGCGCACCTGGCCACGGCCCGGCTCCGGCGTTGGCACGTCCCTCACCACCAGCTTTTCCGGTGGCCCATGTTCAACGCACAGCACGGCCTTCATGTGATGCTCTCCCAAGTTTCGCCCGACAATAGCCGCGGCTTACGACAGCGCCAATCCTGCCACTAATGATTCGCCCATCAGACGGAATTCGGCTTCGCGCGGGGAGCCGTGACGCCACACCAGCGACACGGTGCGCGCGGCGTTGCCCGAAACCGGCCGCGCGATCAGGTTGCCGTGGGTGAGGATGTCGGCATCCAGCGCCAGTTTCGGCAGCAGGGTCTGGCCCAGGCCGCCGGCCACCATTTCCACCAATGTTACCAGGCTGGTGCCGCGATGGGCGGGATCGGCGCGCAACTCCGGACGGCCGCAGGCCGAAAGCACCTGTTCCTTCAGGCAATGGCCGTCTTCCAGCAGCAGCAGATGGTGCGGATCAATAGCATCAGGCGCGACGGCCGGCGGCGGATCGGGCCGATCGCCGGGACGGAACACCAAGAAAAAGGGATCATCGAACAGCGGCATCACGCTGAGCCCCGCCGTGTCCCACGGCAGCGCCAGCAGCACCACATCCAGCATGCCGCGCGCCAGTGCTTCGGTCGCCGGGCCGCTCATCTCCTCGCGCAAGTGCAGTTTCAGATCGGGCCAATCGGCCCGCACCTTGGGCAGCGCGCGTGGCAGCAGATAGGGCGCGATGGTGGGGATGACGCCAAGGCGCAGCGGGCCGGAAAGCGGCTTGTCTCCACCCACGGTGAGCCCGGCCAGTTCATCGGCCTCGCGCAGCACAACATAGGCCTTGGACACCACCCGTTCGCCCATCGGCGTGAAGCGCACGACCCGACGGTTGCGCTCCACCAGCCGCACACCCAGCAGCGATTCCAATTCGGCCAGAGCCGCCGACAAGGTCGACTGGGTGACAAAGCAGGTTTCGGCGGCGCGGCCGAAGTGGCCGTGGATGTGCAGCGCGGTGAGATACTGCAGCTGTTTCAGTGTGGGCAGGAATGCCGTCATCGACAAACTCGATTGATAATAGCGATATTATCGATTGGATTTCTATCTCGTGCAAGGCCAATGGAACCGTGCTGGCGCTCGCTGGTTCCCGTTTACACCCCCCCAAACCAAGGATTCATCTCATGGCTCTCACTGTTGGCGATAAAGTTCCGTCCTTCGATCTCCCCGTGCAGCAGGGCGTTGCGGCGCTGCCGAACGGCGAATCTTTGGACATCACCACGGCTTATCCTGGCAAGTGGAAGATCCTGTTTTACTGGCCGAAGGATTTCACCTTCGTTTGCCCGACCGAAATCATCGGTTATGGCGATCTGAAGGGCGATTTTGCTGATCGTGACGCCGTGCTGATCGGCGCTTCGACCGACACCGATTTCGTGCACTTCGCCTGGCGCAAGAGCGACGAGCGTCTGGCCGCCTGCGATTTCCCGTGGCTGGCCGATAACAGCAAGCTGCTGGCCGACGCGCTGGGCATCATCGTTGCTGGCGCCGGTGTGCCGCTGCGCGCCACCTTGATCATCGATCCGGAAAACGTGATCCAGCACATCACCGTGAACGGCCTGAACGTCGGCCGCAACCCGGCCGAAACGCTGCGCATCCTCGACGCGCTGCAGACCGACGAGTTGTGCCCGTGCAACTGGACCGAAGGCCAGGACACGCTGAAGCCAGCCGCGTAAGCCGCTGCCGGGCGAGTGGATAGTGCCCCGGCGCTATCCACCGACTCCAGCAAGGCCGGCCAGCGGGCGCGGGTGGCGGCCTCAGCCGCCAACCGTGACCCGTCTGACGTCAGGCCGCGGCTTTGCCGCGGCCCCCTTCCCCTCAATTCTGCCCTCCCCCACCGAGGGGAAAGGAACCCCCATGATCTTTTCCGAACTCGCAAAAACCCTGCCGGATTACGCCAAGGATCTGCGCCTCAACGTCTCCAGCCTGCTGACCGAGCAGTTGCTCAGCGATCAGCAGAAGTGGGGCACGATCGTGGCGGTGGCCCATGCCTGCGCGCACAAGCCGCTCATTGATGCGGCCGAAGCCGAAGCCGCCGCCAAGCTCAGCCCCGAAGCGCTGAATGCTGCCAAGGCCGCTGCCAGCATCATGGCGATGAACAACATCTACTATCGCTTCACCTACATGGCGTCGCGGCCGGACTACAAGACGATGCCGGCCAAGCTGCGCATGAACGTGATCGGCACTCCGGGCATCGAGAAGGCCGATTTCGAGCTCTACAGCCTGGCGGTTTCGGCCGTGAATGGCTGCGGCATGTGCATCGACGCGCATGACAAGGTACTGGCCCAACACGGCATCGGCGCCGACAAGATCCAGGCCGCGGTGCGCATCGCCGCCGTGGTGCATGCCGTCGCCCGAACGCTTCAGGCGCTGTAAGGCCCTGCTTGGTCAACATGAAGGGCCAGTCATCCCGCGTGGGATGACTGGCCTTTTTGTTTGAATTGGATTAAGTGACGCTCAAATCGGTAGCCGCTTTCTGGCCAGCCGGAGAACCGCCATGGGTTTGATCGCCTATCTCGACTCGGTGAAACAGCGCGATCCGGCGCCGCGTTCGCGCTGGGAAATCCTTACCTATCCCGGCGTCTGGGCGCTTGGGCTGCACCGCATCGCCCATATGCTGTTCCGCGGGCACTTTTTCTTCGCCGCGCGACTGGTCAATCATTTCAGCCGCTTCCTCACCGCCATCGACATCCACCCAGGTGCCCGTATCGGCCGCAATTTCTTCATCGATCACGGCTTCGTGGTGATCGGCGAGACCGCCGAGATCGGTGACGAGGTGACCATCTATCAGTGCGTGACGCTGGGCGGCACCGATCCGGCTGGCGGCACGGGCGGCAAGCGCCATCCCACCATCCTGGATGGCGCCATCGTCGGCTCCGGCGCGCAGGTGCTGGGCCCGATCACCGTCGGCGCGAAGGCTCGTATCGGCGCCAATGCGGTGGTGACGCGTGATGTGCCGGAAGGCGCGACCATGATCGGCATACCCGCCAAGCCGGTGGTGATGGCGGCCGAGGACTATGTGAAGCCATTCCTGCCCTATGGCACGCCATGCGCGCAGAAATTCGATCCGGAAACCCAGAAGCTGGAACTCCTGCGCTGCGAGATGGAGGTGCTGAAAAGCCGGCTGGACGAATTGACCCGCGAAGACACGCGCAAGGCCGGTTGACCTCTCCATAGCGCCGCGCCAAACATTGGGCGTGAGCATTGTCATCCCGCTGACCGCGACCGCAGCCGTTCGCCAGGTCGCTTTCACCCGTATCGAGCTTGACCGGATCATGTCGCTGTATGGCCGCATGGTCGCCGCCGGCCTGTGGCGCGATTATGCGCTGGAACTGGGGGCGAAAGTGGCGAGCTTCTCCGCCTTCCGCCGCTCTGCAGAAAATCCCGAGGTGCGGCTGGTGAAAGACCCCTCGCTGCGGCAGCGCCAGGGCGAATGGGTGCTGTATGGCGAAGGCGGCGTGGTGCTGAAACGCGGCCATGAACTGGCCGGCGTGCTGGCCGTGGTGGAACGGCGGTTGCTGAAAGCCGTGGAGGGTTAGCGGTTAGCCTGGGCGATGGTGGGCAGATTTGCCCGCAGGCCCACCGGCAGCCGCGGCACCAGCAGCGCCCGCGCCCGCCGCCAACCGGCCGAGAGCAAGACCAGCATCAAGCCTACCAGCAGGAGACCGACGTTGCTGCCGATCGACAAATCACTGCCCTGCCCTACCAACGTCTGGATGGCGTAGATAGCATAGCCAATAGCCGACACGATCAATGCCCGGCGATCAATGGCCAGCGCAACCAGCGTTAGAATGGCAAAGGCCACGACCACGAGTATGGCTGTTTCTGGTTGGCCTCCCGACGCGCTCAGCCCGGTGCCAGTGAACAGCGGGTGCACCAGCATGGGCGCCGCCAGCAGATGCAGCCAGAAGGCAATATCGGAACGGCGCGTGATGCGCGCGGGGTCGCGGCTGTCATACCACATTGCCAGCGTGAAGACGCCAACGCCGCAGATCAGCACCAAAAGCGTCAGAATATTGGTACCGACAACGGCAAAGGCCGGGCCGATGATGCCACCGGTCAGGCTGATTACCGTCAGGCTCAAGGCGCCGGCGCCGGCCGCTACAGTGATAGGCACGCGAAACCGCCACCAGTGCGCGGCAGCCGCGGCGACTGTCAGCACCCCGGCCGCAGTCAACATGGCGCTGGCTTGCAGGATATTGCCATTGGTGGCGCCAAGACGCAGCTCGGCCAGCCCGCCAAAGATCGCGAGAACCGTCATGAAGGCGGCGACGGAATAGCTGAGCAGCAGCAACACGCTGGGCAACGCCATGCGGCGCTGGCGGGTGAAATATTCCGCCAGGCCCCAGCTGGTCACGGCCACAGCCACAGCCGATGCCAGTTCAGACACTTGCAGGGCGATGGCGCTGATCGCCAGCAGCAACATGCCAATGGCGATCGCCACGAAAATATCGTTGAAGCCGGTGAGCAGGCGGAACGATTCCTCGTCACCGCCTGCGGTACCGCGGCGCAAATCGCGCGTGAAGGTCACCAACCGTTCGCGGGTTTCGGCATCCAGCACACCTGCCGCCACGGCGGCATCAAGATCGCGCTCTTCGATCACCCAGCGGTTAGCGACCGCCGCCCAGCGCCATCGCCGCCTGCGCACCGCCATTGTCCGGCGCCACTTCACCGGTACGATCGCTGATCTCGGCAAAGCGCGCCGCCACGTTTTCGGCGGTCAGCTCATCGGCCCCAAGATGGATGCCGCGGGTGAGCGTCACGTAGGCGCGCTCGATGCCACCGCCGCCAGCGTTGAGGATCACGTTGGTCGGCGCTTCTTCCGACACCAGATAGACCGACGCCGGCACCACGGTTTCCGGGCCCAGCTTTTCCAGCATGGCCGGCAGCATCAGATCCTCGGTCATGCGGGTCGCTGCCAGCGGCGCGATGGTGTTCACATGCACGTTGTACTTGGCACCTTCCAGCGCCAACGTCTTCATCAGGCCCACCAGGGCCAGCTTGGCCGCGCCATAATTGGCCTGGCCAAAATTGCCGTACAGCCCGGTGGACGACGTCGTCATCAAGATGCGGCCATAGCCCTGCTCGCGCATCAATTCCCACACAGCCTTCGTGCAGTTGACACTGCCGATCAGGTGAACGTCCATCACGGTGCGGAAATCGTCCAGCGCCATCTTCACGAATGTCTTGTCGCGCAGGATGCCGGCATTGTTGATCAGGATATCGATGCGGCCCCAACGTTCCTTGACGTTGGCGACCATCTTTTCCACAGCCGCCATGTCGGTGACGCTGGCGCCATTGGCCATGGCTTCGCCGCCGAACGCGGTGATTTCATCCACAACGGCCTGCGCCGCCGAGAGCGACGCGCCCGAACCATCGCGGGCGCCGCCCAGATCATTGATGACCACCTTGGCGCCACGCCGCGCCAGATCAAGCACATAGGCCCGGCCCAGGCCGCCGCCGGCGCCGGTAACAATGGCAACACGCCCTTCAAAGCTGATGGTCATGAGATGCTGTACCCTCGAATTGTTGGAATCATGTTCGCAGAAGGGCCGTTTAACCAAGCAGGCCGGTGCTGCAAAGCGATTCCGCCACTACGGTACAGAGGCAAAACGCCAGAACGGGCCGATCAGGCGGCCACTTGCGCCGCCACTGGCGTTGCGTCCAGCGAATAGCCGGCCGAGCGCACGGTGCGGATCAGATCGGCCAGTTCCTCGCCGCCCGGGCCGGCGTTCACGGCCTTGCGCAGGCGGCGAATGTGCACGTCAACGGTGCGCTGTTCCACATAGACATCGCGGCCCCACACGGCATCGAGCAATTGTTCCCGGCTGAACACACGGCCGGGATGCTCGAGGAAATGGCGCAGCAGGCGGAATTCCGTGGGGCCGAGCTGCACGGTGCGGCCGTCGCGGGTCACCCGATGAGCGGTCGTATCCATGGCGATGCCGGCAAATTCCAGCGCGCCGCCCTGCAGGGCCGGGCGCAGACGCCGCAGCACCGCGCGGATACGCGCAACGAGCTCGCGCGGGGAAAACGGCTTGGTCATGTAATCGTCCGCACCGGTTTCGAGGCCGCGGATACGATCCGCCTCGTCACCGCGGGCGGTAAGCATGACGATCGGCAGATTGGCGGTGGCCGGCGCGCGGCGCAGGCGGCGGCAGACTTCGATGCCCGAAAGATTGGCGATCATCCAGTCGAGGATAACCAGATCGGGCTTCTCCTCTTCGGCCAGGGTCAACGCTTCCTCACCATCTCCGGTGCGGACCACGTCAAAGCCTTCCTTTTCAAGATTATAGGTCACCAGCTCAACAAGGCTGGCGTCATCTTCAACAAGCAGGATCTTGGCGCGCATGGGGCGATCTCCTGGGGGTTATTCGGGGCTGTAAACTGTTGACGTGAAATCATTCTTCGGCCGCTCGGCCGGACGCTGACCAGTGACGGAGTAATAAACCATCTCGGCCACCGACGTTGCGTGGTCGCCGATCCGCTCCAGATTCTTGGCGACGAACAACAGATGGGTGGACGGCGTGATGTAGTGCGGATTTTCCATCATGAAGGTGAGCAGCGCGCGGAACAGCGAGTTGTAATATTCGTCCACCTGCTGATCACGCTGCAGCAGCGCCAGCGCCTTGACCGGATCACGATCGACGAAGGCATCGAGCGTGTCGCGGATGATTTCCACCACCAACCGGGCCATTTCCGGGATGATCACCGCTGGGCCAACCGGTTGCGACTGGGCAATAACCGCAGACCGCTTGGCGATATTCTTGGCGTAATCACCGATGCGTTCCAGTACGCCGGCAATCTTCAGCGCCGACACGATCTCACGCAGATCATCGGCCAGCGGGGCGCGCAGCGCGATGATGCGGACCGCCAGCGCCTCGGCCTCGGCTTCCAGCGCATCGAGGCGATTGTCATTCTCGATGATGATTTGCGCCGCTTCGGCATTGCGGCTCATCAGCGCGTCCACACTTTCAGCGATCTGGGATTCGCACAGGCCGCCCATGCGGGTGATCACCGCGCGCAACTGGGCGATATCCTCGTCGAAGCTCTTGACAGTGTGGGCGGCGAATTCTGCCATGACTTTTGCCTTTCAGGGGCGGCTGATCGGGGGCGGATCAGCCGTAACGGCCGGTAATATAGTCCTTAGTGCGGGTCGCTTTCGGGTTGGTGAAGATCGATGACGTGTCATCATACTCCACCAGCGTGCCAAGATGGAAAAAAGCCGTCTTCTGGGAGACGCGGGCCGCCTGCTGCATGTTATGAGTGACGATGACGATCGCATAGCGGCCGCGCAGTTCGTCGATCAGTTCCTCGATGCGCGCCGTTGCGATCGGATCGAGCGCCGAACAGGGCTCGTCCATCAGGATCACTTCGGGATCAACCGCGATGGCGCGCGCGATGCACAGGCGCTGCTGCTGCCCGCCCGACATGGCGGTGCCGCTTTCGTTCAGCCGATCCTTGGCTTCGTCCCACAGGCCGGCGCGCTTGAGGGCGCTTTCCACGATCTCGTCCATGTCGGTCTTGGATCGCGCCAGGCCATGCAGGCGCGGGCCATAGGCGACGTTTTCATAGATCGACTTGGGGAACGGGTTGGGCTTCTGGAACACCATGCCAACCCTGGCGCGCAGCTGCACCACGTCCATGCCGCTGGCATAGACATCCTGGCCATCCAGCTCGATGCGGCCTTCCACGCGGGCGCCGTCCACCGTGTCGTTCATGCGGTTGAGGCAGCGCAGGAAGGTGGACTTGCCGCAGCCCGAAGGCCCGATGAACGCCGTCACATGTTCGGCAGACACGTCGATGGACACATTCTTGATAGCCTGTTTCTGGCCATAGAACACGTTGACGTCACGTGCCGTCATCTTGGGGACGGTGTTGTGACCAATGGCAGGGTTCTGGTTCACCAGCGCCTCTCGAAACGGTTGCGAAGATAGATGGCCAGGCTGTTCATGGCGATCAGCACCAGCATCAGCACCATGATGGCAGCCGAGGTTTTCTCGACAAAGCCGCGCTGCACATCGTCCGACCACAAGAACACCTGCATCGGCAACACCGTGGCTGGCGCGGTGAAACCCTGAGGCACATCGGTGACGAAGGCGCGCATGCCGATCAGCAGCAGCGGCGCGGTTTCCCCCAGCGCGCGGGCGATGCCGATAATGGTGCCGGTCATGATGCCGGGCAGCGCCAGCGGCAGCACATGGTGAAACACCACCTGGATGGGCGAGGCACCAATGCCCAGCGCGGCATCGCGGATCGACGGTGGCACCGCCTTGATCGCCACCCGCGACGCAATCACGATCACCGGCATGATCATCAGCGCCAGGGTGATGCCGCCAACCAGCGGCGCCGATCGCGGCATCCCGGCAAAATTGAGGAAGAAGGCAAGGCCCAGCAGGCCGAAGATGATCGACGGCACGGCAGCGAGATTGTTGATCGACAGTTCGATGATGTCGGCCAACCGGCCCTTGGGCGCGAATTCTTCCAGCCACACCGCCGAAAACACCCCCAACGGGAAGGCGATGGCGATGGTGACCGCCAGCGTAAGCAGCGAACCCAACGCTGCGCCGCCGATGCCGGCCAGTTCCGGTTCGGTGGAATCGGCGCCAGACAGGAAGGTGGTGTTGATGCCGGTGCGCAGCCGGCCCTGACCTTCAAGCCGGCGCCAATCGGAGACTTCACGATCCGTTACGCCGCGGCTCTCAGCGGGTGCCGCCAGATCATATTTGCCCTTTGCCAACAGGTCGATCGACGATCGCACCGGCACCCACAGGCTGGCGCGCTTGCCGAGCAGTGCAGGATTTTCCATCAGCGCTTCGCGCAGTTCCATCCAGGCGGCATCCGACAGCGTGTCATCGGCCGGGCCCAATTGCTCGGCGGCCTTGAGCAGAAGCGCCTGGTAATCGGCACGGGCCAGCAGCGCCTGCCCTTGCGGGCCCGCCACAGCGGCCGGATCAACGCCCAGCGTGGCGGCATCAAACTGCACCTCGATGCGGGTTTCGGTGCGCTGGAACCCGGTCCAGCCGTCACGCACGATGGTGAACAGCAGGAAGGCGAGGAAGCTGGCGGCGATCACCAACGCGGCAGCGCCCAGGCGACGGAAATTGCGCTCGGCGCGATAGCGCGCGGCGATGCGCGACCGCATGGCCTGCGTCGTCCAGTCGGTGGGCTGGCGCTCGGCAATGGGCGCAGCGGGAGCGGCAAGGGTCGCCATCACTCGTAAGCCTCGCGATAGCGCTTCACCACGGCGAGCGCATAGATGTTGAGGACCAGAGTCATCACGAACAGCACCAACCCCAGCGCGAAGGCCGAAAGCGTCTTGGCGCTGTCAAACTCCTGATCGCCGGTAAGAAGCGCGACGATCTGGGTTGTGACAGTGGTGACGCTGCTGAATGGATTGGCTGTGAGATTGGCCGCAAGCCCTGCCGCCATCACCACGATCATTGTCTCACCGATGGCGCGGCTCACAGCCAGCAGCACGCCGCCCATGATGCCCGGCAGCGCGGCAGGCACCAGCACCTTCTTCACGGTTTCCGACGGGGTGGCACCCATGGCGAGGCTGCCATCACGCATGGCGCGCGGTACGGCGGCGAGCGAATCATCGGCCATCGAGGACACGAACGGGATGATCATCACCCCCATCACCAGTCCGGCAGCCAGCGCGGAATCGGAGGAGGCATTGGTCATCCCCAGCGCCACGGCAAAGCTGCGCACCAGCGGCGCGATGGTAAGCGCGGCGAAAAAGCCGTAAACAACTGTGGGCACACCGGCGAGCAATTCCAGGATCGGCTTCAGCCACTTCCGCACACGCGGATCGGCATATTGGGTGAGATAGATGGCCGACATCAGGCCCAGCGGGATGGCCACTGCCATGGCGATGATGGCGCCGATGAAGATCGTGCCCCAAAACAACGGCACCGCCCCGAACGCACCAGTGGAGCCAACCTGATCGGCGCGGATCGCCGTCTGTGGGCTCCACTGCAAACCGGTGAGGAATTCCACTGGCGACACCAATTGAAAGAAGCGGATCGATTCAAAGATCAACGACAGCACGATGCCGAAGGTTGTCAAGATCGCCACGACCGACGCGATCAGCAGCAACGCACGCACCTGGGCTTCAACTCGGTTGCGGGCGCGGAAGTCCGGGCGCAGGCGCGAAAAACCCCAAAGACCGCCCATCGCCAGCAAGGCCACTGCCAGCGCCCCAGCCAGCAGGTCACCGTTGGTGCGCGCCGCCGCGTAAACCGGCGCCAGCCGCGGTGCCAGTGGGTTGAAGGCCTGCGGAAGATCGCCGTTCACCAGGCCGCGCACTTCGTTCATAAGCGCTTCACTGTCGTTGCCGGAGGCCGGGCGTTCGACAGCAGAAAGGCTGCCCAGCACCTGGCCCTCGATCAGACCTTCGCCCATGATGCCCCAGCCGGCCAGCACCAGCAGCGCCGGCGCCAGCGCCAGCACCGCCACATAGGCGCCGTGATAGACCGGGCGCGAATGCACCGCTCCCATGCGGCCGCCCGCCACCGTTACCATGCGATTGCCGCGGGCACGGCCGGCCAGATAAGCCAGACCAGCAAGACCAAGCACCAGCGCGAAGGCAATCAGCAGCCTCATTGCAGCCCACCTTCGTCCATCGCCGTCAGTTCACGGGCGGTCGCCTCGCCAGCACGGCGAATGGCTTCCGGCGCCGCCACCAAGCCTTTGCGGGCGAGATAGCCGGTGCGGCCCCAGGTCGATTCCCGCGCATACTCGGCCAGAAACTCGCGCATGCCGCGCACGGCTGGCACATGCTGGACCTTCACGTACAGATAGAGCGGGCGCGCGGCCGGGAAACTGCCGCTGGAGATATTCTCATAGGTGGCCGTGACGCCCGACAACGGCACATCCTTCACCCGGTCGCTATTCTCTTCCATGAAGGAAAAGCCGAACACGCCCAGCGCCTGCGGATTGGCGGAAATCTTCTGCACAATCAGATTGTCGTTCTCGCCGCCTTCGACATAGGCGCCATCTTCGCGCACCTTCTCGCAGATCTGCTTGTGGGCGTCGTCGTCGCTCTTTTTCAGGGCCTTCATCGCCGGTTCGCTGTTGCAGCCCTTGAGCATGTACAGCTCGTTGAAACTGTCGCGCGTGCCGCTGGTCGGCGGCGGGCCGATCACCTCAATGCGGATATCAGGCAGCGCCGGGTTCACATCGCGCCACGTCCGTGCCTTGTTGGGGCCCTTGCCGAACGGATTGGCGGCCAGCGCCAGATAGACATCGCGTTCGGTGAGCGAGGGGAAATTGGCTTCGCGGGCCTGGGCGATGACCAGGCCGTCAATGCCCACCTGCAATTCGATCAGGCCCTTCACGCCATGTTTGGCGCAATCCTCGACTTCGCTCTTCTTGATGCGGCGCGAGGCATTGGCGGCATCGGGGAATTGCGCGCCAAGGCCGGCACACATCAGCTTGATACCGCCGCCGGTGCCGGTAGATTCCACGATCGGCGCGGGAAATTCCGTCCACTTGCGCTTGAACTGTTCAGCGACAGCGGTGGTGAAGGGATAGACGGTGGAGGAGCCAACGATGCGGATCTGCGTACGGCTGCCGCCCGAACAGCCCGCAAGCCCGACCGCCAACAGGGCAGCCAGGCCGAGGCCGAAGGCAGCAGACACGCGGATCGGCGGCAAGAAATTCATCCTCATGGGGCTCATGGCCGGGCGATTCGCCGCCCCGTCCTTCTGCCCCGCTGGGAGGGCCTTTATGACCGTCGGATGTGGGCCATATGACGATTTAGTGACATTTTTATTACGTCGCCTGTGGATGGTTTCAGGCAATCGGCAGGGTGAACGACACGCTTGTGCCCTCGCCCAGCCGGCTGTCGATCTCCAGCCGGCCGCGATGCCGTTCCACGATATGCTTGACGATGGCCAGCCCCAGCCCAGTGCCGCCAAGCGTGCGGCTGCGCTGGGAATCAACGCGGTAGAAACGCTCAGTCAGCCGCGGCAGATGCTCGGGCGCGATGCCATCACCTTCATCGGCGACCGTCACCTTTACGCTGCCGCCCGGCGAAGTGGCGGCAATGGCCAGGCTGACCCGGATCGGGGTGCCACTGCGGCCATATTTCAGCGCGTTGGAGATAAGATTGTAGAGCACCTGCAGCACCTGGTCGCGATCGGCGGTCACGCGCGGCAGCTCGTAGGGTTCGTCGATGAGAAGGGCGCGGCTATCGCCTTCCAGCCGCATGGCCAGCGTGCTGCCCACTTCGGCCACCAGGCCCTTCAGGTCGAGCGGCTGGGTGGGGCGCACGAACTTGTCGAGCTCGATGCGCGACAGGCTCATCAGATCGTCGATCAGGCGGCGCATGCGATCGGCTTCGGTGGCCATGATGGTGAGGAAACGCTGGCGCGCCGGTTCATCCTCGGCCGCCGGGCCCTGCAATGTTTCGATGAAGCCGGCCAGCGTGGCCAGCGGGGTACGCAATTCGTGGCTGGCATTGGCGACGAAATCGACGCGCATGCGCTCGGTCACCTTGGACTGGGTGATGTCATCCAGCAGCACCAGGCAGCGGATCGGGTCGTCATCGGCGCCATCCCCCACCACGCGCAGGCGGAAACTGCGGTTGCCGCTGCCAAGACCAGCCAGTTCACGGTCTTCGGCCGTCTGCCCGGCCATCACCGCTTCCACGGCATCGAGCAGCGCCGGGTGGCGTACTGTCAGCCGCAGATCACTGCCGACGATCCGGTTGCCGAACAGGGCGCGGGCGGCCGCATTGGCGGCCTCCACCAGCGGGCCACGGGTAAGAAGCGCCGCATCGTTTAGGCTTTCGATGTGGATACGGTCAGGCGATGACGGCGGCGGTGGCAGCGGTGGCGGTGCGGGGGGAAGCACCGGCGGCCCCGGATCGGGCGCACTCATGCGGCCGAGCACGAAACCCAGCAACAGCGCAGCAAGCACCGCCAGTGCCAGTTCCAGCGCCCCGCTCAACGCGCCAGTCCCCGTCCAAGGCCCCTGAGCGCCGGCAGCAACGCATCATAATGATCGATCACCGCGTCGCCGCCCAGTTCATGCGCCGGCCGACCGGTGTAACCGAAGCTGACTAGCACGATTCCCAGGCCGGCATTGCGCGCCGCACCCACATCGGTGGCGGAATCGCCCACGAACGCCGCATCATCCGCCGCGCCGCCCGCCGCTGCCAGCGTCGCAAAGACATGGCCGGCATCGGGTTTGGGCCGTTCGACACTGGTGGCCCCGATCACGGCAGCAAAGCGTCCCTGCCAGCCGAGCGCATCGACCAGCACCCGGGCAAGATGGGTGGGCTTGTTGGTGCAGATGGAGAGCAGACAGCCGGCATCGGCCAGCGCATCCAGCGCTGCGTCCACGCCATCGAATGGGCGGGAATCATTGGCGATGTTGGCGGCATAATGTGCCAAGAACAGCGGCATCGACGGTTCGACCAGGTGCAGCGCCGGATCGCCAGTGGCAGCCAGCCCGCGCGTCACCAGCGCCCGTGCACCGTGGCCAACCAGGTGGCGCACACCGTCCACCGGCAGCGGCGGCCGGCCATGGGCGGCCAGCACATGGTTCATCGCGCCGGCGAGATCGGGGGCGGTATCGACGAGCGTGCCGTCGAGATCGAACAGGATGGATCGGGGCAAAGTCACGAACGGAAAATCATGCACTTCTATTGTTTCAGCACTGCTACAGGCGTTGCGCCGGGTGGCGGCACTTTTCAACCCCCAGCCGTTATGGCAGGGCTGCTGATGTGATGTCCACTGCCCCCTTTGCCGCCATCATTCTTGCCGCCGGCATGGGCACGCGCATGAAATCGGCTCGCCACAAGGTGTTGCACACCATCGCCGGCAAGCCGATGCTGCGCCACCTGACCGACAGCCTGGCAATACTCAATCCGGCCCGCACGGTGGTCGTGGTCGGCGCGTTGAAGGAACAGGTTGAAGCCGAAGTCGTCGGCAAGGCAGATGTGGTCGTGCAGCAGCCGCAGCATGGCACCGGTCATGCCGTTTTGCAGGCGCGCGCCGCACTGGCTGGTTTCGACGGCAAGATAATGGTGCTCTATGGTGACGCGCCACTGGTGCCGGCGGCGACCATGCAGCGCTTGCTGGATGCCCTCACCGAAGACGTGGCGGTAGCGGTGCTGGGCTTTCGCCCGGCCGAACCGGGTGCCTATGGCCGCGTGATCGCGGAAGCTGGCGCGATCCGGAAAATGGTCGAATACAAGGACGCGACGCTTGCCGAACGCGCCGAGACCTTGTGCAATTCAGGCCTGATGGCAGTGCGTGCCGCCGATCTGTTCCCGCTGCTCGCCCGCGTCACCAACAACAATGCCGCGGGCGAATATTATCTACCCGACGTGGCGGGCCTGGCGTTGGGCGATGGCCGCGCCTGCGTGGTGATCGAGACCGCCGCCGATGAAGTCGCCGGGGCCAACAGCCGCGCCGAATTGGCAGGGCTGGAAGCGATTTTCCAGAACCGCCGCCGCGCCGAGCTGATGGCCGCCGGCGTTTCCATGCAGGCGCCCGAAACCGTTTTCCTGTGCGCCGATACCAAGATTGCCGCCGATGTGGAGATCGAGCCCTTCGTGGTGTTCGGCCCCGGCGTGACGATCGCAAGCGGCGCCCGCATCCGCGCCCACAGCCATATCGAAGGCGCGACCATCGGCGAGGGCTGCGAAATCGGCCCGTTCGCCCGCCTGCGGCCCGGCACGGTTCTTGGCAAGGGCGCCAAGATCGGCAATTTCGTCGAAACCAAAAAGGCCGTGCTGGGCGACGGCGCCAAGGCCAATCACCTCACCTATCTGGGCGATGTGACCGTGGGGGCCAAGGCCAATATCGGCGCCGGCACCATCACCTGCAACTATGATGGTTTCTTCAAATATCAGACGGTGATTGGCGTCGGCGCCTTCATCGGATCGAACAGTGCGCTGGTGGCGCCGGTGACGATCGGCGATGGCGCCATTGTCGCTGCCGGCAGCACCGTCACCCGCAACGTGAGCGGCGATGCGCTGGCGCTGGTGCGCCCCGAACAGAGCGAGAAGACCGGCTGGGCGGCGCGGTTCCGCACGCTCCAGTCGGCGAAAAAGGGCAAGTAACCATGTGCGGCATCATCGGGATTGTTTCAGGTGAGCCGGTGGCGGATCGGCTGGTCGATGGCCTCAGGCGGCTGGAATATCGCGGCTATGACAGCGCGGGCATCGCCACGATCCATAATGGTGTGATGGACCGCCGCCGCGCGCCCGGCAAGCTGGCCAACCTGGCCCGCGAACTTGTGCTTGATCCCCTGCCCGGCAGCATCGGCATCGCCCACACCCGCTGGGCCACTCATGGCGCACCAACCCGCGACAATGCCCACCCGCATGCCACCGAAAATGTCTGCCTGGTCCACAACGGCATCATCGAGAATTTCAAGGCGCTGCGCGCCGAAGTGCTGGCCGCCGGGCGCACGTTGAGCAGCGACACCGATACCGAAGTCGTCGCCCACCTGCTGGAGCTGGCGCTGGCCGGCGGTGCCACGCCGGATGCGGCGGTGGCGGCAACGCTCAAGCGGCTGCACGGGGCCTTCAGCTTTGCCATATTGTTCCGCAATCACCGCGGCGTCATCTACGGTGCCCGGCGTGGCTCGCCGCTGGTGGTCGGCCGCGGCGACGGTGAAATGTTCCTCGGTTCCGACGCGCTTGGCCTGGCCCCCTTCACCAACCGCATTGCCTATCTGGAAGAAGGCGATTGGGTGCGGCTGACCACTGACAGCGTCGCCATGTTTGACGCCAATGATCTGCCTGTGCAGCGCGCCTTTATCACCTCGTCGGCCAGTGCCGCGGTGATCGAGAAAGGCAACCACCGCCATTATATGGAAAAGGAAATCCACGAGCAGCCGATCGTGGTGGCGCAAACATTGGGCGCCTATCTCGACCCACTGGCGGAAACCGTCGCCCTGCCCGGACTGCCATTCGATCTCGCCAATGTGAAGCGCGTCCAGATCGTGGCATGCGGCACGGCACTGCTTGCCGGCCATGTCGCCAGTTACTGGCTGGAACAACTGGCCCGGGTGCCGGTCAGCATCGAGAACGCCTCGGAATATCGCTACCGCGACCCGGTTTATGAGGATGGCGGCCTGTGCCTGTTCATCAGCCAGTCCGGCGAGACCGCCGACACGCTGGCCGCGCTGCGCCATGCGCTGGCTGGCGGGCAGATGGTGGCCGCCGTCATAAATGTCGCCACCTCGACAATGGCGCGCGAAACGCAGTTGCTGCTGCCCACCCACGCCGGCCCGGAAGTTGGCGTTGCGTCTACCAAGGCCTTCACCTGCCAGCTTGCCGTTTTGGCCGCCTTCGCCATCGCGCTGGCCAAGGCCAAGGGGCGCGTGGATGCGGCCGAAGAAGCCCGCCTCGTCCATCTGCTCACCGAAGTGCCGGCGGCGATGAACAATGCGCTGAAGTGCGAAGACGCGATTGCGGCGCTGGCCCCCACCTTGGCCAAGGCACGCGACATTCTCTATATCGGCCGCGGTCCGGATTATCCGATGGCGCTGGAAGGCGCGCTGAAGCTGAAGGAAATTTCCTATATCCACGCCGAGGGTTATGCCGCCGGCGAGTTGAAGCACGGCCCGATCGCGCTGATCGATGAACATGTACCGGTAATCGTCATTGCACCCAGCGGTCCGCGCTTTGAAAAGACCGTCTCCAACATGCAGGAAGTGATGGCGCGCGGCGGTCAGGTGGTGCTGCTGTCTGATGCAGAAGGCGTGGCGACCCACGGTCAAGGTACGATGACGGCGGTGACGCTGCCGGCCGTCGATCCGTTCATCAGCCCTCTGGTCACCGCCATTCCGGTGCAGTTGCTGGCCTATCACGTCGCCTTGGCCAAGGGCACGGATGTGGATCAACCGCGCAACTTGGCCAAGTCGGTGACCGTGGAGTGAGTTACCGGCCCTTCAGCCGGGCTGCATAACCCTTGCGGAACTTGGCCAGTTTCGGGCCGACCACAGCAACGCAATAGCCGTTCTTGGTGCCATTGTTCTCGAAATAGCGCTGGTGATAGGCTTCAGCCGGCCACCACGGCGCGTTCGGCTCGATCGTCGTCACGATCGGATTGTCCCAGCTTGCTTGGTTGCGGGCGATGGCAGCTTCGGCTTCGCCGGCCTGCACACCGTTCTGTGGGAAGATCGCCGAACGATACTGGGTGCCGATATCGCCGCCCTGCCGGTTCAGCGTGGTCGGATCATGGGTGTGGAAGAAGATGTCGAGCAGTTCGGCATAGCTGATGATGTCCGCATCATAAACAATGCGCACGGCTTCGGCATGGCCGGTGGTGCCGCTGCACACCTGTTCATAGTTGGGCATGTCCTTGTGGCCGCCGATATAGCCAGATTCAACCGCTTCGATGCCCTTCAGTTCATTGAAAACTGCTTCGGTGCACCAGAAACAGCCGCCGGCAATGATGGCGATATCATGCGTCATATATACCTCGTTGTCTAAGTCTTGTGTTGATTCTATAGTGATCTGTAGGTGGTGGGGCACCCGAGATAAGCCCGGCTGAAGAGCGGGGCAAGGCAATCGCGCGCGGGCAGGGCGTCGCATGATGGTGCACGGGGGCGTGTGTGAGCAGTTTCCAGGATGTCCAGACGTTTGTGCGCGCCGTGCGCACCGCGCCCAGCCTGACCGACATCGGTCTGGTGCTGAAGGATGCCACGCGCGCCTTTCAGTTCGACCATTTCGCGCTGGCGCAACGAATCAACGCGCCCAACCGGCTTGGACCGGTGCGGCTCACCGATTTTCCCGATCACTGGGTCGACAATCTGGTGCCAAGCGGCCGCGTCGCCGATGATCCGGTGCTGCTGGCCTGTGAACGCAGCGTCACTCCCTTTACCTGGAGCAGGCTTGATAGCATCATGCCGCTGTCCAGCCGCCACAAGGCCTACATGACCCAGGCGCGCGCCGCCGGGCTTGCAGAGGGCTATACCGTGCCGATTCATGTGCCCGGCCAGGCCTCGTCAGCTTCGTGATGGCCCAAGGCCGCGAACTGCCGTCGGACACGCTGCCAGCGGCACAATATCTGGCCTGCTTTGCGTTTGGAGCCGCACGCCGGTTGAAGCTGCAACTGGAAGGCAATGATCCTTCCGAAGGGCCAAAGCTCACCCAGCGCCAGCTCGATTGCCTGGTGTTGGCGGCGCGCGGCAAGTCCAACTGGGTGGCGGGCCAGTTGCTCGGCCTGTCGGGCGGCACGGTCCACAAATATCTTGAGGCCGCCAAGACGCGCTATGGCGTTGCCACCCGCACCGAACTGGTGGTGCGCGCCTTGTTCGATGGCCAGCTTTCCTTTGCCGATGTGATGGGTGACAGCCGCCGGGACGGCTGATAAGCCTTTGCGCTGAAATGGGGTCGCAGACGCCCCGGCAGCCTTGGGGTGAGCACAGCGCATGGCCGAACACGACAACGATGCTGAGACCGGAAAGCCGGTTCCACCGGTCGGCGGTCCTTATGCCTGGTATGTGTTGGCGCTGCTCGTCCTAGTGTATGTGATGAACTTCATTGATCGGCAGATCCTGTCGATCCTGGCTGAAGACATCAAGCGCGACCTCGATCTCACCGATGCCCAGTTGGGCTTCCTCTATGGCACGGCCTTTGCGGTGTTCTACGCGTTGTTCGGGGTGCCGATCGGCCGGCTGGCGGATAACTGGGTGCGCACACGACTGCTGGCGCTTGGCCTCACCCTGTGGTCAGGGATGACGGCGATGTCGGGCCTCGCCGGCAGCTTCACCCAGCTTTCGCTCGCCCGCATTGGCGTTGGTGTCGGTGAAGCTGCGGCCGGCCCGTCGGCCTATTCGATGATTTCCGATTGGTTCCCCAAGGCCCGTCGCGCCACCGCCATCTCCATTTATGCCGCCGGCCTGTATCTCGGCGGCGGCGTTTCGCTGCTGATCGGCGCAGTGGTGGTGAAGGGCTGGAACACGGCCTATCCCGGTGGTGGCCCGCTGGGCTTGGTCGGCTGGCAGGCGGCGTTCATGGCCGTGGGCATCCCCGGACTGTTGCTGGCCTTGTGGGTGGCGACCCTCATCGAACCGATCCGCGGCCGCGCAGATGGCCTGCCGCCGCCCGTACCGATGCCGGGCAAGACGATAATCCGCAATTTCCTCGCCGATCTAGCCAGCGTCATCCCGCCGCTCACCCTCATCAACATGGCGCTGCTCGGTCGCCGTGCGCTGATGGAAAATGTCGCCGTGCTGGCCATGGTTGCCGGACTGGTGGCGACGCTGGTGCATTTCACGGGCGAGATCCCGCAGTTCCTTGCCGTTGGCACTGGCCTGTATGCCGTGCTCAGCTGGGCGCAATCGATCAAGCGCCGCGACAAGCCGACCTATGAGATGATCTGGGGCACGCCGGCCTTCGTGCTCACTATCCTGGGCTTCGGTTCGATCAGTTTCGTCGGCTATTCGGTCGGCTTCTGGGCAGCCCCCTATGCCTTGCGCACCTTTGCTGAACCGATGCTGGCCAGCGGGGGCCCAATCCCCTGGTATGCCACCAAGGAGTCGGTGGCCTTCATCCTGGGCGGCGGCGGCGCACTGGGCGGCTTTGTCGGCACCATCCTTGGCGGCGTGCTGGGCGATTGGGCCAAGAAGCGCCATCCTTCCGGGCGCATCATGGTGGGTGCGCTGGCCACGTTGGTGCCAGCGCCGTTCATCTGGATGCAGTATACGACCAGCGATTTGGCGATCTTCTTCCTGTGCTTTGCGCCCACCACCGTTTTTGGTTCCATGTATGTCGGTGTGGCAGCCGCCACGACGCAGGATCTGGTGATGCCGCGCATGCGCGGTGCGGCAACAGCCACCTTCTTCATCGGCACCACGCTGTTCGGGCTGGGCCTGGGGCCGTGGTTCACCGGCTTTGTGTCGAAGGTCAGCGGCAGCCTTGGCACCGGGGTGCTGGCGTTGCTGTTGATGGCCCCCTTCACCATCATTTGCCTCTATTTCGTCTACCGCCTGCTGCCCAAGGCCGAAGCCACTCGGCTCGATCGCGCCCGCGCCGCCGGCGAAATCATCGGAGCCTCTGCCACGTGAAGATCGAATCCCTGTTCAGCGTCGCCGGCAAGACCGCCGTCGTCACCGGCGGCAGCCGCGGCATCGGCGAGATGATCGCCCGCGCGCTGATCGAGAACGGCGCCAGCGTGATCATCACCAGCCGCAAAATCAGTGATTGCGAAGGCCTCGCCGCCCAGCTCGGCCCGGCCTGCACCGCCATCCCGGCCGATCTCAGCCAGATGGCCGAGATCGAGCGGTTTGCCGCCGCCGTCGCCGCTGTCACGCCCAAGGTCGACATCTTGTTCAACAACGCCGGCGCCTCGTGGGGGGCCGAGTTTGACGCGTTCCCGGAAGCCGGCTGGGACAAGGTGATGGACATCAATGTGAAGTCCGTCTTCTTCCTCACCCAGAAACTGGCGCCGCTGATCGAGGCCGCCGCCGGCCCTGGCAATCTGGCCAAGGTGATCAACATCGGCTCGATCGATGGCCAGCATGTTTCTGATCTGGAAACCTACAGCTATGCCGCGTCCAAGGCCGGCGTGCTGCACATGACGCGAATGATGGCCAAATTCCTGGCCAAGCGGCACATCAGCGTGAACGCCATCGCACCGGGGTTTTTCCCCTCCAAGATGACCGCCGGCATCGCCGAGGAGTTCCGCGAGGCCTTCCGCGCCGCCACGCCGATGCAGCGCTGGGGCACGCCGGACGACATGGCCGGCGTGGCGCTTTTCCTGTCGAGCCGGGCCAGCGATTTCCTGTGCGGCAGCGTCGTCACCGTTGATGGCGGATATGCCACGACGGTGTGATTCCGGTGTGGAAATCGGCAGCATATGGGGAGAATACCGGTAGCGCGGCCATGCCAAAAAGCGCATTGAAATCCCGTTGAGCCGCTGGTTGTTGCACTGCGGCGCGGGTGGCTGTGCCATCACAGGCGAGGGTTGATCGTGAAAAAGATCGAAGCTGTCATCAAGCCGTTCAAGCTAGATGAAGTGAAGGAAGCGCTGCATGAAGTGGGCGTGTCCGGGATCACCGTCACCGAAGCCAAGGGGTTCGGCCGCCAGAAAGGCCACACGGAACTGTATCGCGGCGCCGAATATGTGGTGGATTTCCTGCCCAAGGTGAAACTGGAGGTTGTCGTGGACGATGACCAGGTGGAACGGGTGGTGGACGCCATCACCAACGCAGCACGCACCGGCCGTATCGGCGATGGCAAGATTTTCGTGTCCCCCATCGAAATGGCCGTGCGCATCCGCACCGGCGAGCGCGACAGCGACGCGATCTGAATTTTTTAGCCAACCAAGAAGAAGACAAGGGAAGATCCGATGACCACGGCTGCTGACATTCTGGCGATGATCAAGGAAAAGGAGATCGAGTGGGTCGATCTGCGCTTCACCGATCCCAAGGGCAAGTGGCAGCACCTGACCATGGTGTCGGGCGTGATCGACGAAGACATGCTCAACGACGGTTTCATGTTCGACGGCTCGTCCATCGCCGGCTGGAAGGCGATCAACGAAAGCGACATGATCCTGATGCCGGATCTGGATGCGACCTACATCGATCCGTTTTCGGCCACCCCGATGATGATCCTGGTGTGCGACATCGTCGAGCCGTCGACCGGCCAGCTTTATGGCCGCGATCCGCGCTCCACCGCCAAGCGCGGCGAAGCGTACCTCAAGGCCAGCGGCATCGGCGACACCGTCTATGTCGGCCCGGAAGCCGAATTCTTCGTTTTCGACGATGTGCGCTTTGGCCTGGGTTACAACGAAGGCTTCTTCCACCTCGACGATATCGAACTGCCGACCAACAGCGGCCGTAGTTACGAGCAGGGCAACATGGCCCACCGGCCGCGCGCCAAGGGTGGCTATTTCCCCTGCGCCCCGGTGGACAGCGCAGTCGATCTGCGCGCCGAGATGGTCGCCACCATGCTGGAAATGGGCCTGCCCTGCGACAAGCATCACCACGAAGTCGCCAGCGCTCAGCACGAACTGGGCCTGACCTTCGGCAAGTTGGTCGAAACGGCCGATCGCATGCAAGTGTACAAGTACGTCGTGCACCAGGTCGCCCATGCCTATGGCAAGACCGCGACCTTCATGCCCAAGCCGATCAAGGACGACAACGGCAGCGGCATGCACACCCACCTGTCGATCTGGAACGGCAAGACCCCGCTGTTCGCTGGTGACCAGTACGCCGGCCTTTCGGAGATGGCGCTGTTCTTCATCGGCGGCATCATCAAGCACGCCAAGGCCTGCAACGCCTTCACCAACCCCGGCACCAACAGCTACAAGCGCTTGGTGCCCGGTTTCGAAGCCCCGGTGCTACTGGCCTATTCCAGCCGCAACCGTTCGGCCTCGTGCCGCATTCCGTACGGCACCGGAACCAAGTCCAAGCGCGTCGAAGTGCGCTTCCCGGATGCGCTGGCCAATCCGTATCTGGCCTATACCGCGCTGCTGATGGCGGGCCTTGATGGCATCGAAAACCGCATCCACCCCGGCCCGGCCATGGACAAGAACCTGTACGACCTGCCGCCGCGCGAACTGAAGAAGGTGCCGACTGTTTGCGCCTCGCTGCGTGAAGCGTTGGCTGCTCTGGACAAGAGCCGCGCCGTGTTCACCAAGGGCGGCGTGTTCACCGACGACCAGATCGATTCCTATATCGAATTGAAGATGGAAGAGGTGATGCGGTGGGAGATGACGCCGGCGCCGGTTGAATTCGACATGTACTACAGCGCGTAAATCGCAACCGGGCGCGCAAATGGCGACAGCTATTTGCCGAACCCGGCAAGATCTGACGGCGAACGAAAAAGGCGGCCCCCATAGGCCGCCTTTTTTGATTCGTCCGACAGCGTGGCTCCGCTACGCACTTCCATGCCTTCTACCTTGATCGCCCAAACAGACTCGGCGGCTTTGCCGCCGGCCGCACCCTTCCCGCAGGCTCGCGCTTCAGGGCCAAGCGCAAACCGGCTTCGACAAGCTCAGCCTGAGCGGGTGCTGCAACAAAAGGGCAAAAGGGCGGGCGACGTCCCGGCTCAACTCACGGATTATACGCGCGCTCGCCATGCTCGCCCAGATCGAGCCCCTCGCGCTCCACGTCGCTGCTCACACGCAGCCCCGTCACAGCCTTGGCAAGGTACACCGCCACCACAGTCCCAACGGTCGCCCAGACGATCGTAGTCCCAACGGCGGCAAGCTGAACGCCGATCTGGCCAGCCATGTCGAAATCCGCAGCCCCTTGCCCGCCCAGCGCCGGCGAGGTGACAACGCCGGTGCCGACTGCACCAACAATGCCGCCAACGCCGTGGATGCCGAAGGCATCGAGCGAATCGTCATAGCCGAAGCGCGGCTTCAGCGTGGTCACGGCGGCGTAGCAGACCGCTGACGCCGTGGCGCCGAGCAGGATGGCGCCCATCGGACCAGCAAGGCCGGCCGCCGGAGTGACGGCCACCAAGCCAGCGATGATGCCCGACGCCAGGCCCAGCGCCGACGGTTTGTGACCGGCCAACTTCTCCACCGCCAGCCAAGCCAGCGCACCGGAGGCCGTGGCCACAAACGTGTTGATCATTGCCAGCGCTGCCGAGCCATTGGCTTCCAGCGCCGAGCCGGCGTTGAACCCGAACCAGCCGACCCACAGCATGCCGGTGCCGACCAAGGTGAGCGTCAAGGAATGCGGCGCCATGATTTCCCGGCCATAACCGATGCGCTTACCGAGGATGATCGCGGCGACCAGCGCCGACACGCCGGCATTGATATGGACAACGGTGCCACCGGCAAAATCGAGCGCACCCATGGTGAAGAACAGGCCCGACGAGGCCCACACCATGTGCGCGATCGGCAGATAGACGATCGGCAACCACACCAGCGTGAAGATCAGCACGGCCGAGAACTTGACGCGCTCCACCACCGAACCGAGCACGAGGCTGACGGTGATGGCTGCAACGGTCATCTGGAAGCAGACGAAGACAAATTCGGGGATGACAACACCAGCGGTAAAGGTCGCCGCGGTAGACGTCGGTGTGATGCCAGCCAGGAACAGCCTATCAAGGCCGCCAATGAACGGCTTCAGCGCACCGACAGCTTCGGGCCCGAAGGTCAGCGAATAGCCGAACACCACCCACATCAGCATGGCCAAGCAGGTGGCGGCGCCGATCTGCGTCATGGTGGAAAGCATGTTCTTGGTGCGGGTGAGGCCGCCGTAGAACAGCTGCAGCCCGGGCAGGATCATCAGCAGCACCAGCAAGGTGGAGACCATCATCCACGCGGTGTCGCCCTTGTCGGGAACCGGCGCTGCGTCAGCAGCCAAGACGGGCGTGGCCAGCAATAGGGCAGGCAGCAGGGCGGCAGCGGCACGCTTGGCCGAACCCGGCAAACTGTCGAACATCCTCATTTTTCCCTCTGCACTCAAACTCTGACGGGCGCCTGTCAGATAAAGCGTTCAGACGTTTGCTGAACCATGGTCAAGGCGACCGGCGATAGTGGCAAAATGGCGGTGGCGGCATTCATGCAGAAGATGCAGCGGCCGGCTCGCTCCGGTCCAAAGTGCCGCCGGCTGGCTGCGGGTGACGAATCACGCTCCACCCATCCAGAACGAGGATGGCGCGCCTTTTTGTGCAGCGCACCATTCCCATGTGGCCGCTGAACCATTTCCTTGATTCCAAACAACCCACGTTAAACATTAAAAAAATGGGCCGGAACCTGAGTTCCGGCCCTAGTAAATCCTTGGGGAGGATCGCCATATTGGCAAGGCCCGTGTGCACCGCACAATGTTACAGAACAATGCGCGAAATGGCGTACGGCCAAAAAAAATTGTCGCACCCGGTCAAACAGGCCTAGCCGCTGGCGGCCCGCGCGGCTGCGCCCTATACAGTGCCCATGTCCGATCTGTTCGCTGCCACGCAAAGCTCCGCCGATTATGATGCCAGCCATATCGAGGTGCTGGAGGGGCTCGAGCCCGTCCGCCGCCGCCCCGG
>NZ_CAMCWT010000003.1:0-100237 GCF_945882885.1 Sandarakinorhabdus limnophila DSM 17366
CCGCACCGGCCAGATCAAGGACCGCGACGATATCGTGGGCAATACCACCAAGGTGAAGGTGGTGAAGAACAAGGTGGCGCCGCCGTTCAAGCAGGTCGAATTCGACATCATGTATGGCGAGGGCATCTCCAAGATCGGCGAGATTCTCGATCTGGGCGTCAAGGCCGGTGTGATTGAAAAGTCCGGCGCCTGGTTCAGCCACGACAGCATTCGCATCGGCCAGGGCCGTGAGAACGCGAAGAAATATCTGAAGGAAAACCCGGAAACCACGGCCAAGATCGAGAAGATCATCCGTGATAACGCTGCCGGCATTTCCGGGGCGCTGCTGGTTGGCCCGTCGGCGGACGACGACGCCGGCGACGACGAGATGTAAGGTTTGGGCTCGGTTCCCAGAAAGAAGGGGTGGCCAGTCAAATGGCCGCCTCTTTTTCGTTATTAGCCGGTCATTGCGGCGGCGTGGCCTTGATCTTTGCAGGCTCCACGGCGGCATCTGCCATGCGGCCCGCCATGTCTCCCCGCTGACGCCAGCCCTCCACCGTGGCGCCACTGCCGTACATGGCCTCGATGAAACGTTCGTCCTGATCGGTGAGCCCGTCAAAGCGCGGTGCGCCGGGATCGAACAGCGCCATGATACTCCCTTCTGGCCGTTCCCTGACACTCATCCGCAACCGCGACAACGCCACCAGCGCGACATAATCGGTGAGCGCCGCCATCGACACCGCGCCGATGCGATCAATGTCCACCACGATCACGGCCCCGGTGATCCCCACGCGTGATGGCAGCTCGAGCCGCGAGGCACGGGCATTGTTGTTGTAGGTGATATCGCCCGGAAGACCGTTGGCGCTGGCGCCCAGTCCCAGCGGGCCGGGGCTGAACGGCTTTCCATCAGCGCTTTCCGGCGCCGTGAAATGCCACCAGCGCACCGGCAGCGTTGGCGATTTCAGCAACGCCCGTTCCGGCCCGGGCAGCGCATCAAGTGCGCCATTCTGCCGGCGGTTCACCGTCTTCACCAGCGTGCGCGCATCACGGGTGAAGACCACAGCGACATTGGGATCACAATCCCCGCCCGCCAGCTTCAGCCCGACATGGCGGGCCACATCGGAAATCCGACTGGTGAAGAGCCGGCCCACCTTGTCGTCGACGCCCAGCGCGACCGGGCACAGCGGCGCGAACCAGCGCGCATTCTGGCCATTCCGCGTGTCAGCCAGCGCTGTCCGCATGAATTTCGATGCTTGGGCCCGGAGTGCGCCGCGGTTCAGCCGTTCGGCCGTGACGGTCATTGTGTCGGCTAGCAAGGGCTGGGCCAGTGCGGCGCTGGCCGACATGATCGAGAGGAGGCAGAGAAGTGCACGCATGACGCAACGCTAATCTGCGGCGGCATCCCGTCAAGCGCGGCCGATTGACCGCAAGCGCATCTGCCGTCACATCCGAATCACAGCAGCAAGCAGGGGCCTGGCCGCGATGAGCAACGCCGAACAGATCGATTATTGGAACGGCAAGGTTGGCGACATCTGGGTGCAGATGCAGGAGCGCATGGACCTGGCGCTCACCCCTGTCACCGCCGCCCTGCTGGCCGCCGCCAACCCGCAACCCGGCGAACTGGTGCTCGATATCGGCTGCGGCGCCGGCGAGACCACGCTGGCGGTGAATGCCGTAGTGGGGGAGGGCGGCCATGCCATCGGCCTCGACATATCCGAGCCGTTGCTGGCCCGCGCCCGTACACGCGCCGAGGCCTTGTTGAGCGAGGCCGAGTTCATTGCCGCCGATGCGTCGGCGTGGGCAGATGAAACCGGCTTCGATCTCATCCTGTCGCGTTTTGGCGTGATGTTCTTTGCCGATCCGCAAGCCGCCTTCACCCATCTCCACAGCCTTGCCGCAACCGGCGGCCGCCTGGTGTTTGCCTGCTGGCAGCCCGCCGCGCGCAATCTGTGGGCCACGTTGCCGATGACGGCGCTGGCCGATGTGCTCCCCGCCCAGCCGCCGACCGATCCTTACGCGCCCGGCCCCTTCGCCTTTGCCGATGCCGCGCGGGTGGCGACCATGCTGGAAGCCGCAGGCTGGCAGGATCTGGCCTTTCACAGCCTGCCGTTCGAGATGATGGTGAGTGAAGGCGACGATCCCATCGCCAGCGCCGTGCAGTTCAACCTGAAGATCGGCCCGGCGGCTCGTGCAGTACGCGAGGCCGGCATCGGCGATGCAGCAAAGCCTCTGTTGGCCGGCGCTTTGCAACCACTTCTCATGGGTGGCCAAGTGCGCTTGCCGGGGGCCGTATGGCTGGTGACAGCCCGGGCCTGACTATCCGCCGGCTTGGCCCCGGCGATCTGCTGCTGCTGCTGGCGGCCGAAGGGGTATTCGATGATGCCGTACAACCGGCGATGGCCCAGTGCTTTCTTGCCCATCCTGATCACCATCTGCTTGCCGCGATCATTGCTGGTGCCATCGTTGGCTTCGTCAGCGCCGTCACCTATCTCCACCCCGACAAGCCGGTGGAATGCTGGATCAACGAAGTCGGCGTGGCCGATGCGTTTCAGCGCCGCGGCATCGGCCGCAGGCTGATGCTGGCGACACTCGGCCACGCCTGGTCGCTAGGCTGCGCGGGGGCCTGGGTGCTCACCAACAGTGGCAACCGCGCGGCGCGCGGGCTCTATGCCGCCTGTGGCGGCGAAGCGACGCCCGCTGCGCGCCATGGCTATGGCGTCATCATGTTCAGCTTCGCACCCTGAGCCACTCTTTACGCTGGCGGCGCGCTGCCGTAAGCGCGTCAGCCATGATTTCCTCAAACGACATCCGCAAGAGCTTCCTCGATCATTTTGCCAAGGCAGGCCATATGGTCGTGCCGTCGGCACCGCTGGTGCCGCAAAATGATCCGACGCTGATGTTCGTCAACGCCGGCATGGTGCCGTTCAAGAATGTCTTCACCGGCCTTGAAACCCGGCCCTACACGCAGGCTGCCTCCAGCCAGAAATGCGTGCGCGCCGGCGGCAAGCACAATGATCTGGACAATGTCGGCTACACCGCCCGTCACCACACGTTCTTTGAAATGCTGGGCAATTTCTCGTTCGGCGATTATTTCAAGGAACAGGCGATCACGCTGGCCTGGGATCTGCTGACCCGCGAATGGGGCCTGGACAAGAACCGGCTGTGCGTCACCGTTTATCACACCGACGATGAAGCCGCTGCCTTGTGGAAGAAGATCGCCGGCCTTTCCGATGACAAGATCATCCGTATCGCCACCAACGACAATTTCTGGTCGATGGGCGATACCGGCCCGTGCGGACCCTGCTCGGAAATCTTCTACGATCACGGCGACCACATTCCCGGTGGCCCGCCCGGCAGCCCGGATGAGGACGGCGATCGCTTTGTCGAGATCTGGAACCTGGTGTTCATGCAGTATGAGCAGGTCGATCGCGACACGCGCCTGAACCTGCCGCGCCCCAGCATCGATACCGGCATGGGCCTGGAACGCATCGCCGCCGTGCTGCAGGGCGTGCACGACAATTATGATACCGACACCTTCAAGACGCTGATCGCCGCCAGCGAAGACAAGGTGGGCAAGGCTACCACCGCCGAGGCGCGCGCCTCGCACCGGGTGATTGCCGATCATTTGCGCTCGTCGGGCTTTCTGGTCGCCGATGGCGTGCTGCCGGCCAATGAAGGCCGCGGCTATGTGTTGCGTCGTATCATGCGACGCGCCATGCGCCACGCGCACCTGTTGGGCGCCAAGGATCCGTTGATGCACCAGCTGGTGCCTGCGCTGATGGCGACCATGGGCCAGGCCTTCCCGGAGCTCGGCCGCGCGCAGGCGCTGATCGAGGAAACGCTGAAGCTGGAAGAAACCCGTTTCCGCCAGACGCTGGAGCGTGGGCTGGGCCTGCTGGAAGACGCGACCGCCAAGCTGACGACGGGCGGCACGCTGCCCGGCGATGTTGCCTTCAAGCTCTATGATACGTTCGGTTTCCCTTATGACCTGACCGAAGATGCGCTGCGCGCCCGCGGCATCGCGGTCGATCGCGCCGGTTTCGATGCGGCGATGGCGGAACAGCGTCGCCTTGCCCGTGCCGCCTGGAGCGGTTCCGGCGAAGCCAAGGACGCCGCGGTGTGGTTCGACATTGTCGAGGCCGAGGGCGTCAGCGAATTCACGGGCTATTCCAGCCTGACCGGCGAAGCCAAGGTGGTGGCCCTGGTGAAGGACGGCAAGCAGATCGACAGCGCCAACGCCGGTGACAAGATCGTCGTCGTCACCAATCAGACGCCCTTCTATGCCGAAAGCGGCGGCCAGGCCGGCGACGGTGGCAGCATCAGCTGGGGCGATGGCCTCTCGTCGCGTGTAGCCGATACCCGCAAGGCGCTGGGCAAGCTGCATCTGCATGACGTGACGCTCACCGTCGGTCCGCTTGCCGTGGGCGACGTGGTGAAGCTGGACGTGGATGCGCCCCAGCGCGGTGCCCATCGCCGCGCTCACAGCGCCACCCACTTGCTGCACGCCGCGTTGCGTCGCCGGCTCGGCACGCACGTCTCGCAGAAGGGCAGCTATGTTGGCGAAGATTATCTGCGCTTCGACTTCTCGCACCAGAAGGCGATGACGCCGGCCGAACTGGCGCAGGTGGAAGCCGATGTGAACGCCCAGATCCTGGGCAATCGCCCGGTTTCGACCAAGCTGATGACGCCGGACGCCGCCATCGAAGCCGGCGCCATGGCGCTGTTTGGTGAGAAGTACGGCGAGGAAGTGCGCGTGCTGTCGATGGGCGCCGATGATGGCGGCGATACCTATTCGGTGGAATTGTGTGGCGGCACCCACGCCGAAGCGCTTGGCGATATCGGGCTGCTCAAGATCACCGGTGAAAGCGCTGTCGCCAGCGGCGTGCGCCGCATCGAAGGCAAAACCGGCATTGCTGCGCGTGAATGGCTGAACGAGCGTGAAGCGCTGCTGCTGGAAGCCGCGGCCGCCATCAAGGCGCGCCCGGAAGAAGTGCCGGCGCGGCTCGCCACCCTGATCGAAGAGCGCAAGCGACTGGAACGTGAACTCGCCGATGCCAAGAAGGCACTGGCACTCGCCGGCCCCGCTGGCACCAAGGCGGGCCCCGAAATGGTGAATGGCATCGCCTTCCAGGGCCAGGTTCTGGACGGGCTGGAAGCCAAGGCGCTGCGCGGATTGGTGGATGAAGCCAAGCAGGCGCTGGGCAGCGGCATCGTCGCCATCGTGGCGGTGAACGACGGCCGCGCCAGCGTGGCCGTTGGCGTGACCGATGATCTGGTGGGCACGCGTTCGGCCGTGGACCTCGTGCGCGTCGCTGCGGCCGCGCTCGGCGGCCAAGGCGGCGGCGGCCGGGCCGACATGGCGCAGGCCGGCGGCCCCGATGCGGACAAGGCGGCCGACGCCATTGCCGCCGTGAAAGCCGCGCTCACCGCTTGACTTTGCTGGCCTGACCGGCCAAAGCCCCCCCCCGCAAACGAGGGGGCAGTCATGAGCGGTTGGGATGCGTCGGCGGCAGCGTGGATCGCCATCCAGGGCGAAACCGGCGATTTCGGCCGTGTTCATGTGCTGGATGAGCCGATGCTGGCGCTGGTGGATGAACGCGCCCCGGCGCGTGTGCTCGATGTTGGCTGTGGGGAAGGGCGCTTCTGCCGCATGCTGGCCGCGCGTGGCATTACCACAACCGGCGTTGATCCGGCCGCTGCGCTGATTGCGCAGGCAAAGGCACTGCATCCCGATGGCGATTACCGGGGGGCTCCGGCAGAGACCATGATTGTACCGGCCTCCGGTTATGACATGGCCATTTGCTATCTTTCGCTGATCGATATGCCCGATCTGGATGCAGCATTCGCTCGCATCGTCGCCGCAATCCGGCCGGGCGGCCATCTGCTCATCGCCAATCTTACGGCTTTCAATACGGCAGCGGTTGAATTGGGCTGGGTCAAACCGCTGATCGGCGAACCCAGCTTCCCCATCGATCATTATCTGGAGGAGCGCCCGCGCCGGACGGCGTGGCAGGGCGTTGATATCATCAATCACCACCGCCCGCTCAAGCGCTACATGCAGGCGCTGTTGGGCCACGGGCTGCTGCTCACCCATTTCGACGAGCCGCCCGCCACCGGCGGCCCGGCCGACAAGCGCGACCGTTATAACCGGGTGCCGAATTTCCACATCATGGCCTGGCGCAAGCCGGCTTGATTGATCAGCGCCGCAGCGTGCGCAAGGGCGGGCGCTTGGGCGAGGCACCGCTGCCCTTGATCTGAGTGCGCAACTCTTCGCGCTTTTCGTGGACCGACGCTATCACCGGGCCCATTGCGACGCCCAGGTCCACCAGCACGACTTCGGCCAGTTGCAGGCTGCTTTCCACGGTTTCGGGCACGGCATCGGTGGCCCCGGCACCATAGAGCGTGCCGGCATGTTCGGCATCGCGGGCGCGCACCACGATGCACAGATCGGGGTGGCTGGCGCGGATGCGGCGCACCAGCAGATCCAGCATGCGCATGTCGTCGATGGTGAGCACCACGGCGCGGGCATGATCGAGCTTGAGCCGATCGAGCAGTTCGGGGCGGCGGGCGTCGCCATAGATCACCCGTTTGCCGCCGCGGCGAAGGCGCTGCACCTCGTCAGGGTCGCTGTCCACCGCCAGCCAGGGTTGGCCGTGCATGTCCAGCATCTGTGCCACCAGCCGGCCAACGCGGCCATAACCGATGATCACGGTCTGCTGGTCGGCCGTTTCTGGCGCAGGCTCCTGCAGGTCTTCGTTGCTCTGGGCCTCCAGCTGCGCGCCCGCCAGCCCGAGCAGCGGCGCCAGCGCCAGGGTGAGCGAGGCTACCGCCAATGCATATTGTGCTTCGACGCCGCCGATCAGCCGCGCCGAAACAGCGGCGCCCAGCACGATCAGGCTGGTTTCGGACGGGCTGGCCAGCAGCAGCGCGACATGGCCAGCAACGCCCCGGCGTGCCTGCCGCACGCGCAGCAGGCCATAGATGGCGCCGCCCTTGAGCAGGATCACCGCCACCGTGCCGCCCAGCACCGGCCAAGGATTTTCGGCAATTGCCCCCAGATCAAGGCCGCTGCCCACCCAGATCAGGAACACGCCGAGCAGCAGGCCTTCGAATGGCTGGATCGCCGCTTCGATCTGGCGACGATAATCGCTGGTGGACAACATCAGCCCTGCGGTGAGCGCACCTACAGCCGGTGACAGGCCGGCCACCGCCGCCGTGGCCGCTGAACCGATCAAGACGACCAGCGCAGCAGCAAGGAACAGCTCCGACCGGCGGGTGCGCGCGGCCTGCAGGAACAGCGGCGGCACAATGTGGCGGGCAAACAGCGCGATGCCAATCAGTGCCCCCACACCGATCGCAAGGCTGCGGCCGAAATTGCCACCTGCGTCACTGGCCGCTCCGGCGCCGATCAGCAGCAGCATCGGCGCGATGGCCAGATCCTGAAACAGCAGCACGCCCAGCGCCTTGCGCCCGGCCTGGCTGTTGATACGCCCGCTGGCCGAGAGCAGTTGCAGGCCCACCGCCGTGGACGACAGCGCCAGCGCGCCGGCAATGGCGGCCACCGCCACTGGCGGCAGGCCAGCCACGTACAACACTGCCGCGATCAGCCCGCCGCAGAGCAGCATCTGCTGGCTGCCGAGACCAAAGATCACGTTGCGCATGGTGCGGATGCGATCGAGGTTGAGTTCCAGCCCGAGTGCAAAAAGCAGCAGCGCCACGCCCAGTTCCGCTGGCGCTCCCAGGCTTTCAGGGTTGGACAGGGCCAACCAGTCCAGTCCGGGAAATTGCCCCAGCCCGAACGGCCCGGCCGCCACGCCGATCAGGATGAAGCCGATCACCGGCGAGATGCGCAGTGCGGCAAAGGCCGGAATCACTAGCCCGGTGGCGCCCAGCACCAGCACCATGTCCTTGAAGGCAGAGCTGTCGAGGTTGAGCGCCATTTGAATACCATGGCGGCTGCGGCGCTGGATGTCACGCCTCAGGCGCGGCGCAGCGCTTCCCGCTCGAACAGCACCAGCGGCATGGCGCCCAGCCGCAATATTTCGTGGAACTGGCGCACGTCGAACGCGGCGCCCTGCTTGGCCTTTACCATGTCGCGCACCGCAAGCCACTTGGTGTGGCCGATCTTGTAGCTCAACGCCTGGCCCGGCGCCCCGCAATAGCGCACGATTTCGCGGGTGGTACGGCCGCGAGCAAAGCCAGTGGTATCCACCATATATTGGATCGCCTGATCCTTGCTCCAGCGTTTGTGGTGGATGCCTGTATCGACCACCAGCCGTGTGGCACGGAACAGCAGGCTTTGCAGATAGCCGATGCGTCCCAATGGGTTTCCATCGTAATAGCCGATCTCGTCCGCCAGTGTTTCGGCATAGAGCGCCCAACCCTCGGTATAGGTGCTGTAGCCGGCGCGGCGGCGGATCGGCGGGACATCGGGGCTTTCCAGCGCCAGCATCACCTGAAAATGGTGGCCGGGGATGCCTTCGTGGAAGGTGATGGTGGGCAGGCCAAACTTTGGCCGGTCGAAACTGTCGGTCAGGTTGATGAAGAAGGTGCCATTGCGGCTCCCATCCGGTGTGCCGGCCTGGTAATAAGCGCCGGCGCCGCCTTCCTGAATAGCCACCGGCACGCGTTTCACATCCAGTTTTGATTTGGGCTGGCTGATGAAAAGTTTTTCGAGTTGCGGGTACATGCGCGCGGCATGGCTGCGCAATTCACTGAGCAGTTCCTCCTTGCCGGCATCGGAGTTGGGATAGGTCTGGTCCGGCCGCTCGTTCAGGGCCACCAGCCGCTGGCCAACCGTGCCTTGGGTGAGACCCTGGCCCTTCAGCAGCGTATCGAGCTGGGCTGAAATTTCAGCGACCTGGGCGAAGCCGAGCTGATGCACTTCCTCGGCCGTGTAGTTGGTGGTGGTCGAGGATTTGACCGCCGAATCATAATAAGCCGCGCCTTCGGGCAGCTTCCACACACCGGCATCCATTGTGGCCGTTGCGCGCAAGGCGGTGACGGCGCTGATCTGGCGATCGAGCGCGGGGAAGATTTCGCGTTCGACAATGGCCAGCGCACGGCCGCCCCATGCGCCGGCCACATTGGCGGCGACGGCCTTGCGAGTGAGCGCAGTGACCAGTGCTGTCTCACCGGCCGGGGTGTCACGCAGGCGCTGCATCTGCGGCAGAGCCAGATCGAGCAGGAAGGCTGGCGGCGCCACGCCCATCGCCGCTTCCTCGCGCAGGCGCTGCGTGTTCTGATCGAGCGCGCCAGCAAAGGCGGACAGGCGGCCCAGCCAGGCCTCGGCATCGTCGCTGTTGTTCACCCGGTGCTGATTTTCCAGGAACCCGGGCACCTCACGATAGGCGCCATCGCTGTGCGTGAGCACATAGGGCGCGAAATTGCCGCCGGCGCTGCCGAAGCCGAAGCGGGTTTCATTCATCACCCGGCGCGACAGATCATGTTCGACCACGTCGCGATCGAGACGGCGGGCAGACGAAAGGGCATCTGTCGGGATGGCGCGCAGCCGTTCGAGCTGGTGCTTGGCGCGGGCCAGATCGGCGGTGCGGCCGGCGCGGCTGTAATCCGAAAGCTGCGATTTCAGGCCAGCGTTGGCGCCGGTGTCGAGCCCCAGCGCGGTGGCCCGTTCGGGGGAATCGGCGATCCCTTCAGCAAAAATCGCATCGAACAGTGCGAGCAGTTGATCATCGGCGGTCGGCTGCGCCAGCGCCGGGCCAGTAACGCCAAGCGCGGCGGTGCCAGCCAGCAATTGGCGGCGGCTGATGGTGAAATCCGACATGTCACTCTCCCCAGCGAAGCCTGCCTAATGGCGGGCCGGGCAGGGGAGGGCAAGCGCGGCCTTACAGACCCTTTACGATGGCGGCATCGAGATTGGCGCGAACGGCTTCGAAGAATTTCTCCGTGGTCATCCAGGCCTGATCGGGGCCGATCAGCAGCGCCAGATCCTTGGTCATCGCACCCGATTCCACGGTCTCGACGCAGACGCGCTCCAGCGTTTCGGCGAACTTCGTCACCATCGGCGTGCCATCCAGCTTGCCGCGATGCTTCAGGCCGCCGGTCCAGGCAAAGATGCTGGCGATCGGGTTGGTGCTGGTCGGCTTGCCTTCCTGATGCATGCGGTAATGGCGGGTCACGGTGCCGTGCGCGGCTTCGGCTTCCACCGTCTTGCCATCGGGGGTGAGCAGGATGCTGGTCATCAGGCCGAGGCTGCCATAGCCCTGCGCCACCATGTCCGACTGCACGTCGCCGTCATAATTCTTGCAGGCCCAGACGAACTTGCCCGACCATTTCAGGGCGGAGGCGACCAGATCGTCGATCAGGCGATGTTCGTAAACGATGCCGGCCTTGCGATATTGGGCCTTGAAATCATTGGTGTAAACTTCTTCGAACAGATCCTTGAAGCGGCCATCATAGGCCTTCAGGATGGTGTTCTTGGTCGAAAGATAGACCGGCCAGCCGCGATCGAGGCCATAGTTCAGGCAGGCGCGGGCGAAATCGCGGATGCTGTCGTCGAGGTTGTACATGCCCATGGCGACGCCCGACGACGGGAATTCGAATACCTCTTCCTCGATCACGCTCGAACCATCCTGCGCTTCCCAGCGCATGGTCAGCTTGCCGGGGCCGGGCACCTTGAAATCGGTGGCGCGGTATTGGTCACCAAAGGCATGGCGGCCGATGACGATGGGATCGGTCCAGCCCGGCACGAGGCGCGGCACGGACTTGATGACGATGGGTTCGCGGAACACCACGCCGCCCAGGATGTTGCGGATGGTGCCGTTGGGCGATTTCCACATCCGCTTCAACCCGAATTCCTTCACGCGGGCTTCGTCGGGCGTGATGGTGGCGCATTTCACGCCAACACCGAACTCCTTGATGGCATTGGCGGATTCAACCGTGATCTTGTCGTTGCTATCATCCCGGCTTTCCATGCCGAGGTCGTAATATTTCAGATCAATGTCGAGATAGGGCAGGATCAGTTGCTCGCGGATCCATTGCCAGATGATGCGGGTCATCTCGTCGCCGTCGAGCTCGACAACGGGGTTTTCGACCTTCATCTTCGGCATCTTGTACTTCCTGCGTTGCTGCGACGGTTTGTAGCAGTCGTTCTAGGGGGTGGCGGGCGGGCCGGTCAATGGTGTCAGCCGCTGTTTTACCCAAGCTTTTCCGACAAGGCCGCCAGATTTTCCAGCGGTTCGGCAAGCGCAGCCAAATGCGGCGGGCCAAAGCCGGCGGCAATGATATGGGCGAGCAACGCCGTAAGCGGATCCCAATAGCCGTTGCCGCCCAGCAGCCAGATCGGCTTGTCGTGAATGCCCAGTTCCCGCCAGGTCAGGCTTTCGAAGAATTCGTCGAGGGTTCCGATGCTGCCGGGCAGGGCGATGATGGCATCGGAAAGCCTGTGCATCAGCGCCTTGCGCTCGTGCAGGGTCTCCACAACGTGCAGTTCATCAAGCCCGTCCTGGGCGATTTCGGTGGTCATCAACAGGCTGGGGATGATGCCGATCACGCGGCCGCCACCTTCCTTGCAGGCCCGCGCTGCCACGCCCATCAGCCCGACGCGGCCGCCGCCGTAGACAAGGGTGACGCCGTGTTCGGCACAGAGCCGGCCAAGGCCCGCAGCCAGTTCGGCATGGGCAGGATCATGGCCGGGGCGGGAACCACAGAACAGCAGCAGGGATTGGATCATCGCCGCCCTGTGACGCATCGACGGGCGGTGCGCAATGCGCGATCAATTGCCAAGCGGCGTATGACGGGGCTAAAGCAGCAAGCATGACCGATCCTGACAAGAAACTGACGCTTGAAGAGCTTGAGGCCGAGCTGAACGCGTTGAAGGTAACGCCGGACGCGGAACCGCAACTGCCGTCTGCGCCGCCACCACCGCCCGAGGTCCCGGCCGGGCCACTGCCGCTGGTGCCGGGTGAGAGCGCCAAGTATCGCCTCCCCGACATGCACCCAGAAGGCCGCAAATTCCTGGGAATCGCGCTGGCCGCCGTTCTGTTCAGCGGGCTGGTGCTGGAATGGACGGCGCTCAGCTTCGTGCTGCTTGGCATTGCGATCTGGGTGGCAGCTTTTTTCCGTGATCCGGTGCGGGTGACGCCCATTGGCGAGAATTTGATCGTGTCGCCGGCCGATGGCCTTGTGAGCCTGATCACCAACGTCGAGGTGCCGCGCCAGTTGCTGGGTGAAGGCGGCCTGGGCGAGGGCCTGGTTACGCGCGTTACCGTTTTCATGAACGTTTTCGATGTGCACGTGAATCGCGCGCCGATCGCGGGGCGGCTGACGCGCATCGTTTATGTGCCAGGCAAGTTCCTCAATGCCGATCTCGACAAGGCGAGTGAAGAGAATGAGCGGCAGTATTTCGTGATGGAAGATGCCAGCGGCGTGCGTGTCGCCTTCACCCAGATTGCCGGCCTGGTGGCGCGGCGGATCATGAAGTGGGTGGATGTGGGCCAGGCGCTGAAGGTGGGTGAGCGCTTTGGCCTGATCCGCTTTGGCAGCCGGGTCGATGTGTTCCTGCCGGCCGGCTATGTGCCCGCCGTTGCGGTGGGCCAGCGGGCCATCGCCGGGGAAACCGTTCTGGCGGTGAAGGGTGCGCCCCTGATGCAGAGCGCGCAGGCGCAATGACGCGGCCTGCCTGCTGATGCACAAGCGATGATCGACCGCGAACCACCTCGCCGCCGCGGCATTCCGTTGCGCGCAGTCGTGCCGAATGCGGTGACCGTGCTGGCCTTGTGTTGCGGGCTGACCGGGGTGCGTTTTGCCATCGGTGGGGAATGGGAAAAGGCCGTGGTTGCGGTTCTGCTGGCTGGCGTGCTTGATGGCATCGATGGCCGCATCGCGCGCTTGTTGAAGGGCAGCAGCCGCTTTGGTGCCGAACTGGATTCGCTGTCAGACGTGACGGCCTTTGGCGTGGCGCCGACGCTGATTCTGTATCTGTGGGCCTTGCAGCATCTGCCGGGACGACTGGGTTGGGTGATCGCATTGGCCAATGCCATTGCCTGTGCACTGCGGTTGGCCCGGTTCAATGCCCAGATCGATGCCGATGACCAGCCGCACAAGAAACTCGGCTATCTGACCGGGATACCGGCACCGGCAGCTGCGGGCCTGACACTGGCGCCACTGTATGTGCACTTCTGGTTGGCGCCATCAGCGCTAGATGATCTTGCGGTGCGCGCGGGCGTGGTTGCCGTCACCTCGCTCACCGTGGCGTTCCTGATGGTGTCAAACCTGCCAAGCTATGGCTGGGGGTCGCTGCGGCTGCGGCCGTCGTGGCGCTTGACGGCGTTGGCGGCCATCGGCTTGCTGGCCGGCGCGTTGTTCACCAATCCGTGGCCAACGCTCGCCATCATCACCATCGTTTATGCCGTGTCGATCCCGATGGCGATCAACTCCTATGCCCGGGTTAAGGCCCGGACTGGGCGGACGATCGACGACCGCACCAACAGTGCCGACGACGGCATCCAGCCGCCGCCTTGAACCGGTTGCCCGCGCAGGGCATCGACCAACGCCAGGCGGGCGTCACCCAGCATGAGGCCAACAAGGGCCCAGGCGGCCACACAGGCCAACAACATCAACAGCATCGTCATCATCTTATCCCCTTGCCAGCGACGAATCGCCAGAATGTTCCTTAACTGTTCTGCGCTTTATGTTCCTGTAATGTTCTTTTCGTCAAGCCCCCTTTTCGCGGTTCGACGGCTGGGATATGAACTATTGGCAAGGTGCCGCGGTCAGAAAGGCGCGCTGCATGAGAAAATTTGGGGAGGACGCGCATGTTGGGAACGATGCAGGATTGGCCGCTGCTGGTGAGCAAGCTGATCGATCACGCGGCGATTTATCATGGTCAGCGCGAGATCGTGTCGCTGAGCTGCGAAGGGCCCAAGCATCGCACCAACTGGGCCACCGTGCGCGGCCGCGCTCGCCAAGTGGCGGGCGCGCTGCGGCGGTTGGGCATGCAGCCCGGCGATCGCATTGCCACGCTGGCCTGGAACACCTGGCGCCATGTCGAAAGCTGGTATGGCATTTCCGGCATGGGCGGCGTTGCCCACACCATCAACCCGCGCCTGTTTGAAGAGCAGATCATCTACATCGCCAACCACGCCGAAGACCGGGTGCTGTTCTTCGATCTGACGTTTGTGAAGCTGGTTGAGAAGCTGGCGCCAAGTCTCTCGACAATCGAGCATTATGTGCTGCTCACTGATCGTGATCACATGCCGGAGTCCAGCCTGAAGCTGCTCTGTTATGAGGATCTGTTGGCGGCCGAGAGCGTGGATGCGCCGTGGACCGATATGCCGGAGAATGCGCCGGCGGGCCTGTGCTACACCAGCGGTACCACCGGCAATCCCAAGGGCGTGCAATACAGCCACCGTTCCAACGTGCTGCACGCCATGGCCGCCTGCGCCACCGATGTGTTTGCCATGGGTGCCCGCACCGTCGTTCTGCCGATTGCGCCGATGTATCACGCCAATGCCTGGTCAATCCCCTACACGGCGGCTGCGGCCGGCGCGAAGCTGGTGATGGGCGGCCCCAATTTCGATCCGCCAACGCTGCACAAGCTGATTGTGGAGGAAGAGGTGGATCTGGCGCTGGCCGTGCCGACCATCTGGCTGGGCATGATGCAGCACCTGGAGAAAACTGGTGAGACAATGGGCAAGCTGAACCGCACCGCCATCGGTGGTTCAGCTGTGCCGCGCGCCATGATCGAGGCGTATGACAAGCTCGGCGTGCGCGTCTTGCAGCTGTGGGGTATGACAGAAATGTCCCCGCTCGGCACCGTGGGTACGGGCGTTCCAGAAACAGATACAATGCCTTATGCCGATGAACTCAATGTTCGTATAAAGCAGGGCCGTGGGCTGTTCGGTGTCGAAATGAAGATCGTTGACGACGATGGCCAGGAATTGCCGCGAGACGGTGTGGCTTTCGGCCGCCTGCTGGTGCGGGGCCCGTGGATTGTGGGCAGCTATTTCAAGGGCGATGGCGCCAGCGCGTTCGAAGACGGATGGTTCGACACGGGCGATGTCGCCACGCTCGATCCGCTTGGCTACATGCAGATCGTCGATCGCGCCAAGGATGTGATCAAGTCCGGCGGCGAGTGGGTGTCGTCCATCGATCTGGAAAATGTCGCCGTTGGTGCGCCGGGCGTGGCGGAAGCCTGCGTGATCGGCGTGCATCACCCGAAGTGGGACGAACGGCCACTGCTGCTGGTGGTACCCAAGGAGGGTGCGACGGTCACCAAGGACAGCGTGCTCGGCTATCTGGACGGCCGCATCGCCAAATGGTGGACGCCCGATGATGTGCTGATCGTCCCCAGCCTGCCGCACACCGCCACGGGGAAGCTGCTGAAAGTAGCCCTGCGCGAACAATACAAGGACTATAAGCTGCCGACAGCGTAAGCGGGGTCATTCCCGGGCGGAGAGTTGCGCCGCGAACCACAGGGGCCCCCGTCATGAGACCTGCATTTCCAGTGTTGTGTAGTCTGTTGCTGCTGGCAGGCTGCGCCACACGGCCGACAGCACCAGCCTTCGAGGCACCAATGCTGGCCCGCACGGCGATCGTTTCGGCAGCCGATGCCGATGGCACACCGCTGGGTGATCCGCCGCCGGTGCGCCAGGTGGGCAAGCGCAATGATGTCCTGCTGCTTTCGGGCGGCGGATCGGTGGGGGCATTTGGCGCCGGTGTGCTGGTGGGCTGGAGTGAATCCGGCACTCGCCCGCAGTTCGACGTGGTAACCGGCATTTCAACCGGAGCGCTGATGGCCACTCTGGCCTTTCTGGGGCCAAAGCATGATGCCGATCTTGCCCGCGCCTATACGGAAATCACCGCCAAGGACGTGATGAAGCGCCGCCGCATCATCGGCTTTGCAAAGAAGGCTTCGGTGTATGATCGCGGGCCGCTGGAGCGGATGATCGAGACGATCGTGACCGAGCAGATGATGGATGAGGTCGCAGCTGAACATCGCAAGGGCCGGCGGCTGTACGTGGGCACCACCAATCTCGACAACGGCGTGGCTACGGTTTGGGACATGGGCCGCATCGCCAGTTCAACCGAGCCGAACCGGGTCCAGCTCTATCGCCGCGTTTTGGCGGCATCGGCGGCAATCCCGGGCGTGTTTGCGCCGGTGTACATCAGCCAGACCGATGGGCCGCCGACGATGCATGTCGACGGCGGCATCAAGCAGGCCGTGCTGTTCCGCAGCTACATGATCGATCCGCGCGGTGCCAATGAACATGTCTGGACGATTGTGAATGGCCACGTCAGCCTGGTTGGCAACACGGCGCTCAGCGGTACCAACAGCGGCAGCATCATCGGCCGCAGTGTTCTCGAGATGTTGCGATCGATTGCCTATCGTTCCATCGAGCGGGTTTACACCATGGCCCGCAACGCCCGCGCCGAATATCACCTGGCCTATCTGCCGGATGACGAGGAGGAACCGAGCCCGATCAGCTTTGAACCCGCTGCCTTGCGGCGGCTGTTCGAGGCAGGGCGCGCCATTGGTGCCAAGGGCCAATGGCAGGCGGAGCCGCCGCGGCTGGAGCGCTATCAGAAGATGGCGCGATAAGGGTGGAGTGCCCTGATTGGCGCTGCTTCACGGGAAAAGGCTGAACTGATCACCGGGTGTCTGGAACCGGGTGCAATCCAGTTGAATCCGTTCCCGGCTCAGCCCGTGGCTGGTGCAGGCCTTCACGAAACGCTGGCGCATCAGGTCTGCATAGGGGCCTTGCGCCTGGAAGCGGGCGAAGAAGCGGGGATCATTGTCCTTTCCGCCGCGCATGGAGGTGATGTGGTGCATGACGCGGGCGGCGCGGTCGGGGAAATGTGTCGCCAGCCAGTCGCGAAACAGCGGCGCGACTTCTTGGGGCAGGCGCACGGGGATGGAGTAAGCGCCAACTGCGCCGGCTTCGGCAGCAGCGGCGACGATGGCTTCGATTTCGTGATCGTTCATCGCCGGGATCATCGGCGAGAGTGAGACGTATACGGGCACGCCGGCCTGGCGGAGCGTGCGGATGGCGGCGAGGCGGCGTGGAGGTGTGGCGGCGCGTGGTTCCATGCACCGGGCGAGGTGGGGATCGAGGGTGGTGACGCTGATCATCACCGCGGCGAGGCTGCGGGTCGCCATGGCGGTAAGGATATCGAGGTCGCGGCACACCCGGTCTGACTTGGTGGTGATGGTGACGGGGTGACGGCAGTCGTTCAATATTTCAAGGATTTGCCGGGTGATCTTCCAGTCGCGCTCGATGGGTTGATAGGGATCTGTGTTGGTGCCGAGCGCGATGGGCTGGCATTCGTAGCCGCGCTTGCCCATTTCGGCCTTCAGCAGCGCCGGGGCATCGGGCTTGGCAAACAGTCGGCTTTCGAAATCCAGGCCGGGCGACAGGTCGTGAAAGGCGTGTGTGGGGCGGGCGAAACAATAAACGCAGCCATGCTCACAGCCGCGATAGGCGTTGATCGAGCGGTCGAACGGCACATCGGGGGACTGGTTGCGGGTGATGATGCTGCGCGGGCGTTCCACGTTTACCGTCGTGCGCAAGGGCGGCGGTGCGTCGTCAACCGTTGCGGCCATGTCCAGCCAGTCACCATCGGCTTCACGGGTGGCGAGGCCAAAGCGGGCGGGTGTGGCGTTCCCGGTCGCGCCGCGCCCGCGCACCGCCTCAGGGTGCGGCAGGGAGGGCATAGCTGAGCGTGTAGAAATGCTCCCGGCCGGCGATGCGGATGGTCATGCGGGCGCTGATGCCAGCCAATGCCCCGGTGCCGGAGCCAGGTACGATGACCACATTGAGCTGCTGACCGCCGGCATCCATCGTGCCATTGTGCTGCAGCGCGAAGCTACCGGTGCGGCCAGCCAGCGTGCCCTCGACCATCTCCATCGCGACATAGCCGGCAATGCCCTTGGCCGGATCGCCGGCGCTCATCATCACGCCGGTGCTGGTGCCGGCCAGATCGCCGCTGAAGTGCTTCTCCAGCCGATGCTGCGCGACGCCGCCGGGCGCTGCGGGCAGGGCGGTGAGCTTCACGCTGAACTGGCCGCTGGCTTCGGCGCCGGCAGCCGGGTTGCCTACAGTGAAGCTGGCCATCATCAGATATGCTCCAATCAGTTTCATCAACCGACTCTCCATCGGGTGTGAACGTATCAGGAACATTGCACCTGCACCAGCGGCATTGCGGGCCTGCTTCAGGCGGCGACCTGGCCCAGTGCCAAGGCTTCGCGAGTCAAGACTTCGGTGCGCAGGGCGCGGGCATCGGCCAGCGCGTTGTGGGGCATGGCGCTCATGCTGGCAGTGTCGAAGCCAGGCAAGTTGATCAGATCAAAGCGCACGTGCGGGACCATGCGGCGGCCTTTGAACACCAGCAAGCCAGCGGCGTGGGCGATATCTTCTGGCCAGTCGGCGACGAGCACGGGCTCGGCATCGGTCGCAAGATAGGCGGCAAGCGCGGCCACCACGTCGGCGCGGCTCTGAGCCGGGGCGCCCAGCTTGGGCATCACATGTTCCTGCACCCAGCGCAGCGGGCGGTGGCAGGGCAGCACGGCATAGAAATCGCCCAGGCTCTCGCCTTCCGGCACCAGCGCGATGGCGATAAGCGGGCAATCGAAGCCATTGAATTCGCAATCGAGGAAGTACCGTACGGCTCAGCGCTCCCGCAGGCGGGGCAGGAGCTCAACGAAGTTGCACGGCCGGTGGCGCGCATCGAGTTGGCTGGCCAATATGCCGTCCCACCCATCCTTCACAGCGCCGGTGGAGCCGGGCAGGCAGAAGATATAGGTGCCGCGGGCGAGGCCAGCGCAGGCGCGGGACTGGATGGTGGAAGTACCGATGCTCTGGAAGCTGAGCCAGCGGAACAGCTCGCCAAAGCCGGGGATCATCTTTTCCGCAACCTGATCAAGCGCTTCAGGGGTGACGTCACGTCCAGTGACGCCGGTGCCACCGGTGGTGATGATGACGTCGATGGCCGGGTCATCAATCCACGCGTTCAGTTGCGCCACCAGTAGCGGCACCTCGTCCTTCACGATGGCGCGGGTGGCAAGAACATGGCCAGCAGCGGCGAGCCGCGCCACCAGCGTGTCGCCCGATGTGTCGGTGGCGGCCTCGCGCGTGTCGCTCACCGTCAGGGCGGCGATATGCAGAGGCACGAAGGAAATCGACTCATCAATGGGCATGAATGACGCTAAACTGATTCTTGCCGGTTTGTCATGGTGGATGAACAGCGAGGGGAAGGATTGCGACGATGGCGCGGGTGATGGCGATGATCTGCGTGAGCGACCGCGACCGGGCGCGGGGCTTTTACCGCGATGTGCTGGGGCCGGTGCTGGGCATTGGCGCGCCGGCGATTGACCATTTTGGCGATCAATTCCCGTGCGGCGATGGGTTTATCCGGCTGACCGCGTTACCGGATTTCACGCCCGGTCCCCATCCTGTGCTGGGCTGGCAGGTGGATGATGCCGGCGCCGCCGTGGCCGGGCTGGTGGCGAAGGGCGCCCGAATGCTGATCTATCCTGGCTTTGGCCAGGACGAAGCGGGCATCTGGAATTCGCCCGATGGCGGCGCCCGCATCGCATGGTTCAACGACAGTGAGGGCAATCTGCTGAGCCTGACAGAGCAGCGTTGAGCCTATTTCCCGCCTGCCACGGCGCGATCGTCGCTGGGCCAGGCTTCGGGGCTGAAGCTGCCGGGTTCGGGGCGCGGCCGGATCGGCAGCGGATCGCGCTTCACTGCCATTTCGCCGCCGATGCCGGGCAGGCGTGGCCACAGGCCTTGCGCGATGGCGTCCATCGAAGCCGGCGAATGGCCGTCGCGCAATTCGTACATCCACAAGTTCCTGAGCACGATTTCGACATAGTGCCGGGTTTCGCGATAGGGGATGGATTCGATGAACAGCAGCGGATCACCCTGATCATTCAGCGTGCGGTTCCAGGTTTGCACCGAACCCGGCCCGGCGTTGTAGGCGGCGATCACCTTGGGCAGCAGCCCGCCGGTGTGTCCCATGCGGCCCAGTACCTCCAGATAGGTCTGGCCAAGTTCGAAATTATAGGCCGGGTCCGCCATGTCGCCGACTACGCTTGCGGCGTCGGGGGTTTCTTTCAGGATGCGGCGGTTCACCAGATCGCGGGTGTCGGGCATGAGTTGCATCAGGCCCTTGGCACCGGTGCGGCTGGTGGCCGTGGTGATGAAGGCCGATTCCTGCAAGGCGTGGGCAAATGCGAGGCTGCGCGGCACCCGCCAGCCGCGGAACGGCACCCAATCCGGCGCGGGATATCGAGCAGACAGCGGCGCTTCAAGGCCCAGCGGGGGTTTGGTGGCAAGGCTGTACTGCGTGGCCGGCAGATCGAGGCGTGCCGCCAGCCGCAGGATCGCCGGATAGGCATCAGCGGGCGCGGTGGCGGCGAGGTGGCGGAGTTCGCGGTCGGCCAGGCCCAATTGGCCGATTTCCACCAAGGCAGCGGCACGGCGGGCGCCAGCCACGTCTTTCAGGTAATTCCAGTCTGCCGTTATGAAATCGGGCTCTCGCCAATCCAGGCCCTGATCCACGCCCAACGTGCGGCGGGCGAGCAGGCCATAGAAGCTGGCGACCGAGGTGGCGGCTTGGGCGAGCCGGGCCTGGCGATTGGCTTCGTTGCCGGCCAAGCCCCAACTGCGGCCGGCCCAGAAGGCAGCAGCCGCCCGCGTGTCGTCGCGGCCCATCGTCACCCGATCAAAGGCTTCGGCGGCATCGCGCCAGCGGCCGAGGCGGAAGGCAGCCAATCCGGCGCTCCACGCCCCGTCTGACGCCCCCTGGCCCAAGCCCGCGGCGGCTTCGAGACCCATGCGCCAGGCGGCGAGATCGTCGCCCATGCGATAATGATTCCAGGCGATGCGGGCGGCAAGATCAGCGCGGGCGAAGGGTGACAGTGCCTGGGCCTGCATCAACCACAGCCGCTCCGCCTCGCCATTGCGATCAGCGGCGAGCAATGGCTTCAGCCGGGCCGAAAACTCGCCATCGGCGGGTGCGGATTCAGTGCGAAAGCCAGTGCCACTGGCGGTGCGGAACGGCCGGGCTTCCGGCAGTAGCGGCAGCGGCGCACTGTCGCCGCCGGGCAGGGCATCGGCCAGCTTGGCAATCTTTGGCGACAGCGGCAGATCGGGATTGGCGGTGAGCCAGGTGACAAGGTCAGTCCGTATGAGCTTGCCGGTGCCGCGCGCGACGATTAGGGCCGCGCGGGCGGTTTCGCTGAGGAGACCGGCGGGCAGGGCGATGAGCGATTTTTCCGCCGCGCTGAAGCGGCCGGCATCGAGATCGAGGAAGATCTGCCGGAAGGCGGCGCGTTCTTCCTCGGTCAGCTGCGGCGGCACCATGCGTTGACGCGGGGTGATGCCGGTGCGCAGGCCGGTCACTGTCTGCATCGGTTGCGCGGCGGGCGGCAGTGTCGTGAGCGGCGGCGGTTTTGGCGGCATCAGCGCCGGCGGCACGGTGATCGCAGCGGCCGGGCCAGCCAGAACCAGGGCAATCAGAGCCGTCGCGCGCCTCATCCGATTGCGGCCCGAAACAGTTTCAGATGTTCAAACGCCTGGCGCTTCAATTCCTTTGTCCCGCCCATGGCACGCGGGTGGATCGACGGCAGCAATTGCGCGCCGCGCCAATCGAACCAGCGCCCGCGGCTGCTGCCCAACCGAGCTTGTGTGCCAGCCAGATCGGCGGCGACTTGGCCCAGTGCCAGCACGTGCGTGGGCGGTGCCAGTTCGGCCAGGCGCTCCACCACCGGCGAGAAACGGGCCAGCGCGCTGGCGGTGGGCTCGCCATCGCCCGGCGTTGGCCAGGGCAGGCGACTGACCAGCGCGGCCCGGTTCCAATCAAGATCGATGGCGGCCAGCATGCGATCGATGGTCTCACGGTGGCCGGGATCAGTGTCCGGCCGGTCGATCAGCACCCAGATGCGCGTTTCCAACGCACCTTGGAACAAAAGTGGTGGCCGCGTGCGGGCATCGGGAAAGCGCCCAAGCAGGGCAAACAGCGCCGGCACATCGGCACAGGCGCGGGCCGGGTGATCGGCGGCCGGGGCCTGCGCGGGCGCCGCCATGCGCGGTGCAGCGGCTGGTGCGGGCGCCGGTTCGGGCCTGGGCGTTGCCTTTGGTGGCGGCGCATCCAGCCAGCGACGCGGCTGTTCTGCAATCGCCACATCGGCCCCGGCGCTCACCAGAAAGGCCAGCGCAGCGGCAGGATCGGCAGCAGCAGGGATAACAAAGGTGTCTGGGGTAAGCGTCACAAGCGACCAAAAGCATCAGTGTGCCCCGTCTGGTCAAGCCTTTGCTGTGCCGCTATCTGGTGAATGATGGCAAGGCTGCGCCAGCCTGATGCGGCGCCGCGAGGATGGGGAAAGCATGTGAGCGAACGGGAATCGATGCCCTATGACCTGGTGATCGTGGGCGGTGGGCCAGCCGGCCTTTCCGCGGCAATCCGGGCCAAGCAGGAAGCACAGCGGCTGGGTGTCGAGCTTTCGGTGTGCATTCTCGAAAAGGGCAGCGAAATCGGCGCGCATATCCTGTCGGGCGCGGTGGTCGATCCCCGCGCGCTTGATGAGCTGCTGCCCGAGTGGCGCACGATGGATTCGCCGCTGACCGTGCCGGTGACGGAGAACCATCACTGGGCGCTCACGGAAACCAAGAAATATGAATTCCCGCACGCGCTGTTGCCGCCGTTCATGCAGAACAAGGGCTGCTATACTGTCAGCCTCGGTAATCTCACCCGCTGGCTCGCCACCCAGGCAGAAGCGTTGGGCGTGGAAATTTTCCCCGGCTTTGCCGCGGCCGAAGTGCTGTTCAACGATGATGGCAGCGTGAAGGGCGTCGCCACCGGCGACATGGGCATCGCCAAGGATGGTTCCAAGAAAGACAGCTGGACGCCCGGCCTGGAAATCCATGCCAAGTACACCTTCTTCGCCGAAGGCGCGCGCGGCCATCTTTCCAAGCAGGTCATCAACCGGTTCGATCTGCGCAAGAACAGCCAGCCGCAGATTTACGGCATCGGCCTGAAGGAGTTGTGGGACATCCCGGCCGAAAAGCATGTGCCGGGTCGGGTGATCCACAGTCAGGGCTGGCCGCTGAGCGATGCCAATGGCGGCGGCTTCCTCTATCATCAGGCCAATGGCCAGGTGGCCTTGGGCTTCTCGGTGTGGCTCAACTATGACAACCCGCACCTTTCGCCGTTCGAGGAATTCCAGCGCTGGAAAACCCACCCGGCGATCCGCAAAATTCTAGAAGGCGGCCGCCGCGTTTCCTATGGCGCACGCGCCATCAATGATGGCGGCTGGCAGGCGGTGCCGAAACTGGCCTTCCCGGGCGGCGCGCTGATTGGTTGCGCTGCAGGATTCCTGAACGTGCCGCGCATCAAGGGCAGCCACACGGCGATGAAGAGCGGCATGATGGCCGCCGAATGCGCCGTCGCGGCCATCGCCGCCCAGCGCGGTGGGGACGAACTGAAGGACTATGATGCTGCATACAAGAAGAGCTGGGTGCATGAAGAACTGAAGATCGTCCGCAACGTGCTGCCGGCGGTGGAAAAGTTCGGCAATGTGGTGGGCACCGCAATGGGCGGCGTGATGATGTGGATGGAGTATCTGGGCTACGAGCTGCCGTTCACCTTCAAGCTCAGCCCCGACAACACCCATATGCGCCGCAAGGATGACGCGCCCAAGATCGACTATCCCAAGCCGGATGGCGTGATCAGCTTCGACCGTCTCTCAAGCGTGTTTCTTTCGAACACCAACCACGAGGAAGACCAACCCTGCCATCTGACGCTGAAGGATGAGTCGGTGCCGGTCGAGGTCAATCTCGCGCTCTATGACGAGCCAGCGCAGCGGTATTGTCCGGCCGGCGTGTATGAGATCGTGGGTGTGGAAGAGAACGCGCCGCGCCTGCAGATCAACGCGCAGAACTGCGTGCATTGCAAGACGTGCGATATCAAGGACATGGCGCAGAATATCAATTGGGTCGTGCCAGAGGGCGGTGGGGGCCCAAACTATCCGAATATGTGACGCAGCGCGGCCAGTGACCATTGCGCAGCGATGGTCACTGACCCGCGCAAGTCCGGACGGCGAGCGAAAAGGGCGGCCCAACAGGCCTCCCTTTTTGTCTCGTCCGACTGCGTGGCTCCGCCAAGCTCCTCCTTCCTTTTTCCCTATCCTCAGAAGCGGACTCGGCGGCTCCGCCGCTGGCCGCAGCCAGCAGCACCCATCCCCCCGCGACTCTCACCCCCTCGACATTCCTCCCACACTCCGCCATCTTCGCCAAACATGCGCACCTGCTTCACCATTGCTGCCTTGCTGGCGCTTTCCGCCATGCCTGCACAGGCCGCCAAGCCGACTGCCCCACCTAGCGATTCCGCGCTGCACGCCTATGTCATCGGCCGTTACGCCGTGCTCGATAACGAGGTCGGCTTGGCGGCCCGACTGATGGAAGAGGCGCGTGCCGCCGATCCGGCAGCGGCCAGCATCAAGCGCCGAAGCTGGGAACTGGCGCTGGCCAACGGTGATCAGGCCCGGGCGTTCCAATTGGCGCGCAGCCTGGCTGCCGATGGTGCCAGCGATCCCGATGTGATCATGACGCGCATTGCTGAAGCCGTGATCCGCAAGGATTGGGCGTTGGCCGCTTCTTTGCGCCAGAAACTGGGCGGGCAGGGCTGGCCGATCGTCGTTGGGCCGGTGGTCGACGCCTGGGTGGCGCAGGCCCGCGGCGATGCCGGGGCAGCGCTCAATCTGCTCGATCCGCAGCGCCACCAAGGCTTCCTGCGTGCCTATATCGCCGAACAACGCGCCCATCTGCTGGCCAGCCTGGGCCGCTGGGATGAAGCCGCCACCGCCTATCGCCAGGCCCGCTCCGGCGGCGGCCCGGCTTTGCTGTTCCTGCGGCAAGGTCAGGCCGATGCACTGGTGATGGCCGGCCGCAAGGACGAGGCATTGGCCGTGCTCTACCCAGGCGACCGGCCGACGGCAGTGGCACGGGAGCGGCTGCAGGCCGGCCAGCGGCTGGGCCCCTTGGCGGCCGAACCCCGGCAGGCGCTGGCGTGGACGGCGGCGCGGCTTGCGATTGATCTGGCGCGGGAACGTTCCGAGCCGATGGCGTTGAATTTCGCCCGGCTGGCCAGTTTCCTAGCACCCGAATTGCCGATCACCTGGCTGACCGTGGGGGACATGCTGGACAAGGCCGATCAGACGCAGCCGGCATTGGCCGCGCTGGACAAGGTGCCGGCCGGGCTTGGTCTGGAAGAAGCCGTGCGCGCCCGCCGCGCCGAAGTACTTGAAGCCGCTGGCCAATCTACCGCGGCCGGGCAGTTGCTGCAACGCGCCGCGGAGGCGCCGGAGGCATCGGCCGATGATTGTGGCCGGCTGGCCGGCTGGTACAGCAGAGCCAGTCGCTTTGCCGAAGCCGCCAGCGCCTACGGCATGGCAATTGATCGTTTTGGCAAGGGGTTGGGCGCTTCGGCGTGGAACCTGCACTATCTGCGCGGCATGATGCGCGATCGCGCCGGCGATTGGCTGGGCGCGCAGGCCGATTTCCGCGCCGCGCTGGCGCTGTTCCCTGATGAACCGGGGGTGCTGAATTATCTCGGTTATGGCCTGCTCGAACGCGGTGGCGCGCCGGTCGAAGCACGCGCCCTGATCGAAAAGGCCGCCCAGTTGCGCCCCGGTGATGGCGGCATCATCGATTCCCTTGGTTGGGTGCAATTGCAGACGGGCGAGGTGGACAAGGCGGTGGCCACGCTGGAACGTGCCATCAGCCTTGAACCACAGGATCCTACCATTATCAGTCACTTGGGCGATGCGCTGTGGCAGCAGGGCCGCCGAATCGAAGCGCGCTTCCGCTGGCGCCAGGCACTGGCGCTGGAAGCCCCGGCGGAGGACAAGCGCAAGCTGCAGGCCCGGCTGGACTATGGCCTGGATGCGGCGCCAGCGATGCTGGCCCAAAAATAGAAGCACTTGCGCCGCCTGCCGGCCCGCGCCACAGCGTGCCTCGCGATGCTGACCGAACATGCCCCGGCCAAGATCAATCTGGCGCTGCACCTGTGGCGGCGGCGGCCTGATGGCTATCATGATCTGGAGAGCATCTTCGCGTTCACCGAATTCGGCGACACGCTCCACGCCGTGCCGGCGGAAACGCTAACGCTTACGCTTTCGGGTCCAACGGCTGCCGCGGCGGGTCCGGATGCTGACAATCTGGTGCTGCGCGCTGGCCGGGCGCTGGCGGCGGCTGCCGGTGTGGAGCCGGGCGCTGCCGTCACCCTTGAAAAGCGGATTCCGGTCGCGGCCGGGCTCGGCGGCGGCTCGGCGGATGCGGCCGCCGCGCTGCGGTTGCTGAACCGGCTGTGGGGCCTCAACTGGCCGCTCGACCGGCTGGCGACACTGGCCGAACCGTTGGGCGCCGATGTGCCGGTGTGCGTGTACAGCCAGACGCGCTTTGGTGCGGGCAAGGGTGAGGCGCTTTCGGCCTGGCCCCACGATCCGGCCGGCACGCCCGTTTTGCTGGTCAACCCACGTGTGGCGGTTGCGACCGGGCCGGTGTTCGCCGGCTGGAACCAGCGCGATCTTGGCCCCATCGATCCCGCCCTGCCGCTTGATCGGCTGCGCAACGACATGACCGCGGCGGCCATCGCCCTGCAGCCGGTGATCGCCGATGTGCTGGCGGCGCTGGAGCGGGCAGGGGAGGCGACACTCGTGCGGATGAGCGGTTCCGGCGCCACCTGCCTGGCGCTCTTTCCCGATCTGGCGGCGCGCGATCGGGCGGTGGCGGTGCTTTCCCAAGTATCGGGCAGCCGCGGCTGGTGGCTCTGCCCCACGCACATCATCTGATTCGGCAACCACAGTCCCGAGTCGCGCTCAGCTGAATGGAGTTGGACTCAAAAAATGGCATGAGTCGCGCTCGAATGGCCGCGCAATTTACTGGGTGCAGCGCCACATCATGGCTACGTCATTCATACAAATCATTGATATTGCTATGCCGCACCGCCACAATCTGACCAACGCTCAAAATAGCTGTTGACGGTCTTCTGAGGCGCACTTAGAGCGCCCTCAGTTGATTTGAGCAGCGCTCAGTCTCCGCTCAACTCCCCCCTCGGTTGGGGGCGGCGTTGCTCAAATCAATCGGAATTCATGTCACGTCACGCGGACCCAGATCCTGGCGCCGCAACAGGAGAAGACCCATGTTGAACCGCATCATCGCTCTGGCCATCGCCGCCGCTGCCGTGGCCGCCACCCCCGTCGCTGCTTCTGCTCCGGTCAGCTGCAAGACCACCCCGGCTCAGATTCGCACCTTGGCTGCTGCCAAGGGTGGCGAAGGCGCCGCCAAGGCCATCCACCTCGTCGCCACCGGCGAAAAGCTGTGCGCTGCTGATGCCAAGTTCGAAGCCGGCAAGAAGTTTGCCCAGGCCGCCAAGCTGCTCGGCACCGAGCTGGCCGCCCTGCCGGCCATTGGCCAGTAATTATCGGTTTCATCCTCCCAAGTATGCCCCTGAAGGCCCGGTGGCTTGCCACCGGGCCTTTTTTCTGTGCGGCAAGGGGGCTATGCCGGCAGCAATGAGCCTGCCCGAAATCCTGCCCGGCACCGCCGATCTGCTGCTGATCGCCGATCACGCGTCGGCCGCTGTGCCGCCCGGCATTGATCTGGGCATCCCGCCTGCGCTGCTCAATGATCATATCGCGGTGGATATCGGCACCGATGCGCTCACCCGCCGTCTCGCCCGCGCGCTCTCTGCCCCAGCCATCATCGGCACCGTCTCGCGCCTGGTGGTCGATCTGAACCGCGATCCCGCCGAACTGGGCGCCGTGCCGGCCAGCAGCGACGGCCACCTGATCCCCGGCAACTGGAAGCTGTCGCAAGAAGAACGCGACCTGCGGGTGGAGGCCATCCACGCCCCCTATCACGCCGCTATCTCGGCCGAGATCGCGCGCGTGCGCCCGGCGCTGATCATCTCCGTCCACAGCTTCACGCCGCAGCTTGCCACCCGCGCAGAAGAATAGCGCCCGTGGCCGATCGGCATCCTCTACAACCAGGACGACCGCGCCGCCCGCCTGGGCCTCGTCGCCCTGGCCAGCCGGGGTCTGCATGTGGGCGACAACCAGCCCTACTCGGGGCGTGACCTCAACTACACGATGAACCGCCACGCCGAAGCGCTGCGCATCCCCTATCTTGGCATCGAAGTGCGTAACGACGGGTTGCAGACGAAGGAAGGCGTGGCCCGCTGGACGCACATATTGGCCGACTGCATCGCAATGGTGCGGCGCAGGTTGTAAGGGGCAAGACGACCAGTCGGGCCGTCTGGCGTGAGCCGCCGGCGCGGGTCTGCCGTCTCCCAGGGTTGGTTGCACCGCCAGTCAGGCGTGCGATAGTGGCCGTCTTGAAGATTTGGGGAAATTGATCGTGCAGAACAGAGCCCTTTTGATCGCAGCGACGGCATTGGCGTGCATCGTGGCGGCAGCACCGGCGGCGGCTGGACTGTCGCCAGCAGAAGCAAAGATGGCTGCTGCTGTCGATTCGGGACAGGAGGATGCTCTGGCGTTGCTCGCCAGGCTGGTCAACCAGAACAGTGGTTCGTTGAATATCGATGGCGTGACGAAAGTCGGCGTGATGGTGCGAGCCGAGCTGGAGGCGCTGGGGCTGCAGACGCGCTGGGTGCCGATGCAGGCCACTGGGCGCGCAGGGCATCTGATTGCCACCAATGCCGGGCGCAAGGGCGACAAGCAGATTTTGCTGATCGGGCACCTCGATACGGTGTTTGAGCCTGACGCCCCGGCTGATCCCTTTCACCGCGATGGCGACATGGCGGGCGGCCAGGGGATTGGTGACGACAAGGGTGGAGTCGTGGTGATGCTGCTCGCGCTCAAGGCGATGAAGACGGCTGGAACGCTGAAGGCCACCAACCTTGAAATTGTTCTGACCGGCGACGAAGAGCGCGTAGGATCGCCAATCGAAGTGGCGCGCGCCGATCTTGTTGCAGCGGGAAAGCGCGCCGATGTGGCGCTGGATTTCGAGGGGCTTGCGCAAGAAGGCGGCAAGGATATGGGATCGATCGCGCGGCGTTCGGGAAACAGCTGGCGGCTGCAGACCAGCGGCAAAGGCGGCCATTCCAGCGGCATCTTCAGCGCCAATGCGGGCGATGGCGCGATCTTTGAACTGGCGCGGATCATCGCCGTCTTCCGCACCCAGTTGCCAGAGCCAAACTTGACCTTCAACGTGGGCTTGGTTGCAGGCGGCGCGACCGCAGCACTGGACAATGATGGCGTGCGCGCCACCGCCGCTGGCAAATCCAATATCATCCCGGCGGTTGGGCTGGCCTATGGCGATTTTCGCACCCTGTCGCAGGAACAGACAGATCGGGTTCGGGCGAAGATGCAGGCAATTGTTGCACGACATGCCCCGCGCACCGATGCCTCGATCGAGTTCAGTGAAAACTATCCGCCGATGGCGCCAACACCGGGCAGCCGGGCGTATCTGGCCAAGTTGAACATGGTCAATCGCGACCTTGGGCTGGCTGAGATGGCCGAGCTTGACCCGCTCAAGCGTGGCGCTGGCGACATCGCCTTTGTGGCGAAGGATGTCGATGGGCTGGTTGGGCTGGGCACGGGGGGCAAGGGCGCTCATGCGCCGGGCGAGACGATTGAAATTGCCAGCATCGCCCGGCAGGCGAAGCGCGCCGCAATCCTGATGTCTCGGCTGGGGGCCGAAAAATCGCTGAAATAGGCTTGGGCGCGCGCTATTGACCTCGGGGCACCGCTGCGCCAAGGCAAGATTGTTAGCCAAAGAGGCCCTGATATGACAAGATTCGACAAGTCCAAGCTGCCCAGCCGTCATGTTTCGGTGGGGCCGGAGCGGGCGCCGCATCGCAGCTATTATTATGCGATGGGTTTGACCGAGGAGGAGATCGGGCGGCCGTTTGTGGGGATTGCGTCGGCGGGGAATGACTCGGCGCCGTGCAACACCACGCTGGATGCGCAGGCCGATGCGGCACGGATCGGCGTGAACGAGGCCGGCGGGATGCCGCGGCGGTTCAACACCATCACCGTTACCGACGGGATTGCCATGGGGCACCAGGGCATGAAGGCGTCGCTGGTTTCGCGCGATTGCATTGCGGACAGCGTTGAACTGTCGATGCGCGGCCATTGTTATGATGCGCTGATCGGCTTTGCCGGGTGCGACAAGAGCCTGCCGGGCATGATGATGGCGATGCTGCGGCTGAACGTGCCGAGCATCTTCGTTTATGGCGGATCGATCCTGCCCGGCCGGTTTGAAGACAAGGACGTGACCGTGGTGGACGTGTTCGAGGCGGTGGGCGGCTTTGCGGCCGGCAACTGCCCGCTGGCGCGGCTGACGGCGCTGGAGAAGGTGGCGTGCCCTGGCCATGGCGCGTGCGGCGGGCAATATACCGCCAACACCATGGCGTGCGTGGGGGAGGCGATTGGCCTGTCGCTGCCCAACAGCAACATGATGCCGGCGCCCTATCAGAGCCGGGCGGACATCGCGATTGCGGCCGGCAAGCAGATCATGACCCTGCTGGAGCGGAACATCCGCCCGCGGGACATCTGCACGCGGGAGGCGTTTGAAAATGCAGCGCGGATCGTGGCCGCCACTGGTGGTTCGACCAACGGCGCGCTGCACCTGCCGGCTATGGCCAACGAATGCGGGGTGAAGTTCGATCTGTTCGATATGGCCGAGATTTTCAAGACGACGCCTTACATTGCTGATCTGAAGCCCGGCGGCAAATATGTGGCGAAGGACATGTATGACGCGGGCGGCGTGTACATGGTGTTGAAAACGCTGTTCGATGCCGGTTTCATCCATGGCGACTGCATGACGGTGAGCGGCAAGACGCTGGCCGAGAATATTGACGAGATCAGCTGGAACCCGAACCAGAAGGTGATCTACGAAGTTTCGAACCCGATCACGCCTACCGGCGGTGTTGTGGGCCTGAAGGGCAGCCTGGCCCCCGATGGTGCCATCGTGAAGGTGGCGGGGATGAAGACGCTGCAGTTCCGCGGCCCGGCGCGGGTGTTCGACAGCGAGGAGGCCTGCTTTGCCGTCGTGGAGCAGCGCGGGATCGAGCCGGGCTGCGTGATCGTGATCCGCTATGAAGGCCCCAAGGGTGGGCCGGGCATGCGCGAGATGCTGTCCACGACGGCGGCGCTTTATGGCCAGGGCATGGGCGAGCAGGTGGCGTTGATCACCGATGGCCGCTTTTCGGGCGCGACGCGCGGGTTCTGCATCGGGCACGTGGGGCCTGAAGCGGCCGAAGGCGGGCCGATCGCGCTGATCGAGGATGGTGACATGATCAGCATCGATGCGGAGGCCGGCACAATCGAACTGGAGGTGGACGCCGCTGTGCTGGACGCGCGGCGGGCGAACTGGGTGCCGCGCGCCACCGATTATCAATCAGGCGCGATCTGGAAATTCGCCCAGACGGTGGGCCCGGCGCGGCTGGGGGCGGTGACGCATCCTGGCGCGCATGGGGAAACCCACGTGTTTGCGGATATCTAAAGCGCGAAGCGTTTGCGGATGCGGTCCACCGGCGTGCCGTCTTTCAGCGGTACGGCCGGCACGATTTCGTGATCAATGAAACCCATGCGGCTGTAGAAGATGAGGCCGCCTGTGTTGTCGCCACGGATGGTGGCGTTGATGGCGGTGAGGCCGATTTCGCGGGCGCGTGCCGTGGTGGCAACGAACAGCGCGGAGCCGACGCCCGATTGCGTGCCGACAACGCGGGTGAAGGTGGCGATGTCCCCAATGTGAGCTGGCAGGAAGGGTTGCGTGCCCAGCGTCTGGAAGCCGAGCAGGTGACCATCAGCCTCTGCCACGAAGCAGCAATGCACCGTTGGGCCGATCAGATAGGCCTCGCGCAACGTCTCCGGCGTGAACGGCGTTTCGAACGCTGTGGTGCCGCCGCGCGCGATGATGGCGTTCAGCAATTCGGCCAGTTCGGCGGCATCTTCGGCGCGGACGGGGCGGATGTGGAGAGGTGCGGTCATCACCGGCCTTGTGCCGACGCGCGTGCTTTGTGACAAGGCGCGCATGTTGAAACCCGATTCTGGCCCCACCATCGTTTCTGCCGCTGCCATGCGGGCGGCTGAAGCTGCTGCCATCGCGGCGGGCACATCGGCGCTCACCTGGATGGAACGGGCGGCGGAAGGCGCGGCGCGGGCGATCATGGCGTTCGCGCCGGCGCGGCGCGCCACCGTGCTGTGCGGGCCGGGCAATAATGGCGGCGATGGCTATGGCATTGCCTGCCGGCTGGACGAAGCCGGCGTGGCGGTCACGGTCGCCGCCGATGCGCCGCCCACATCCGAGCCGGCAGCGACCATGGCGCGGCGCTGGACGGGCCCGGTGGTGCCGCTGAGCGAAGCGCCGGCCGCGCCGTTGATCGTGGATGCACTGTTCGGCACTGGCCTTACCCGACCACTGCCGGACAGCGTTCAGGCGGCGCTGGATCGTTTGCAGGGTGTCGGGCGCGTGGTGGCCATCGACATCGTTTCGGGGTTGGACGCGGATACCGGCAAGGCGCTGGGCCGGGTGCTGCCGGCGGAGCTGACGCTGAGTTTTGGTGCCGCCAAGCCCGGGCACTTGTTGGGCGAAGGCGCCTTCGTCACCGGCCGGCTGGCGGTGGTGGATATCGGCATTGCCATCGATAGCCCGCTGGCTTTCACGGCGCGGCCGCAGTTGCTGGGGCCGGGGCGCGAGGCACACAAATATGCGCGCGGCTGGGTGATGGTGGTGGAAGGCACGCCCGGCCATGGCGGCGCGTCGGGTCTGGCCGGCCTGGCGGCGCTGCGCACGGGCGCGGGCCTGGTGACGCTGGCCGGAGAGGGCGGCCCAATGCCTGCGCTGGCGCTGATGCGGCGCAATGATGACGAGGCCGCCGCGCTGCTGACCGACAAGCGGCTGGGCGCGGTGGCGATCGGCCCGGGCATGGAGGCCGATGCACGGGCGCGTGGCTGGCTGAAGCGGCTGAGCTGGGCCGGCAAGTCGCTGGTGATCGACGCTGGCGCGCTGCGCCTGCTGCCGCGTGGACCGATTGGCGCGCCGGCCGTGCTGACGCCGCACGAGGGCGAATTCACGCAATTGTTCGGCCCGGTTGGGGATGATCGGTTGGGTGCAGTGCAGGCGGCGGCGCGCACCAGTGATGCGGTGGTGCTGTTGAACGGCGCCGCCACCATCATCGCGGCGCCCGATGGCCGTACGGCGATCAATGCCCATGCCAGCCCGTTTCTGGCCACGGCCGGTTCGGGTGATGTGCTGGCCGGGATGATCGCGGCGCTGATCGCGCATGGGCTGCCGCTGTTCGAAGCAGCGCAGGCGGCGGCCTGGCTGCATGGCGCGGCCGGTTTGCGGCTGGGGCCAGGCGGCATATCCGATGATCTTGTGGCCAGCCTGCCGGCCGTGCTGGCCGCGTTATGAGCGATATTCGCCCCATCGTGCGGCTGGCGGCGCGGGGGGATGGGGTCAGCGATGATGGCCGCTTCGTGCCGCTGGCGGCAGTGGGCGATAGCGTGGATTTCAGCAGCAATCCGCCGTGCATCATTCCCGGCCCTCACCACGCCGCCCCGTCCTGCGCCCATTATCCCGAATGCGGCGGCTGCCAGATGCAGCACATGGCTGAAGCGGCTTATCGGGATTTCGTGATCGACCGGTTGAGCCGGGTGGTGGCGCTGCCGGCCGATGTGCGGCCAATCGCGTTGTCCCCACCGCGCAGCCGGCGCCGGGCGAGCCTGAAGGCGCTGAAGCGCAGCGGGAAGCTGGTGCTGGGCTTTCACAGCGAAGGCACCCACGCGCTGGTGGATATCGCCGATTGCCCGGTGCTGGCGCCGGAAATGATGGCGCTGCTGGGCCCGCTCAGGGTTCTGCTGCGGGCGCGGTTGAGGGACGGGCAGGGGGCGGGAATCGCGCTTACGCTGTCGGATGCCGGGGTGGATGTGCTGCTCGCCAATGTGTCGGCCGAAGGGCTGGCGGCGATCGAGGCGCTGACAAATTTTGCCGACAAACATGATCTGGCGCGGTTGAGCGTGGAAGGGCCCGGCGGCATCGACACACTGGTGGAGCGGCGGCAACCGGTGCTCAACATGGGTGGCGTGGCCGTGCCGCTGCCGGTGGCGCCATTTCTGCAGGCCACGCGAGAAGGCGAGGCGGCGCTGGTTGCGGCAGTGCGGGAGGCCGTCGGCGGGGCAGCACGGGTGGCTGATCTGTTCTGCGGGCTCGGCACATTCGCCCTGCCGCTTTCGCAAAGGGCGACTGTGCTGGCCGTCGATGCGGCCGGGCCGGCCGTGATGGCGCTGGGCGCGACCGCCCGCAGTGCTGGCCGCCGGGTGGAGGTGCAGCACCGTGACCTGTTCCGCCGGCCGCTGGTGGACAAGGAACTGGCCGTGCTGAATGCGGTCGTGTTCGATCCGCCACGCGCCGGGGCCGAAGCGCAGGCCAAGGCGCTGGCCGCATCGCCGGTGCCGGTGATCGTCGCGGTATCGTGCAATCCCAACAGTTTCGGCCGCGATGCCAAGATCTTGATGGAAAGCGGCTATCGCCTCACCACGCTGTGGCCGGTGGCGCAGTTCCGTTGGTCATCGCATGTCGAACTGGTGGCGCGCTTCGAACGTCAGGCCTGAGCGCTGGCGATGCTGAGGGCCAGCAGGACCAGGCCGAGCAGGCAGAGCGACGCCAGCGCGAACACCAGGAAGCGCACGACGACCCGGTTCGACAGGATCTGCACGAGGCTGTGAACGATCCGGAGGCCGGCATAACCCCAGGCCAGATTGACGGCCAGGCTGCCGCCTTCGCCCATCACCGCCAGCGCCAGCGCGGTGGCATAGAAGACCGTCGGCTGTTCCATCAGATGATTGTAATTGTCGGCCACCCAGCTGGCGCGGTGCTCGCCGGCGGCGACGAGATCATCGCGCAGCGACTTGCCGGTGGAGCCGACCATCTTGGCACCATCGATCCCGGCGCGGCCCATCGCCGGGATGCGCGTGGCGTACATCCAGATCCACACGATCATCGTCCAGCCGGCCAGCACCAGCATCGGCAGCAAAATTGCCTTGTTCATACGAAAAACCCTCCCCGTTTGTGGCGGGGAGGGTTCTTAGGTTTCCAGGCCGCTGTCAAATCAGGCGAACAGCTTGCCCCACGCGCGCTTGCCGCGGGCCTTCCATTGGCCGCGGTGATAGGCGTCGCTGGCGAGCAGCGGCATCACGCTGCCGGCTTCTGCGAACACCATCTGTTCGATGCCGGTGTTGACCTTGCCCCACGAGGCCGCTTCCTGCAGCGTCGAGGACGAGCAGGCGCCGTCGCGCACGTCGGCCACGGTGATCTGCACGGCATATTTGTGCACTTCCACATCGTGGTGGCCGAGGATCTCGGCGCAAACAACGGTGTCCTGGATGAAGTTCTTCGGCACGCCGCCGCCGATCATGAGAAGCCCGGTGGTACCGGCCTTGATCTTGATGTCGGTGAGTTCGCGGAAATCGGCGATGGCATCCAGCATCATATAGGGCTGGCCGGCCTTGGCGCGGTCCACCTGGTGCTTGACGAGGCCGAAGCCGGCCGAGCTGTCGACGAAGGCCGGGCAGAAGATCGGCACGTCATGCTCATAGGCGAGCTTGACGAGGCTGTTCTCCTTCTTGCCATGCTCGGACAGATACTTGCCCATCTCGCGGATGAAGGCGCGGCTGGAATAACCGCGCGGTTCCAGCGTGTTGGCGATCTCGTAGATGGTGTGATCGCAATCCTGCAGGGCTTCTTCGTCGATATAGGTATCGTAGATGCGATCGATCAGCAGCGAGCGCAGCGTGTCGTCATCCGGCACTTCCAGCGCCTGATAATGCTTGTGGCCAAGGCCTTCGAAGAAATCCATGTCGACGATGGAGGCGCCGGTGGCCACGATGCCATCGATCATGTTGTTGCGCAGCAGATCGGCATAGAGATCCATGCAGCCGCCGGCGCTGGTCGAACCGGCGATGACCAGGAAGATGGTGCAATCGGGATCGGCCAGCATCTGGTTGTAGATGGCTGTGGCGCGGGCCAGATCGCGGCTGGTGAAGCTCATCTTGGCCATGCCGTCGATGATCGGGCGGGCGTCGAAGCTCTTGATGTCGATATGTTCGACGAGCGTCGACAGCAGCTCGGCCTTGCGCTGGCGCTCGGCGGGGGTGAGATCGGTAACGACGTGGTTCAATGTATCGGTCATGGATTGCTCCCGTGTTCAGACGATGGCCCGGTGCATGCGCGCCGCCCGCGGCCGGGGGAGTCCGGCGCCGAGCGGGGAAAGCGGCCCCCGCCGGCGAAAGCGGGGGCATGAAGACTTACTTCGTGCGTAGCTGGATAATCTTGTCCGGCGACTCTTCCGTGACAGCATAAAGCGTGTCCATCGGTTCATCGGTCACGATCACCGTTTCGCCGGCGGTGAAGCCGTTGAAGCCGGTGCGCATGGCGGCACCATAGGCGCCGAGCATGCCGATCTCGATATAGTCACCGGCCGCGATATCGGCGGGCAGGGCGAATGGCCCGCGCATGTAATCCATGTCGTCGCAGGTCGGGCCCCAGAAGCTGAACTCCATGTCGCGCGCCCGGCTGGCGGTGTCGCGCACCAGTTCCACCGGGAACCGCCAATCGATATGCGCAGCATCGAACAGGGCACCATAGGCACCATCGTTGATGTAGAGCACATCGCCCTTGCGGGCTTCGACGCGGACCAGCACCGAGCTGTATTCAGCGCACAGCGCGCGGCCCGGCTCGCACCACAGCTCGGCCGAATAGGAAATCGGCAGGGCTTCGAAGGCGCGGTGGATCACTTCGAAATAGGCTTCGAGGCGGCCCGGTTCCATGCCCGGATAGATGGACGGGAAACCGCCGCCAACGTCGACGATGTCAACGGTGACGCCTGCGCCGACGATGGCGGCGCACACCTGCGCCATGGCATCGCCATAGGCCTGCGGGCTCATCGCCTGGCTGCCAACGTGGAAGCAGATGCCCAGCGCATCGGCAACCTGGCGGGCGGCCATCAGCACGGGGGCAGCTTCATCGGCATGCACGCCGAATTTCGACGCCAGGCTGAGCTTGGAGTGCGAGGAGGATACGCGCAGCCGCACACACAGCGTGAGGTCGGTCGCGGCCACGCCGTCCTTCGACGTGGCGGCCACGATCTTGTCCAGTTCGTCGATGGAATCGAGGCTGAAAACCCGCACGCCATGGCTGTGATAGGCCTCGGCAATGGCCTCCGGCGGCTTGATCGGGTGCATGAAGCACAGCACCGCATTGGGCGCCACTTCGCGCACCAGGCGCACTTCGGCGATGGAGGCGACATCATAATGCGTCAGCCCCGCATCCCACAGGGTGCGGATCAGATCAGCGGAAGGATTCGCCTTGACCGCATACATCGACGTGCCCGGAAACTTCGACAGGAAGAACCGAGCCGCGCAGCGAGCGGCGTGAGGGCGGACAAGGGTAACGGGCTGCGTTGGACGCAGGAGCCGCGCTACCGACAGCGCTTCGTTTTGCTTGAACAACTCAAGGGACCTCCGGGTGGGCAAAGTATGTCGCTGCTGCGCGCTTGACCGGTTGGCCCCCGAAAGGGCCGCCCGGGCGATCGCCGGCATTGACACCAAAGCTGCCTTGCGGTGGAAGTCCCATGGGGCAGCGGCGCGCTACCTATGGTTTCCCCCCCCCCATGTAAAGCGGAAAATTGTTACAACGCGCCGCTGGAAAAAAACATGATTTTGGCTTGGCCTTTCAAAGGGTTGCCTTGAGGTTTATACAGGCTGTGACAATCTGTCAGAAGGGCGCTTTTTCAATGACTTCCCTTGTCGTACATTCCGATGTTCTGGCTGCGGCCAATCGCCTGGGCACCTGGCCGGTGCGCACGCCGCTTTTGAACAATCCGGCGCTGGATGCGATCTGCGGCGGCCGCATCTGGTTCAAGCCGGAGAATCTGCAGCACACCGGCAGCTTCAAGTTCCGCGGCGCGATGAATCGCCTGCTGGCGATTCCCCCCGAAGGCCGGCGCGGCGGTGTGGTGGCCTATTCCTCGGGCAACCATGCGCAGGGCGTGGCGCGGGCGGCGAAGCTGCTGGGCATGCCGGCGGTGATCGTGATGCCATCGGACGCGCCGAAGCTGAAGGTGGAGCGCACGCGGGCTGATGGGGCGGACGTGGTGTTCTATGACCGGCTTACGGAAAGCCGCGAGACGATTGCGGCAAAGCTGGCCGAAGCGCGTGGGGCGATCATTGTGCCGCCCTTTGCCGATCCGCTGATCATCGCAGGCCAAGGCACAGCCGGGCTGGAAGCGGTGCAGGATCTGGCGGCCAAGGGCGAGGCGGCGGACATGGTGCTGACCTGCTGCGGCGGTGGCGGGCTTTCGGGCGGATTCGCGGCTGGCAGCCAGTTGCCGATCGTGGTGGTGGAGCCGGAAGGCTATGACGATGTTTGTCGCAGCCTGGCGGCCGGGCGCATCCTGCCGGTGGAAAATCCCGGCCCCACCCGCTGCGACGCGCTGCAGACACTTGTGATGGCGGAGATCACATTTGACACCCTGCGCCACCACGGCGCTACCGGCGTATCGGTGAGCGAGGCCGAGGTGGCGCGTGCGGTGGCCTTTGTCTTCCGCGAACTGAAACTGGTGGTGGAGCCGGGGGGCTGCGTGACGCTGGCCGCGCTGCTGACGGGCAAGGTGGACGTGCAGGGCAAAACGGTGATCGCCACGCTGTCGGGCGGGAACATCGATGCGGAGGTGCTGGTGTCGTGCTTGCAGGAGGCCGCGGCGCTTTAAGCCACCAAACGGCGGTAGAGTTGCCAGGTGGCGTGGCCGAGCACGGGCAGAACCACCGGTAGCCCGAGGAACGCCGGGATCATCGCGAGGAACAGCGCGGCGGCGATCAGCACGGCCCAGCCCAGCAGGACCGCGCCATTGTCGCGCACGCTGGCGAGGCTGGCGATGATCGCCGTCATGAAATCGACGTCGCGATCAACCAGCATCGGCAGGCTGACCACGGTGACGGCATAAAAGCCCAGAGCCAGCAACGCACCGACCGCACTGCCGAACGCCAGCATGGCGAGCCCGGTGCCGGTAAGAAGGAAGGCAAGGCTGTCCGTCCCGCTGTCGGCCTGGAAGATGGCAAAGATGGCGTGGGCGATCATCAGCCAGAAGCCGAACGCCACGAAGAGGATGACGCCCATGGAAAGGATCTGATCGTCGCCGCGGCCCCTGAGCGCGCCGAGGACCCCGCCCCAGCGCAGCGGTTGCAGCGCCTCGCGGCAGCGGCTGACTTCATAGAGGCCAACGGCGCAGAACGGCGCCAGCAGCGGAAACCCGGCAGCGGCCGGCACCAGCCAGGCCACGGCACTTTGCGTGGCCAGGGCACACGCCAGCGCCAGCCCGGCGGCAACATAGATGCCGGCAAAGAACAGGCCGAACTGCGGCGCGGCGCGGTAATCGGCCCAGCCCGCAGCGAGCGCGGCATTGAGATCGGACCAGGCCAGCCGGTTTCTGATCGTGACAGGCACGGCCTTCGCTTGCCCCGCCGGCATCATCACATCCCCCCAAGTTCCGGCGATATCCGCCGGTCATTGTGATGGATGCTGCCGCAATCGCGGATCAGCAACAATTAGGGATCAATGCTGAGGCTGCCAGCGCGGGCAGAGGCCGCATTCAGTCAATACCGGGCCGGGCAAAGCGGTGGCCGGCGGGGATTTCGCGGACATCGGCCGGCGTTTCGCCGAACCATCGGGCGACTTCGGCTTGCGCTGTGGCATCAAGGTGAAGGCCCAGCTTGGTGCGGCGCCACAGCACGTCGGCGCTGGACTGAGCCCATTCGTGGGTCTTGAAGTAATCGAGCTCGGCTTCGAACACGCCGCCGAGGTTGCGGCCCAGTCCGCCCGCCAGTAGATTGGCCGCTGGCGCACCGATGGTCATGGCCAGCCGCTTGACCAACTTGGGATCATAATTGGCCTCACGCGCCTGCAACTGCTCCAGCCAGCGCTTGAAGGCGGCCTGGCCATGCTCGCCCTTGGCGCGATCAATCGCACCGCCGGGCAGGGGGGCTTTGCCGGTCCAGCGTTTCGATTTGGGCGCGATGCGGGCCATCACGTCTTCGGCGAGCACGCGGTAGGTGGTGATCTTGCCGCCGACGATGGTCATCGCATCTAGCCCCGGATGTTCAACAAGGCGGTAATCGCGGGTGGTTTCCCGAGCGTTTCCTGGGTCGTCCTTGCCGCTTTCGAGGATCAGCGGGCGCACGCCGACAAAGCGGTGCACCACGTCATCCGGCGTCAACGGGCGGGCGAGATAGCGGTTGGCGGCGGAGAGGAGATACTCCACCTCCGCATCGCTCACCTTGGCATCTTCGGGCCGCTGCACATCGCCTTCGGTGGTGCCGATCAGCGAATAATCCTGTTCATAGGGAATGATGAAGATGATGCGGCCATCGGGCTGCTGCAGCATGAAAGCATCCCGGCCCATGTGCACGCGGCGGGTGACGATGTGGCTGCCCTGCACCAGCCGCAGCGGCGGCGCATCGTTCAGGCCCATCACTTGGCGGGCAACATCTTCCGCCCATGGTCCGGCAGCGTTGATCAGCCGGCGGGCGGCGATGCTGCGGCCATCGGCGAGGCTGAGCTGCCACAGCCCGTCCACCCGTTGAGCCCGCGCCACCGGCGTGCGCGGCAGCACAGTTGCCCCGCGCGCGGCGGCATCCTTCAGATTTTCGACCACCAGCCGGGCGTCGTCCACCCAACCATCCCAGTACTGAAAGGCGGTGCGATAGCGCGTATCAAGCGCGCGGCCGGCGCGTTCGCTGCGCAGATCGATGCGCGCCGAGCCCGGCACCACCTCGCGCCGAGCGAGATGATCATAAAGGGACGTGCCCAGCCGCAGCATCCACACCGGGCGCATGCCTTCCGCATGCGGCAGCACGAATGGTTGCGGCCAGGTGATGTGCGGCGCGATATCAAGCAGCACTTCGCGTTCCGCCAGCGCCTTTCGCACCAGACCAAAGGCATAATATTCAAGATAGCGCAGGCCGCCGTGGATAAGCTTGGTGGAGGCTGACGAAGTGGCGCCGCCCACATCACTGGCATCGAGAATGGCGACGGAAAGCCCGCGCCCGGCCGCATCACGGGCAATGCCGGCGCCGTTGATGCCGGCGCCGATGATGGCAAGATCGAAAGGCTGGGAGGGCAGATTCACAAGAGCTTCCCTAACGGCGTTTGCCGCCATAGAAAAGGCGACATGACAGACCAGCTCATCCTCGTGCTCGATGCCGGCACCACCTCCACAAGGGCGATTGCCTTCACCACAACAGGCGAGATCGTCGCCAGCGCGGGGCGCCCGATGACCCAGCATTACCCGGCCAGCGGCTGGGTGGAGCATGACCCGGCCGAGATTCGCGACCTGTCGCAGGCCTGCCTGGAAGAAGTGGCCGCCGCCGTGGGCGCGGAACGCATCGCTGCCATCGGCATCACCAACCAGCGCGAGACCATCTGTTTCTGGGATCGCACCACAGGCGAACCGCTTGCCCGCGCCATCGTCTGGCAGGATCGCCGCACCGCCGATTATTGCGCCGGGTTGAAGGCGGCCGATCCGGGCCTGGAAGCGCGCGTACAGGCGAAGACCGGGCTTTTGCTCGATCCCTATTTCTCCGGCACCAAGTTCCGCTGGGCCCTGGATAACTGGCCGATGGTGGCCGACGCCGCGCGCGATGGCCGGCTGGCGGTGGGCACGGTGGAAAGCTGGCTGATCTGGAACCTGTCGGGCGGCACGCGCCACGTGACCGACGCCACCAACGCCAGCCGCACGCTGCTGATGGATCTGGCGACGTGTGAATGGGATGATGGCCTGATCGCCATGCTCGGCGTTCCGAAAGCGGCGCTGCCCGCTATCGTCGATTGCGCCGGGGCGCTGGCTGAAACGACCTTGCTGGGTCGCACAATTCCGATCACCGGCGCGGCTGGCGATCAGCAGGCGGCCGCCATTGGCCAGGCCTGCCTCTCGGCTGGCATGTTGAAGGCCACCTATGGCACCGGCTGCTTCCTGCTCGCCCATGCCGGCGCTGAGCCGCCGGTGTCGCGCAATCGCCTGCTCGCCACCGTGGCGTGGCGGCTGGATGGCAGCTGCGCCTATGCGCTGGAAGGCGCAATTTTCGTGGCGGGTTCGGCCGTGCAATGGCTGCGTGACGGGCTGGGCATCATCGCCACCAGCGCCGAAAGCGAGGCCCTGGCGCAAAGCGTGCCCGACAATGGCGGTGTCAGCTTCGTGCCGGCACTGGCCGGGCTGGGCGCGCCCTATTGGGAACCGGATGCGCGCGGGGTGATCTGCGGGCTTTCGGGTGGCTCCACCCGTGCGCACGTGGTGCGCGCCGCGCTGGAAGCGCAGGGCCAGCAGACCGCCGATCTGGTTGATGCACTCGCCGCCGATGGTGTGCCGGCCGCGATGCTGCGGGTGGATGGCGGCATGGTCGCCAACAACTGGCTGTGCCAGGATCTGGCTGACAGCCTGGGCGTGGTGGTGGAACGACCGCGCGTGATCGAAACCACGGCGATGGGCGCAGCGATGCTGGCCGGGGTGGGGGCCGGGATTTTTGCCGATCTGGCGGCCGCCGCCGCCGCAATGGCCGCGGCGGATGTGCGCTTCCACCCGGCCACCGATGGCGCCACCCGCAGTGCGCGGCGGGCACAATGGCAGGCCGCCGTTGCCAAGGTGCTGGCTTGAGCCCCATCACCGGGCTGGCGCTGGCCGCGGCGCTGGCGCTGGTGCTGGGCGGTTTGTGGCTGCTGCAGCAGCCGGGCGGCAATCGCACCAAGGCCATATTGATGATGGTGGCCGGCGCGGTGGTCGCCTTCAATGCCTGGGTGGTGAGCTTGCCGGTGCCCGCCTGACACGCCTGCGACAATCAACGGTTTGCGCTTTGCCGCTCATGCCATAGTCTGCCGCCATATTCTGGGGAGGATGATGATGAAGCGTTTGGCAATCGCAGCGGTGCTGCTTTCGGGATCGATGCTGGCGGCGGGTCTTGCCGTATCGGGCGGACCGGGAACCGGCGTGCGCGGTGTGGATGCGCAGCGGCTGATGAATGCCCGCAGCGAGCCGGGCAACTGGATGACGCACGGCGGCACCTATGCCGAGCAGCGCTTTGCCGATCTGAACCAGATCAATGCCGATAACGTGAAGCAACTGGGCCTCGCCTGGTACGCCGATCTGCCCACCAATCGTGGCCAGGAAGCCACGCCGATCGTGGTGGATGGCAGCATGTACACCACCACATCATGGTCGAACGTGATGGCGCTGGATGCCGTTACCGGCAAGGTGAAGTGGCATTATGATCCCAAGGTGGACAAGGCGCGCGGCCACAGCGCCTGCTGCGATGTCGTCAATCGCGGCGTCGCGGTGTGGGGCGGGCTGGTGTATGTCGCCGCGCTGGATGGCCGGCTGATCGCGCTGGATGCCAACACCGGCAAGGTGAAATGGTCGACGCAAACCTTCACCGACAGCGCCAAGCCCTACACCATCACCGGTGCTCCGCGCGTGATGAAGGGGCTGGTGGTGATCGGCAACGGCGGCGGCGAACTGGGTGTGCGCGGTTATGTGACCGCCTATGACGCGATGACCGGCAAGAAGAAGTGGCGCTTCTTCACCGTGCCCGGCAACCCAGCCAACGGCCCCGACGGCGAAGTGTCTGACAGCATCATGGCCGGCAAGGTCGCGTCGACCTGGTCGGGCGAATATTGGAAGGGTGGCGGCGGCGGCACCGCCTGGGATGCCATCGTCTATGATCAGGAACTGGATCAGCTCTATATCGGTGTTGGCAACGGCAGCCCGTGGAATCACGAGATCCGCTCGGACGGCAAGGGCGACAATCTCTTCCTGTCGTCGGTGCTGGCGCTGAAGCCGGATACTGGCGAATATCTCTGGCACTATCAGGGCACGCCCGCTGAAACCTGGGATTACACCGCCACCCAGCCGATCATGCTTTCAACGCTGATGATCGAAGGCAAACCGCGCAAGGTGCTGATGCAGGCGCCGAAGAATGGCTTTTTCTACGTGATCGACCGCGCCAATGGTCAGCTGATTTCGGCCAAGGGCTTTGCCACGCAAACCTGGACCACCGGCGTTGACATGAAGACCGGCCGCCCGATCGAAGTGCCGGAAGCGCGTTATCGCAAGGCCGGCGCGCTGGTGATGCCGTCGCCGCTGGGCGCGCACAATTGGCACCCGATGAGCTACAGCCCGCGCACTGGTCTGGTGTATCTGCCGGCGCAGGAAATGCCGCAATTCTATCAGAATCAGGATGGCTTTGAACGCCGTGAAGGCGCCTGGAACCTGGGCATCGCCCTTGATCCCGGTACGATTCCCGATGATCGGGCCCAGTTCAAGGCGATCAAGGCGTCGCTGAAGGGCAAGCTGATCGCCTGGGATCCGGTGGCGCAGAAGCCGGCGTGGGAAATCACCTATGATGGCCCGTGGAACGGCGGCACGCTGGCGACGGCGGGCAATCTGGTGTTCCAGGGCAATGGCGCCGGCGATTTCCAGGCGTTCAACGCCAGCACAGGCACCAAGCTGTGGAACTTCAAGGCGCAAACCGGCATTATCGCGCCGGCCGTGAGCTATGCCGTGAAGGGCCAGCAATATGTGGCGATCATGGTCGGCTATGGCGGTGCCTTCCCGTTGACTGCCGCCTTTGACGATCCGCGCGATGCCCGCAATGGCCGTCTGCTGGTGTTCAAGCTGGGCGGCAAGGGTGCATTGCCCAAGGCGACCGAGCCAGTGTTTGCGGCGGCCAACCCACCCAGCGACGCCTTCACGCCGGTACAGGTGGCTGAAGGCGGCAAGATCTACAGCGCCAACTGCGCCTTCTGCCATGGTCCTGATGCCCATGCGTCCGGCATTCTGCCTGATTTGCGGCGTTCGGGCGTGCTCAGCGATGCGGCGGCGTGGAAGGCCGTTGTTCACGACGGCGCACTGAAGGCCAATGGGATGATCGCCTTCAGCCGCTGGTACACCCCGGCCCAGGTGGAAGCCGTGCGCGGCTATGTTGGCCAGCAGGCAAAGAAGCTGCAGGCGCTGGAAGCCGCTGGCGGCAAGTGAGATTTTGAGGGGCCGGCGCTGTGCCGGCCCCTTATTTCTTCCGGCTCAATTCCCGCATGCCGCGATCCAGCCCTTCGAGCGTCAGCGGATACATGCGGTCGTGCATGATGTCCTTGATCATGCGGATCGACTGGCCGTTTTCCCAATGCTTTTCCGGGATCGGGTTCAGCCAGATTGACGAGTGATAGACGTCGGTCATCCGGCGCAACCAGGCCTCGCCGGGCTCCTCGTTCCAATGTTCGGTGCTGCCGCCGGCATAGGTGATCTCATACGGGCTCATCGAGGCGTCGCCAACGAAAACCAGTTTGTAATCATGCGGGAATTTGTGGATGATCTCCATCATCGGCGTCCGCTCGGTCCAGCGGCGCTTGTTGTCTTTCCACACCGCCTCATAGGGGCAGTTGTGGAAATAGAAGAATTCCATGTGCTTGAATTCGGATTTGGCGGCCGAGAATAATTCCTCGCACAGCTTGATGTGCGGATCCATCGAGCCGCCGATATCCAGCATCAGCAGCAATTTCACCGCATTGTGCCGTTCCGGGCGCATGACGATATCGAGCCAGCCCTGCTTGGCGGTGCCGCGGATTGTGGAATCAAGATCAAGCTCGTCCGCCGCGCCTTCGCGGGCAAAGCGGCGCAGACGGCGCAGGGCAACCTTGATGTTGCGGGTGCCCAGTTCAACGGTTGAATCGAGATTCTTGAACTCGCGCTTGTCCCAAACCTTCACGGCGCTTTGCTTGCGCCCATCCTTCTGGCCGATGCGCACGCCTTCGGGATTGTCGCCCTGCGCGCCAAAGGGGGATTTGCCGGCGGTGCCGATCCACTTGTTGCCGCCTTCGTGGCGCTTTTTCTGTTCCTCCAGCCGCTTCTGGAGGGTTTCCATCAGCTTGTCCCAGCCCATCTTCTCCAGTTCGGCGCGCTCTTCCTCGCTCAGATTCATTTCGGCCAGGGCGCGCAGCCAGTCTTCCGGAATCTCGGTTTCGGATTCCAGCGTCGGCTCGATCCCCTTGAACACCTTGGCGAACACCTGATCGAAGCGGTCGAGCAGGCCTTCGTCCTTCACATAGGTGGCGCGCGCCAGATAATAGAAATCGATGATCGAATAATCGATCACGTCGCCCTGCAACGCCTCCAGCATCATCAGATGCTCCTTCATGGAGGCCGGGATTTTCGCGGCGCGCAATTCTTCGAGGAAGGTGAGGAACATCGGGCAGGGCCTTGGGCTTGAGTGTGGCAACTGTTGCCGGCTGCGGGCAGCAGCGCAATGCGGAATTTTGCCAGCCGCGCAGCGCCCACTCAGCCGTGTGCGGCGTCGGAACGGGTCTTCTGTTCGGCAAAGGCTGTCTGGAAGGCCGGGCGTGTCTCAGCGCGGGCAACATAAGCCGCCAACACTGGATAATCGCCCATCAGCAGCGCTCCCGCCGGCCGGTGCAGCACGCAGACCATCATGATGTCGCCGGCGCTGAAGTCGCCTTCCAGCCAGTCCTTGTCGCCCAGCCAGGTGGCCAGATCGTCCAGCCGCTGGCGCAGCCGGGCCTCCAGCATCGGCAGCCGCTCCGCCGTCCACGGCTTGTCGCCTTCCAGCAAGACGGCCACTTCGCGTTCAACGATCACCGGTTCGATCGTGCTGACGGCGGCGAACATCCAGGCGATGGCGCGGGCGCGGGCGGCGGGATCGACGGGCAGCAGGCCGTGCGTTTCGGCAATGTGCAGCACGATGGCGCCGGATTCGAACAGGGTCAGGCCATCGGTTTCAAAGGTGGGGATCTGCCCGAAGGACTGGCGCGCCTTGTGCTCTGGCGTCTTCAGATCGGCGAACGACAGCAGCCGCAGCTGGTGATCTTGCCCCACTTCGGCCAGCGCCCAACGCACCGCCATGTCCCGCGCCAGCCCGCGCCCGCGATTGGGCGAGGCGGCAAAGACGCTGACAATGGGGTTCATCCCCGCAGGGCCTTCAGCGTGCGGTTGGGCGGTATCACCGTGTCGATGCGGCCACCGGGATAGAAGGCGCGGATAGGGGCCTGTTCGGGCAGGGCGGCCAGCGCCTCGGCGAGCGCCGGCACCTCCCAATGGCCATCGCCGCTGGCCAGCCAATCGGCGCTCCAGGGCTGGTAAAGCGCCACGTCGGGCCCTTCGACGCCAAAGATGCGGCCGGTGAAGCGGTTGAGCGGCGAGGCGAGATAGACGACCAGCGGCGAGACATGATCGGGCAGGTGGCGATCGAAACCGTCGGATCTCGGCATCAATTCGTCCACCGTCGGGCTGGCCATCACCATGCGGGTGCGGGCGGCCGGCGCGATGGCGTTGGCGCGCACGCCCAGCTTGGCCAGTTCCTGCGCCGCCACCACGGTGAGCGCGGCAATGCCAGCCTTTGCGGCGCAATAGGGCCCGCCATTGATCATCGGGTGCACGCCCACTGGCGAGGTGGTGTTGATGATCGCGCGGCCCTCCTTGCGGCCTTCACGCGCCCAGAACTTGGCGGCATGTTGGCAGACGGCGGTGGTGCCTTTCAGGTGAACACCGGTTTCAAGGTCATAGTCGGCCTCGGTCAGCTCAATGAGGCTGGCCGGGCGGTTGATCCCGGCGTTGTTGACCACGATATCCAGGCCGCCAAACGCGGCCACGGCATCGGCGATGATCGATTCTGCGCCGGCCCAGTCGGCAACGCTGGCGCGATTGGCCATCGCGCGGCCGCCCATTGCGATGATTTCGGCCACCACATCGTCCGCCGCGTCCCCCTGTTTTTGATCAGGGGAGCCCCCGGTTACGGACCCGCCCAGATCGTTGACCACCACGGCTGCACCGTGGGCGGCCAGCGCCAGCGCGTGGCAACGGCCCAAGCCGCGGCCGCCGCCTGTCACAATCGCGACCTTGCCGGATAGAAGCGCCATGTCTGAAATCTCCCTGTAAGACGGGGAGAGTGCGTGTGGGCGCGTTTGCCGGCAAGACCGTGCTAGTGACAGGGGGATCGACCGGGATCGGCAATGCCGCCGCGCGCCGGTTCCTCGCCGAAGGCGCGCGCGTGATCGTGACGGGTACGCGTGCCAGTGTGGCGGATTATGCCGGCACCGACGGCGACCTCGCAGGCATCGAATATCATCAGCTCGATCAGGGCGATCTGGCGGCGGTGGCGGCCTTTGATCCGGGCGTGGAGCGGCTGGATGCGCTTGTCGTTTCTGGCGCCAAGGTTGCCTACAAACGGGCCGAGTTCATCCCCGAAACCTTTGCCGATGTGCTGGCCACCAATCTCACCGGGCCGATGGCACTGGCGATGAAGTTCCGCGCCGCACTCTTTGCTGCCAGGGGCAGTATCGTGTTCGTTGGCAGCGTTGCCAGTTTCAAGGGCACCATCGGCCAGCCAGCCTATTCGGCCAGCAAGGGCGGCCTGCTCACGCTCACCCGCACGCTGGGGCAGGCGCTGGGCGGCGAGGGGATCAGGGTCAATCTCGTGGCGCCCGGCCTGGTGCGATCCAAGATGACCGCCATCACCTGGCAACATCCCGATCGGCTGGCGGCCACGGAACGGCAGGTGCCGCTGGGTCGCATCGGCGAGCCGGACGACATTGCCGGCCCGATCATCTTTCTGGCGTCGGATGCGGCGCGGTATGTCACCGGCACGTCGCTGGTGATCGATGGGGGTTTGAGCGCATGAACGGCCTGAACAACGGCAGCTGGGCGCGCGGCAAGTCCGTGCTGGTGACGGGCGGTACGCAGGGCATCGGCAAGGCGGTGGCGGAACAATTTCTGGCGCTGGGTGCCAAGGTGACCATCACCGGCACCCGCACCCGGGTCGAATGCTATGACGAGCCACCCGAAGGCGTGACCTATATCCAGGCCGATCTCACCTGGCCGGAAACCCGCGCCGAAGTGGCCGCGCACATCGACAATCTGGATGTGCTGGTGAACAACGCCGGCCGCAGTTCTGCCAACGAATATGAGCAGGAAGAGTTCGAGCATGTCATCGACAGCAACCTGAATGCGGTGATGGATTTGTCGGTGCGTCTGCACCCGCTTTTGAAGGCGACCAAGGGCAGTATCGTCAACGTTGGCAGCCTGGCCAGTTTCCTCGCGCTCAAGGAAGTCCCCGCCTACACCGCGTCGAAAGCCGGGCTGCTCGGCCTCACGCGGGCGCTGGGTGACAAATGGGCGCCCGATGGCGTGCGGGTGAATTTGGTGGCACCCGGCTTCATCGCGACGCGCATGACCGAAGGCGCCCGCACCAACCCGGAGCGTGAGGAGAAACTGATGCGCGCCATCCCGATGCAGCGCTGGGGCGAGCCCGACGAAATCGCCAGCGCCATATTGTTCCTCGCCAGCCCGGCCGCCAGCTATATAACCGGGCAGAGCCTGGCCATCGATGGCGGCCTGATGCTGCGCTGATCCGCGGTTGATCTCTGCTATTGACGGGGCGCCGGCGCTGGCCTTTGCTGTGTGGGTGACGGGCAAGGGGGATCAGGCATGAAGCGCAGCCGCAGTGTGGCCCTGGTGATGGCAACAATGGCTCCAGCCGTGCAGTCGGCGCCGCAGCCATCGGGCAACATCGAGGTGGCGGAAGCCTCCATCCCGCAGCTGCAGGCGGCGCTGGCCACTGGAACGGTGACATCGCGGCAACTGGTGTTGGCTTATCTGGCCCGCATCGCCGCCTATGACAGCCAAGGCCCGGCGCTGAACAGCATCGTCACGCTCAATCCCGCCGCGCTGGCGCAAGCGGATGCGCTGGACAAGGAGCGTGCCAGCAAAGGCCCACGCGGGCCGCTGCACGGCATTCCGGTGCTGGTGAAGGACAATTTCGACACCAAGGACATGCCCACCAGCGGTGGCGCGCTGGCGCTGGCGACGTTGCAGCCGGCGCAGGATGCCCACCAGGTGGAAAAGCTGCGCAGCGCCGGCGCCATCATCCTCGGCAAAACGGCCATGCACGAACTGGCCGCCGGCAGCACCACCATTTCCTCGCTCACCGGACAGACGCGCAATCCCTATGATCTGCTGCGCTCTCCGGGCGGTTCCAGTGGCGGCACCGGTGCGGCGATTGCCGCCAGCTTTGCCGCGGCCGGCATGGGCAGCGACACCTGCGGTTCGATCCGCATTCCGGCGGCCTATCAGAATTTGTTTGGCCTGCGCACCACGCGCGGGCTGGCGAGCCGGACGGGCGTGATCCCGCTTTCCGATACGCAGGATGTGGCCGGGCCGCTGGCGCGCAGCGTCGCCGATCTGGCGATCATGCTGGATGCCACGGTGGGCAGCGACAAGCGCGACGCGATCACGGCGGGGGCTGACGCACATGTGCCCAAATCCTATGCCGATGCGCTGCAGCCCGGATCACTGAAAGGCGCGCGCATTGGCGTGTTGCGCAGCCTGTTCACCATCGTGCCCGACGATGGGGACGGCAAATTAGTCTATGATCAGGCCATCACCGCGATGCGCAATGCAGGTGCCGAGGTGATTGAGGTGGCCATTCCCGGCCTCGACGAGATGTTGAACGATGCCAGCGCCAGCACGTTCGAATTTGTCGAGGATCTGCGGCGTTATCTGGCGGCGCATCCGGGGGTGCCGGTCGCGTCGCTGGACGCAATCGTGAAGGCCGGCTTGCATCATGACCAGCTCGACAAGCGGCTGCGTGATCCGCTGGCTGGCCCGGATCGCAATGCCCCCGGCTATCAGGTGCTGCTGGCCAAACGCACGGTGGCGCGGGCGGTCACGGATGCACTGCTGACCAAGGAGCGGCTGGACGCGCTGCTCTATCCCACCTCACTGGGCCGGCCGCCGGTGATCGGCGCCGAGAACATCGCCAGCAATTGCCGCTTGAGCGTGGTCACCGGCCTGCCGGCGCTGGCCATCCCGGCCGGCTTTACCCCGCGTGGGCTGCCGGTGGGCCTGGAACTGCTGGGGGCCGCTTTTGCCGAACCGCGCCTGCTGGCGTTGGGGCATGGGTGGGAGCAATTGGCCAAACTGCGCCAGCCGCCGTTCAGCACGCCGCCGCTGGTGGCCGGCAAGGCGCCGGGGCCGCAACAGACGGTAGTGAGCCTGGCCGGTGGTGGCACCGCCAAGGCCACGATCCGTTTCAGCTATGATCCCACGACCGCTCGGATGCACGCCGACGTGACCGCCAGCGGCAGCGGCAGAGACGCGCCCATCGCCATTGCCCTGCACCGCAGCCACGAAGGCGGGCCGGGGCCGATCCTAGTGCCGATCATGCTGCGCGGGCAGAAACGTGTCAGCGCCGATCTGGTGCTCGACGCGCTGGCGCGGGCCGATCTGGCGGCTGGCCGGCTCGCATTCGTGCTCTACACCGCCGCCGCGCCGCTGGGGACGGGGCGGAAGACGCTGGCCTTCAAGCCGGAGTGAGCGAAAGGCTCATGCCTGACCTCTGCGGCTCATGAACGCCAGGCGTTCGAACAGCATCACATCGGCTTCGTTCTTCAGCAGGGCGCCGTGCAGCGGCGGGATCAGGCTCTTGGTGTCGCGGTTGCGCAACACCTCGATGGGCAGATCCTCGTGCATCAGCAGCTTCAGCCAATCCAGCAACTCGCTGGTGCTGGGCTTCTTCTTCATGCCCGGCACTTCGCGTATGTCGAAGAAGATGTTCATGGCTTCGGCGACAAGGGCGCGCTGGATGTTGGGATAATGCACCCGCACGACCGCTTCCATCGTGTCGCGATTAGGGAACTTGATATAGTGGAAGAAGCAGCGGCGCAAGAACGCGTCGGGCAGTTCCTTTTCGTTGTTGCTGGTGATGATCACGATCGGGCGCTGGGTGGCCTTGATGCGTTCCCCGGTTTCGTAAACGTCGAATTCCATGCGATCGAGCTCGGTAAGCAGATCGTTGGGAAACTCGATATCGGCCTTGTCGATCTCGTCGATCAGCAGGACCGGCAGTTTTTCGGACGTGAAGGCTTCCCACATCTTGCCGCGGCGGATGTAGTTGGAAATGTCGGAAACGCGCGGATCGCCCAACTGGCTGTCGCGCAGGCGGCTCACGGCGTCATATTCATACAGGCCCTGCTGGGCCTTGGTGGTGGATTTGACGTTCCATTCGATCAGCGGTGCGTCGAAGGCATTGGCGATCTGCTGGGCCAGCACCGTCTTGCCGGTGCCGGGTTCGCCCTTCACCAGCAGTGGCCGGCGCAAGGTGACGGCGGCGTTGACCGCAACCTTCAGATCATCGGTGGCAACGTAACCGGTGGTGCCTTCGAAACGCATGCTGAAATCCCCTTTGCCTGTAAGGGTTATGCGGGCCGGCGTCCGGACGCAATCCTGTCAAACTGCGAAGGGAAGCCGCAGGTCAGCGATAAGCGTAGACGACCTCGTCGGTCTGGCCGCCGCTAAAGCCGAACATCTGGCCTTTGCTGTCGGCCGATTGGCTGGCCAGGCGCGGGCGGCCGTCGGGGCCCAGGCGATAATCGCTGATCTGTTCGAAATTGGTGACCGTGATCAGCAGGTTCAGTTTGAAATTCTCCCGGGCGCGCAACTTCAGGCGCATGACATAGGGCTTGCCATCGTTGCTGGCGATCACCGCTTCACCGGAAAGATGGCTGGAAATGTCGCCCGTGTCGGTGCGCACGGTGCCGGGCGGCAGTACCGGAATCTTCAGCACCTTGCGGCCCTCGCCATCCACCATGATGTCGGACGCGGCGGCCATCAGCGTGGCCATGCAATGATAGCCTGGCACGGGCGTTACCGCCGTGGCCTTGCGGAACGTCTTCAAATTGCTGGCGCTGGGCGGCTTGCCGTTCACGTTCACCAGCGCCCAGCGTTTGCCATCCCAGCGTTCGACCGTGACGGTCTTTTCCTTGATGCCGGGACCGCGACGTACGGCGGTGGTGGTGCGGTCGAAGGCGATGCTGGCCGGATCGGCGGCGCGGGCATCGGTGATGATCGCTTCCCGCAGCGGTTCCAGCCGCAGCTCGTCCGCCGGAGCAGCCGCCAGTAGAACGCTGGCCAGCACTGGCAAGACAAGCAGAGTAAGGCCCCTTTTCATTGGCTCTTCCGTTAGCCCATCGCGACAATCTGCCACAAGCGGCGTCTGGCCGATGCCGCTGCCACCGCGCCAAATGCCGCAGCAGTGTTGCAATGCAGCTTCACCTGTTACGGTTTGATGAATGAAGAAACGGCTGCGCCTGCGCCGGATCAAGCGCCGTTGGCAGCGGCCAGCCAATCGCTGGCGAGGCGCAGACCCGGGCGCTGGGCCAGGGCGCGGCGGAAATCGGCGGCTGCACCGGCGCGGTCTCCCTGCGCGGCGCGCAATTGGCCCGAGAGCACCGAGATTGGCAGCGGCCACAGCGGCGGTTCGGCATAGGGCAGGTTGGCCTCGATGGCTTCGGCAGCGGCATAGGCCCTGAGCGCGCCTGCCACGTCTCCGCGCGCGGTGGCGATGCGGCCGCGGGCCACGGCATCGGCGATGGCAGCAAATTCCAGGGCCCCGCCGCCCCGCCTGCCGCGACGCGGCGTTTCCAGGCCATCGCGGGCCTGCCGCAGCGCCTTCAGTTCACCATCTGCGCCATTGGGGTTGCCGCTCTGGGCCAAGGCCTCGGCGCGCAGGCCATGCCAGGCGATGCCGAGCCGGCGCAAGCGCTTGTCAGGCCGGGGCAGGGCGAGGATTTCAGCCGCCGACAAGAAATGCGCTCGCGTGTGCAGGGCGGTGACCAGCCGCATTTCCAGCCACGGGGAGCGGGCGACATCGGCTGAATCAATCGCAGCTTCCAGCCCCGCGGCGGCGGCCAGCGCGGTGGCCTTGTCGCCGATCTGCACGGCAGCGGAGGCAAGGAAATGCGTGTGGTGGTTGAAGTAGCCATAATAGCGCGGTTCAGCGCCGACAGCGCGGGCATAGGCTTCGTCGGCGGCAATGGCGCTTTTGTTGGCGGCAATGGCGCGATCGAACTGGCCGATGCGATACCAGGTGTGGCTGGGCATGTGCACCATGTGCGGCGCGCCCGGTGCCAACCCGCCCAGCCGCGCTGCCGGGCCAGCCGCCTTTGCCGGATTGGCGCTGGCTTCGGTGAGGTGGATGAGCAGGTGGATGGCCTGTGGCTGGTCGGGCGTGCGGGCCAGTATCTTGTCCACCAGCGCCAGCGCCATTCCTGCCCGAGCCTTCGGAACCTTGCCGCCGGCTTCCCAATAGTCCCAGGGCTGGCTGGTCATGATGGCTTCGGCTGCAAGGATGGCGACCAGATCGTCATCCGGCCAGCGCTGGGCCAGCGCGATCATCGTATCGGCATACAAATCGCCGTGAACGCCATCCTTGGTGCCGCCGAGGGCGTGTCGGGCGTGGACGGCTTCCATCAAGGCGCGATCACGATCGGAAAGCCGGTTGCTGCCCAGTGCCTGCGCGGTGAGTGCCCGGGCTTGTGCAATGGTTTCGGCCGCGATCGGGCCGCTGTTGATATAGGGGCCAAGCGCCAAAGCTTCACCCCAGCTGCACATGGCGCACGCGGGATCGCGCCGCCGCGCTTCGCGGAAGCTTTCCAGCGCCTCGTCATAATCAAAGCCCCAAAGCTGGCCGAGACCCTGATCGAAATAGGCCTGCGCGGCCGGCATGTCCGAAACCGGCATATGCGCCGGGGTGAGGCCGGGCACCAATACGATAGCGCCGCGTGCCGCTTCGGCGCCGGTGCCTTCACTCTGGCCGCACATGTTAGCAGCCAGCGCGGCCGCCAGCGCCAGATTGGCCGGGGAGGGCGCGGGCGCCGCCGACGTGCAGAGCAGAAGCGCGGAGAGGGCGGCGGCAGAGCGGATCATCATGGCCCTAACGTGATACAGGCGGCTGCACTTGGCAACCGCCTGTATCATGCCGACCGTAAGGCTTGCCTCAAACGTCGAGGAAGCTGCGCATCTTGCGGCTGCGCGACGGATGCTTCAGCTTGCGCAGCGCCTTGGCTTCGATCTGGCGGATGCGTTCGCGGGTCACGCTGAACTGCTGGCCGACTTCTTCCAGCGTGTGATCGGTGTTCATGCCAATGCCGAAGCGCATGCGCAGGACACGCTCTTCACGCGGGGTCAGGCTGGCCAGCACGCGCGTCACCGTTTCCTTCAGGTTGGAATGGATGGCGGCATCGACCGGGATCACGGCGTTCTTGTCTTCGATGAAATCGCCGAGGTGGCTGTCTTCCTCGTCGCCGATCGGCGTTTCGAGGCTGATCGGCTCCTTGGCGATCTTCATCACCTTGCGCACCTTTTCCAGCGGCATTGAAAGCCGCTCGGCCAGTTCCTCCGGGGTCGGCTCGCGGCCGATTTCGTGCAGGATCTGCCGGCTGGTGCGTACCAGCTTGTTGATCGTCTCGATCATGTGCACCGGGATGCGGATGGTGCGGGCCTGATCGGCGATCGAACGCGTGATCGCCTGGCGGATCCACCACGTGGCGTACGTGCTGAACTTGTAGCCGCGGCGATACTCGAACTTGTCCACCGCCTTCATAAGGCCGATATTGCCTTCCTGAATGAGATCAAGGAATTGCAGGCCGCGGTTGGTGTATTTCTTGGCGATGGAGATGACGAGGCGCAGGTTGGCTTCGACCATTTCCTTCTTGGCGATGCGGGCTTCGCGTTCGCCCTTCTGCACCATGTTCACGATGCGGCGGAACTCGCCCAGGTCCACGCCGGTGGTTTCGGCAATGCCGGCCAGTTCGCGGCGGTTCTGATCGATGGACGCGATTTCAGCGGCGGCAAAGGCAGCCCACTTCTTGTCGATGGTGGCCACGCGGTCGAGCCAGCCTTCGGTCAGCTCGTTGCCAACATACTCATCGAGGAAGCTCTTGCGGACAATCTTGTGCTTGTCGGCCAGGCGCATCATGTTGCTGCCCTGCGCCATCAGCCGCTTGTTCTGGGTGTAGAGCGCTTCGACCAGCAGTTCGATCTTGTTGTTGTTGAAATGGATCGACTGCACACCGCGCGTCAGTTCCTCACGCAGCTTCTGATATTTCTTCTCGTCACCATTGGCGAACGATGGCCCGCCGTGCATCGACGACAGCCGGGCTTCCTGCAGCTTGTGGAACTTCTTGTAGGTGCTGGTGATTTCGGCGAATTTCTCCAGCGCAGCGGGCTTCAGCTGCTCTTCCATCTGGCCCAATGAGAGCCCGCCTTCATCATCTTCTTCGGCTTCGGCGGCGCGCTGTTGGGCGCGGCGTTCGGTGAATTCGTCTTCCTCGTCGGCCGGCGGCGTTTCGACTTCCGGCTCCTCATCTTCCTTGAACTGCACGGTCGGCAGGTCGCCGCCTTCCTCGACCTCTTCGCCGTCTTCACCCGGCACCTTGGCCAGCATGGCTTCGAGATCGAGGATCTCGCGCAGCTGCATGCGGCCTTCGTTGAGGGCGTTCGACCATTCGATGATGGCCTGGAACGTCATCGGGCTTTCGCACAGGCCGGCGATCATGGTGTTGCGGCCGGCTTCGATGCGCTTGGCGATGGCGATTTCGCCTTCGCGGGACAGAAGTTCCACCGCGCCCATTTCGCGCAGATACATGCGCACCGGATCGTCGGTGCGGTCCAGCGGCGCCTTGACCACGGCAACCGGCGCCGGGGACAGATCCCCATCCACCGGTTCGGCTTCGGCTTCTTCCTCTTCCGGGGTGTCGCTGTCTTCGGCCGTTTCCTCGTTCTCGACGACGTTGATGCCCATCTCGTTGATCGCGGACATCACGTCCTCGATCTGCTCGCTGGTCATCTGGTCCTGCGGCAGGGCCTCGTTGATCTCGTCATAGGTGATGTAGCCGCGCTTCTTGGCGCGAGCGATCAGCTTTTTGACTGAGGCTTCGTTGAGATCAATGAGCGGAGCATCGCCATCCGTCTTGGCATCCGCGGTGTCGTTCGCGACCGTCTTGGCCATCCGAGTCTGCGTCCTTGCCCTGGCCGGCAACGCCGGCGTTAAACCCATGAAAAACGTATAAAAGCCCGCCCGCTTGAGGACATCCTCTGGCGGGGCAGGCTGAAGCTGCGTGCATATTATACCGCGCTTCTTAGCCTTCCCGCCGCGATTCCGCCAGAGCCATCATCGCCGCGTCCAATGCCTCGATCTCCTGGCGCCGTTCCTGCTGCGCGGCCCAGTCCGCTTCGTCCAAGCTGGACTGGAACCTTATGGTGGCTTCAGCCAGTGCTTCGACCAATCCAGCCCGGGCCGTGGCCTGAGCCAACGTCATGGCAAAATCCGCATTGGCCACGCCCGCCGGGGTTTCGCTCCGCGTGAAACTTAGCCTGAGGCCGTTGCCACGCCGGATGCGATCCGCCTCTGCCGCCAGCCCGATATCGTTAAGGTGGGCAAGCAGGGCAGTGCTTTCAAGACCATGGTCCGCTGCCGTCACTGCCAGCACTGCCCCGAGCACGGCGGCATCACCGGCATCGGCAGGCCGCAGCGCCGCCAGCGAATCGTGATGGGCATCGGCCAGACCGGGCCGCAACAACAGCCCGGCCAGCACAGCCTCCATCACCGGATCATGGCCGCGCGCCACCATCGCCTTCAAAGCCGGCGATACACCGGGGATCGGCGGCTGCCACTTTTCGCCTGGCTTGCCGGGTTGCCACGGCGCCCGCTGGGGACGCGCCATGAAGGCCGCTTCAAAGCGCTGGTTGAATTCGGCCTGATAGAGCGAACGCACATCGGGATCGGCGATTCCGGCGGCGGCTTCGCGCAGCTGCAGGCGGGCCTGGGCGCGGCGTTCCGGGGTCGCCTGTTCCAGCCCGGCGGTTTCTATGACCCAGATGTGATCAATCAGCGGTACGGCACTGGCCAGCACGGCTTCGAAGGCGGCCACGCCGCCGGTGCGGCAAATATCATCCGGGTCCTGGCCTTGTGGCAGGGTGGCGATGCGCAGCGATTTGCCTGGTTTCAGCAGCGGCAAGGCGCGCATGGCCGCGCGGGTAGCGGCGCGCTGGCCGGCGGCGTCGCCATCGAAACACAGCAAAGGCACATCAACCAGCCGCCACGCCAGCATGAGCTGGGTTTCGGTCATCGCGGTGCCGAGCGGGGCAACCGCCTCGATCAGGCCGGCCTGGGCAAGCCCGATCACGTCCATATAGCCTTCGACCACGATCAGCCGGTTCGATTTGCGCGCCGCCGGCCCGGCCTGATCCAGATTATAGAGCAGCCGCCCCTTGTCGAAGAGCGGGCCATCGGCGCTGTTGAGATACTTGGGCTGCACATCGCCCAGCGCGCGGCCACCAAAGCCCACCACCCGCCCGCGCGCATCGCGGATCGGGAACATCAACCGTCCGCGGAAACGATCGTAGGTGTCGCCTTCATCGGTCTTGCCGATCAGGCCGGCTTCCAGCAGTTTGTCGGCGGTCGCATCCTTCAGGTGGCCGCGCAGCGCGGTGCGCGAATCGGGCGAATAACCCAGCGCGAACGCCTTCACCGTTGTCGGCCGCAATCCACGCCGCTCGATATAGGCCCGCGCATTTATCCCGCCGTCGCCGGCCAGTTGCGACTGGAACCAAGTGGCGGCGCGGGCCGTGAGTTCGGCCAGGCTGTCCGCCACTTCCGCTTTCTGGCGCGCTTCGGGGGAAGGGGCGGGCACTTCCAGCCCGGCTTCGGCCGCCAGTTGCTTTACCGCTTCCATGAACGGCAGGCCCATGTTGTCGGTCATGAAGCGGATGACATCGCCATGCGCGCCGCAGCCGAAGCAGTGATAAAAGCCCTTTTCATCGTTCACATAGAAACTGGGCGACTTCTCGTTGTGGAAGGGGCAGCACCCCTTCATTTCCCGCCCCGCCCGTGTGAGCTTCACGCGCCGGCCGACCACGCCCGAAACGGGCACGCGGGCGCGCAATTCGTCGAGGAAGGCGGGGGAGAGGCTCAACCCAGCGCGGCCTTCACCAGCCCGCTTGCCTTGCTCATGTCGAGCTTGCCGGCAAAACGCTCCTTCACGGCGGCCATAACGCGGCCCATGTCCTTCACGTTGGTGGCGCCGATTTCGGCCACCACGACCTTGATCGCCGCCAGCGCTTCAGAGTCGTCCATCTGCTTGGGCAGAAAGCTTTCAATCACGCCCAGTTCGGCGCGTTCGGCATCGGCCAGTTCGGCGCGGTTGCCGGCCACATACATCTCGATCGATTCGCGGCGCTGCTTGGCCATTTTCATCAGCACGTCGACCACCAGCACGTCGTCGTCGGCTGGCGCGGTGCCGGTGCGCAGTTCGATATCCTTGTTCTTCAGGGCGGCATTGATCAGGCGCAGAGCGCCGAGCCGGGCGCTGTCGCGGGCTTTCATGGCCTGGGTGGTGGCGGTCTGGATGGCGTCGCGCAACATGGGAATCTCCGGTGGTGAAAAATGCCGATTGATCTTTGGGGCTCGATAGCGTCTCAGGCGGTCAATTAATAGATTGACGCCGTGGCCCTACACCCCTAGGTCCCCCGCCGTTTGCCCGCAACCTGAAGGAACCTGACCATGGCCGCCGCCCCTGCGCCCGCCCAACCCAAAGGCGCGACGGGGGTATTGGTTCTGGCCGATGGCAGCGTCATCTGGGGCCATGGTTTCGGTGCCGAAGGCGTGGCGGTGGGCGAAGTCTGCTTCAACACCGCGATGACCGGTTATCAGGAAGTGATGAGCGACCCCAGCTATGCCGGGCAGATCATCACCTTCACCTTCCCGCACATCGGCAATGTGGGCGCCAACAACGAGGATATCGAATCCGCCAATCCGCACGCCCTGGGCTGCGTGGTGCGTGAGCCGGTAACCGCGGCTGCCAATTTCCGGTCTCAGCGCCGCTTTGACGACTGGATGAAGGCGTGGGGCCGCATTGGCATTTCCGGCGTTGATACCCGCGCGCTCACCAAGCGCATCCGCGAAGGCGGCGCGCCCAACGGGGTGATCGCCCACAACAAGGCCGGCCAGTTCGACATCAAGAAGCTGCTGAGCCAGGCCAAGGCATGGCCGGGGCTGGAGGGCATGGATCTCGCCAGCGTGATCAGCGCCACGCAGAATTACAGCTGGGATGATGGATTGTGGACGCTGGCCGGCGGCTATGCCGTGCACATCGGCAACCCGGATGGCCCGCACGTTGTGGCCATTGATTATGGCATGAAGCGCAACATCCGGCGCAACCTCGTCGCCGCCGGTGCGCGCGTGACGGTTGTGCCGGCGACTGCGACCTTTGACGAGATCATGTCGCTGAAGCCGGCCGGCATCTTCCTGTCCAACGGGCCCGGCGATCCGGCGGCCACCGGCGTGCATGCGGTGCCGACCATCCAGAAGATCTTGAACGCCGGCCTGCCGCTGTTCGGCATCTGCCTTGGCCACCAGCTGCTCGGCCTTGCCGTGGGCGCCAAGACGCTGAAGATGACGCAGGGTCACCACGGCGCCAACCACCCGGTGAAGCGGCTTTCCGATGGCCGTGTCGAGATCACATCCATGAACCATGGCTTTGCCGTGGACACCGAAACCCTGCCAACCAGCGCGCGACCCACCCACATCTCGCTGTTCGATGGCACGCTGGCTGGCCTTGAGTTGACCGACCGCCCGGCGTTCAGTGTGCAATATCACCCCGAAGCCAGCCCCGGCCCGCAGGACAGCCAGTATCTGTTCGAGAAGTTTGTCGGCTCTCTCGCCTTGACCCGGAGCCTCTGATGCCCAAACGCACCGACATCAAATCCATTCTGATCATTGGCGCCGGCCCGATCATCATCGGCCAGGCCTGCGAGTTCGATTATTCGGGCACGCAGGCGGTGAAGGCGTTGAAGGCGGAGGGTTATCGCATCATCCTGGTCAACTCCAACCCGGCGACGATCATGACCGATCCGGAACTGGCGGACGCGACCTATGTCGAGCCGATCACGCCCGAAATCGTCGCGCGCATCGTCGAGAAGGAGCGGCCCGATGCCGTGCTGCCCACCATGGGCGGGCAGACCGCGCTCAACACCGCGCTGGCGCTGGCCAAGGATGGCACGCTGGAGAAATACAATGTCCAGCTGATCGGTGCCGACGCCGAAGCCATCGACAAGGCCGAGGACCGGCTGAAGTTCCGCGACGCGATGGACAAGATCGGCCTGGAATCGCCGAAGAGCCGCATCGCGCATACGGTTGAAGAAGCGCTGGCGGCGCTGGAATTCGTCGGTCTGCCATCGATCATCCGCCCCAGCTTCACCATGGGCGGCACCGGCGGCGGCATTGCCTATAACCGCGAGGAATTCATCCACATCGTCACCGGCGGCCTCGATGCCAGCCCGACCACCGAAGTGCTGGTGGAAGAAAGCGTGCTGGGCTGGAAGGAATATGAGATGGAGGTGGTCCGCGACAAGGCGGACAATGCCATCATCGTCTGCTCCATCGAGAACATCGATCCGATGGGCGTCCACACCGGGGATTCGATCACCATCGCCCCGGCGCTGACGCTGACCGACAAGGAATATCAGATCATGCGCAACGCCAGCATCGCTGTGCTGCGCGAGATCGGCGTCGAAACCGGCGGTTCCAACGTGCAATATGCGGTAAACCCCAAGGATGGCCGCCTGGTCGTCATCGAGATGAACCCGCGCGTGTCGCGCTCGTCGGCGCTGGCGTCGAAGGCCACCGGCTTCCCGATCGCCAAGGTCGCGGCGCTGCTGGCGGTGGGCTACACGCTCGATGAGATCATGAACGACATCACCGGCGCCATGCCGGCGTCGTTCGAGCCGACCATCGACTATATCGTCACCAAGATCCCGCGTTTCGCTTTTGAAAAGTTCAAGGGCGCGCAGAATCTGCTCGGCACCGCGATGAAATCGGTGGGCGAGGTGATGGCCATCGGCCGCAACTGGCAGGAAAGCGTGCAGAAGGCGCTGCGCGGCCTGGAAACCGGGCTGACCGGCTTTGACGAGCTGGAACATCTGCAGGGTGCCACCATCGAGGAAATCGAGGCCGCACTGAGCCGCCCGACGCCGGATCGCCTGCTTGTCGCCGCCGATGCCCTGCGCGCCGGCATGAGCGTGGAGCGCATCCACCAGATCGCCAAGTTCGAACCCTGGTTCCTGCGCCAGATGCAGGAACTGGTGGAGGAAGAGGCCAAGGTGAAGGCGGGCGGCCTGCCCACCACGGCCGCCGCCTTCCGCCATCTGAAATCGCTGGGCTTTTCCGATGCGCGATTGGCCAAGCTGGCGGGCACGACTGAAGCCGAAGTGTTGCGCGCCCGCCGCGCGCTCAATGTGCGGCCGGTGTTCAAGCGCATCGATACCTGCGCCGCCGAATTCGCGGCGAAAACGCCCTATATGTATTCCAGCTACGAAGCCCCCAGCTTTGGCGAGCCGGACTGCGAGAGCAACCCGACGGATCGGAAAAAGATCGTCATCCTCGGCGGCGGCCCCAACCGCATCGGCCAGGGGATCGAGTTTGATTATTGCTGCTGCCACGCCTGCTTTGCGCTCGATGACGCCGGCTATGAAACCATCATGGTCAACTGCAATCCGGAGACGGTTTCGACCGATTATGACACGTCGGACCGGCTCTATTTCGAGCCGCTGACCGCCGAGGACGTGCTGGAAATCCTGCACACCGAAATGCAGAACGGCGAACTGGTGGGCGTGATCGTGCAGCTGGGCGGGCAAACCCCGCTGAAGCTGGCGCAGGCGTTGCAGGATGCCGGCATCCCGATCCTGGGCACCAGCCCGGACAGTATCGATCTGGCCGAAGACCGCGAGCGCTTTGCCGCGCTGATCACCGAACTCGGCCTGAAGCAGCCGGAAAACGGCATTGCGCGTTCCGCCGAAGAAGCCGTGCGTGTGGCGGAGACCATCGGTTATCCGGTGCTCATGCGACCGTCCTACGTGCTGGGTGGCCGCGCCATGGAGATTGTCGATACGCTGGCGCAGCTGGAAACCTATATCCGCGAAGCCGTGGTGGTGTCCGGCACGTCGCCCGTGCTGATTGACCGTTATCTGCGTGACGCCATCGAGGTGGATGTGGACGCGGTGGCCGATGGCGAGACGGTGTTCGTCGCCGGCGTGCTGCAGCATATCGAGGAGGCCGGCGTCCACTCTGGCGACAGCGCCTGCTCACTGCCGCCCTACAGCCTGCCCGCCGACATCATCGCCGAGATCGAAAGTCAGACCGACGTGCTGGCCCGCGCCTTGAAGGTGAAGGGCCTGATGAACGTGCAGTTCGCCGTCAAGGATGGCGACGTTTACCTGATCGAGGTCAACCCGCGCGCCAGCCGCACCGTGCCGTTCACCGCCAAGGCGACAGGCATCCCGGTGGCCAAGATCGCCGCGCGGGTGATGGCCGGTGAAAAGCTGGCCAGCTTTGATTTGTCACCGCGCAATGTCGGCAATCATATCGCCGTGAAGGAAGCCGTGTTCCCGTTCGCGCGTTTCCCTGGTGTCGATCCGGTGCTGGGCCCCGAAATGAAGTCCACCGGCGAAGTGATGGGCATTGATGCCGATTTCGCCACGGCCTTTGCCAAGAGCCAGCTGGCCGCTTCGACCGTGCTGCCGCAGACGGGCCGTGTGTTCATCAGCGTGAAGGACAGTGACAAGCCGCAGATCATCGATGCCGCGCGCGATCTGGTGTCGCTGGGTTTCGAACTGGTCGCCACCTCGGGCACCGAACTGGTGCTGAAGGCCGCTGGCATCCCGGTGACGGCTGTGAACAAGGTCGCCGAAGGTCGGCCGCACATTGTTGACCGGATCAAGGACGGTGAGATCGCCCTGATCTTCAACACCACCGAGGGCCTGCAGTCGCTGAAAGACAGCCAGTCGATCCGCGCATCGGCGCTATATGGCCGGGTTCCATATTATACCACGGCACCGGCCAGTCGGGCGGCGGTGGCGGCAATTGCTGCAATGCGGCGACACCGGCTTGAAGTTCGGCCACTTCAATCCTATCATAAGTAATCCTGATCGGCGGCAGAATATCCGCCCGCTGCCCCTGGCGACGCCGAAATGCGCCGGCAGGGGCAAATCTTTGGAACGACTTGCAGGATAGTTGAACGACCATGCCGACAATGGAAAAGGTGCCGATGCTGCCGACAGGGCATGCTGCCCTGATCGTTCAGCTGCGCAACCTGAAAGAGGTTGAGCGGCCGGCGGTGGTGGAAGCCATCGAGGAAGCGCGCGCACACGGCGATCTGTCGGAAAACGCCGAATATCATGCCGCCAAGGAGCGGCAGGGCCAGATCGAAGCCCAGGTAATCGAACTGGAAGACATGCTGGCGCGTGCCATTGTGATCGATCCACAAACCCTGTCGGGGGACAAGGCGGTGTTTGGCGCCACTGTCCACCTGCTTGATGAGGACGACAAGCCGGTCACCTATCAGATCGTCGGCCAGCATGAGGCCGATGTGAAAGCCAGCCGCATCAGCTTCTCCTCGCCGCTGGGCAAGGCGCTGATCGGCCGCCGCGTGGGCGACGAAGTGGAAGTTCACACGCCGTCGGGCGACAAATATTACGCCATTGAACGCGTTGAATTCATCTGACTTCCCGCCGCCCGGCGGTCCCTTGGCAGCGGCGGAGCCACCGCCGGCCAATGTGACGCGCCTGCTGGTGCTGGCCAATGCCATCGTGGCGATCTTGATGGGCTTTGCCGGCAGCAATGCGCGCGATGCGCTGTTGTTCTGGGCGGGGCTGGTGCCGGCGCGGCTCACGCTGGCGCTGGATGGCCAATTGCCGGCCCTGGGTGCAGCGTCCACCCTGGTTGGCCACATGTTCCTGCACGGCGGCGCCGCGCACCTGTTGATGAACATGGTGATGCTGCTGGCCATTGGCCGCATCCTGGAACCGGAACTGGGCGGCCGCCGCTTTCTTGCGCTCTATCTGTTCTCTGGTCTTGCCGGTGGTTTAGCCGAATGGGCCTGGTCACCGCTGAGCACTGTCCCCGCAGTCGGTGCATCCGGTGCGATCTCTGGCCTGGTGGCCGCCCAGGCCATGTTGTTCGGCCGCAGCAAGCGCAGTCCACTGGTGCAGGCGCTGGGGCTGGGTACGGCGTGGGTGGTGTTGCAGGTGCTGGCCGGCGCGGCGCTGGCCGGGCCTGACATGCGGATCGCGATTGCCGCGCATATCGGCGGGTTTATCGCTGGGTTGGCGCTGGCGCGACCGCTGGCGCGGCCTTAATCGACCGGCACACCCGGACGCGAGAGGGCTGTGCGGATGACAAAGCTGGTCTTCACGCTTTCCACGTTCGGCGCCGGGGTGAGTTCGCTGGTCAGGAATTTCTGGAATTCCTGCAGATCGTGGGCGACGACCTTCAGGATGAAATCGATCTCGCCGTTGAGCATGTGGCATTCGCGGATCTGAGGCAGGGCGGCGACATGGTCTTCAAAGGCGCGCAGATCGGCTTCGGCCTGGCTCTTCAGGCTGACCATGGCGAACACGGTGATGCCATAGCCCAGCGCCACCGAATGCAGATCGGCGTGATAGCCCTTGATGACGCCATTTTCTTCCAGCGCGCGCACGCGGCGCAGGCAGGGCGGGGCGGTGAGGCCAGCCCGAGTGGCAAGATCGACGTTGGTGATGCGGCCTTCGGCCTGCAGATGACGCAGGATCACGCGATCGATATCGTCGATCGGCAGCCGCGAACGATGCACCACTGAGTAATTCCCCACCCCAAAATCCCCGTTCTTGATAACATTGTTTCAAGGTCGCGCAAGATGCAGATTGGCGCAGGGCCAGTTCTGGCAAGCCTTGCCGCATCTCCGCCTGCGGGCTGGAAATGATGACAAATTCGCTTAAGGCAGGCCGCACACGTCATCGCGCGGCTGCGCGTTCAGGAGATTCGCTTTCATGTCCCGTCATGCCAAGGTTCTGATTATCGGCTCTGGTCCGGCCGGCTATACCGCTGCCGTTTATGCCGCGCGCGCCTTGCTGGACCCGGTGCTGATCCAGGGTCTGCAACCCGGCGGCCAGCTGACCATCACCACCGAAGTGGAGAACTGGCCGGGCGAAACCATGGTGATGGGCCCCGATCTGATGGTGAAGATGGAAGCCCAGGCCCGCCATGTCGGCACCGAGATCATCACCGATATCGTGACCAGGGTTGATCTGTCGCGGCGCCCGTTCGTGCTTGAGACCGACAGCGGCCAGGGTTGGACCGCCGATACCATCGTGATTGCCACCGGCGCTCAGGCGCGCTGGCTGGGCCTGCCCAATGAGACGAAGTTCTGCGGTTTCGGCGTTTCGGCCTGTGCCACCTGCGATGGCTTCTTCTTTCGCGGCAAGGAAGTGGCCGTGGTTGGCGGGGGCAACACCGCTGTGGAGGAGGCGATGTTCCTCACCAAGTTTGCCAGCAAGGTGCACCTAATCCACCGCCGCGGCGAACTGCGCGCAGACAAAACCAACCAGGCCCGGCTGCTGGAAAACCCCAAGGTGCAGATGCACTGGCACGCCGAAGTGACCGATGTGCAGGGGCAAGACGCGCCGCTGAAGGTGCAAGGCATCACGCTGGCCGACACGCGCGATGGCAGCACCCGCCAACTGCCGGTGGATGGCCTGTTCATCGCCATCGGCCACGTGCCCGCCACGAGCCTGTTCGCTGGCCAGCTGAACATGGACGAGGAGGGCTATATCCTCACCGCGCCTGACAGCACGGCAACCAGCGTGGCCGGCGTGTTCGCCGCTGGCGACGTGAAGGACAACCTCTATCGCCAGGCTGTGACGGCGGCCGGCATGGGCTGCATGGCGGCTCTGGAAGCGGAGCGTTTCCTGGCGCACGGATAAGGGGAGGAGGGGCGCATGCAGCCTGGCATCAATCTTGATTGGGAAAAGCTGCGCCTGTTCGACACCGTGGCCGAAGCCGGCAGCTTCACCGAGGCTGCACGCCGCCTGCACATGAGCCAGCCGGCGTTGTCGCGCCAGATCGCGGCGCTGGAAGACAGCCTGGGTGCCAAATTGTTCCACCGCCACGCCCGCGGGCTGGCGATGACCCACGAAGGTGAGCAGTTGCGCGCCGCCACCTCCGACATGCACGAGCGCATCGACAAGGCGGCGCAGGCCATTGATGTCAGCCGTGACCGGCCGACGGGTGCCATCAGGCTGACCACCACGGTCTCCTTCGGCTCCACCTGGCTGGCGCGGCAGTTGGGCGATTTCCTCGATCTCTATCCCGATATCAGCGTGCACCTGATGCTGACCGATGCCGATCTCGATCTGGCCAAGCGTGAGGCTGATGTCGCGATCCGGTTTCACCGCCCGTTCCAGAACGAACTGATGCAGCGCCCGCTGGCCGGTATCCGCCACCACCTGGTGGCTAGCCCGGATTATCTGGCCCGCCACGGCGAGCCGAAGACCATTGCCGATCTCGATCACCACCGGCTGATATCCTATGGCGATGCCGCGCCGGAATTTCTGAAGGGTATCAACTGGATCCTGGAACTGGGCCACGAAGGCAGCCCGCGGGCGGCAGCGCTGACCATCAACAACAGCCACGGTGTGTTGCAGGCGGTGGAAGCCGGCGCTGGCATCGCGGCGCTGCCATCCTATCTGATCCGCTTTTCCGGCAAGGTGCAGGTGGTGTTGCCGCAGGTGGAAGGCCCGGTGTTCCGCACTTTCTTCACCTACCCGTCCGAGCTCAGGCGCTCCCTGCGCATTGCCGTGCTGCGCGAATTTCTGGTGGAACGCATGACCAACGCCGCTTTGGACATGTGAGGCAGGCTGTCGCAGGCATGGGTGTGCACCTCATGTCATGCTGCAATAACAACAAGTTGCTGTATTCCAGCGTCCGTAGTTATGCATCCAGTGCATGGCTGTAACGCGATATTGTGCACTGCAATAGAGGCCGGCGAATCCGTAGATAGTTTGTGTCGCCGCGATAGCGGTAACGCCGGGCCCGCTGCTCTCCCCCCTGCAGCCAGCCCGGCCTGATCGGTCATCCCCTCCTCCTCCCTGAGGCGACCGATCAGCCCGGCCGCGCCACTCCTCCCCTCCCGGCGCGAGGTTCCGGGCATGATAGAAGGGCCGGATGCTGCAAAAGCATCCGGCCCTTTTTCTTTGCCTGCGCGCCCCGGATTTTACCGATGCCGCCTTGCGCGTGCGGCCCGGCCTTCCCAAGTGCATCTGCATCGGCTAACCGCTGTTGGCCCGGTTCGGGCCTGTAGCTCAATGGTTAGAGCAGGCCGCTCATAACGGCTTGGTTGGGGGTTCGAGTCCCTCCGGGCCTACCAGCGGTTTGAAGGAAGCGGCGTCTGGACGTGTCGGTACAGCAAGTGGAAACAGGCCCGGCAGCGGCAGAGGATCAGCGTCTCCGCGCCAACTGGAAAAGCTGGGCTGGTGCCGCGCTGGGGCTGCTAGTGCTGGCGTTGGCCGCCTGGGGCCTGAAGAAGATTTCCGGCCAGGTCACGCTGGCCGACGTGATGGCGGAAATTGAAGCCACGCCAACGCATCTGATCGCCTTTGCCGCGGTTTCCACTTTCCTCTCCTATGTCGTGCTGGTCGGCTATGATTGGTTCGCCACCCGCCACCTCGGCTATACCAAGATCGGCTGGCCCACCTTGGCCGCCGCCAGCTTCTCCAGCTTCACCATGAGCCACACGCTGGGGGTCACCATCCTCACCGGCGGTACCGTGCGCTATCGCATCTACACCCGCGCCGGCGTGAAGCCGGCCGATATCGCCATGATCATCCTGCTGTGTGGCTGGACCTTCTGGCTGGGCATCATTTTCGTCGCCGGCATCGGGCTGATCGTCTCGCCGGGTCTGGCCGAACCCATCCGCGAATGGGTGCCACAAGGCCTGGAAGAATGGACTGGCGCGCTGCTGCTGGGCGGTGTGCTGGCCTACACGTTGCTTGCCACCGTGTGGCGGCGCAGTTTCAAGTTGTTGCGTTATCGCTTCACCATCCCTGACGGCAAGCAGACCTTGCAGCAGATCGCCATCGGCACGCTCGATTTGGCGCTGGCGGGCGGCGCTCTCTACATCCTTTTGCTGCCGGTGGCGGGTGTGCCCGATCTGCTCACCTTCCTGGTCATCTACGCTGTCGCCATGGTCACCGGCGCGCTGGCCCATGCGCCGGGCGGTCTGGGCGTGTTCGAACTGGTGATCGTTGGCCTGATGCCGGATGCAGACAAGGCCGGGGTGCTGGCGGCCGTCGCGCTGTTCCGCATCCTCTATACGTTCGTGCCGTTCCTGCTGGGCGCAGGGCTGCTCGCGGTTATGGAAGCCCTGGCCTTCCGCGCCGCCCGCGCTATTGCTGCTGATCCAACAGCCGGTGCGCCAGCTTTGACCGCCAATAAGCACTGAGGCCGGACAGGGCGGCGAGTTCCGCCATCTCCTCGTGACGTCCGCCCTTGCCGGCGGCAATTGGTGTGAAGCGGCTGATCGGCCAGCCAGGATTGGGCCGTTCAATCACGTCATGGCCGTCACCCGGCGCGATGGCGCCGCCTTCGAGCACGCGCAAATACCAGCCGCAGCGACCCGACCGCACCATCGCCTTGACTACGCGCGCGGTGCCCATCGCTGCGGCAAAGGTCGAGCAGGGCTCACGGATCTGGGCGATCTGCAGGGTGGCGGTGCCGCAGCGGATCACGTCGCCCAAACACAGGCTGGCTTCATCCAGGCCATCGACCACCAGATTCTCGCCCATGGCGCCCGGCACGAATCGGTCAGCCAGATCGGGGAACGCGGCGCGCCAGCCGTCATAGCCGCTGAGCGGATAGGCATAGATCGCCTTTTCCGGCCCGCCGTGAACGCGCGTGTTGCCCACCTGATCGCCGTCCAACCCCAGTTCGTGCACCGTCACCGGGCCCGCGACGGGCTGACGTCGATAGGCAGAAAGCATGCGGTGGCCCGGCAGCGGCTGCGGCCGGCCGATGCGCAGCTGCGTGATTATGCCCCTTGCGATCATCAGCATTTCCTCTGACACTGCAATTTTTGTTCAACAAGCGAAAGGAGGTGATCCAGTGTCTCATTGCTTCATTCACGGCGCGAAGGCGCTGGTGGCCCCGGTCACGGTCGGGGTTCGCTGACACCAGACACCGCCCTTCGTGGACGGATGACAATGTTTTGGGGTCGTCGGGCAACCGGCGGCCCCTTTTCATTGCGCCAGCAGCACCACCGCCTTCTGCACGGTGAACCAGCCACCCCAGGCCAGCGGGATGAGCACTGCGCTCCATGCGGCGAAGCGTAAGCCCCAGGCAGCTGCCGGGGGTGCAGCAGAGGCAGCGGCGAGCAGGGGCTGCGACGGCTCTTCATCTTCAACCCACAGTTCACTTGCCACTGGTTTCACCAGCAGCGCCGCGATCAGCCCCAGCGCCAGCAGGCCCGCCAGCAGAAGGAAGATCGGGCCATACACCGCTTCACGTGCCACCCCATCGGCCAGGCGTGCATCACGCACATAGGCGACCAGCAACGGCCCCAGCACGCCGGCGGTGGACCAGGCGGTGAGCAGGCGGCCGTGGATGGCGCCCACCTGCTTGGTGCCGAACATATCTGCCAGCCACGCCGGCACTGCCGCGAAACCGCCACCATACATCGAGGCGATCAGGGCAAAGGCCGCCACGAACAGGGGCAAAGCCGCTGCGGCCGGGCCGGGAAGGGCGAGGCCATAGCAGGCTGCGCCCAACGCCAGGATGGCGGCATACATGGCCTTTCGCCCAATCCGATCTGACAGGCTGGCCCAGAAAAAGCGGCCGGCGATATTGAACAGGCTGATCAGGCCAACGAAGCCGGCACCGGCCGCGGCCGCCGCGGCTTTCTGATCCTCGTTGAAATCGGCAAAGCGCACGGGCTGGCCAAACAGGCCGCCGCCAAAAATTTCCTGCACCATTGGCGAGGCGAGGCCGATAATGCCGATGCTGGCCGAGACGTTGAGCAGCAGCACGCACCAGACCAACCAGAATTGCGGGGTGCGACTTGCCACGCCGAGCGGCACGAAGCGGCCTCCCGCGACGATTTCAGCCTTGCCGGGCGGCGTCCAGCCGGGGGCGGGGAGGCGAAAGCCCAACGCACCTGCCGTCATGAACAGCGCATAGATGCCGGCCAGCACCAGCATTGCCTGCCACACGCCGGCTTCACCAGGGCTGGCGAAGACTGCCATCAACCGGTCTGCCGCCGGGCTGCCGACCATGGCGCCGCCGCCAAAGCCCATGATCGCCATACCGGTGGCCAGGCCGCGCCGATCGGGGAACCATTTGATCAGGGTGGAAACCGGCGTGATGTAACCGATGCCAAGGCCGATGCCGCCCAGCACGCCCGCACCCAGCCAGAACAGCCACAACTGGTGCAGGAACACGCCCGCCGCGCCAAGCGCAATGCCACCGCACCAGCAGGCCGACGAGACCAACCCGGCCCGGCGCGGGCCAACCCGTTCCACCCAGCTGCCGAACAGCGCCGCCGACAGGCCGAGCACGACGAAGAACAACGTGTAGACCCACACAAGATCGCTTACCCGCCAGACGCAGCTGGTAGAGGTGAGCGCAGCAGGGAGGTTGGTGCAGGCCGGTGCGCCAAGCGCATGGCTGAGCGGCAGCCAGAACACCGAAAACCCATAAGCCATGCCGATGCACAGGTGGATGGCCAGCGCGCAGGGCGGCACCAGCCAGCGGTCAAAAGCTGGCGGTGCGATGATGCGGTCGCGTGAAAGATGGTCCCCCATTGCCGCCCCGCTGCCCTGCAGTGATTGCGCGGTCAACGGGTGGGTTGACGCAGGGAGATCAGCGGCCCTTCCACTCTGGCTTGCGCTTCTGGGCAAAGGCCAGCGGGCCCTCGCGCAGATCCTCGCTGCGGAACAGCGCCTGCACGGCGGAATATGTGCCTTGGCCCTCATACGCCGCGCGCAAGGACGGTTCTTCCAGCCCTTTCAGCACCGCCTGCTTCGACGCGCGCAGGGAAAGCGGCGACAATTCGCACATGGCCGCCGCCAGCGCCTTGGCACGCGTGAGCAGATCGGGGGCGGGCACGACTTCGGTGACGAAGCCCAACTCTTTGCCTTCGGCCGCCGAAACGGTGCGGGCCGTGAGGATCATCGCCATCGCGCGCGACACGCCGATGGCGCGTGGCAGGCGGTGCAGGCCGCCGGCCAGCGCCGCGAGGCCCACTTTCGGTTCGGGCAGGGCGAAGGTCGCGTTGTCAGATGCCAGGATGAGGTCAGCCGCCAGCGCCACTTCAAAGCCGCCGCCCATTGCGACGCCGTTGACCGCAGCGATCACCGGTTTGTCAAGATTCCAGCGGCTGGTCAGCCCGCCAAAGCCCGAGGGCGGCACGGTGATGGCATTGCCTTCTGCCTGCCAACGCAGATCGTTGCCGGCGGAAAAGGCGCGTTCACCGGCGCCGGTGATGATGGCGACCCAAAGATCGGGATCGGCCGCGAAATCGTTGAACGCCCTATCCAGTTCGGCATTGGCGGGCGGATGCAGCGCGTTCATCCGCTCCGGCCGGTTGATCGTCACCACCAGGATGCGGCCGTCGCGGTCCACGCTGATATGTTCGTAAGCCATGATGTGTCCTCCTTGGCCATGGTTGTGACACGGCAGACGGAGGGCGGCGGCCTGATGAAAGGGTGGGGGCGTTACCAGCCCAGTTGCTTGCGGGCCTCTGCCGCGTCGCGGGGCGGGCTGAGATCGATCATCAGCCGGGTGATGTGATGGCCATGGGCAACGTCGTTCCGGAAGAAGCACCAATCGACAATGGTTTCGGGGATGATGGTCACCTTCTGGCCGGCGCTGAAATCGCGGTTGCGCGGCGGGTTGGCCAGATGGCCATGAAGACTGCCATCGGCATCGCGGGTGACGCCCATCGCCCAGATCAGTTCACGATCGGGCAGGCCGCGGCCGTGGTTGAGATCGAACTTCAGGCCGAAGTCGCTGTCGCCCGGTGCTGCTGCGGCCAGCGCGGCCCAGAATTCCGGCAGCGTGTCGCGGGCCTTTTGCTTGGCGATCTCCATACGGGGATCGTCGAGATCGAAGACCATGCCGGCGGGTGGCGACAGGCGCCGCCACAGCAACCACAAGGCGGCAAGCACCGCGACCCCGATGATCAGCATCTTCATGATGACAGAATGGCCGAAGTCAGCACAAACGAAAAGGACCCGGCCGTTTGCCTGGCCGGGCCCTTCGTGACGAGACTTATATATTTTCACCGCTCGGCGCCGGCCGGGCCCAATACCCCCATCTGCCCCAGCCGGCGCGCGCAGCCTAAGCCCACTCCGGTTGACCCAATCCGGACCGGCGCGCAGCGGTGAATGACGACTGGATCCTCTCCGTGCGAGATGGACCCTGCCGCCTATCCGTCCTTGCGGGCCCCTCGCGGTACCCACTCGTTGGCATGTGATATGCCGATTCTTTGTCGCTGTCAGGGCGCAGAATGCGAGGCCTGGCAAGGATTTCGCCAAGTGTGACTTCGTTGCAACAGCAGGTTAATATTAAGCAATTCATGGCCGGCTTGCCCTCACGGTCAGCCATGCTAAGGCCCACTCCACATCATCCATCCGACGCCCTGTTGCAAAGAGACAAACCCGTGCGCCTGTCCCGCTATTTCATGCCCGTTCTCAAGGAAACGCCCGGGGAAGCCCAGGTGATTTCCCACCAACTGATGCTGCGCGCAGCGATGGTGCGGCAGACATCGTCGGGGATCTATGCCTGGCTGCCGCTGGGCAAGCGCGTGCTGGCCAATATCGAACGCATCGTGCGGGAAGAGCAGGACCGTGCCGGCGCCATTGAGGTGCTGATGCCCACCATCCAATCCGCCGATCTGTGGAAGCAATCGGGGCGCTATGATGCCTATGGCCCGGAAATGCTGCGCATCACCGATCGCCATGATCGTGAGATGCTGTTCAGCCCCACGGCCGAAGAGCTGTTCACCGCCATCTTCCAGAACGGCGCCAAGAGCTATCGCGACCTGCCGCGCAACATCTACCAGATCCAGTGGAAGTTCCGCGACGAAGTGCGTCCGCGCTTCGGCGTGCTGCGTGGCCGGGAATTCCTGATGAAGGATGCCTACAGCTTCGATCTGGATTTCGATGCGGCCCGGCACAGCTATAACCGCATGTTCATTGCCTATATGCGCACCTTTGCGCGCATGGGGCTGAACGCCATTCCGATGCAGGCCGATACTGGGCCGATTGGCGGCGACCTGTCCCACGAATTCATCGTGTTGGCGCCAACCGGTGAAAGCGATGTGTTCTATCATGAAAACTGGCTGAAGGCACGCGACACCAGCACCATCAATGCCGATGATCGCGGCGCGCTGTCGTCCTTCATCGACGGCCTGAACGCCGATTATGCCGCCACCGATGAAAAGCGCGATCTGGCCGCCGAAGCCGCCTGCGGCACTGCCTTGCAGCAGTCAAAGGGCATCGAAGTGGGACAGGTGTTCTACTTTGGCGACAAATACACCGCTCCGATGGGCGTTGCGGTGCAGGGCCCGGATGGCGCACCGGTCACGCCGCTGATGGGCAGCTACGGCATTGGCGTGTCCCGCCTGGTCGGTGCGATCATCGAGGCCTGTCATGATGACGCCGGCATCGTGTGGCCGGATGCGGTGGCGCCGTTCAAGGTGGCGCTGATCAACTTGCGGGTTGATGATGCCGCCTGCCAGTCCGCCTGCGACAAGCTTGACGCCGATTTCACTGCCGCCGGTGTCGACGTGCTCTATGACGACCGCGACGAGCGCGGCGGCGCCAAGTTCGCCACGGCCGATCTGATCGGCCTGCCGTGGCAAGTCATCGTCGGGCCGAAGGGGCTCAGCGCGGGCATCGTCGAACTCAAGCGCCGCGCCACCGGCGAACGCGTCGAGGTGCCGATCGACGCTGTGGTGAGCCGCATTTGATCACCTCCTACGAACGCATGGTCGCCCGGCGTTACCTGATGCCGGGGCAGGGGGAGGGGTTCATCTTCCTCGTCGCCGGCATCAGCCTGGTGGCCGTGGCGTTGGGCGTTGCCGCGCTGATCGCGGTGATGAGCGTGATGAACGGCTTTCGCGCCGAACTGTTCGATCGCATTCTGGGCCTGAACGGCCATGCCGTCGTGCAAGGTTATGGCGGTCGGCTGGAAAACTGGTCGCAGGTGATGGCTGACACCAAGGCGCTGCCCGGTGTCACCCAGGCGCTGCCGCTGATCGAACAGCCGTTGATGGGCAGTGTTGGCGGCCGTGTTGAAGGCGTGATCGTGCGCGGCATGCGGCTGGGCGATATTCGCAGCAATCCTGAAATCGCCGGCAATATTCGCGGCGGTGCGCTCGATGCGCTGGCGCCTGGCGCCAACACGGTGGCTATCGGTGCCCGCCTGGCTGAACAATTCGGCGTGCGGGTGGGCGAACAGATCAGCCTGATCAACCCCGCCGGCCAGTCCACGCCGTTCGGCACGGTGCCGCGCATCGTCGCCTACACGGTGGTCGCGGTGTTCGAAGTCGGCGTTTACGATTACGACAAGGCGTTCGTGGTGATGCCGTTGGAGGACGCGCAGACGCTGCTGCGCCTCGACGACGCGGTGGGCATGATCGAGGTCGTCACCGACAATCCCGACAAAGCCAAGGCCATCCTCGAACCCCTGCGCCAGAAACTCGCCGGCATTGCCGTGGTGAACGATTGGCAGGCCAGTAACTCGGCGCTGTTTTCGGCGCTCGTGGTCGAACAGACGGTAATGTTCTGGGTGCTGTCCATCATCATCATCGTGGCGGTGTTCAACATCCTCTCCTCGCTGATCATGCTGGTGCGGGCGAAAACACGGGATATCGCCATCCTGCGCACCATGGGTGCCAGCCGGGCGGCGATGATGCGGATCTTCATGACCGTGGGCACGCTGATCGGTGCGGCCGGTGTGGCGGTGGGACTGGTGCTCGGCTTCACTCTGCTCACCTTCCGCCAGTCTATTGTCGATGGCGTCTCGCGGCTCACTGGAACCGAAATCTGGGACCCGTCGGTGCGCTATCTCACCTTGCTGCCGGCCAAGACCGATCCGATGGAGGTGCTCGGCATCGTCATCCTTGCCGTGCTTCTGAGCTTCCTCGCCACGCTCTATCCGGCGTGGAAGGCGGCTTCCACCGATCCGGTGACGGTGCTGCGCTATGAGTGAGCCGGTGCTGCAGGTGACGGGCCTGGCCCGCAGTTTCGAACAGGGCGGCGCCCGTATCGATGTGCTGGCCGGCGTTGATTTGACCGTCGCTCCCGGCGAAATCGTCGCCCTGCTGGGGCCGTCTGGTTCCGGCAAATCAACGCTGCTGCAAGCCGTTGGCCTGCTGGAAGGCGGGTTCACCGGTGATATCCGGATTTGCGGCGAACCCGTTGGTACCCTTGATGATCTTGGCCGCACCCGCGTCCGCCGGCAGCGGATGGGCTTTGTCTATCAGTTCCACCACCTGTTGCCCGATTTCACCGCGCGCGAGAATGTGATGCTGGCCCAGATGGTGGCTGGCGTGCCCGAAGCTGGCGCCGCCACGCGCGCTGATGAATTGCTCACATCACTTGGCCTCGGCGCGCGGCTCACCCACAAGCCGGCGCAATTGTCGGGCGGGGAGCAGCAGCGGGTGGCGGTGGCGCGCGCGCTGGCCAACCGCCCGGCGCTGGTGCTGGCCGATGAACCGACCGGCAATCTGGATGAAGCCACGGCGCAATTGGTGCTGGCGGCCTTTCTCGATCTGGTCCGCTCGTCGGGCGCGGCGGCGCTGGTGGCCACGCACAATATCGCGCTGGCGCAGAAGATGGATCGGGTGGTGAGCCTTTCGGGCGGGCGCCTGGTGGCTGATCAGGGCGCGATCACCAACTGAGCAGGCGACAAACAAAAACCGGCGCGGCAACCAATGGCTGCCGCGCCGGCTTGTTGTCCTTCAGACCTGTTACTGCGCGGTCCAGCCGCCATCGACGGGGATAGCGATCCCGGTCATCTGGGCAGCAGCTTCGCTGGACAGGAAAGCGGCGAGTTCGCCCATCTGTTCCGGCGTCGCAAACTGCTTGGACGGCTGCTTGGCGATCAGCAGGTCTTCGGTGGCCTTTTCAATGCTGATGCCCTGTTCAGCCGCCTTGGCTTCGATCTGCTTCTGCACCAGCGGGGTGTGGACCCAGCCCGGGCAGATGGTGTTGCAGGTGATGCCGCTGCCGGCGGTTTCCAGCGCAACCACCTTGCTCATGCCGACAACGCCATGCTTGGCGGCGACATAAGCGACCTTGTGGGTGCTGCCGATCAGGCCATGCACCGAGGCGATGTTGATGATGCGGCCAAAACCCTTGGCCTTCATGTGCGGTAACGCCGCCTGGATGGCATGGAAAATGCCCGACAGGTTGATGGCGATGATGGCATCCCAGCGCTCGGCCGGGAAATTTTCGACGCTTTCGGTGTATTGGATGCCGGCGTTGTTGACGAGGATGTCAACCGAACCAAAGCTGCTGACGCACAGTTCAACCATCGCCTTCACATCGGACGGCTTCGAGATGTCGGCACCGCTGTAGACGACCTTCACGCCATATTTGGCTTCCAGGTTGGCGCGTTCAGCTTCGATGGCGGCGGCATCGCCGAAACCGTTGATCACGAGATTGGCACCCTTTGATGCTAGCACGTTAGCGATACCAAGCCCAATCCCGCTGGTTGAGCCGGTGACGATCGCATTAAGTCCCTTAAGCATGGTAAACCCCCGTTTTTTTCACTTGTCTAGGTTTGGATAGCGGAAACACACGGCATGGCCGAAAACATGCTGGATGTGCGCCACCCAAGGCGTGGCGGCCAGCACATTGTATCCACCACCATGGCGAATCATCATTGCTGCCTTTGACCGCGTGCGTTATGGCAACTGAACGGTGCAAAATCAACGCCGTGCTGGGGGATGGGTCTTTATGGTTTCGGGTAATGGGCGCGCTGCGCCCGCCTATGTCGTGGGCGCAAACAGCAAGAAGGTGAATCTGGCTCTGCAAGGTGGCGGTGCGCACGGGGCTTTCGCTTGGGGCGTGCTTGATCGCCTGCTCGAAGATGGCCGTGTCGCCTTCGATGCCGTCAGCGCCACCAGCGCCGGGGCAATGAATGCGACCGTGCTGGGCTATGGCCTGACCATTGGCGGCGCCGATGGTGCTCGCGAGGAGCTGGAGAAGTTCTGGAAGAAGATCAGTGATGAAGGCGCCAAGGGGCCGCTGCAGCCTTCGTGGATCGACAAGGCACTGAAAAATCACAATCTGGATTACAGCCCGGTGTTCATGATTATGGACATCATGTCCCGCATCATGTCGCCCTATGAACTCAATCCGAAGAACGTCAATCCGCTGCGCAAGGTGCTGGAAAGCTCGATTGATTTCAACGTGCTGCGTGAAGGTTGCCCGGTCAAATTGTTCCTTTCGGCCACAAATGTGCGCACCGGCAAGGTGCGCATGTTCGAAAACCACGAGATTGGTCCCGATCAGGTGCTGGCCTCGGGCTGTCTGCCCTTCCTGTTCCACACCGTCGAAATCGAAGGTGAGGCTTATTGGGACGGCGGTTACATGGGCAACCCGGCGATCTTCCCGCTGATCTATGGCAGCGAGACCAACGATGTGGTGATCGTTCACATCAACCCGCTCAATCGCAAAGAGATTCCCAAGTCCGCCAAGGACATCATGAACCGCATCAACGAAATCAGCTTCAACTCGAGCCTGATGCGTGAAATGCGGGCGATCGCCTTCGTCAGCCACCTGATCGACGATGGCCAGCTGAATGATGAAAAGCATCGCCGGATGCTGGTCCATTCGATCATGAACGAGGAGTACATGACAAGCCTGGGCGTCACCAGCAAGCTGAACCCGGATTGGGGTTTCTTGAAGACGCTGCGCGACGTGGGCCGCGCCAGCGCCAGCAAGTGGCTGGACGAGCATTTCGATGATGTCGGCGTGCGCTCGTCCACCGACGTCAAATCCGCCTTTCTCTGATTTTAAAGTGCAACTGGGGGAACCATGACACCGGAAGAAATTTTGAAGCTGCCGTCGATGCCGGCAGTTGCACCCAGCTATCCGCTGGGGCCCTATCGCTTCATCAACCGCGAATTCATGATCATCACCTACGAAACCGACCCGGTGCTGCTGCGCGCCGCGGTTCCGGAGCCGTTGGTGCCGAATGCGGAAAACCATGTGTTGTACGAATGGATCCGCATGCCCGACAGCTCGGGTTTTGGCGATTACACCGAAAGCGGTATCGTGATCCCGTGCACCTTCAACGGTGAACCGATCAACTACACCGCCCAGATGTATCTGGACGATCAGCCGCCCATCGACGGTGGCCGCGAAATCTGGGGCTTCCCCAAGAAATATGCGCTGCCCAAGCTGGAGGTTGCCTCCGACACGCTGACTGGCACTCTGTCGTACGCCGGTCAGTCGGTGGCGATGGGGACCATGGCCTACAAGTGGCAGGAAGCGCCCGGCGGCTGCGAGGCCCAGGCCAAGGGCATGACCAAGACGTCGTGCAACCTCAAGATCATCCCCGATGTCGATGGCAGTCCGAAGATCTGCCAACTCGTCGCGTATAATCTTGAGAATATCACGGTGAAGGGTGTCTGGGTCAGCCCGGCCCGGCTGCAGCTGATCCCGCATGTGAATGCGCCGGTGGCCGATCTGCCGATCCTGCGCATCGTTGGCGGCAAGCATTTCGTTTCCGATCTGACGCTGCCGCATGGCCGCGTGCTGTTCGATTACATCAAAGACGCTGCGGGCTGAGGGGGTACAGGACATGAACAAGCAGGATGTGCTTAAACTCAGCTCGATGCCGCTGCAGAGCCCGACTTATCCGACGGGCCCGTATAAATTCTTCAACCGCCAGTACATGATCATCCAGTATCGCTCTGATCCGGTGATGATCCGCAAGCTGCTGCCTGAACCGCTGCAGCCCGATGGCGACATCGTGTCGGTGCAGTGGCTCGATCTGCCCGACGGCGAAGGCTTTGGCGCATATTCGGCGGCCGCGCAGACCATTCCCTGCACGCTGAATGGCGAGAAGTGCAACTTCCTCGTCCAGATGTATGTCGACAACTGCCCGCCACTGGCTGGTGGTCGCGAGATCTGGGGATATCCGATGAAGTTCGGCCAGCCCAAGCTGGTCACGGAGAGCGACACGCTCACCGGCGAACTGGTCTATGCCGGCCAGAAAGTGGCCAGCGGCACCATGGTCTACAAGCACAGCAGCCCGAACGACCTCAGCGAGATCGAGGCGATGCTCAAGCGCACCCAGGTGACGCTGAAGCTGATCCCCGACATCGACGGCACGCCGGCGATTGCCCAGCTGGTTGGCATCAACTTTGACAAGATTGTCGTCAAGGGTGCCTGGACCGGGCGCGCTCGGCTGGAAATGGTGCCGGCCGTCAATTGCCCGATGGCCGATTTGCCGGTGCATGAGCAGCTGGGCGGGCTGCACATCGTGACCGACATGACGCTGCCTTATGGCAGGGTACTGCACGATTATCTGGCCTGACGCCGGACGGCGTGAAAGCCTGATGGGGCGGGCGAGGGCAGCCTCGCCCGCCCTTCGTTTTTAGTTGGGGACAAAATCGCCGTATCGGTTGGCAGTCACGGCGCAGCGCGCGCATAGTCAGGCTGTGTCTCACGCCGGATTCGTCCCTCTTCGCTGCCACAGCGCCTATTCGATGCTGGAAGGCGCCATTCAGCCTGAGCAGCTGGCCAAAGTGGCGCGCCAGATGCGCTTTCCAGCGATTGGTCTGGCCGACCGCGCCAACATGTTTGCCGCGATGGATTTCGCCGCCGCCGCCAAGGACAATGGCATCCAGCCGGTGACCGGCGCGCTGTTGCCGGTGGAGCGCCCGGGTTCTGCCACGCTGCAGGGCCGGGCGCTGATCGATTGGCTGGTGCTCTATGCCCAGGATGACGTGGGCTACACCAACCTGATCGGGCTGGCGTCTGACGCGCACCTGGCGTCCGAGGTGGCCGGCGATCCGGTGCTGCGGCTGGAGCAGCTTGATGGCCGCACCGATGGCCTGATCTGCCTTACCGGTGGCGCTGATGGGGCGCTGGCGCGGCTGCTGGCCGAGGGGCAGAACATTGATGCGATGGCCGACCGGCTGGAAGGCCTGTTCCCCGGCCGGCTCTACATCGAAATTTCACGCAGCGGTGAGCTCATCGAACAGAAGAGCGAGGCCGGCCTGCTGCGCCTCGCCCAAGCGCGCGGTCTGCCGATCCTGGGCACGGCGCCGGTGAAATATCTCACCCCCGGCATGCACGAAGCCCACGACGTGCTGCTGTGCATTGCCGATTCAAGCTATGTGGAGGCCGAGGATCGTCGTCGTTCCAACCCGCAGCACTGGCTGAAATCGGCGGAGGACTGGCACCAGCTTTTTGCCGATCTGCCCGAAGCCATTGCCAACACCATGGTGGTTGCCCAGCGCTGCGCCATGATGGCGCCCAGCCGCAAGCCGATCCTGCCGCGGCCGTCGGCCGGCGGCGAGGATGAGGCGCTGCAGGCACAGGCTGCGGCGGGACTGGAAAAGCGGCTGGATGTGCTGGCCATCGATGACGCGGCGCGCCAGCCGTATCGCGAGCGGCTGGCGTTCGAAATCAATGTCATCAACGGCATGGGTTTTGCCGGCTATTTCCTGATCGTGGCCGATTTCATCGTGTGGGCCAAATTGCAGGGGATTCCGGTCGGCCCGGGGCGTGGTTCGGGTGCCGGCTCGGTGGTGGCCTGGTCGCTCACCATCACCGATCTTGATCCGTTGGAACACGGCCTGCTGTTTGAACGCTTCCTCAACCCTGACCGCGTCTCGATGCCCGACTTCGATATCGATTTCTGCGAAACCCGGCGCGGCGAGGTGATCGATTATGTGCAGGCCCGCTATGGCCGTGAACAGGTCGCGCAGATCATCACCTTCGGCAAGATGAAGGCCCGCGCTGTGCTGAAGGATGTCGGCCGCGTGCTGCAGATGCCCTATGGGCAGATCGACCGGCTGGCCAAGCTGGTGCCCAGCCACCTGACCGATCCGTGGACGCTGGCGCGCACCCTGGGGCGGGGCAAGGACAAGGACGGCAAAGCCTATCTGGGCGAAATGCCGTTCATGGTGGAGGTCGAACGCGATCCAAAAGTGAAGCGGCTTGTGGATATTGCCCTGCAACTGGAAGGCCTGCCGCGCCACAGCTCCACACACGCCGCCGGTGTGGTGATCGGGGATCGGCCGTTGGCGCAATTGGTGCCGCTCTATCGCGATCCGCGGTCTGACATGCCGGTGACGCAGTTCGAGATGAAGGCGGCGGAAAAGGCCGGTCTGGTGAAGTTCGACTTCCTCGGTCTGAAAACACTTTCTGTGCTCGACCGCGCTGCCACCATGTTGCGCGCCCGTGGCGTTGAGGTGGAATGGGCCACGCTGCCCATGGACGATCCGGCCGTGTACAAGCTCATCGCCGAAGGCGACACAGTGGGCGTGTTCCAGTTTGAATCGGAAGGCATGCGCCGCGCGCTCTCGCAGGTGCGCCCCGATTGCTTCGCCGATATCGTCGCGCTGGGCGCGCTCTACCGCCCTGGCCCGATGGACAACATCCCCAGCTTTGCCCTGCGCAAGGCGGGTCGCGAGAAGTTGGAATTGCTGCACCCGGCGATGGAGCCGATCCTTCGCGAAACCTATGGCATCATCGTCTATCAGGAACAGGTGATGAGCCTGGCGCGGGAACTGGCCGGCTATAGTCTGGGCCAGGCCGATTTGCTGCGCCGCGCCATGGGCAAGAAGATCCTCGCCGAAATGGTGGCGCAGAAGGCCGATTTTTGCGCCGGCGCCGCCGCCAACGGCATCGAGGAAGCCACCGCCGACGCCATCTTCGAATTGATCCTGAAATTCGCCAACTATGGCTTCAACAAGAGCCACGCCGCCGCCTATGCGGTGGTGAGTTACCAGACGGCATGGCTAAAGACGCACCACCGCGCCGAATTCTACGCCGCGTCCATGGCCTATGATATCGACAACACCGATCGGCTGGCGGTGTTCGTGGATGATGCGCGCCGCGCCAGCATCACCATCCTGCCGCCGTGCATCAACCGGTCCGCTGCCGATTTCACCGTTGTGGATGGGCCGGAAAACACGCTGGACGTGCGCTATGCCTTGGCCGGGCTGAAGGGCGTGGGCCTGAAGGCGATGGAGGCGTTGGCGGCCGAACGGGACGGGAAGGGCCCGTTCAAGGATCTTGCCGATTTCGCCCGCCGCGTCGATCCGCGGGGCCTCAACAAGCGCCAGCTAGAAAGCCTGATTGCGTCGGGCGGCTTTGATGCGCTCCACTCCAACCGCGCCGGCGTGCACGCGCTGGCCGAAGCCATCATGGCCAGCGCCCAGGCTGCCACCGGGGAGCGCGAGTCCGCCCAGGTGGCGCTGTTCGGCGATGCGACCGGCGTTGCCGATCATGCCAGCCTGGCGCTGATGGTGCCCAATATCGAATGGACGCTGGCGCAGCGCATGGCGCATGAGCAGGAGGCGTTCGGCTTCTTCTTCAGCGGCCACCCCGTTGACGCCTATGCCAATGTGCTCACCGCCAATGCTGTCATCAGCTTTGCCGATGTGCAGGGCATGGCGCCGCCGCTGGGTGGCGGCAAGAAGATCGTGATGATGGCCGGGCGGCTGGAAGAACGGCGCTGGCGCACCACCCAGACCGGCCGGCGCTATCAGTTTCTCAGCCTTTCCGATCGGTCGGGCCAGTTTGTCACCAGCTGTTTCGATGAAGAACTGCAGGAAAAGCTCGAGGCGATCGTGAGCGATGCCCCGGCACTGCTGATTGGCATGGAACTGCAGTGGAAGGAGGGCGAGGACGTGCCGCGCCTCACCCTGCGCTCCGCCCAGCCGCTGGCGGATCTGGCCCGGCGCACGCGGGGCCGGCTGGTGGTGCAGATTGCCCATCCGGCCGAAGTGGACGTGCTGCTGGCGGCGCTTGGGCCCGCGCCGGCCAAAGGTCGCGGCGAACTGGTGGCCGAAGTCGCCACCGAAGCCGGCCCGGCCCGGTTGGTGCTGGGCCGCCATTATCTGATCGACGCCGATCTGGAAGCTGCCGTGGCGCGCGCACTGGGTCTGGAACGGGTGGTGCAGGAAGTGCTCGACCCGCCACAACTGGCCCTGGTGGGCTGAACCAACAGCGTCGCAACCGGGAGACTGCTGCAGGCTGCAGGCTGCAGGCTGCGGGCGTTGTCTGACCCGCAGCAGGCTAACTTGTGCGCAGCGCGCCGTCATCAAGATCATGACCCGGCTATCCGTGCAAATGCGGAGATCAAATCCGCATTTTTGGCTGGAAACCCGGCTTTGCGTAGTGTATCTCCGTAAACGAGAGCGGGCAAAATCCCATGTGGAGGACCAAATGGCGACGCAACTGAAAGACACGCGGATCACCCAAACACTGCCGCAGGGCAGCGTGAGCTGGCCGCTGCCGCCGCGTGTGCGGCCGGAATTTGCCAACCACGACAAGGCGACGCTGGAATCCTATCTGGCTTCGGCGCCGCTTGACGAGGTGGATATTGCCGATCCGCTGTGGTGGGAAACGGACACCAACCATGTCTATTTCCGTCGCCTGCGCGAGGAAGCCCCGATTTTCTTCACGCATGTCAACAGCAACCGTCACCGCGGTTTCTGGAACTTGACGCGCTGGAACGATGTGATGGCCGTGGACACCAACCATCAGGTGTTCAGTTCCGAAGCCATTCTGGGCGGGATCACCCTGTTCGACATGGATTCGGATTTCATCATGCCGATGTTCATCGCCATGGATCAGCCCAAGCATGATGTGCAGCGCAAGGCGGTGAACCCGATCGTTTCGGGCCAGAATCTTGCCGGTTATGAAGAACTGATCCGCAGCCGCACCTGCGAAGTCCTCGATAGCCTGCCGCGCGGCGAGGCGTTTGACTGGGTGGACAAGGTTTCCATCGAACTGACCAGCCGCATGCTGGCCACCCTGTTCGGTTGGCCGCAGGAACGCCGCCGCATGCTGACCTACTGGTCGGATGTGTCCACTTCTGATCCGGAACTGCCGGGCAGCCCGGGCAAGGAAGAGCGTCAGGGCATTCTGCTCGGTATGCTGCAGGAATTCACCATGCTCTGGAACGAGCGGGTGAATGCCGAACCGACCGGTGATCTGGTTTCGATGCTGGCGCACAACCCCGCCACCCGGAACATGCCGCCGATGGAATTCATGGGCAATCTGGTGCTGCTGATCGTGGGCGGCAACGATACGACTCGCAATTCGATCACCGGCGGCCTGTATTTCCTGAACAAAAATCCGGGCGAATATGCCAAGCTCAAGGCCAATCATGACCTGGTGGAGAACATGGTTTCGGAAATCATCCGTTACCAGACGCCGCTGGCCCACATGCGCCGCACCGCCCTGCAGGATACGGTGCTGGGCGGCCAGCTGATCCACAAGGGTGACAAGGTGGTGATGTGGTATTCGTCGGCCAATCGTGACGACACGGTTCTCGACCGGCCGGATGAGTTCATCATCGATCGTGCCCGTGCGCGGCAGCATATGAGCTTTGGTTTCGGCATCCACCGCTGTGTGGGCAACCGCCTGGCCGAACTGCAGCTGAAGATCCTGTGGGAAGAAATCCTGAAGCGCTTTGATCATATTGAAGTGCTGGAGGAGCCGGAGCGGGTGCCAAGTGCCTTCGTGCGCGGCTATAAATCGATGATGGTCCGTATTCCGGCCTGAGCAGAGGATAACATGGTCAAGATCATTTACGTCGAGCACACTGGTGCTCGTCACGAAGTCAACGTGCCGGATGGTGAAAACCTGATGGAAGGCGCCGTGCAGAACAATGTGCCGGGCATCGATGGCGATTGCGGCGGTAACGCGGCCTGCGCCACTTGTCATTGCTATATTCCATCGGAATGGCAGGCGCTTACGGGTGAGCGCAGCGAACTGGAAGATTCGATGATCGAGCTGGCAGATACCGCCCAGCCGAACAGTCGGCTGGCGTGCCAGATCAAGGCTTCGGCGGCGTTGGACGGGCTTGAGGTTCACATGCCCGCCACGCAGCACTGATCGCGCAATCATAGCGAACGGAAGGGCGGCTCGTCGGGCCGCCCTTCTTTTTGGTAGCCGGGCTGGCGCCTTGCTCCCGCCGGCAAACCGCCCCACAGTCACCCTGCATCATCAGGGGGACTCACACATGCCGCTTTCACTCCACGCCGCGTTCGTGCCGTCGTGCCGCCAGATCATTGGCGGCTGTCTGAACGTTCTGGCCAAGGCCGAAGCCGCCGGCATTGGCGATCTGGCCACAGCCACGCTGGCACCCGACATGTTCGCGCTGGCGTTCCAGGTGCAGAGCGTCGCCGGGCACAGTGCCGGGGCGATTGCGGCGGTGCGCACCGGCCAGTTCAGCCCCGGCGGCGGCTTTGCCATGCCTGATGCGGAGTTTGGCAGCTTCACCGCCATGCTGAAGGATGCCGATGCCGCACTGGCAGCGGTGACCGAGGCCGAGATGGAGGGCTTCATCGGTGGCGACACCGCCTTCGTGTTCGGCGAACGCCGGATGCCGTTCAAGAGCGAGGATTTCCTGCTCAGCTTCAGCCAGCCCAATTTCTACTTCCATGCCTCGATGCTGTACGGGATTTTCCGCAACAAGGGGCTGCCGCTTGGCAAGAAGGACTTCCTCGGGCGGCCAAGAATGGCCGTGTGAGACACGGCTCGCGCCGTTCGTGCCGCATTGCTTGCCTTGCTGCGTGGCCTCATAAGCTGCCGCGAAGGAGATTTTCATGATCCGTCCGCTGATCCTTGCCGCCCTCATCGCTGCGCCTGCCATGGCCGCGCCTGTTACGCAGGCGCCGCCAAACGTGCCGGAAAAGCGCCCGGCCTTTGCCGGCCAGACCCGTGCCGAAGCCGTGACCGCGAAAACGACGCTGGCCGTGACCGAAATTGCCACGGGCTTCAACAAGCCGTGGGGCGTGGCGCTGCTGGACAAGAGTCGGTTCCTGGTAAGCGAGAAGGCCGCCAGCCGGCTGACCATCGTGGCCGCCAATGGTAGCAAGGCTCCCGTTTCCGGCACGCCTGCCACCGATACCCGCAACCAGGGCGGCATGCTGGGTGTCGCCAATCCGGGCGATGGCTGGATCTACTGGAGCTATGCCGAGCCGCGCGAAGGCGGCAACGGCACGGCGGTCGCCCGCGGGCACTTGGTGGGCAGCGAAATGCGCGATGTGCAGGTGATCTTCCGCCAGATGCCCACGCTGGACTCCGCCCAGCATTATGGCGGCCGCCTGGTGTTTCCCAAGGATGGCACGCTGATCATAACGCTCGGCGATCGTTCCATCCTGCCCGGCCGCGTGCAAGCGCAGAAGCTGGACAGTCTGATTGGCAAGATCGTGCGGGTGAACCGCGACGGCTCGATCCCCAAGAACAACCCATTCGTGAATGCGCCCGGCGCCCGGCCGGAAATCTGGAGCTATGGCAATCGCAACGTGCAGGGCGCCGCACTGGATGCCAAGGGTCGGCTGTGGGAAGTGGAGCACGGCCCGCAGGGTGGGGACGAACTGAACCAGATTCAGATGGGCCGCGATTATGGCTGGCCGACCATCAGCTATGGCGAGGAATATTCGGGCAAGCCGATCAACGACAACGCCAGCCAGGCCCCCGAAAAGGAGCAGCCGCAATATTACTGGGACCCGGTGATTGGCCCGTCGGGCATGATCTTCCATTCGGGCAAGGGCGCGCCGGAATTCAAGGGCAACATCTTCGTGGGCGGCCTGCGCGTACAATCGCTGGTGCGACTGGTGATGGATGGTGACAAGGTGGTGGGCGAACAGCGCCTGCTGACCGACCGCAAGGAGCGCATCCGCGACGTGATCGAAGGGCCTGCCGGCGAGATGTATCTGCTTACCGACGCGGTGGACGGCAAGTTGCTGAAGGTCACGCCCCAGAAGTGACTTTTGGGCAAATGAGCCTTGATGCTTGACCGGAGTGGCGGGCTTCGCTAAGCGCGCCACTTCCAAACCACATGCAGGGAACATATCCGGTGCGCGGTTCCCGCCACGCCCCCCCCTGTAGCGGACCAACCGGAGGATGAATATTATGGCGGCTCCCGTCGTTTCCATGGCGAATCTGCTCGAAGCAGGCGCCCATTTCGGCCACCAGACGCATCGCTGGAACCCGAAGATGAAGCCCTACATCTTTGGTGAGCGCAACGGCGTCCACATCATCGATCTGTCGCAGACCGTTCCGCTGTTCGCGCGCGCGCTCGATTTCACCCGCGCCACCGTGCAGCACGGCGGCAAGGTGCTGTTCGTTGGCACCAAGCGCCAAGCGCAGGACCCGATCGCCGATGCCGCGCGTCGTTGCGGCCAGCATTATGTCAACCATCGCTGGCTGGGCGGCATGCTCACCAACTGGAAGACCATCTCGGGCTCGATCCGCAAGTTCAAGCAGCTGGAAGAAACCCTGTCGGCCGACACCACCGGCCTGACCAAGAAAGAAGTGCTCAAGCTCACCCGTGAGCGTGACAAGTTCCAGGCCTCGCTGGGCGGCATCCGCGACATGGGCGGTCTGCCGGAAGTGATCTTCATCATCGACGTCAAAAAGGAAGAATTGGCCGTCAAGGAAGCCAATGTGCTGGGTATCCCGGTCGTGGCCATCCTCGATTCCAACACCGATCCGAGCGGCATCGCTTTCCCGGTTCCGGGCAATGATGACGCCAGCCGCGCCATCCAGCTGTATGTGAATGCCATTGCCGACGCCGTGATCGACGCCAAGCAGGGCCGCGCTGCCGATATGGGCGTGGATCTGGGCGCGATGGTCGAAGCTCCGGTCGAATATATCGCCCCGGAAGCTGAGGTGGTTGCCGACATCGCTCCGGAAGCGGTGATGGACGCCCCGGTCGAGGCCGCTGTCGAAGCCGAAGCCGAAGCACAGCCGGAAGCCTGAGGCTTCCCGTTTTCGAACCAACGGGAGGCTGGGCGCGAACCGCGTCCGGCCTCTTGTCACACATATTTCATGTTGGCCGGGCATGGCCTTGCCAACACCAAAAAGAGGAGCCTCGACATGGCTGATATCACCGCTGCGATGGTGAAGGACCTGCGCGAAAAGACCGGCGCAGGCATGATGGACTGCAAGAAGGCGCTTGGTGAAACCGCTGGCGACATGGAAGCCGCCGTCGATTGGCTTCGTGCCAAGGGCCTGGCTGCTGCCGCCAAGAAGGCCGGCCGCACCGCTGCTGAAGGCCTGGTGGGCGTTGCCGTTTCGGGCACCAAGGGCGCCGCTGTCGAAGTGAACAGCGAAACCGACTTCGTTGCCAAGAACGAAATCTTCCAGGCGTTTGTGACCACCGTGACCGGCCTGGCGCTGACCAGCGGTGCCGATGCCGACGCGCTGGGCGCGATGCCGTTCCCGGGCGGCGATGGCAGCGTGGCTGACAAGCTGACCGCCAACATCGCCACCATTGGTGAAAATCAGTCGCTTCGCCGCACGGCCATGCTGGAAGTGAGCCAGGGTGTCGTTGCGGCTTATGTGCACAACGCGATTGCGCCGGGTATGGGCCGTATCGGCGTGTTGGTTGGCCTGGAGTCGGCCGCTGCTGCCGACGTGCTGGAGCCGCTGGCCAAGCAGATCGCCATGCACGTGGCCGCCGCCAGCCCGCTGGCGCTGGACGAAGCTGGCCTAGATCCGGCTCTCATCGAGCGTGAGCGCGCCATCGCCCGCGAAAAGGCTGCCACTTCGGGCAAGCCGGCCGAAATCATCGAAAAGATGATCGAAGGCGGCGTGCGCAAGTTTGCGCAGGAAGCCACCCTGGTGAACCAGATCTTCGTGATCGACGGCAAGTCGAAGGTGGCCGACGTTGTCGCCGCTGCTGCCAAGGCCGCCGGCACCCCGATCGTGCTGAAGGGCTTTGTCCGCATGCAGATGGGCGAAGGCATCGAGAAGCAGCAGAGCGATTTCGCCGCTGAAGTCGCTGCTGCCGCCGGCCGTTAAGCAAGGTTGAAAACAGGAAGGGCAGGCCGATCATTGTCGGTCTGCCCTTTTTGTTGCCCGTTTCGGCAGCGCCCATCTTGGCTTGTCCACGCTTTTTCCATGCGCGTCGCTTGGCAGCGCGATCAAGCACCGCTAGTGACCTATCGTCCTGACACAGAGTGATCGCCGCCCCATGCCCGCCTTCAAGCGCATTCTCCTGAAACTGTCCGGCGAAGTGCTGATGGGGCAGGGCGCCTATGGCATCGATCCCGATCAGGCCGCCCGCATCGCCGGCGAAGTGAAAACGGTGCATGATACCGGCATTGAAACGTGCCTAGTGGTGGGCGGCGGCAATATCTTCCGCGGGCTGGCGGCAGCCGCCAAGGGATTTGATCGCGGCAGCGCCGACTACATGGGCATGCTGGCGACCGTGATGAACGCGCTGGCCATGCAGAATGCGCTGGAAAATATCGGCGTCGTCACCCGCGTGCAGTCGGCCATTCCGATGCCGAGCGTGTGTGAGCCTTACATCCGCCGCCGCGCCGAGCGCCATCTGGAAAAGGGCCGCGTGGTGATCTTCGCCGCCGGCACCGGCAACCCGTTCTTCACCACCGACACCGGCGCCGCCTTGCGTGCCGCCGAAATGAACTGCGATGCGCTGTTCAAAGGCACCAGCGTTGATGGCGTTTATGATGCCGATCCCAAGCAGGTGCCGGGCGCCCGCCGCTATGACACGGTCAGCTATTCGAAGGTATTGGCCGACAATCTGAAGGTGATGGATGCCAGCGCAGTTTCCATGTGCCGCGACAATGATATTCCCATCATCGTGTTCAACATCCGCGAACCCGGCGCCTTGCTTGCCGTGGTGAACGGTGAGGGCATTTCGACAACCGTGACAGGAGATGCCCATGGCTGAGTTCGAACCCGGCCCGTTCAAGGCCGATCTGGAACGCCGCACCGCCGGCGCCGTGGATGCGCTGAAGCATGATCTGGGTAGCTTGCGCACCGGCCGGGCGAGCACCAGCCTGCTCGATACCGTGCATGTGGAAGTCTATGGCTCCGCGATGCCGCTGAGCCAGGTCGCCACCGTGACGGTGCCGGAACCACGCATGCTGAGCGTGCAGGTGTGGGACAAATCCAACGTGACCCCGGTGGAAAAGGCCATCCGCTCTGCCGGCCTGGGCCTCAATCCCATCACAGATGGCCAGACCCTGCGCCTGCCGATCCCGGATATGACCGAGGAGCGCCGCAAGGAAATGGTTAAGCTGGCCGGCACCTATGCCGAAAAGGCCAAGATTGCCTCCCGCAACGTCCGCCGGGACGGCATGGAAGCGCTGAAGGCCGCCGAAAAGAAGGGCAAGATCAGCCAGGACGAACAGAAGCGCCTTGAGGCCGATGTGCAGAAGATCACCGACAAGGCGATGACCGACATCGATACGACCGTGGCCGCCAAGGAAAAGGAAATCCTCGGCAAGTGACCTTAGTTGCCGCCTCGGTGGGGGATGGCGCGGCCGGCGGCTGCCGGCATCTTGCCATCATCATGGATGGCAATGGCCGTTGGGCAAAGGCCAAGCGGCTGCCGCGCATTGCCGGTCACCGGGAAGGGGTGGAAGCGGTGCGCCGCGTGGTCGAAGCCGCACCCGGCCTTGGGCTGGAAATGCTGACACTTTACGCCTTTTCCAGCGAGAACTGGAAGCGTCCGGCTGATGAGGTGAGCGACCTGATGGGTCTGCTGCACCATTATGTGAAGAACGAGATCGACACGCTACACAGGAACGGTGTCCGCCTCGATTTCATCGGGGACTGGCAGGCGCTGAGGCCCGATCTGGTGCGCCTGCTCGCCGCCGCACGCGACAGGACCAGCGCCAACACCGGGCTGCGGCTGATCATGGCGCTGAATTATGGCGGGCAGGGGGAGATCGTGCGGGCGGCCCGCGCGCTGGCTACCGATGTAGCAGCCGGCCTGATTGCGCCGGACGACATCACCGCCGAGATGCTGGAAGCCCGGCTCGACACGGCTGGCTTGCCGCCGCCCGATGCCGTGCTGCGCACGTCGGGCGAACTGCGCCTTTCGAATTTTCTGCTCTGGCAGACGGCCTATGCCGAATTTCTGGTGACCGAAACGCTGTGGCCGGATTTCGATGGCCCGGCGCTGGCAACGGCGCTGGACGAATTTTCCCGCCGCGAACGCCGTTTCGGGGGGCGTTGAGCATGGTTGTGCAGGGGGGCGGCAGCCAGCTTGGCCAGCGCGTGGTGACCGGTGTCGTGCTGGTGGCCGTGGCGATTGCTGCGCTGTGGCTGGGCGGGCCAGCCTTTGCCGTGCTGGCCGCCGCCGCCGTGCTGGTGATGTTCACCGAATGGACCGCGATGCACCGCCTGCCGCTGCTGCTGCGCCGCCTGGGGCTGGCAGTGCTGGGCCTGGTGGTGTGGATTGTGGCCGTGATGGACAATCCGAATGAAGCGCTGATGCTGCTGGGTGGCGGTGCCGGACTGCTCGGCCTGTTTGCGGCGCGGATGCAGAAAGGGCTGGGCCGGCCGATGATGCTGGGGCTGCTCTATTGCGGGCTGCCGGCGGTGGCGTTGATCTGGCTGCGCGCGACGCCGTGGGGCTTCTTTGCGACCCTGTTCGTGATGGCTGTGGTGTGGGGCGCTGATATCGCCGCCTATTTCACCGGCCGCGCGGTGGGTGGCCCGAAACTGGCGCCGGCGATCAGCCCAAACAAGACCTGGAGTGGCGCGGCGGGTGGCTTGGCGGGTTCCCTGCTGGTCGCCGCTGCGCTGGCGATGTTGTGGCCGGGCCATGCCAATCTGGCGGGGATTGGCCGGCTCGCCGTGCTGGCGTTGCCGCTGGCGGTGCTGTCGATCCTGGGGGATCTGTATGAAAGTGGGCTGAAGCGCCAGGCCGGCGTGAAAGACAGCGGCACGCTGCTGCCCGGCCACGGCGGCGTGATGGACCGCCTCGATGGCCTGGTGCCGGCCGCCGTTGCCGGGGCGGGGGCCTTTGCCATGACCGGGTGGGCGGGATGACGCGCAGTTTGACCATCCTGGGCGCCACCGGCTCGGTGGGCAGCCAGACGCTCGATCTGGTCGCGCGCAATCCCGGCCGTTGGCAGGTCGAGGCGCTCACCGCCGGCAGCGATGTGGCTGGGCTGGTGAGTGCGGCAAAGGCCTGTGGCGCACGCTTTGTGGCGATTGCCGACAGCGCGAAGGGCGCGGCGTTGAAAGCGGCGCTGGCCGGCACCGGCATCGAAAGCGGGGCCGGGGAAAGCGCGCTGGTCGATGCCGCGGCTCGCGATGCCGAGATCGTTATTACCGCCATTGTTGGCGCCGCCGGCCTGCCGCCGACCATGGCGGCCGTGAAGCGCGGCGCGCAGATCGGTATTGCCAACAAGGAAACGCTGGTTTGTGCAGGCCCGGTGGTCACCGCGGCTGCCACCGCGCACGGCGCCACGCTGCTGCCGGTGGACAGCGAGCATAATGCGATTTTCCAGGTGTTTCCGCACGACGATCCACGCCAAGTGGAGCGGGTGATCCTTACCGCGAGCGGCGGGCCGTTCCGCACGAAAAGCCGTGACGAGATGCGCGATGTTTCTGTGGCTGATGCCTGCAAGCATCCGACCTGGAGCATGGGTGCCAAGATCAGCATCGATTCGGCGACCCTGATGAACAAGGGCCTGGAACTGATCGAGGCCGCGCAACTGTTCCCGGTTGATGTGGAGCGGTTGGACGTGATCGTGCATCCGCAATCGGTCATTCATTCCATGGTCGAATATGTCGATGGCAGCGTGCTGGCGCAGCTGGGCAGCCCTGACATGCGGATTCCGATTGCCTATGCGATGGGCTGGCCGGAACGCATCGCCACCCCGGCCGCGCGGCTCGACCTTGCAGCGATTGCGAACCTGTCGTTCGAAAAGCCTGATCTGGAACGTTTTCCCTGCCTGGCGCTGGCGTGGGCGGCGATGCGTGCCGGCGGCAGTGCGCCGTGCATCCTGAACGCGGCCAACGAAATTGCTGTTGCGGCGTTCATCGCCGGGCAAGCCGGGTTCCTTGATATCGACGCCATCGTGGCAGAAACATTGAACATGGTGGCTTCGGGCCCGGTGGCGACGTTGGAAGAGGTGATGGCGATTGACGCTGCCGCCCGCCGGACCGCCCGTGCCCTGGTGGCGAAGCGGGCCGCATGAGCGAACTCGCTTTCCTGCCGCAGCCCGGCCTGATCTTCACGCTGGCAAGCTTCATTGCGATGATCGCCGTGCTGGTGGTGGTGCATGAAGGCGGCCATTATCTCGCTGGCCGACTGTTTGGCGCCAAGATTGAGGCGTTCGGCGTTGGTTTTGGCCGCGAATTGCTGGGCTGGACCGACAGGCGCGGTGTGCGCTGGAAGATCAATGCCATTCCGCTCGGCGGCTATGTGAAGTTTGTCGGCGACATGAGCGAGGCCAGCCGGGTTGATCCGGCCATCCTGTCGCTTCCGGAAAAGGAACGCCGGGGCCTGTTTGCTTTCCTGCCGCTGTGGCAGCGCGCCATCATCGTGGCGGCCGGGCCGGCGATCAATTTCCTGTTTGCGATCCTGATTCTGGCCGGCTTCAATCTGGCGCTGGGCCATCAGGCCTCGCCGCCGGTGGTGGAGCGCGTGATGCCGGGCAGTGCCGCCGAACGCGCCGGCGTGGCGGTTGGGGATCGCATCCTTTCCGTTGACGGCAAGGCCGTCGAGCGGTTCGAGGATATCACCGCCCAGGTTGTCACCGGTACCGGCAACCGGGTTGAACTGTTGGTGCAGCACGGCACGGCGCAGCGCCGCGTCGTGGTGACGCCGATGATGGTGGAATCCAAGGATCGCTTCGGCAATGTCTCGCGCCATCCACGCCTGGGCATCCTGCGGCCGGCGGAAGTGGTGCAGCAGGTTGGCGTGCCCGATGCGCTGCGCCTGGCGGTGATCGACACGTGGAGCATCACCCAGACGATCGGGCGCACCCTGCGCCAGGTGGTTGTGGGTGAACGCGCCATCACCGAAATGGGCGGCCCGGTGAAGACCGCACAAATCGCCGGTCAGCAGGCCAGCCTGGGTCTGCTTTCGGCGGTGGCGTTCATGGCCTTCTTCTCGATCAACCTTGGTTTCATCAATCTGTTGCCCATCCCGATGCTGGACGGCGGCCATCTTCTGCTCTACGGCATCGAAGCGGTGCGGCGGCAGCCTATGGCGGAAAAGGTGCAGCAATGGGCCTTCATGTCGGGCTTTGCCGCGCTGATGTCGCTGATGGCGGTGCTGACCTGGCACGACATGATTAGTGTCGGTCTGTGGAACCGTCTGGCTAACTTGTTGGGATGACAGGGTCCGCTCGTCTGGCTGTGAGTAGTTTCTGGCATTGCGGGATCAACCGGCGAGCTGCAGGGCTGAATGGTGGTAGGTTGTTGGGGTTGATGGAAGCCAATTTTGTTCGCGACGCTGGTGGTGCTGCAGGGTGGCGGCGCCCGCTGGCGGCGCTCCTTGTCTCGACGGCGCTGGTGGCTCCGGCAGTGGCTCAGCAGCGCCCGCGCCCACCAGCGGCCGAACCGGCGCGTCCATCGGCCGAAGCCGAAGCGCGCGCGGCCGAATCCCGCAACCAGTCTGCTTTGCCAGCCACCGCCGCCAATGCCGGCATCGTGCGCAGCGTTGTCGTGCGCGGCACTGAGCGTCTGGAACCGGAAACGGTCCGCTCCTACCTCAACCTTGCGATCGGCGATCGTTATGATCGTGATGCGCTCGATACGGCTCTGAAGGCGCTCTATGCCTCCGAACTGTTTTCCGATGCCACCATCCGCGACGACAATGGTGCGCTCATCGTCGAGGTGAAGGAAAATCCGGTGATCAACCGGATCATCATCGAAGGCGCCAAGCGGGTGAAGGAAGAGAAGATCCGCGAGGAAATCCGCCTCGCGCCGCGCCAGATCTTCACCCGATCGAAAACCCGCGCCGATCTGGGCCGCATTCTTGAGCTCTATCGCCGCGGCGGCCGCTTTGCCGCCAGTGTCGAGCCCAAGATCGTGCAGCTCGAACAGAACCGCGTCGATGTGATCTTCGAGATCAGCGAAGGCCCGAAATCCAAGATCCGTCAGATCAACATCCTGGGCAATTCCAAGTTCAAGGAAGGCGCGATCAGGAAGCAAATGGCTTCCAAACAGTCCCGCACCTGGCGCTTCTTCACCTCCAACGACACCTATGATCCCGATCGCCTGGCCTACGACCAGCAGAAGTTGCGGCAATATTATCTGACCGAAGGCTATGCCGATTTCCGGGTTGCCTCGGTGGTGGCCGAACTCACGCCCGACAAGAAGGACTTCATTGTCACCTATGTCGTGGAAGAGGGTGAGCGCTACAAGTTCGGCAAGATCGAGCTTGAAAGCCAGCTGCGCGATATCAAGCCCAAGGAATTCCGCCCGATCATCCGCATGAAGGAAGGCGATTGGTACAACGCGCAGGCCATTGAAAACACCGTCGAAAGCCTGTCGGAAACCGCTGGTCTTCTGGGCTATGCCTTTGCCGACGTGCGCCCGCAGTTCGACCGCAACAAGGAAGACCTGACGATGAACGTCACCTTCCAGATCGGTGAGGTGCCGCGCGTCTATGTCGAACGGGTGTCGATCAACGGCAACACCATCACGCACGACAATGTGATCCGCCGCGAATTCCGCCTGGCCGAAGGGGATGCCTTCAACTCGATCAAGGTGAAGCGCTCCAAGGATCGCCTGCTTGGGCTTGGCTTCTTTCAGGACAAGCTGGATATCGAGCAGAAGCCCGGCACCACGCCGGATCGCATCGTGCTGGAAGCCAATATCCAGGAACGGCCCACCGGCGAACTGCAACTGTCGGCCGGCTTCTCGTCGATCGAACGCTTCATCTTCTCGGCCAGCGTGCGCCAGCGCAACTTCCGCGGCCGCGGCCAGGAACTGCGCCTGTCGGGTAATATTTCCAGCTTCGCCCGCTCGGTAGAGGCCGGCTTTACCGAACCTTATCTGGGTGGCCGCAACCTCGCCCTGGGCCTGGACGTTTTCCGCCGTGATTTCCGCTCGTTCCGCTTCACCGGCAACAACACGCGTGACACCACCTACACGCAGGTTTCGACCGGCTTCCAGGTCCGCACCGGCTTTTCGATCACCGAATTCTGGGCGGCGTCGTTACGCTATGGCCTTTCCCGTGAAGAAATTGGCTTGGATCAAGCCATCTTCTTCTCCAACGGCGTCTGCGATCCGCTGCGTGCAGGCCGCTTCCTGTGCGAACAGTTGGGCAACCGTACGGTGTCCACGCTGGGCTATTCGATCATCTACAACAGCCTGAACAACGTGCGCCTGCCATCGGCCGGCCAGCGTTTCACCTTCAGTCAGGATGTCGCCGGCATTCCCATCGGCATCAAGTTCGTCACCACACGTGCCAATTATGATTATTTTACCCCGTTGTTCGGTACCGGATTCGTGCTGAACCTGGGCGCAGAAGGCGGCTATGCCTTCGGTTATGGCGGACAGGACGTGATCCTGACCAACCGCTTCTTCCTGGGCCAGCCGCAGTTCCGCGGCTTCAACATCCGCGGCATCGGTCCGCGCGTGCTGCGCCGTCCGCTCGGTCTGGATGGCTCCGTGGTGCAGGATCGCCGCCAGGCGCTGGACGATTCGCTGGGCGGCCGGGCTTATTATCTGGCCCGAGCTGAAATCCGCATTCCGCTGGGTTCGGCCGGCAACGAACTGGGCATCCGCCCGTCGATCTTTGCCGATGTCGGCGCGTTGTGGAGCCTGAAATCACCCACGCTCACCTGTCAGGATGGGCCTACGGCTGCGGCGCCGCGTGTGCCCGGCCAGACGGCACCCTGTTTGCCCAACGATGGCTTCTCGGCGGGCTTTGTCGAAGAATTCCTCGGGAATACACCGAAACCGCGCGTTTCGGTGGGTATCGGGGTCAACTGGAACTCGCCGTTCGGTCCGTTCCGGTTCGACCTTGCCAAGGCCTTGGTGAAACAGCCGGGCGATGATCCGCAACTTTTCCAATTCAACGTAGGGACTGCATTCTGATGAAGAAGATTCTGATTGCACTGGCGCTGGCCAGTGTTTCCGCCCCGGTTCTGGCGCAGCAGCTGCCGGCCTCCGTGATCATCACGGTTGACCGCCAGGAAATGATCGCCACCTCTGCCGCCGCTAAGGCCGCGCAGGCCGAGTTGAAGCCGAAGGCCGATGCGCTTAACGCCCGTGTGAGCCAGCTGCGCACCAGCCTGGCGGCCGAACAAAAGACTTTGCAGGATACACAGCCCCAGCAGGGCGCTGCGGAGGCATCGGTACGGGCGTTCGAGATCAAGGTTCGTGACTTCCAGACAAGACAGCAACAGGCTGAGCAGGAAGTCCAGCGGCGTCAGCAAGAGATCCAGCAGTCGGAACAATGGGTCGTGAAGCAGATCAATGATGGCGCCCAGCCGATCATCAGCCAGATCATGCGGGAACGCGGCGCCAATATCGCTGTTGACGAGCAGGTGACCATCCAGCACGCCGCTGCCATCGATGTCACTGCCGATGTGGTCGCCCGTCTCGACAAGGCAATGCCGAAGGTGTCGATCACGCCGCCGGCCGCTCCGGCTGGCACTGCGCCTGCGGCTCCGGCTCCGGCTCCGGCGGCTCCGCCGCGCCGTTGATGAACGACGCCTTTCCTCAGACTGCCAGCACGGCCGACGTGCTGGCAGTGATGGCGCTGCTGCCGCATCGGTTTCCGATGCTGCTGGTTGACCGGGTGATCGACATGATCCCAGGTCAATCCGCGACCGGCATCAAGGCCGTGACCATCAACGAGCCGTTCTTTGCCGGGCATTTCCCGGCCAAGCCGATCATGCCCGGCGTGCTGATCGTCGAAGCGCTGGCGCAAACTGCCGGTGTGCTCGCCATCCACGGTGCGCGCGCCAAGGATCCGGCTGGAGGTGACAAGCTCGTCTTCTTCATGGCGATCGAGAACGCCAAGTTCCGTACCCCGGTGGAACCGGGCTGCCTGCTGCACCTGAAGGTGCAGGTGGTGCAGGATCGCGGCCGGGTGGCCAAGTTCACTGGCCGCGCCGAAGTGGACGGCAAGCTGGTGGCCGAATGCAGCTTCACCGCGATGATCGCCGATCCGCCCGCTGCCTGACGCTTGACGCCATTGCACCTGGCTGGCATCACGCCCATATTCATCACATGACTGCATTTCCCCCCCTGCTGCTGCTTGTCGGCATTCTTTCGGCCAGCCAGTTCGCGGCCGATGTTGATCGCAATGGCCCCAAGCCGGCGGTCGCCCATCTGGTGGCGGGCGGTGACTGGGGCCGCGTGATGGGTGCAATCCGCAACGGTGCCGCCGATTGGATTGCAATGGCGCCGGAACTGGCCCGCGGTGCCGAAGATACGCAGGCCGAGCAGCTCACCGCTGCAGTTGCGGCCGCGCTGCCGCGGGCGCCATCAGAAGTTCTGGCAGTGACCGATCTGCGGCGTTCCCCTGTGTTGGGTGTGCAGGCCATTTGCGGGGCACCGGAGGGGAGCCATGCGCCAGCGGCGCGCGCGGCCTATCTGGCGGATGCGCGTGAGGCGGTTGAACTGCTGCCGGATGTTGCCGCCATTGGCCGTGCCAAGGCGGTGTGTCTCAAGGAATTGGCGCTGGCGGCAGACCGCTGACTGGCGCTGCCACGTCTGCTCTTGGCGCGCGCGCTGCCCACAGGCAGGCCCCGGCGATGATCGCTGCACCCAGTATCGTGCTGGGTGCCACCACCTCGTCAAACGCCAGCCAACCCATCAGCGCGGCCCAGGGCAGGGCGCTATATTCCAGCACCGCTGAAACCTGCGCCTGCAGGTGAACATAGCCGCGCGCCATCAGCTGCACGGCGATATTGCCGATAAGGCCCATGGCCGCCATCAGCCCCAGATCGATTGTTGACGGCGTGGCAGGCAGGCTGATCAGCGCCGGTGACAGCCACAGCATCGGCACCACCGCGGCGATCAGCGTGATGACCGTGGCGCCATCGGCGGCCGCCCGCGAGCGCAGGATCACTGCCGTCCCGGCATAGAGGAATGCGGCGAGCACGGCCGCTGCCGCTGCCAGCAATTCCCCGCTCGACAGGCTGGGCATGCCGCCCACGGTTACCAGTACGCCGATGAAACCCAACACACCGGCCGCGATATAGCGGGGCTGCACCGGTTCCTTCAGATAAAGCGCCGCCATGAACGGCACCGCCAATGGTCCGACGAACGTGAGGGTGAGCACAAGGGCGAGCGGCAGCCGCGTGATCGACCAGAAAAACGCTAGCGCCATCGCCGCAATCAGCGTGCCGCGCACCAGATTGGCCTGCAGACCGCCTGGCGCCACCCAGGGCCGGCCCTGCCATTGCCACACCATCAGTGCGAAAACGGTACCACTGGCATAGCGGGAAAAGGTGGTCAGCGGCGCGCCATGGCGCAGCGCCAGATATTTGGCGAATACATCCAGCACGCACATCGCGCCGATGCCGGCCAACACCAGCAGGATCGCCGACAGGCGGGAAGGGTGGCT
>NZ_CAMCWT010000004.1:0-95713 GCF_945882885.1 Sandarakinorhabdus limnophila DSM 17366
TTGGTCGGGGAGACAGGATTCGAACCTGCGACCCTCTGCTCCCAAAGCAGATGCGCTACCAGACTGCGCCACTCCCCGACTTGGCCTTGCCCTAGGTGAAGCCCTTGCAAAGCGCAAGGCTGACAGACGCGAGGACAAGAAAGGACGGCTGGCCGCGCCAGTGATTGCCCACGGGATGGGCCTCGGCTAGGCAAGGTAAATGCGATCTCCAGACACGGCGTTTTTTGGCCACCCGAAGGGCTTGGGTTTTCTGGCCTCTACCCAGGCGTGGGAGCGCTTTTCCTTCTATGGCATGCAGGCCCTGTTGCCGCTCTACCTGGTCGATCATCTGCTCAAACCTGAGGTGGCGGCCGGGGTGACGGGGCTGGACGGCCTGCGGGCCGGGGTGGAGTTTCTGACCGGCCCGCTGAGCACGACGGCGTTTGCTGCCCAGTTGTTCGGGCTTTACATCGGCCTGTTCAACATTGCGCCGCTGGCGCTGGGCTGGCTGGCCGATGGCGTATTCGGCCAACGGCGGCTGGTGCAGGCCGGATTGGTGTTCATGGCGGCCGGGCATCTCGCCATGGCCGTGGAAGCCCTGTTCCTGCCGGCGCTGCTGTTGCTGCTGCTGGGTGGTGGCTGCCTGAAGGGCAATCTCTATGCGCAGGTCGGCATGCTCTATGCCAGTGGTGATGGCCGGCGCACCCGGGCGTATGCCATCCATCTGATGGCGTTGAACGTCGGCTCCATCGTGGCGCCGCTGGTCTGCGGCACGTTGGGGGAGCGGGTGGGCTGGCACTGGGGCTTTGCCGCGGCCGGGATCGGCATGCTGCTCGGCCTTAGCATCTATGTCGCCGGCACGCGCCAATTGCCGCCCGACAGCATCCGGCGCCTGCGCGGCACAGCGGATGTGCCCCAAGGCGCAGACTCCGCTGCGATCGCCGCCATCGTCCTGATGCTGCTGCCCTTCACCATCGTCTATGCCGCGGCCATGCAGGCCTATAACCTGCTGCTGGTGTGGGCGCAGGACGTGATGGACCGCGACGTCGCCGGGTTCGAGGTGCCGGTGACCTGGCTGCTCACCTATGATGGCTTGATGACCATCGTCGGCATTTTCCTGGCGCTGCAGTTGTGGCAGCGGCTCGGCGCGCGAGAGCCGGATGCGATGATCAAGCTGGCGGTCGCGGGGCTGGTGGTGGCGGCGGCCTGGGTAATGCTGGCGCTCATCACAACTGCGTCGGCCGGCGGGCCGGTGTCGATGCTTTTGGTGCTCGCCTTCTTTGCGCTGCTCGATCTGTCCTATGGCTGGCTCGATCCGCCGGCCAACAGCTTTGTTTCGGTGCATGCCCCGGCGCGGCTGGCCAGCACCCTGATGAGCCTGAACATCGCAGCGTTCGGCGCGGCCAACATCGCGTCCGGTTGGCTGGGCCGGTTCGAGGAACCGCTGGGGCCAGCCGGCTTCTGGTGGCTGCTCGCCGCCGTGGGCGCCGGCGGCGGCGTGGTGGCCCTGGCGCTGCGGCCTTTGGTGAAGCGGCTTGCGCCGGGTTGATTACTGCGCCGGCAGCGGATCCCGCTGCCAGAAGTGCCGTACCTCATCGTCGAAACCGGTCATGTCATAGCGGATGACCGACATGGGCAGGCGCCCGGCCGCCATGAACTCGTCGTGGAACTGCTTGAGCACGAACTTTTCGCCCAGCTGATGGCGACGATCCGCGAGCAGCTTCTGCATCTCGATCATGCCGACGGTATAGCCCAGGCCATAGCCCGGCGGGCGGCGCAGATAGATTTCGGCGTCAACCCGGGCCACGTTCTTGTCGAGCCAGGGCGTCCATTTCTGCCAATCGGCCACCACTTCGGGAACGGTCTTCTGGTTCAATTGCAGCTCGATATCGCCGGCCACGCGCACGGCGCGGAAAATGCCGAAGATATCGATCAGCTCGCGAACCCGCGGCCGATCTTCCATGAAACCAAGGCGCTGGGCGGATTCTTCCAGATAGACGCCCCAGCCTTCGCCGCGCACGCCATCGCCAATGGCGCCGCGAATGGGCCGTTTGTCCCGCCGGGCCATCTGGCCATCAAAGGCATGGCCGGGCAGCGTCGCATGCAGCAGATCGGGCGTGGGATCGCGATATTGCACCTGTTCCCAGAAATTGGGGCCATCGGGGCGCACGATCCACGGCACGTTGATATAGAGATCGCCGATATCTTCGGGCACGGAGATGATCTCTTCGCGCGCAATCCACTCGCGGATCAGCTTCAGCGTGCGATCCTTGCGGCCGGCATAATCTTCGGCGGTCGTCGGCAGGTTCAGCGGCGCCGCCTTGCGGTTGCGATGCTCCTCCAGCGCGTGCACCGACCACAGCCGCTGGGTTTCGCGGGCGCCCAGCACCATCAACTGATCGGAGTTGTAAGGCAGCAGTTTGACGTTTTTCAGATACCAATCAAAGCGCGCCTTGCCGACACCGGCCTTGGCCGTCATCGCCGGACGGCCCGCCTTCAGCCAGGCCTGAAACTCGACGGCTGCGGCGCGTGCCTTGCGGATTTCGGGCAGCAATTCCGGCTGTTGCTTGGCGGCGCGCCCGGCCAGATCATCCAGCCAGCCCAGCACGCCGGGGGGCGGCACCGGCCGATACGGATGGCCATGGCCCACGCCATCGGCGGTATCGATATTGTGCAGGGCCAGATCGGCATAATCGCCGGGCACGTTCTTCAGATTGGTTTTGGCAACCGCCGCCAGTCGCGACACATTGGCAAGGCCCGTCGTCAGCTTGGCCAACGCTTCGCCCTTGGCCGGCAATTCGGCAAAGCCGACATCAAGCATTTCATCGACATAGAAACCGGGATCGCGTTCCCACGGTTTGGCTGCCTCGATCAGGAAATGATGTTCCAGCATCTTGGCGCGTGCCGCCAGCCACTCGGCGCGCTGGCCGCGATCCATGGCGGCCACGTTCATGTTCTCGATGCGCGTGAGGTAACCGGCCATGGCAGCGCGTTCGGCAGCCATGCCGGCGGCGGACCAGTCCGGCGTGCGCGCCTGCCAGCCGCCGCGCCAGGTGCGGAATTCGGCCCACACGCCGAGCAGATCCTGATAGCTGCCGCTGCCGCGTGCTGGCCCGGCATGGGCCATGCTGGCACTTTGTGCGGCCGCCGGCGCGATGGAGAGAGGCACGGCCAGCGCCGCCATGGCCACAGCCAGCAACAGTTTCGTGTTCATCTTGCCTCTCCCCTCGCGTCTGTTCAGAAGCGCGTGCCGATCCCAATGAAATATTGGCGACCGATCACGTCATACAACTGCGGGTTGGTGTTGGAATCGCCACCCGCGGCAAAGCCCATCACCGGCGGCTGGTTATCCAGCACGTTGTTGATGCCGCCAAAGATCGCGATATTCTTGGTAACCTCGAAGCGGGCCGAGATGTCCCAATAGGTTTCGGTGCGCAGCGTGCCGGATTCAGACGGCGGCGCTCCCGGCAGCAGATCAAGGCTGCCGACCATGCGGACCTGGTTGCGGACCGAGAGCGGCCCGCTCTTGTAATCGGCGCCGAAGAAGGCGCGGAAGCCAGGCGAGATGCGGGTTGAATCCGACGAGCAGGCGCCGCCGTAAAAGCCGGCGCAATCGATGGTGGGCAGGCCGGTGATCGGCACGGTGGTATTGGCGAACTGCCACGACAGATTGGCCGACAGGTCGAGCTTGCTGCTGTCCCCGATGTTGAAGAAGGCCGGCAGCGCCGTGGTGTAATTGGCGCCGACGTCGAGGCCGCGCACCCGCCGTTCGGCGACGTTGAGCAGCGGGGCCCGCACGAAGTTGATATTGCCCGAGAAGGTGTCGCGCACGATGGACTGGCACGGCACTGAGCTGCCCTCCAGCGTGGAGAAGCAGGTATCGATCAGCACCTGCGCCCCCACCTGGGCAATCGCGTCGCGCACCTTGATGTCATAATAATCGATGGTGAACGCCAGGCTGCGCAGCGGGCGGATGACGGCGCCCAGGGTGAGCGTATCGGCCTTTTCTTCCTGCAGATTGCGGTTGCCGCCGCTTTCGGTGCCAAAGCCCTGGCTGGCGCCCACGGTCAGCGTGTCGATGAACGCCGCCGGCACGCCTTGAGCCACGCAGAGTGTCTTTTGCGCGGCGCTGGGCCGGTTCACGGCGAGGCAGGGATCGCGGCCGCCGATGAAACCTTGGCCAGTCGGCGCGAAAAGTTCGGCAAGGTTCGGCGCGCGAATGGCGCGGCTGTAATTGCCGCGCAGGCGCAGCCAGTCGTTCACTTCCCAATCCACCGCACCGCGCCACGTGAAGACACCGCCGATGGTGTTGTAATCAGCATAACGGGCGGCACCTTCAAGGGCCAACATCTTGAAGAAGGGCTTGTCGGCCAGGATCGGCACCCGGACTTCGCCGAACACTTCAAACAGGTTGAACGAACCGGCGTTGCGGATCGGCGGCACCTGCACGGCGGCCAGATCGTTGGACAGCGCCACTTCGTCCGGGCGGATGGTGAAGCTGTCCCTGCGATATTCGACACCGAAGGCTGTGGCGACCATGCCAGCCGGCAGCTTGATCAGATCCCCGGCAAGGCTGCCGCCCGCCACTGTGCGCTTGAAGGTGCTGGCCGTGGTGGTGTCGACGCTAAGGAAATCGGCCATCTGCGGGGTGAGCGTATCGTTGCCGAAGATGTTGACCGGGATGCAGCCCGGGATGATCGCGTTGCGGCACGCGGCCGTGCCATTGGCGTTCACAACGACATCAAGACCGGCGGTCGTGCGCGAGCGCGACAGCAGATTCTGCCGCTCACTGTCTTCATCCACCTGTTGATACTGGAAGAAACTGTCCCAGCGCCACTGGTTGCCGCCTACATCGAACTTGCCGCGCAGGCCGGCAGTGGCGTTGAAGCTGTCGGTGGCGAAACGCACGGTGCGCGGGCCAAATTCTTCAAAGCGGCGGCCATAGCCGCGAACGGTGTAGGTGCCGTCACCATCTGAATCAAAGAAGCCGGCATTTGCCGCAAAGAAGGCGCGCTGCGCTGCGGTCAGCACCGGGTTGGTCAGCGCATTGGGGATCAGCACGGTACCGGCGGCCTGCCCTGACGAGGACGGGTTCACCGCTTCGGCCGCCTGCTGGAAGCTGTTTTCCTTTTTGGTGAAGAAGAACTGGCCATAGGCTTCGATGCCGCTGGTCAGTTCATAATTGGCCGTCACTGCGGCCTGATAGCGCTCCATCGGGCGCAACAGGAAATTGGGCGCGGCATAGTTGAACTGGTCACGCAGACGGCAGAACGGTACCGGCCGGCCGCCGGGCTGGGTGAAGCGGATACCGGCATTGCCCACGTTGCAGGCGCCCGACGCGTTGTTCAGATCAGGCACGCCATTGATCTGCGCCAACTGTGCCGCATTCAAGGCGATGGCGCCGCCGGGGATATTGCCCGAACCAAAGGGCTGGAACTTGCCGGCGGCATCGGCCAGTAGCGGTAGGCGGCTGAAATCGCGATCGCCCATCAGCACCTGGTCGCGCTTGGTGTAGCTGAAATAGGCGGTGATGTTGCCGCGATCATCCGGCGCGTTCACGCCCATCATCACGTCAAGCTTGTGGCTGCGGCCATCGCCGCGATCGGTTTCACCAAAGGTATATTGCGCCTGCACGCCTTCAAAACGCCGCTTGAGCGTGAAGTTGACCGCACCGGCAATCGCATCCGATCCATAAATGGCCGAAGCGCCGCCGGTGATCACTTCCACCTTTTCCAGCATCAGATCGGGAATGGTGGCCAGATCGGTGAGGCCGGAGAAATTGGCCGGGTTGAAGCGCCGCCCATCAACCAGCACCAGCGTGCGTTCCGGGCCCAAGCCACGAAGATCGGCGGTGAGCACGCCCGAGCCGCCGGACTGGTTGGAGCTGGAGGTGCTGTTCGGCTGCAGTTGCGGCAACTGGTTCAACGCGGTTTCCAGCGTGGGAACGGCCTGCGCAGTGAGGATATCGGCGCTGAGGGTGACGACGGGGCTGCTCGATTCAAGATCGCGGCGGGACAGGCGCGAACCGGTGACGATGATGGCCTGATCCTCGGCGGCGCCACTGGCGGTGGCCTGCTCCTGCGCGGCAACCGACGGGGCGACGACCAGGGCCGTCAGCGCTGTCGCCAGCCGCAGTTTCGTTGCAATCGAACGCAGTGCGCACAGCGAACCGGAATTTGCCCGAACCATGATCAATACTCCCTTGCTGTTGCAGCCTCCGGGTCGATAATTTTCAAGTTTATCAGAGACCTGAAGAATGCAGCGGTCACTCCATTGCCAATGGGGAAGGCCGCCTTTTCCCGCGCCCTCCCCTGTGTGACAGGCACATAACAGCGCGATCCGCGCGCCCTGTCAATCGTGAATGCGCGCCAAGCGCACGTTGGCACGCTATGCGAACAGATCTTGGCAGGTGTGGCGAATTTGCTATCGTGGCGCTGTGACACCGCCAGCCACCCCTCCTCCAGACCCCAATCCGCCAGACAGACGCGCCCTGCAGGATTGGCAGCGTTTCTGGCAGGATGCCGGCATCGATGGTTGCACGGCAACGCTGCCGCCGGCGGTGGCGGCCAGCATATCCGGCGGCTGGCAGGCCCTGCTGTCCTGCGTGCCGCCTGCCATGCGGCTGCTGGATGTTGCCTGCGGTCGCGGCGCCATCCTGGCACTGGCGCGGGCGCAGGGCTTCACCGAAGTCTGCGGCGTTGACCTGGTGGCAATTGACACCGCCGATCCGGCGATCACCGGCGGTGTTGATGCGGCGCATTTGCCGTTTGCCGATCAAAGCTTCGACATCGTGACGAGCCAGTTCGGCATCGAATATGCCGGCCTGGTTGCGGCCGGGCTGGAGGCTGCCCGGGTGGCGCGCCACCACCTGTGGCTGCTGCTGCATGCCGTCGAAGGCCCGATCGCCGCCCAGGCCCGCGAGCAACTGGAACAACTGGGCTGGCTGCGCGACGAGGAAGGCGCATTCGCGTTGATCCGCGCGCACGCCAGCGCCCCCGACGCGTCCGCCTCTGCCCGCCTGCAGACCCTGCGCGTCCGGCTGGTGGCACGGGCGGAAACCGCGGAGAACACCACGCTGCTCGAAGGCCTGTGGCATAATATCGGCGACATGCTGAACGGCGACGCCAGCCGGGCGGCGGGCATGGTCAGCGAGCTGGAAGCCTATGCAACCCGCCTGAGCACGATGGCCGCAGCGGCACCCACGGCCGACGAGACGCAGCAGCTGCGCGCCCGCCTGGAAGACCAGGGCTGGCAGGTGGAGATCCGAGGCGAAGGCCAGCAGCCGGTGGCGCGCTGGTTGTTGGCCACGCGCCGCTGAACAAGGAGACCGAGATGAACCGCTTCCCATACGCCGTGATCGCCAGCGCCATTGTGCTGGCTGCGCCCGCTCACGCCAGCGACTATGCCCAGCTGGCCGGCCTGCACAAGGAATGGCGGGCCTTTCAGGCCGGGCCGATGACCGAGGGCGTGCCGGATTTCACCGCCGCCGCCAACCAGAACCGGGCCGACGGCCTGAAGCAGTTCCAGGCCCGTCTGGCCGCGCTCGACATCGCCGGGTGGAGCATCGCGCAGAAGGTGGATTACAACCTCGTCCGCGCCGAGATGAACGGACTGGATTTTGATCTGCGGGTGGCAAAGCCCTGGCAGCGCGATCCGGCCTGGTATGTTTCGGTGTGGGACTCGCAGGCCGATACGCCGGCGCGTGAAGGCCCGGTGCATCCGCTACCGGTGGACCTGTGGACCTATCGCTTCCCGCTGGATGCCGCCCAGAGCGTGAAGCTGGCCGGCGAGCTGGCCCATATTCCCGGCCTGTTGAGCCAGGCGCTCGAGAACCTCACCGGCAATGCCCGTGATTTGTGGAAGGCCAGCCGGCGCAACATTCAGGGCCAGGTGACGAAGTTGACGGCGCTGGCTGCCAAGGTGCAGCCGGGGGACCGCAAGTTGCAGGCCGCCATCACTGCCGCCCGCAGTGCCACCATCGACTATCTGGCCTGGGTTGATGCCCAGGCGCCGACCAAGACCGGTCCATCGGGCGTGGGCAGGCAAGCCTACAGCTGGTTCCTGAAGAACGTGCAGATGTCGCCCAACAGCTGGGAAGATGAAGTCGCCATATTGCACCGCGAACTGGGCCGCGCCCATGCCGCGCTGCGGCTGGAGGAGCATCGCAACCGGGCGCTGCCGCCACTGGTGGGGGCGCAATCGGTGGCCGAATATGACGCCTTGCAGAAACGCAGTGTCGATGAGTTCGTGGCGTTTGTCGGCAACAAGGAGGTGCTGACCGTCGAGGATTACATGATCCCAGCCCTCATGGAGCAGGCCGGCACCTACAAGCCGCCGGAGCAACAGGATTTCTTCCAGATCGTGAAGACCCGTGCACCCAAGACGCTCTACACGCATTTCTATCACTGGTGGGATCTGGCCCGCGAGGCGAAGCGCCCCAATGCCTCCCCGATCCGGCGTGAACCCCTGCTCTACAATATCTGGCTGAGCCGCGCCGAAGGCCAGGCCACCGCCTTTGAAGAAGCCATGCTGCACGCCGGGCTGTTCGATGATGAACCGCGGGCGCGCGAAATCGTCTGGATCATGCAGGCCCAGCGCGCCGCGCGCGGCCTCGCCTCGCTCTATGCCCAGGCCAACATGATCGATCTGGATGCCGCCATGAAGATGCAGGTGGAACGCACGCCCAACGGCTACATGTCGCCCACGCTGCCGCTGCTGGCGGGGGAACAGCAAACCTATCTGCGCCTGCCCGGCTATGGCCCCAGCTACATCACCGGCAAGGCCATGGTGGACAAATTGTTCGCCGAACTGGCCGAGAAGCTTGGCAAGGATTTCCGGGTGAAGGACTTCTACGATGAATTCAACCGCTTCGGCATGATCCCGGTGCCGCTGATCCGCTGGGAATGGCTGGGCGCCGACGATGAAGCCAAGGCCATGGGCCTCAGGATGTAAGGCCAGCCTGTTGCGCCACCCACTGCGCGACCTGCGCGTGGGTGGCAAACCACACCTGGTTCTTGGCGCGCTCGATCAACGCCTCCAGCAGCCAGATGCGGCTGCGATAACCGATCACGAACGGGTGCATGACCAGCTGGAACAGGCCGCCTTCCGCGATGGCGGCATCCAGTTCGCGCGCGAAGATGGCAAACACCTCGTCGGGCGTTGCATAGGGCCGCGTCGCCGGATTGCGGTTGAACATCAGGTAGACCGCATCATCGCGCAGCCATTCGACCGGGATTTCCACCACGCCGCTGGGCTGCCCATCGAGCAGCAGTTCATAGGGCGCTTCATCGGCCATCAGCGAGCTGTCGTAGGTGAAGCCGAGATCGGCGACGATGCGGCAGGTGTGCGCTGACAGATCCCAATTGGCCGAGCGGAAGCCGACAGGCCGCTCCCCGATCAACGGCGTCAGCGTGTCGATGGAGCGCTGCACAAGCTCCCGCTCCGTAGCTTCATCGAGCAGGCTGTTGTTTTCGTGCAGCCAGCCATGCACGCCCACTTCATGCCCGGCCGCAACGATCCGCCTTGTCTCGTCGGGATCAAGGCGGGCGCACATGGCAGGCATGAAAAAACTGGCGGGCACATCATGGCGCCCCAGCACATCCAGGATGCGCGGCACGCCCACCCGCCGGCCATATTCCCCCCAGGCCAGCCGGCCGATGGCACGGCCGCCGCCGCCCAGTTCGAACGTTTCATGATCACAATCGAACGACAGCGCCACGGCTGCGCGGGCGCCGCCGGGCCAGTGCGGCGGTGACAGCGACCGCCCGGCGCGCACCCGGCCCAGAAGCGCGCGCACCTCGTCTTCCGCCATCATCCAGGGCTGTTCCGCCATCAAATCCCCCTGCTTCCGCTCTGGTACAAGATGTTCGCCTGTTATACGCTTGTTCGCAAAACAGCATAGGGGGATGACATGCGACACTGGATGGGCGCACTGGCGGTGGCGGCGATCGTGGCGGCGGCACCGGCGATGGCCGCCACCCACGCCGATCTCGTCCGCCTCTACGATGGCTTCCGCACGGCCGCCGAAATGCCGGTGAAGAACGGCGTACCGGATCATGGCGACGCCGCCATGGCAGTACGGGCCGCCACGGCAGACAAGATGGTGGCCGATCTGCTGGCCATCGACAGCAGCGCCTGGCCAGTGGCGGAACGCGCCGATCACCTGCTGGTGCTGTCGGAAGCGCGCAGCGTGCAATTCCAGCACAAGGTGCTGCGCCAATGGCAGCGCGATCCCAGCTGGTGGGCCACGCTCGACATCGGCTGGGGCCCGAAGATCAACACCGCCTTCGAACTGCCGGAACTGCCCTTGAAGTCGCCCGCCGACCGCACCGCGCTGGCCGCCCGGCTGGCCACGGTGCCGGCCACGCTGGCCGCCGCCCGCGCCAGCCTCACCGATCTGCGCCGCGATCTGCAGACGCTGGGCGTGGCGCATCACGCCATTGAAGAGCGGCTTTACGCCCGCATGGCGGCAGACCTCGCCAAGGCCGGCGAGCGCAGCCTGGCTCGGCAGGCCGACACCGCCGCCGCTGCCAGCCGCAATTTCGGCACCTGGCTGGCGGCCCAACCGGTGACCGCGCCATCGGGCATCGGGCAGCCGGCCTATGAATGGTATCTGCGCTATGTGCTGCTCTATCCGTTCAGCTTTGCCGACATGAAGGCGATCGGGGAACGGGAATGGGAACGCACCATGTCGTTCCTGAAGATGGAGGAGCATGAGCATCGGGAGACGCCGATGCTGCCCACCGTCACCGATCTCGCCGGTTTCGAGGCGCTGCGCCGCCAATCCGATGTCGAACTGCTCGCCTTCCTGAAGGACCGCCGCATCATGACGGTGCCGGAATGGCTGACTGTGCCGTCGCCCGAAGGACCATATGTGATGCCGATGAACCGTGATCCAGCGGCGCCGGGCCTGTTCACGCCGGAAGGGCGCAATTTCTTCCGTGAAGCCGAAGACCGCGATCCGCGCACGCTGCGCGCCCACAATCTGCCCGGCCATATCTTTGATTCCGCCTGGCGCCGCCGCGACACCCGCCCCATCCGCCGCGACGTCCGGCTGAACTTCACCGATTCACAGCGGTTTGAAGGCTGGGCCTTCTATCTGGAAGAGATGGTGGTGCAGGCCGGCTGGCTCGACGACAAGCCCAAGGCCCGCGAGATCCATTACATCCTGATGGCCAACCGCGCGGCGCGGTTGCTGCCGGAACTGAAGCTGCACGCCAATGAATGGGATTTCGATCAGGCGCTGACTTCGCTCACCACCCGCACGCCCTACTGGATGGAAAAGACCGACGACACCGCACTGTACGACATGGCGCTGTATCTGCGGCAGCCGGGGCTGGGGCTGAATTACTATTTCGGCAAGATCCGGCTGGAACAGCTGCTGGCCGAAGTGGCGTTGAAGGAAGGCCGCAGTTTCGACCTGATGCGCTTCCACGATCGCTTCATTGCCAGCGGCATCGTGCCGATCACGCTGACCCGCTGGGAGATGACCGGCAATGACGATCAGGTGCGCGGGATGTGGCAGGCGCCGCCGATCCCGTGAGGGCTAGCGCGCCGCCGGTTCGAACTTGCGGCGTTGCAGCCAGAAGCCCAGGCCTTGCGGCAGCGTGGCGTTCGGATCGGGATGGCCCAGTTCAATCGCGGCGCGGTAGACGAAATTGGCATCGGCCAGCAGCTGCCGGCCAACGGCGACCAGATCGGCCTGCCCATTCGCAATGATGGCGTTGGCCAGTGTCCCATCCATGATGAGGCCAACCGCCATGGCCTTGATGCCGGCTTCACGGCCGATCGTTTCGGCATAAGGCACCAGATAGCCGGGCGACGGCGGCCGCGACGCCACGCCGGACGGGCCAGAAACGCCGCCGGTGGAGCAATCGACGATATCGACGCCGGCTGCGTGCAACTGGCGGGCCAGCGCCACATTGTCGGCCACCTCTATCCCGCCGGGCACGCCATCAATGGACGACAGGCGGTAGAAGACGGGCATGGTTTCCGGCACGGCGGCACGGATGGCCTTTGCCACCTCGACGGCGAAGCGGAAGCGATGCTCGCCGCCCCAATCATCGTCCCGAGTGTTGCTGATCGGCGAGACGAAGCTGTTCACCAGATAGCCGTGGGCGCCGTGGATCTCGACAAAATCAAAGCCCGCCGCCACCGCGCGCCGCGCGGCATCGGCAAAGCCCTTGATGGTGCGGGCAATGCCATCGGCGTCCAGCGCCTGCGGGGTCTGCCAACCAGCACCAAAGGCGATGGCGCTGGGGGCGACGCTGGTCCAGGCGCGCGGATCGTCAACGGCCAGAGGCTGCGCACCTTCGAACGGCGTGGCGGCAGAGGCCTTGCGCCCGGCGTGGGCCAGCTGGATGCCAACCGGCGTGCCTTCCTCGTGATAGACAGCGGTGAGTTCAGCCAAGCCGGCAATATGATCATCAGACCAGATGCCAAGGCAGCCCGGCGTGATACGGCCTTCCCGCAGCACGGCCGTGGCTTCCAGCATGGCACCGCCCAGGCCGCCCAGCGCCAGCCGGCCGTGATGGCTGCGATGCCAGCGGCCAACAAAGCCATCCACCGCCCGATACTGGCACATGGGCGACAGCATCACGCGGTTGCGGAAGGTCAGCCCGCGAATGGTCAGCGGGGTAAAGAGCGGAATGTCGGCCATGATCAGGCCGCGTGCTTGCGGCTGTCGGCCGTGCGGCTGTCAATTTCCGCCACGGCCGCGTCAATCTCGTCGAACACCGTCAGGATCGCCTTCAGCTTGGTGCGGCCTTCATCGCCCAGGCTGGCAAACTTGGTCAGCGGTGCCCGCACGTCGCCCACCGGATAGCCGCGCGCGCCGGCCAGCGCCTTGGAATAGCATTGGTGGCCATAGGTGGGGTGGCCTTCGGCGATGATCTTGTCGAACTTGTGCACAAGCGCCTGGATGTGCGCCGCGTCGTTGATGCGGCCTTCAACCAGCAGATCCCACATCCGCCTCGTGGCATAGGGCAGATAATTGCCATAGGGGTTCACGTAACCAACGGCGCCGAGCAGGAAGCTTTCCACCGGGCGTTCGCCGGCAAACACGTTCATCACGCCGCCCGTGGCCTCCACGATGTCATATACCCGGGCCACGTCCATGCTCGCTTCCTTGATGTAGCGGACCTGATCGAATGCGGCCGTGAGCCGCGCCACCAGCGCTGCCGACATGTCGCGATTGGACGTGACCGGATTGTTGTAGAGCATGATCGGAATGGTGACGGCGTCGCAGATCGCCCGGTAATAGTCGAAAATCTCGTCATCCGTGGGGGTGTAATAATAAGGCGGGATGATCATCAGGCCATCGGCGCCCAGATCCTGCGCCTCGCGGCTGTAGCGCACCGCGTTGGGCGTGTAGGCGTTCATCGTGCCGACCATCACCTGATAACGGCCACCTGAATGGCGGACGGTCGCATCAACCAGCAGGCGGCGTTCTTCATCGCTGATGGTCAGGAACTCGCCGGTGGTGCCCAGCACGATGACGCCGGGCACGCCCGATTCCACCTGCCAATCCAGAAAGGCGTTCAGCCGGCCAATGTCGATGCTGCTGCCGTCATCGTTGAACGGTGTGACGGTAACGGTGTGGCTGCCCCGGAAATCTTTTGTCATCATTCTGCCCTTGATTCTTGCCCGCTTTTCTTGAAGGCCAAATGTCGCCCCTGTTGATAGCATCGAACTTATGCGATGTGCGAACAAATGTCAGCATAGCGCCCACATTTGCCTGAGCAAGTGGGGCCGTTCGCGTTGTGAGGAGTCGTTTTGCAGCCTGATGTGATTGTCATCGGCGGCGGGATCGCCGGCTGCGCCACTGCGCTGGAACTGGCGCGCGCCGGCATGGCGGTCACCATCGTGGAGGCCGGCCCGGTGGGGGCGCAGGCTTCCTCCGCCAATGCCGGCAGCCTGCACGCCCAAATCCCGCACGATCCGTTCCGCAATCTGGGCGAAGCCTGGGCCCTTAACTATCAACCGGCCATCCGCCTGCTGATCGCCTCGCTCGGCATCTGGAAGGGGCTGGAAGCCGATCTGGGCGCCGATCTCGAGATCGGCTTTGGCGGCGGCTTGCTGGTCGCCACCACCGAAGCCGAAATGGCCGAAATCGAAGTAAAGGCCGCCATCGAACGAGAAGCCGGCCTGGCGGTGGAGGTGATCGGCCGCAACGCCATTCGGGAGCGCGCACCCTATCTGGCCGAACAGGCCATTGGCGGGGCCTTTGCGCCGGCCGAAGGCAAGGCCAATCCGCTGTTGGTGGCACCAGCTTACGCACGGGCGGCGCGGGCGGCGGGCGTGGTGATCCACGCCAACACCGGCCCGGCCAGCGTGCGGCGGGATGGGGAAGCCTATGTCGTGGAAGCCGGAGCCACGCAGTGGCGCGCGCCGCGCATCGTGATCGCCGCCGGATCGCGCAGCGGCGAACTGGCGGCGCAGCTGGGCACGCCGCTGGCCATCGAGGCGGTGCCCATCCAGGTCAGCGTGACGGAACCGGCCGCGCCTTTGGTGTCGCACCTCGTCTATTGCGCCGGCCAGAAGCTCACCCTCAAGCAAAGCCGGCACGGCAGCCTGCTGATCGGCGGCGGTTGGGATGCGGCGCTCGACGATGAGGGCCGCCCGCAGGTCGATGCCGCCAATCTGGCCGCCAATCTGCGCGTGGCGCTCGCCATGGTGCCGGCCATCGGCGGCCTCAATATCGTGCGCAGTTGGGCGGCGTTCGTGAACGGCACCGATGATTGGCTGCCGATCATCGGGCCTCTGCCCGGCCACGCACATGCCCATGTCTGTTTTGTGCCGTGGGTCGGCTTTACCGGCAGCCCGGCGGCAGCGAGGCTCACCGCCGATCTCGTGCTGGGCCGGCCGCCGTCGTTTGACGTCCCGATGGCCCCGTTTGCGCCAGCCTAACCGATCAACCCACCATCGATGATGTGGGTCTGGCCGGTGGTGTAGCTGGCCTCATCCGAAGCGAGATAGACGGCCAGCGCCGCCACTTCCTCGGCCCGGCCCAGCCGGCCGGTCGGCTGGTTGGCGAGGAAACGCGCCCGCACCGCATCAGGATCGGTCTGGCCGGCAATCCGCCTGCCCAACGAGGGCGTTTCGATCGGGCCGGGGCAGATGGCGTTCACCCTGATGCCGCGGTCGGCAAAATCGGCGGCCACCGATTTGGTGAGGCCGATCACCGCCGCCTTGGTGACGCCATAGGCGCAGCGGTTGGGCCAGGCGCGGATGGAGGAGGCCACCGAGGCGATGTTGATGATATTGCCGCTGCCGCGCGCCAGCATCCCGGGCAGCGCGGCGCGGATGGTGCGCATCATCGACGTGACATTCAGATCCCAGGTGAAGTCCCAATCGGCGTCGCTGATTTCGAGGATATTGCCCTGGTGAACAAAGCCGGCACAGTTGAACAGCACATCGGGCGCGGCGCCGGCCAGCGCCGCCGTCACCGCCGCCGCGTCGCGCACGTCCAGCCGGGCAATGGTGATCGACGGCACTTCGGCCTTCAGCAAGGCCAGCGCGTCCATGTCGATATCGGTGGCCGTCACCACGGCACCTTCGCGGGCAAAGGCCAGCGCGGTGGCCCGCCCGATCCCGGCGCCGGCGGCGGTGATGAAGGCCTGCTTGCCTGCCAATCGGTCCATGATTGCTGCTCTCCCCTAATGGCGGATGATCGCCTGCATGAAGCTTCTCGTGCGCGCTTGCGTCGGCGTTTCGAAGATGGCGCTCGGGCTGCCCTGCTCCACCACCCGGCCTTCATCCATCATCACCACCTTGGTGGAAATCTCGCGCACGAAGGCCATTTCGTGGCTGACCAACAACATGGTGATCCCAGTGCTGGCGAGGCTGCGGATCGTTTCCAGCACCTCCCCCACCCGTTCCGGATCGAGCGCGGAGGTGACTTCATCGAGCAGCAAAATCTCCGGCTGCATGGCCAGCGCGCGGGCGATAGCCACGCGCTGCTGCTGCCCGCCCGACAGTTGATCGGGATAGTTGCCGGCCTTGTCGGCCAGGCCCACATTGGCCAGCAGATCGAGGGCGCGGGCCTCGGCCTCGGCCCGGGCGACACCCAGGGTGTGCACCGGCGCGAGTGTCAGATTGTCCAGCACGCTCATGTTCTGGAACAGGTTGAACTGCTGGAACACGATGCTCATGCGCCGGCGCAGCGCCTTCAGCCCAGCCTTGTCAGCATAGTTGATGGCCTCGCCGCCAATGCGCACGCTGCCGCCGGTGGGCGGAGTCAGGCCGATCAGCACGCGCAACAGGGTGGATTTGCCGGAGCCCGATGGCCCGATCAGGCTGACCACGTCACCGCGTTCGGCAGTGAGGCTCAGCCCGTCGAGGATGGTCTTGCCGCCATAACCGGCGGACAGATCAGCGATTTCGAGAAGCGGCAAGGCGGCTCTCCAGTGATGAGGCGATGCGGCCCAAGGGCCAGCTGATCAGGGCGTAGAGCACAAGGACGGCGCCAAAGCCCGCCAGCGGCGAGAAGCCCTTGTTGACAAGGATCTTGCCGGCGAAGGCGAGTTCGACAACGCCAAGATGGCTGGCGAGTGCGGTATCCTTCACGAACATCACCATGAAGGCGGCGGCCGGCGGCAGGATCACGCTCCAGGCCTGCGGCAGCACGACATGGCGCAGCGTGTCGAACCACGAAAGCCCCAGCACTTCGGCGCTTTCGATCTGCGGGCGCGGTACGGCATCCAGGCCAGCGCCGACGATTTCGGTGAGATAGGCGGTGGCCGCCAGCGTCACGGCAATGGTGGCGATGCCCAGCAGCGACAGATCAGGGGCAAAGGCCTGCACGGAGAACAGCACGAGGATGAGGATGACGAGGAAGGGGATGCGCCGGAAGGTTTCAACATAAAGCGCGGCCGCCCAGCGCAGCGGTGCCGGCAGCGGTGCCCGTGTGCGCCGCAGAATGGCCAGCCCCATGCCGATCACGAAGCCAATCGTGCAGCCGATGAACGTCATCCACAAGGTGCGTCCCAGCGCAGCGGCCAGAAAGGCCAGCGTTTCCGGGCTGAACAGATCGCCGTTCATGCGCGCCGCACCCCGAACAAGGCGCGCCCGGCCAGGGCCAGCAGCGCCGAAGCAATCAGGGTAAGCCCGATGTAGATCAGGCCGGTGACCGCAAATGTCTCGATGGTGCGCAGATTGGCGGTGGAAATGTTGATGGCCCGCCCCGTCAATTCCTCCACCCCGAACAGCGCCGCCATCGAACTGCCCAGCACCAGCACGATGAAGAAATTGGCAAGCGGCCGATAGACGGTGCGCACGATGTGGGGGAGCATGACGTGGCGGAGCTTGTCCAGCCGTGACAGGCCCAGCACTTCGGCGGCATCCAGTTCGGCCTGGCGGACAGAGGTGATGCCGCCGCGCAAGATGTCCGACAGATAGGCCCCGGCATTGAGCGTCAGCCCCAGTGTGACCGCCACGAACGCCGGCAGCATCACACCGATTTCAGGCAGCGCGTAATAGAGCAGGAAGATCTGCACCAAGGCCGGCGTGTTGGTGACGGCAGAGACATAAGCACCGGCCACCCGCCGGGCGATCGGCGAACCGTTCAGGCGGGCGAGTGCGCTGGCGAGGCCAATCACGGCGCCGGCCCAGAAGGCGATCAGGGCAATCTGCAGGCTGATCACCGCACCGCCGGCCAGATAGGGCAGCGCCGTGATCACCGGCTGCCAATCGAAGCGATAGCCGGTCTGCGTGCTGGCGGCGGTGCGCTTGAGCTGGTCCTCGCTCACCGGCACCGTCATGGAGGCGCCATAGGCATCGCGCCACAGCCGATCGACACTGCCATCGCGGTGCATGGCGCTCAGCGCGGCATCGACAGCGACGCGCAGCGGCTCGTTGCCCTTGGCCAGGCCAATGCCGCACCAGGCCGTGAAGATCGGTTCCGGCAGCACGCGCCACCGCACATCGGGATAATTCTTGGTGAAGCCGATGAAGAAATCGACATTCTCCACCAGCGCATCGGCGCGCCCTTGCGCGATGGCGCGAATGGTATCGGCATTGCCATCCACCAGCAGCCGCTGCGGCAACGGCAGTTTTTCGGCGAGCACGCTCACCGATTGGTTGCCGCGCATGTTGACCAGCGTGATGTCTGCCCGGTTCAGTTCGCGCCAGTCACGCACCGGCAGCCGGCTGGTGGTGATGACGCCCATGGCTTCCGAATGCAGCGGCACCGAAAAATCGATCAGCGCCCGGCGTTCCGGCGTGATGGTGAGTGCGCCCAACGACAGATCGATCCGGCCCGACACCAGGAAGGGCACGCGGCTGGCGGCTTCGGTGGGCACGAGTTCAACCCGCACGCCCAGCCGCCGCCCGAGTTCGCGGGCGATGTTCACATCAAAGCCCTGCAGCGTGCCGCCATCGCCATAGCTGCTCATCGGCGGGAAATTGGGGTTCACGCCCACGCGCAGCACACCGGATTGGCGGATGGCGTCGAGGTCGCGTGCCACCACAGGGCCAGCCCACAGCAGCAGCACGGCAAGGAGAAGGCGCAGCAGCATCATGGCTCTGCGCCCGCTGCCAGTTCGGCGATGCTCAGCGGCTTGAACGGCGGCCGCGGTGCAAACAGATCGTCCTCCCCTGCCGCGCGGTCGCCCGCCAGCCGCGTCGCCAGCAACGGCCCGCAATAGCGCCCCTGGCAGCGGCCCATGCCCAGCCGCGTCGCGCGCTTGATGCTGCCGGGATCGTTCGTGCCCGCCGTCAGCAGCGCATCCACATCGCCAAAGCGCACGCCTTCGCAGCGGCACAGCAGGGTTTCCGGCGTGTGGACGGTGGGCGTGGGGTGCGCCGGGGCAAACAGCTGCCACAGGCCGGCCTGAAAGCCCCGCGCCGTGGCCAACGCTCGGCGTTGCGCCTGGTTCTGGGCCAATTGCGCGGCGGTGAGGCTGCCTTTCACATCGGCAACCACCGCCAGACCAGCCAGCGTGCCCTGCGCCAGCGCCGCCCTTGCTCCACCGAGCCCGCCGCCATCGCCAGCGACAAACACATTGCCCAGCGACGTGCGCCCATCATCTTCGCGCACAACCGCCATGGCACCATCAGCCCACGCCAGCCGGCAGCCCAGCGCGCGGGCGAGTTCGGCCTGCGGCTGAAAGCCGGCACCGATGCACAGGGCATCAATGTCAAAGCCGCGCTCTGGCCCCAGCGTGCCCTCAGGGCGCGTGGCGGCAACGAAGGCACGCTCCACCTGGCCCTCGCCCTCGGCGCGGCAGACAACATGGCCGAACAGCAACGGCACGCCCGCACGGCGCAGCCGCGCCAGTTGGCGCACACCCTGCACGGCCAGCCCGGCGCCGTGCCGCGCCATCGCCAGCGCACTCGCCGCCCGGGCAAGGCCAGGCCGCGGCGCCTGTCCAACGACGGCGGCCACCGTGACGCCCGCATTCAGCAATTCATTGGCAAGCTGGATGTTGAGAGGGCCATTGCCCGCCACCAGAACGCGTTTCCCCGGCGACACCGCGCCCGACCGCAGCAGCGTTTGTGCCGCGCCTGTGGTCATCACGCCCGGCAGGGTCCAGCCCGGCATCGGCCAGGGCTTTGCGGTGGCGCCGGTGGCGATGATCAGGCGCGCTGCCGTGATCCGCGCCGGCCCTTTCGGTCCCGACGTTTCCACCACGATCTGTTCGCCATCCCGCCGAGCCGACCAGGCGCTGCGGCCCGCCATCAGCTGCGCGGGCGATGCCACCACATCGGCGATCAGCGCTGCGCCTTCGCTGAACTGGACATCCAGCGCGGCCGGCGTGATCGTGAATCCCTTGCCGGGCTGCTTGAAATATTGGCCACCGGGCTTGCTGCGTTCATCGATGATGATCACCGACAGGCCAGCGGCAGCCTCGGCGGCAGCAAGCCCGGCCGGCCCAGCACCAATGATCAGCAGATCGCAGGCCAGCACCTGTGCCGGCGCGGCGGCGGGCGCATCAGGCGTCGCCACCACCCGGCGCGGCATCGGCTCCACCACCATGCCGGGCGCGGCGGCCACCATGCAGGCGCGCTGGCTGCGGCCATCCACCAGCACCGTGCACTCTCCGCAGGCGCCCATGCCGCAGAAAACGCCTCGCCGCTCGTCAGGGCCATTGGTGGAAAGCGCCAGTTGGCCAGCGCTGGTCAGGGCGGCGGCGAGCGTTTCACCGGGCCAGCCCGCGAGTTCGTGGCCGGCAAAGCGGAAGCGGAAGCCGGGGCCGCTCCGCGCGATGCCGGGCAGGGAAACGCGCATCAGCGGACGTAGCTTGCGCCATTCACGTCGATCGTGGCGCCCGACATCTGGGGCACGGCGCCGGATGCCAGAAATGCCACCAGATTGCCCAGTTCCACAGGCGAAACCCACTTGCCATTGGCCAGCGTCGCCGAAATCTGTTCCTCGCCGCCCTGGGTGGCCGCGAACTGTTCCGAAAGCCGGGTGCGCACCACGCCGGGCGTCACGATATAGGCCAGGATGTTGTCTCGCGCATACGCCCGCGCGATGGACTGGGTGGCGGAGCGCACAGCGGCCTTGGACGCGCCATAGGCAATGGTCGCCGGGTTGGTCACGCCGCGCTGGGCGGCCCAGCTGCTGATGGTGATGATCGCGCCGCCGCCCACCTCGAGATAATGGTTCACCGCGTTGCGCATCAGCCGGGCCGGCGCCTTCACGTTCACATCCAGCGCCTGGTCCCACACAAGGTCCCAGGTTTCCAGCGGGGCGGCGAAACTGCCGGAAAAATCCATCACGGCGGCATTGTTGACCAGCACATCGATGCGGCCACGCCAGGCCAGCGCCTCGCTCCACAAACGCTCCACCGCATCCAGATCGGCCAGATCCGCCTGTACCAGCAAAAGCCGTTCGGGCGGGATGGCGGCGGTGGCGGCTTCGGCGCCGGCGCGATCGCTGCCATAATGCGCCACCACATGCGCGCCGGCCTCCCCCAATATGGCAGCGGTGGCCGCGCCAATGCCCTTGGACGCGCCGGTGAGCAGGATGGTCTTGCCGGAAAGATCAATCGCAATCGCCATGGCGATGGTCTGGCATATTGCCCGGCCATCGCAAAGTCGAAAAACGCCGCCTAGCGAACAAGCGTTCGCTTTGTGGTTAAATGCGGCTATGCTGCCCCGGCGTCCAGCAGGGGAGGACCGATGATGCGTGGTATCGTGCGTGCACTCACGGCAGCAACGGTGGGCCTGATGGCCGCCAGCATAAGCATGGCCCAATCACCACCAGACCCTGCCCTGACCCAGGTTTTCAGCGATTATCAGGCCTGGCAGCGTGGCATGGCCGGCGATTATGGCCCGGCCGCCATGGCCCGGCAGACGGCGGCGCTGGCCGCCCTGCAACAGCGGCTGGCGGGCATCAAGGTTGCCGGCTGGTCACGCGAGGCCAAGGTGGATTGGCTGGTGGTTCGATCGGAGATGGATCGCGCTGAATTCACACTTAAGGTAACGCGGCCATGGGCGCGCGATCCCGGTTTCTACCTTGAGCCGTTGCAGCGCCTGGCCTTCACGCCGCTGCCCAATGCCAGCCTCGCTGGCCGCGTGCGGGCGATCCCGGCGCAATTGCAAGCCGCGCGCTTCACACTGGACGCGATGGCGACCGATCATGTCGATCTGGCGATCCGCTCGCTGGACCAGTCAGACGGCGTGGAAGATGGCTTTCCGCAGCGCGCCGTGCCGCCGGCCGGCGTGATCGGCTGGTATCGTGATCTGCGCGGCCGGGCGGTGCGCGAGCAGCCGGAACTGGTGCCCGATATCGACCGGGCGATCGCGGCGCTCACCGACTATCGCGACTGGCTGAAATCGGCGCGGCGCGGCGTCACGGCACGGGCCGGCGTCGGCAAGGCGCGGCTCGATTGGTATCTGCGCCACGCCCTGCAAATGCCCTATGATAGCGATGCCGCGCGCACATTGGGCCAGCGCGAACTGGAGCGCATGTGGTCGTTCCTGGCCATTGCCGAGCACAAGAACCGGGCGGTGCCGGCGATCACCATGGCGGGCAATGACGGTGATTATCGCCAGCGCGTGGCCGATACCGATGCCCGCATCCGCAAATTCCTGGTGAGCAGCGAGTTCATGACCATCCCGGCCAGCATCCCGCCGACGCTGAGCCGGATGGCCGTGCCGCCGACCTATCTTGAACCCTATAACGTGCCGTTCATCCGCCGCGCGACGCCGCCCAATTACTGGGAACAGATCCAGTATCGCGACCCTTCCCCAGATCATCTCCACGCCGTCATCCCCGGGCACCGCATGGATCTGATGCTGTCCAATGCCCACCCCGATCCCATCCGCCGCGCCTTCCTCGACGGCGCGCGCTGGCAGGGCTGGGCGGTGTATCTGGAGGAAGCGGCGTTGCAGTCTGGGTTCTTCGATGATCGGCCGCGGGTGAAGGAGCTGATCTACCATTTCGGCCTGTGGCGCGCGGCGCGCACGGTGGGGGACATCGAGAACCAGCGCAACGAGAAGACGGCCGCCGAGGTGGCGCAGTGGTGGCGCAAGGTGACGCCATTCCTGGATGCCGATGTTGCCCGCAAATATGCCCATATCCGCACCCTGCCGGGGCATGGGCTGGAATACACGATCGGCAATGTGCAGATGTGGGAACTGCTGGCCGCGGCGCGGCACAAGCAGGGTGAGCGCTTCAACCTGCGCGCCTTCCATGATGATTTCATCCGGCGCGGCCGCATCCCGATGGCGCTGATCCGCTATGAAATGCTGGGGGACGACGCGATGGAACCCGCGCTGTTCGCCCGCCCCCCGATTCCGGAGTGATCAGCCGGCCAGCGCCGCCTCGGGCGCGGTGAACGCCAATCCCAGCGCATCGGCCACCGGCTGGCTGGTCAGCTTGCCCTGATGCGTTGACAGGCCGGCGAGCAGCGCCGGGCTGTTGCGAATGGCCTCAACGCCGCCGCCAGCCAGTGCCAGCCCGTAGGGCAATGTGGCATTGTTCAGCGCATAGCTGGAGGTGCGCGGCACGCTGCCGGGCATGTTGGCGACGCAATAATGGATGATGCCGTCCACCACATAGGTCGGCTCCTCGTGCGTCGTCGCGTGGCTGGTTTCGAAGCAGCCACCCTGATCGATGGCGACATCCACCAGCACCGCCTTGGGCTTCATCAGCCCCAGCATGTCGCGGGTGATCAGGCGCGGCGCACTGGCGCCCGGCACCAGCACGGCGCCGATCACCACATCGGCCCCTGCAAGCTCGGCTTCGATGGCGGCCCGGTTGGAATAGAGCGTCCGCACCCGGCCCTGGAACAGATCATCCAGTTGCCGCAGCCGCGGCAGCGAGCGATCGAAAATGCACACATCCGCCCCCAGCCCCACCGCCATGCGGGCCGCCTGGGTGCCGACCACGCCGCCGCCCAGCACCATGATGCGCGCCGGCGCCACGCCCGGCACGCCGCCCATCAGCAGGCCATTGCCGCCGTTGTAATGGCGCGAGGCCAGGGCGGCGGCCTCGATCGATAGCCGGCCGGCCACCTCGCTCATCGGGATCAGCAGCGGCAAGCCATGGCCATCCGTGACCGTTTCATAGGCGACCGAGGTCACCCCGCTGGCCAGAAGGCCCTTCGTCTGTTCCGGATCGGGAGCGAGATGCAGATAGGTGAACAATATCTGGCCTTCGCGCAATTGCACCCATTCGGATGGCTGCGGTTCCTTCACCTTCACGATCATCTCGGCAGCGGCAAACACCTCCGCCGCTGCGGCCGCGATCTGCGCGCCGGCCGCCACATAGGCGGCATCAGGCGCGCCAATGCCGGCACCGGCGCCGGTCTCGACCAGCACCGCGTGGCCGTGGCCGACATATTCGCGGACGGCTTCCGGGGTCAGGCCGACGCGGCCTTCCTGCCGCTTGATTTCCTTGGGAACGCCAACACGCATGGTCTTCTCCTGTTACGCCTGACCGGCGACATAACGATCACGCAGATCGCGTTTCAGCACCTTGCCGATTTCACTGCGCGGCAATTGGTCGATCTGGATCACGTCCAGCACGCGCTGGTTCTTGCCCAGCCGGTCGTTCAGCCATTGCTTCACGGCGACACCATCCAGCGGCGTGGCGGCGACCACGAAGGCGACGGGCGTTTCCCCCCATTGCTCCGAAGGTACGCCCACCACCGCGCAATCTTCGATGGCGGGATGGGTTTGCAGCACCTGTTCGATATCAATGGGATAGATGTTGAACCCGCCCGAAATGATCACATCCTTGGCGCGATCGAGCAACGTCAGGAAGCCATCCTCGTCAAAGCGGCCGATGTCGCCAGTGCGGATGAAGCGCTCGCCTTGTGGGCTGAACCATTCGACGCCGCGCGTTGCGTCCGGCAGCTTGTGATAACCCGTCATCATGGCGGGTGAACGCCCGACGACCTCGCCAGTTGCACCGGCCGGCAATTGTTCGCCGGCCTCGTTGATGATCCTGATGTCGCTGCCGGCCGCCGGCTGGCCAACGGTGGCCAGTTTGTCGGGATGATCATGGCACTGCAGGATGCAGGTGCCGCCGCCTTCGGTCATGCCATAATATTCGGTCAGCCCGCCAGGCCAGCGCGCCAGCACCTGCGCCTTCAACGCGGCCGGAAACGGTGCGGAGGTGCAGAATTTGCGCCGGTAGGATGACAGGTCGAACCGGTCGAAATCGGGAAATTCCATCAGGCGGCGATACTGCACCGGCACCAGCATCACGTGAGTGACATGGTACCGCTCGCTCAGCTGCAGAAAGGCCTCGGCCGAAAATTTCGGCAGCAACACCAAGGTGCCGCCCAGCCCGATGGTGGGAAACAGGCTGACCAATGTGGTGTTGCTGTAGAGCGGGGTCGCCACCAGCGTGACGGCATCCGGGCCATAGCCTTGCGTCACCCCGCGCTGCACATGCGCCCAGCGCTGGCGGTGCGGCTGGACAATGCCCTTGGGCCGACCGGTGGTGCCGCTGGAATAGATGAGGTTGAACGAGTCATCGGGCCCGATCGCCACATCCGGTGCGCGCGTGCCAACAGGTGCCAGCCAAGTGTCGATGGAAGCCAGTTCGGCATCGCGAAACAGCTGCACCGCATCGGCATCGGCCGCCATCATGCTGATCGTGTCTTCGGTCGCCGATTGCGGCAGCGGCGCTACCGACAGGCCGGCGCGCAAGGCCCCAAGCCACAGCACCAGATAGGCCCACGACATGCCCGCAGCGATGGCGATGCACTGGCCCCCAAATTGACTGTTCCCATGGCCCCGGTTCAGCAGCGCCACCGCAGCCCGGTCCACCAGCGCATCAAGCGCGGCCCAGGTGATGATGGTGTCACCATCGATGATCGCCGGCTTGTCGCCGGCACGGGCGTGCAACCGCAGCAGATCGGTGATGGGGGTAAACTGATCGGGCAGCATGAAAAGAAAACTCGTCCTGGGCCATGTGGCCCGCAGCAACAATTACGGCGAGCCTACTGCCTTGGGCACCACCATGGAAGGCTGACGCAGCAGCGCCTCCACCTCGTCGATCTCGATCGGGATGGAACGGGTCAGCCACTCATGCCCGGTCGCCGTCACCAGCACGTCGTCTTCAAAGGCAACGCGGGTGCCGTTTACCACGGCGCCCTGCTCGATGGCGATGATCATGCCGGGCTTCAGCGGGCCGACATAATCGCCATGCTCGTGGGTCTCCATGCCGATGAAATGGCCGATGCCATAGGTATAGCTCTTGTCCCAGCCGCCTTTCTTGCGCAGCTCGTCCTCGGCCAGTTTCTGCAGCTGGGCCCAGGTCACGCCGGGCTTCACGGCGGCAATCACCGCCTTCTGCACATCCAGCACGCCCTGATAGATGCGCCGCTGTTCGGGGGTGAACTTGCCATCCACCGGCACCGTGCGCTGCACGTCCGACGAATAATGGTTCATCGCCGCACCGGTATCGAAATGCACCAGCATGCCGGGCTTGATCATGGCATCGCCCTTGCGCGCCGCTTCTTCGGCCGCGGCCGATTCCCACTTCAGCTCCTCGTTCATGTTGCTGGCCAGCGCCACGCCGGTGGCAAAGCCCAGGGTCGCACCGTGGAAGCGATAGACATAATCCACCGTCTGCATCACCTGCAGGGTGCTCAGGCCGGGCTTGGCGAACTTCATGCCTTCCATCAGGCCCATCCGGGTGATGGCGATGCTGCGCTCCATGTTGGCGCGGGCAAAGGGATCGAGCACCATGCGCAGCGGATCGATGATGTCGCCCGCATCCTTGAACACCACTTCGCTGGTTGTGGCGCGGATGCGACCCATGAACGCCAGGCGCGGCGGTGGCGGCTCGTTCAGATTGTCGATGTGCGGATAGTTCACATACAGCAATTTCTCGCCGTCGCCCCAGCCGCGCGACAGATCGGAGGCGACTTCCTTGAAGCGCAGCTGCGTGATGCGCAGGTTGCGATAATCGGTCAGCGCGCTGCTCATATGTTCAAGGAACTTGGCGCGCGGGAACACATATTTGACACCCGAGAGTCGCGCGGCCTCATAGGGGCTCATGTCGGTGTAAAGCACTTCCTTGTAGGTGCCGCCGCCCGGATTCAGCACAAGCACATGGCCGGGCGGCAGTGAACCATAGATGCCGGTCAGGAACACAAAGTCCTTGTTTTCCATGTCGTCGGTGTATGATTCATACAAATTGTGCTGTGTGCGATCGGCACTGGTGATGACGGCCAGGCCGCCCTTCATGCGCTTCATGAACTCGGCACGGCGGGCGATGGCGGCCTCGCGATGGCCTTCGCGCATCTTCACCGTTTCAATCGGCAGCAACGTGGTGCCGTGAGCGAGCAGCGGGGAGGCCATCGCCGCCACCATCAGGGCACCCAGAACCGATTTCAACATCATCACCTCGTTCACGGCTGGACCGGCATGCGGGGAAGTTCGCCCGGCCATGCCATACCGGCCGCCGTGACTGAATTTTGCACGGCTGGCAGCGTATCGGAAACCAGCACGCCCAGATCCTTGTAGAATGTCTTCACGTCAGCCTCCGCCGATGCCGTCAACTGGCGCTGGGCCGGATCGGGGGCGGCCGAATAGTCCTGCGTGGAAGTGTAAAGCCGCTGGGTCAGTTCGGCCAGCGGCAGGAAGGTTTCCTGCTGGGCAATGCCCTCTTCCCGGCCGTTGAGGATGACATTGAGCCGCTCGGCTTCCTTCAGCGCTGCTTCGGCCTGGGCCACCAGTTTGCGGTCAGCCTTGGCGTCCTTCAGGGCCTTCACCGTCGCGGTCAGTTGCGACAGGCCGGGAGCCAGCGTCTTGTTCGCATGATAGGTCGCCGCCACCAGCCGGGCCTGCGTGGCGCCCACCGCGTCCAGCGCGGCGCTGTCCGCCGCAGATAGGCTGATCGCCGGATCGAGACGCACCGCCAAAGGCTGCATGTGCACCTCTTCACCCACCGTAAGCTTCACCTGATAGGTGCCCGGCATCACGAAGCGGCCGGGCATGCGGCGATATTCCGACATGGAGGCATTGGGCGGCGCTTCGAACCGCAGGTCCCACACTGCGCGCTGCGCCCCACGCGCCGCTGCCGGTTGGGCCAGGCTGCGCACCAGCCTGCCGTTGCCGTCCATGATCTCGATCGACACCTTCTGGCCCACCGCAGCGCTGCCGAGCCAATAATCAATGATCGCGCCGCGGGGCGGGTTCTTGGTGGTGAAATAGCTGTTGCCGGCGTTCTTGCGGCCGCGCGGCACATCGCGGATCTGCGTGCCCCGGCGCAGCGGCGCCAGATAGGAGTGCGAGGCGACAACTTCGGGCGTCAGTTTTTCCACCAGGTTGATATCGTCCAGCACCCAGAAACCGCGGCCGTGGGTGCCGATCACCAGATCATTCTCGCGCGGGTGAACCATCAGGCCCTGCACGCTGTTGGTGGGCAGGCCGGACCGCAACGGCAACCAATGCCCGCCGCCATCGCGGCTGAAATAGACGCCCATATCGGTGCCAACGAACAGCAGTTCGCCATTCTTCGAGTGCACGGCGATGCTCTTGGTGGGGCCGAAGGCCGGCAGATCGGCGGTGATGTTGCGCCACGTTGCGCCAAAATCGTCGCTGCGCACCACGTGCGGGGCAAAATCATTGTCCTGATGGCCATCGAACACCGCCACCAGCGTGCCTTCGTTGGTGGACGACCAAGCTACCATGCCGACCTTTTTCTGGTTGGCCACGCCGGGGAAGACGGAAGATTTGACCCACGTCCGCCCATCATCGCGGCTCACCTGGATCAGGCCATCGTCGGTGCCGGCGGCCAGCAAGCCAGGCCGCATGGTGGAAACCGAAAGCGAGTGGGTGTTGCCATACAGCGCGGTGCTGGAATGGAGATCGATGGCGTTTGCCGGCTGGATCTTGCCCTGCAGCGGCAGCGCGTCGCGGCTCAACTGGCGGGTCAGATCCGGGCTGATGCGTTCCCACGTATCGCCGCGATCACGGCTGCGGAACACCACGTTGGCGCCGAAATACAGCGTCTTGGGATCGTGCGGGGAGATGACGAACGGCGCGCTCCAGTTCCAGCGATAGGGCGGGAACTCGCCCTTCTGCGGTTGCCATGGCTGGATGCGCTTCTGCGCCATGCTCTTGCGGTTGGTGCGCACCAGCCCGCCATATTGCGACTGGGAATAGATGATGTCGGAATCAGTGGGATCGGCCACGGCGTAGAAGCCATCGCCGCCCGACAGGAACAAGAAATCCTCGTTGGCGATCCCGTCATCAAAACGGGTGCCGATGGGCCCGCCCCAACTGCCATTGTCCTGGGTGCCGCCATAGACGTGATAGAACGGCTCCTGCATGTCGGCCGCAACGGTGTACAACTGCATCAGCGGCAGGTTGGACTGCCACGTCCAGCGCTGGCCGCCATCGCGTGATGTGTACATGCCCCCATCATTGCCCAGGATCAGGTGATTGCTGTCCTTCGGGTTGATCCACATCGTGTGATTGTCGGCGTGGACCTGGCCCTTGAGCACATTGGTGAAGGTCTTGCCGCCATCATCCGATCGCGACAGCGGCGTTGTTGGCACATAGATCCGCTCCGGATTCATCGGATCGCAGAAGACTTCGCCATAATACCAATGGCTCTGCACGTCCTTGTTGCGCCGTTCCCACGAAGTGCCGCCATCGGTTGACCTGAAGGTGCCGCCATCGGGGCCAACGGCGGTCGCATACAGCATGTCGGGCTTGCCGGGGCAGAAGGTGACGCCCACCCGGCCAGCAGCGGTGGTGGGAAAGCCATTGCCCACCCGCGCCCACGTATCGCCGCCGTCAGTGCTGCGCCACAGGCCGCCTTCGGTGCCGCCGCCGATCATGCTCCACTGGCGCCGTTCGCGCTGGAAGGTGGCGGCATAGAGGATGTTGGGGTTCGTGGGATGCATGGCCACTTCCACGACGCCGGTGAACTGGCTGGGCCGCAGCAGCCGCGTCCACGTCTTGCCGCCATCGCGGGTGCGGTACAGGCCGCGCTCCTCGCCCGGCCCCCACAGCGAGCCGAGTGCAGCCACATAGACGGTGTTGGAATCATCGGGGTGCACGAGTATGCGGCCGATGTGCCGGCTGTCACGCAGCCCCATATGCTCCCAGGTCGCGCCGCCGTCCTTGGACCGATAAACGCCATCGCCATAGAGCGAGCTACGCACATTGTTCTGCTCGCCGGTACCGAGCCAGACGGTGTTGGGATCCTTCGGGTCGAGCGTCACCGCGCCCATCGAGACGCTGCCCTGGCGTTCGAAAATCGGCGTCCAGGTCGCCCCGGCGTTCACCGTTTTCCACAGCCCGCCCGACGCGCTGGCGGCATAGATGATACGCTGATCGGTGGGATGCACGGCAAAGCGCGCGATGCGCCCGCTCGGCATGGCCGTGCCCACCTCGCGCCATTCCAGTGCCTTCAGATCATCGGGCACCAGGCCATCAGGAGCAGCGGCAAACGCAGCGGAGCCGAGCATTACGGCCGCCGTTGCAGCGCGGGCCAGCCAAAAGGCGGCCTTCAATCGATCAGCGGAAGCGGACATTTCGGCTCTCCTCAATGCGATGCAGGCAGTCTTCAGGCGGTCGGCAACCAGTCAACAGAGCATGGGGCCGTCTCGGGGATGAGAGACAGGCCCCATGGGCAGCCATTGGTCTTTCCGTTTCGCCCCGGCGAACGCCGCCGGAACCGGCATCCTGACCATGCTGCAAGCAGCGTCAGGCCAGGCGTCAGAAGCTGACTTTGGCCCCAACGAAGATGAAGCGACCCACGGCTTCGTACACGCCCGAAACCGTATTGCCTTCCACGGTGAACGACGGCGCCGGGTTGAACTGCGGCACCACCGGCGGATCATTGTCCAGCAGGTTGCGCACACCGGCCCGCATCTGCACCTTCTTGGTGATGTTCCAGAAGGCCGTGAGATCGATGTAGCTTTCGGCATTCAGCCGCGCGCCGGTGAAGTTGCCGCGGCCACCTTCCGTCCAGGTCACCGGAACGCCGGTGGTGGGGTTGATCGAGAGGATGCGGTCCACCGCCGACTGGTAACGCCAGTTCAGGGCAATATCGACCGTCCACGGCGTGCGCCACGTAGTGGTGAGCGAGTGGCGATAACGGAAGCGCGGCAGTTCGCACTGCAGATCATATTTGCCCACGCAGTTGGCAGTGAAGCCGCCGGCAATCGGCGTCGTCTTGAAGGCGAACAAGTAGGTGGCGGCATAATTCCAGTTCAGCCGGCCAAGCCCGCCAATATCGTGGGCATAGCTGATCTGGGCGTCGATGCCCGATGTAGACAGGCCGGCCCTGTTCTGCGTGCGCTGGTCCACGAACGACGGCGGTTCACCCCGGAAAGTGAGCGAACCATCGGGACCGCGGTTGATCAGGCTGCAGAATTCGGGCGCGCCGGAATCGAGACAGCGTTCTATGGTGAACACCGCCGGCACCGTCCCGACCGCTCCCTTCACGCGGATGTTGAAATAATCGAGGCTAATCGAAAGATTGCTGACAAAGCTGGGCTGGAGCACCGCACCCAGCGTCACCGTATCGGCCACTTCCGGCTGCAGATTGGGATTGCCGCCGGTGCGGATGTTGACCTGCGCACCCGATGGCGGGATGGCGCCATATTGTGCCGCCGTCACGCCGGTGCGCTGGCAGGCGCTGAGCGGCCGGGTTGGCGCCTGGTTAGTGCCGGTGAAACCGGAGCAGGGATCGGCCACGTTGGCCAGGCCCGTGTTGACCGGCAGGAACAATTCCAGGATGTTTGGCGCGCGGATGGCGCGCTGATACTGGCCGCGCAGCCGCAGTTCCTTCACCGGAGCCCAGCTGATCCCGAGTGCATAGCTGACCGGCGCGAATTCGCCGCCGCGCACGCCAGTGAGATTGTTGCGTGACTTGTATTCCGAACGCCGCACGGCGCCGGTGAGCGCCAGCGATTCAAAGAACGGCCGGCCCTGCACCAGCGGGATCGAGGTTTCCGCAAAGAATTCGGTGATCTGCGTCTCGCCATCGCCCGGCAGCAGCGCGCCGGCACCGGCCAGCAGCTGGCCTGACGATGCGGTGGCATCCGGGCGGGTCACGAGGGTTTCCTTGCGATATTCCGCGCCGATCAGCAGCGAGATGCCATCTTCCGCCCAGGGGCTGGCAATGCCGAAGGCACCCAGATCGGATTGCAGCGTGCCGCCGAACATGACCTGGCTGGTCTTGCCTCGGGTCAGCGTTGGCGTGTCGAGATACGCCCTGAGGCGCGGATCGTTGGTACCGTTGGGATTATAGTTGGTGATGAACGGCACGCAGTTGCGATCCGTTCCCGCCACCGCCACGCGGCAGGCGGGCTGGCCGGTGGCCGGATCGGTGATGATATCGAGCGCGTTCAGCAGCGGCGTGCGGGTGACATTGTTGGTTTGCAGACGATCCAGGCTGGTTTCCGCCCACTGGCCGAACACGTCGAACTTCACATTCTCGGCGATGTCGCCCTTCACGCCATAAACCGTGCGGAAGTTGGTAAGCGTGCGGTCATCGGTACGCGGGCCGCCTTCGACAAAGCGGCGCTGCACCTGCGCCTGCACATAACGATCATTGTCCACATCGCGCGGCCATGGGCCGGTGAGCGAGGCGCTGCCGCAGAACAGCTGGCGCATCTGCACCGTCAGCACCGGGTTATCGCAGTTGACGCGGGTGATTTCCGAACCAAAGCCGCCCGACGGCGCGATGATCTGCGGCGAGGTCGATTTGGTGAAGCCGAATTCGGCATAGGCTTCGATGCTGTCAGTCAACTTGTAATAGCCGCTGAAGCCGGCGTTGATGCGCGTCACCTGGCGGCGCAGCGGGTTGAACGGGTTGAAGTTGAAGCTGTTGGTGCCGTCCCGCACAGATCCATCGGGCTGCAGCGCCAGCGCAGCCGACGTGCGCGGATTGCCGTTGGCATCCAGCAGGATGCTGCCATCGGGGTTGCGCAGCGGTATGGCCGTGGTGGCGCCCGGCGCGAACACCGGCGTCAGGATGAAGTTGGTCGGGAACGGCCCGGTGGGGGCGCCCAGGCAGGTCGGGCTGGGGTTTGCCCCCAGGCTGAGCGCGCACTGGGAAAAATCACGCTCCGACTGGTTCAGGCCATCGTTGCGCATGTACCGGATATAGCCCGTCACGTTGCCGCGACCCTCGTCGAGCGAAGCGCCAAACACGGCGGAGACATCGAACGTCGGGTTGCCGGTGTCACTGCCCGTCCTGGGCGTGATGCCGGCCGCAATCAGGCGCTGCTGCGCGTCGAGGCTGTTGTTGTTGGACTGGTTGAAGCCGAACAGGCCATCGATTTCAAAGCCGGTGAAATCCCGCTTCATGATGAAGTTGGCCACGCCGGAAACCGCGTCGGAGCCGTACACGGCCGATGCGCCGCCGGTGACGACTTCAACCCGCTGGATCAGCTGGGCCGGGATCAGGTTGATATCCGAAGGATAGCCGCCGGGCGTGGGCGAGCCGGGCGGCAGGCGCTTGCCGTTCATCAGCACCAGCGTGCGGATCGAACCCAGGCCGCGCAGATCGAGCGTGGAGGTGCCGTTGGCGCCGTTGGCAAAGCTGGTATCCTGCGCGCGGGTGAAGGCCGGCAGGGTGTTGAGCAGATCGATGGTATCAACCGCGCCAACCACGTCGAACGCCTGTTCGGTGATGGTCTGCACCGGGCTGGAAGAAACCACGTTCTTCGATATCAGCCGAGAGCCTGTCACCGTGATGGTCTCGGGGGCCTCTTCCGCAGCAACGGCGGCCACGTCCTTCGATTCCGCTTGCTGCGCCAGGGCCGAGCTGGCGGACACCAGCATCATTGCCGAAATGACTGTCGACGACAGCAGAGTGCGACGCGAATTACGTTCCGACATTTGCCTGTTCCCCTCTTCAGGGCCGAACCCGGCACAGGGTTCAACCCGTTGATGCCGCACAATGATCGTCCGTCAGGCCCGCAAATTCCCATACGCGAAACCGTGTTCGCTATATCAATGCGAACGCGCTGATATGTCAAGAGTGTTACAGAACAGGGACAATGCGAACACATGGCGGCGCAGTGAGGTCAGCGCCAATGGAACCGGGCACAACGCTGCAGCGACAAGAGTTTCGTTTCTTAAAATATTGATTTATAAATTTTTTTTATTATGAAGCCGTTTGCTGGAGATGCTGCCACCACTGCCCCAAATGCGCGATTGCACATGCGATCTGGGACCGATTATCGGGCGATCGCCGCTCAATATCACGTTCGTATAGCGAACATATTACTAAAATACGAACATAAAATGGGCAAGCAATGGCTTGCTGCTTTCAGGTCTGTTACCGCCAACAGCCTGAAAACAGGGCCTGCCAGGCCCTAGATCCACGTCTCCAGCCGCGTGTTCATCACCAGCTCTGCAACAGAGGAACTATTGGGCAAACGCAGCAGGAACGACACGGTTTCGGCAAGGGTTTCCGGCGCGATCCGGTCCTGGCGCGGCGTGACCCCGGGAATGCCGGCAATCAGGTCTGTATCGACGGCCCCCGGGCACAGCGCCGTCGCGCGCACGCCGCGTTCCCAGCCGGCAAATTTCGCCGCCTGGGTCAGGGCCATCACGGCATGCTTGCTCATCGTGTAGCCAATCGAAACGCCGGGGCGGTAGCGCTTGCCATCGGTCGACGCGATATTGATGATGCGGCCGTTGCCCGCCTCAGCCAGATGCGGCAGCGCGTGGCGGATGAGCCGGAACGGCGCCTTCACGTTGACGGCCCACACCTCGTCAAGAACGGCCTCGTCCCCGGTCTCGAAATCGATGGCGCGCAAGATGCCGGCATTGTTGATCAGCGCGTCGATACGCCCGAACCGCGCCGCCGTGGCGGCCACCCAATCGGCGGCTGACTCCGCTTCGAGCGCGTCGAAGCGGTGGACAAGGATGCGCTCCGGATCGAAGCCCGTCGCATCGAACCGGGCGGACAAGCGCACCCCCAGCGACAGGCGATAACCCTCGCCCGCCAGCCGGCGCGCAATGGCAAGGCCGATGCCGCGCGACGCACCGGAGATCATCACCACCCGGTCAGCCGGGGTGAGCATCTGGGCGGGCGCGGCGTCTTCCATCAGAACAATCCCTGATAAACGCCGCCATCGATGACGATGTTCTGCCCGGTCATGAAGCCGACCTGCGCGCTGCACAGATAGGCAATCAGATCGCCGCATTCGGACGGCGCGGCAAAGCGGTTGGCCGGAGTCATCTTGATGCGGTCGGCCACGATGGCTTCATAGGTGGTGTTGCCGCGTTTGGCGTGCGCGTGCAGGTTGGTGCGCAGGGCATCGGTATCGATGAAGCCGGGCAGCACGCTGTTGATCACGACATTGTGCGGCACCAGTTCCCGCACCATCGAGGCAATGGCACCAGCCAGGCCCACCCGCGCACTATGGCTGTGGGCAAAATTGACCTGCGGGAACTTGATGTTGCTCACCGAGATGTTGACGACACGGCCAAACTTGCGCTCGCACATGCCGGGCACGATGGCGCGGATCAGTTCCAGGGGCCCGAAATAATGCGCCTCCATCCAGAAATCCCAGTCGGCGCGGCTCATGGTGCGGAAATCATCCGGCGTTTGCCGCACGCCGGGATTGCACACCAATATATCGGGATCGGGGCAGGCCGCCAGCACCAACGCCGGCGCGTCGGCCAGCGACAGATCGGCCGCCACGGTGGTGACCGTCACGCCGGTTTCATCGACAATCTGGCGCGCAGCCTGCTCCAGCGCTTCGGCCGTGCGCGATACCAGCACAAGATCAACGCCTTCGCGGGCCAGCGCCTGCGCGGCGGCAAAGCCCAGCCCCTTGCTGCCACCGCAGATCAGCGCCCGGCGCCCTGAGAGTCCCAGATCCATCGGTCTCAATCCTGCGGCGCAAAGGAGGTGGCGAGCAGATGGGCCGGCACCCGGAAGCGGCCGATTGCATCCTTCAACTGTTCGCGTTCGGTGGTGACTTCGGCGTGGCTGCCCGTCACCAGAACGGTTGCCGGCAGCAATTGCGCATTGTAGCGCGCGGCCGACGATTCCGTGTAGCCGCCGGTATCGAGGAAGGCGACGAGATCACCGCGGGCCAGCGCCGGCATGCGGCGGTGCTGGCCCACTTCGTCCGAATTGCACAGCGGCCCCACCAGATCGACCGTCTCGGTGGGCGAGGCGGCGGCATCGACCACCGGAACGGCGTGATAATACCAGTCCAGCACCGCCGCCCAGCTGAGGTGATTGGTGGAAAGATCCATGTTCACCCACTTGCGGGTCGCGCCTTCCTTGATGGCGCCCACGCGCCCCACCGCAACACCGGCCGGGCCCGACAATGCCCGCCCCGGTTCCAGCCGCAGCCTGGGCAACGGCAGACCCAGTTTCGCCGCTTCGTCCTTGATCGCCGCGCAGCACAGGCGGGCATAATCCTCGGCCGTGGGTGCGTTCTGATCATCCATCTGGCTGTTGGGGCCGGTGCCGTACCATTTGCCAAACGTCCAGCCGCCGCCGATATCGATGCAGGGCGGAATCCAGCCGGTGTGATCGCGCAGATAGCCGGACCAGGTGATCATCTCCCGCGCCATCACTGCAAAATCGGCCGGATCATTCGACATGCGCGACAGGTGGAAATGCGTTTCCTTCAGCCGCACATTGGGCATCGTCTGCGCCCGCTTCACGATCTCGGCGGTCTGCTCGCGCGTCATGCCCCATTTGGTGGAATCGCTCTGCTGCTTCAGCGTGCCGGGGCCGTGCATGGCAACACCCATGCGGCCGGTTAGCGGCTCCAGATCAAGCTTCAGGCGGATGCCGATATCGGCGACCACGCCCAGCCGCCGCGCGACCTCATCGATGCGGTCCAGCTCGTCCATGGCATCGATGTTGACGCACAGCCCATTGGCAATGGCCAGTTCCAGCTCCTCCGTCTGCTTGTTGGAGCCATTGAGCACCAGCGTGCGCCCGTTGGTGCCGGCCAGAAGCGCCATGTACATTTCCTGGGCGCCGAAACAGTCACCGCCGGCGCCTTCGCTGTTCATGATGTGGCGGATTGCCAGGCCGTTGTTGGACTTGTTGGCGAACAGGATCTCCACATCCGGATAATGGGCGCGGAACGCATCGCGGAAGGCGCGATAATTCTGGCGCAGCTGGTTTTCGGAGATGATGTAGAGCGGCGTGCCATAGCGATTGGCCAGATCGGCCACGTCGCAGCCATCCACCCACAGATTGCCGTTGGGGCCGATCCCGATGAATTCGCCGAACGTCACCTGGTATTCGGGCGGGGTGAGCGGCTTCTGAATCTTTTCCTGAATGGTCATCGTGCCTCTCCTGATCACAAAAGTCCCAGCGTTTTCAGCCCGGCCTCCAGGCCCTTCAATGGCTCCCCGGCGAGCTTGCGCAGCGGCCGGCGCGGCGTGCCGCCACCGGGCAGGCCCAGCATGTCCATCGCCGCCTTGGTGGCCGGATACAGCGTGCGGCCCTCGCTGGTGAACAGATCGGTGAGCCGGCGGCCCATCGCCTGCAGGTCGGCCGCTTTCTCGGTCTCGCCGGCCTTGGCGGCAAAATAGAGATCGAGCCCGCCGCGCTGCCAGACGTTGGGGAAGCAATCGATGGTGCCATCCGCCCCCAGCTGCACCGCCGGCACGCCGAACACCGATGATGGCCCGCAGAACACCCGCAGCCGTTCGTGCACCGCCAGATGAGTGCCGTAATAATTGTTCCAGTCGCCCGAACTTTCCTTAATCGCCACCACGCGTTCCAGATCGGCCAGCCGTGCGGCCAGCGCGGGCGTGATCGCGTTCACCGCGTTGCCGGGGATATTGTAGAGCACCACCGGCAGGCCAATTTCGCCCGTCACATCGGCGAAATGGGCGTAAATCTCGTCGTCCGACAATTTCACGAAATAGGGCGGAAGGATCAGCGCACCATCGCAGCCGGCGGCTTCAGCATGGCGGGTCAGCGCCACGGTTTCCTCCACCGAAACGGCGCCAGTGCCGGCGATCAGCGTCACGCGGCCGGCAATCGCCTCGTATGCCACGTCGAACAAGCGCTTGCGCTCCTCGTGGCTCAGCGCCCAGAATTCACCCGTACAGCCGCCCACCACGAAGCCGGTGGCGCCGGCGGCGATCAGCCCTTCCAGATTGGCAGCAAACGATGCTTCATCGATGCGGCCATCATCGTGAAAGGGCGTGGTGACCGCGGGCATCGGCCCTGACCAGTTGACGCTGTTTCTGTCCATGTCGTGCTTCCTTTTGCGTCAGCGGCCAGCCGGTTCCCACCGGCGACCGTCGCTCTTGTCAAACAGATGAATGCGCTCGCGCCGCAGATCGAAGGCGACGGTTTCGCCCACGCGCAGCGCGTTCGAACCCGGCACGCGCGCGGTGAGCGCCAGCCCGCCGGCATCGAGCGCCACGATGGTTTCGTAACCGGTCGGTTCGACCAGGCGCACCTGCGCTTGCCAAGGCCCCTCCCCCACCAACACGTCTTCGGGCCGAATGCCGACCGTCACGGCAGCGGGCCGGGCTGCGGCGGCATAGGGCAGCGCGACGGCCAGCGGGCCGACATGCACCACCAGATGCCCGCCCCCATCAGCCAGGCTGCCATCGGCCAACTCCATGGCCGGCGTGCCGATGAACCCGGCAACAAAGACATTGGCCGGGCGGTTGTAGATTTCATCCGGCGGCGCAAACTGCTGCAACTCGCCGGCGCGCATCACCGCGATGCGCGACGACATGGTCATCGCCTCCAGCTGATCGTGGGTGACATAGACCATGGTCTTGCCCAGCCGCCGGTGCAGCTCGATCAGTTCGGCGCGCATGTGGGCGCGCAGCGACGCATCAAGATTGGACAGCGGTTCATCGAGCAGGAACACGCTGGGTTCACGCACCAGCGCCCGGCCCAGCGCGACCCGTTGCTGTTGCCCGCCCGACAATTGCCCCGGCCTGCGGGCCAGCAACGGTTCCAGTTGCAGCAGCGCCGCCACTTCGGCCAGCTTGATGGCCCGATCAGCCTTGGCGACGCCGCGCTTCTTCAGCGGATAACAGATATTCTCCGCCACCGTCATGTGCGGGTAGAGGGCATAGGACTGGAACACCATGGCAGTGTCCCGCGCCGCCGGGGCCAGGTTCACCACGTCGCGGTCGCCGATCCGGATGCTGCCACTGCTCGGTTGCTCAAGCCCGGCCAGCATCCTGAGCGTGGTGCTTTTCCCGCACCCCGAAGGCCCGAGCAGCGAGACGAATTCGCCCGATTCAATCACCAGATCAAGGCCGGGAATGGCGACCGTATCGCCATAGGCCTTGCTGACCTTCTCAAAAACAACCTGCACCATATCAGCCCTTTACACCACCAGCGCCAAAGCCGCTGGTGAGATGGCGCTGGAAGAAGGCGAAGATGATGATCAGCGGCACGCTCATCAGCACCGAAGCCGCCATCAGCAAGGACCATTCGATGTTGAAGGCGGAAATCAGCATGGTCATCACGCCCGTGGTGAGCGGCCGGGCCTCGTCCGAATTCACCAGCACCAGCGCATAAAGATATTCGTTCCAGGCCAGGATGAAGGTGAACAGCGCCGTCGAAATGATCCCCGGCAGCGCCTGCGGCAGCACCACATCCACAAACGCCCCCATGCGGCTGGCACCATCGACCATGGCCGCGGATTCCAGATCCTGCGGAATGCCGGCCATGAACGAGCGCAGCAGCCACAGCGCATAGGGCAAGGCAAAGGTCGTGTAGGCGATCACCAGGCTGGCCAGCGTGTTGGCGAGCCCAATGCTGACCAGCATCAGATAGAGCGGCGAGATCAGCACAACCGACGGCAACAGATAGGTGAGCAGCACCAGGCTCGCCAGCGTTTCGCGGCCCGGATAGGCAAAGCGCACCAGGCTGTAGGCGCCCAGCACGGATATGCTGATCACCACCACCGTCGTCGATGTCGCCAGGATCATCGAATTGGCGAAATATTGCAGGAACGGCGTGTCCTGGAGGACGCGGGCATAATGTTCGAAGGTGATGGAATTGGGCAGCAGAGTGGGCGACGTTGAGAACAGCTCTGCCGCCGGCTTGACCGAGGTGATCAACATCCACAGCAGCGGAAAGGCGATCAGCAACACGATCGGCCAGGTGATGAGGCTGGCGATCCAGGCCGGACGCTTCTTCATGCCGCCGCTTTCCGCGCGCGCTGCAGATAGGCCAGCATGAACACCAGCATCACCAGCATCATCGACACGGCATAGGCCGCCGCCATGCCCATCTGGTTCAAGCCGAACGCCTGCTGGTAGACGATCAGCGGCAAGGTGCGTGTGCCGTTCACCGGCCCACCGCCGGTCATCAAATAGATGAGATCGAATTCCTTGAAATCCCACACGGTCCTCAGCAGAATCACGATGGTCAGCACGTCGCGCAGCTGCGGCAGCGTCACGTCGAAAAAGCGGCTGATCGGCCCGGCGCCGTCGATGCGGGCGGCCTCGTACAGCGCTTCAGGAATGGTTTGCAGGCGCGCCAGCACGGCGATCACCACGAAGGGGAAGAATTTCCACGCGCCCACCACCATGATGCTGAGCATGGCGTTGGGCATGGCGCCCAGCCAGTTGACCGGCGCATCGATCACGCCGGCCGCCATCAGGGCGTGGTTCACGATGCCGTAGAGATCGTTGAACAGCCAGCGCCATACCAGCACAGCGACCACGGTGGACAGGAAATAGGGAAACAGCACCAGGCTGCGCGCCAGCGACCGGAAGAGGATATTCTGGTGCAGCAGCAGCGCCATCGCGACGCCGATCACGATCTGCAGCGTGAGCGTACCCGCCGTCCAGATCGCGGTTGTCAGCAAAGCCGCCCAGAAACCGCCGCCGGTCAACAATTCGCGATAATTGGCCAGGCCCACCCAATGGCCTTCCAGCGTGGGCGTGTAGACCGACTGGAACGACAGCGCGACGGCGGAGAGCAGCGGATAGACGATGACCGCACCGAGCACCAACACCGTTGGCGCAATCAACAACAGGCCCAGCAAGGCGTCCCGCCGTTCCCGCGACAGGCCTGAACGTTGCAACGCGATGTCAGGCACGCATCAGCTCCGCCAGCCGCTTGGCCGTGGCGGCCACGGCCGGCTTGGGCGCTTCGTTGTTCAGCACCACGCGCTGCACCAGCTCGGCAATGGCGTTGCTGGCGATGATCTCGTTGGCCTTCAGGTTGGGCCGGTGCGCCGTCGTTTCCTGGCCCAGATTGTGGCCGGTTGCCGCCGTTCGCGTCATCAGATCGATTTCGGCGGGATAGCGGGCGATGAGCGTGTTGGCCTGATAACGCGGATCGGTCGGCACCGATTTCAGCACCGGCAGCACATGGCCGGGGGCGGCGTGCAGCTGCTGGATGTAGAATTCGGGCCGATACAGGGCCGCGGCAAAGGCCTTGGTCTCGGCCAGGTGCGGCGCGCCCTTGGGGATCATCAGGCAGGGGAAATCGTTGAACGTCCACGCCGGAATCGCCGCCGACATGGTGGGATAGACCATGCAGCTGATGGCATCGGCAATGGCCGGATTCTGCGCCGCCACATTGGCCAGCACCCGCCCGCCATAGATGCCAGTGGCGGTCGCCCCCGAAACGAACGCCGTCAGGCTTTCGCCCCAGCTGAAGTTGGACGCCCCCGCCGGGCAAAATTCCCGCATCGAACGGTAGAATTCCAGCGCATCATAGGTGGGCTGGCTGTTGATCGCCACGCCAAGATCGGGGGTGAAGATCTGGCCGCCGGCGCGGTGGATGAAACCGATGAAGATCAGCGAGGTCATCGCGTTCATGCCATAGGGCAGCGCCGCACCATAGAGGCCCGGCTTCTGCATCAGCTGGCAGGCGCGGCGCAGTTCGTCCCAGGTTTTCGGCGGTGCTGCAATGCCGGCCGCCTGCAACAGGTCCTTGCGGTACCACAGCATGTCCACCGCGGTATTGCCGATGGCGAGCGCGCAATGCTGATTGTCGGCGGTGCGATAAATGTCGTTGGTTCCATCCAGGAACTGCGCGCTGCCAATGGCCTTGATCACGTCGTCAACCGGCTCCAGCAGGCCTTCGGCATAGTAATTCTGCGCTGCAAACGACGGCAGGTGGGTGACGATGTTGGGCAGTTGCTTGGCGGCAAAGGCCGCCGCAAACTGGGCGGGATAGCCTTCATCGGATGTTGGCTCGAACACCACCCTGATGGCAGGATTGGCCGCTTCAAAAGCGGCGATGCGCGCCTTGTAGCTTTTCAGCTGATCGGGCGCGGCCTGCGGGGACCACCAGCGCAAGGTGGTACGGTTGTCGCTGGCGCCGCAACCGCTCAAGACCGCGGCCGCACCGGTGCCGGCCAGCACGCCCAGCGCGGTGCGGCGCGTGATTTTTGAGGGCAAGTGGCCGCGCTCAGGCTCCATCAAATCACCCAAGATGGCCCCCCAAAGTTGTTCGCAATGCGCCCATGTGTTCACTATGAGCAGGTGACTCGGGCTTCGCAAGGTCCAATCTCGCCGTCATTCAAAGCGCTCTGGCCGGAAGGGCGATATGTCTTCGCCGGGTTTGCGGCCCAGCATGACATCGGCCACCAGCCGCGCCGACAACGGCCCCAGCGTATAGCCGGCATCGCCCGGAATGGCGACAAACAACCCCGGAATGGCCGGCACCGCGCCCAACACGCCCATCCCGTCCACCGATGTGTTGAGGCCGGCCCAAGTGCGGATGATCCGCAAATTTCCGATGCTTGGCACGATATGCTGCGCCAGGCTGGCATTGGCGATCAGGCTGGCAAGCTCCACCTCGGCATGGCCGCCGGGCACATCCTGCCGCGCCGGCCAACCGCCGCCGATGACGATCTGGCCGGTGCCGAACTGCTTCAGGGTGATCATGCGGTCTGCGTGCTGGACCAGGTGGCCGATCAGCGGCGCGGTCGCTTCGGTGATGTTCATGTGCAGCGGTTCCGCCACGGCCGGGATGCTTATCGGCGGATAAAGGGCGGCCGCCAGCAGGCGGGTGCCAGACCCGGCGGCCAGCACCACCCGGCCTGCCGTCACGGTGCCGCGCGTGGTGGTGACGGCAAAGCCGGTGCCTGACCGGGCGATGGCGGCAACGCTCACCCCCTCGGCCAGCACGACACCGCGCGCCAATATCCAGGCGCGGATGGCGGCATTGCACAACAGCGGATTGAGCTTGCCTTCATTGGCGCACAGTTCCGCCCCCACGATTCCCGGCCCGAAATAGGGCGCAATCGCATCCAGCTGCGCCCGATCGAGAATCTCCACATCCAGGCCCAGCCGGCGTTCGCGCGCTGCCTTCAGGGCCAGGAAATCCAGCTGGGCCTGGCTTTCCGCCACCATCAGGCCGCCGGTCATCTTCAGATCGAAATCGGCGTTCAGGCTGCTGGCCAGTTCACGCCAGAACGCCACCGCTTTGGGGTAGAGCGGCAGCTGCAGTTCCATGTTGGGCACGTTTTCCGGGTAGAGGCGCATGAAGCGGCTCTGCATCTGCACGTGCAGGCTGCCGGCGTTGGCGGACGATCCGGCGCCACGCCCTTCATCCACCACCAGCACGTCCTGGCCTTCATCGGCCAGAAAGCCCGCGACGCAGGCGCCGACGACACCGCCGCCGATCACGACCGTGCCAATCGCGGTTGGCAGAGCGTCGCTCAAGACTTGCCCGCCAGATCGCGAATGGTCACCGGCCGGAACGGCGGGCGCGGGGCAAAGCCGGACGTTTCATCGGGCGCCTTGCCCGTGGCTTCCTGGATCAGCGCCTCCAGCAGCGGCCGGCAATAACGGCCCTGGCAAGGACCCATGCCGATCCGCGTGGCGCGCTTGACCGACCCGGCGTCGTTCAGCCCCTCGGCTAGCGCGGCCCGCGCCGCGCCGAACCGCACCTCTTCGCAGCGGCAGATCATCGTGTCGTCGGGCACCTGCGCGATGGCCAGCGCCGGCGCGCGATACACGTTCCACAGCGCCTGCTGGAACCGACGGTGGCGCTGCGCCGCCGACGCGGCCCGCTGTCGATCCCGTGCCAGTTCCTTACCGATGGCATGGCCAAGCCCGGCCGCCGCCGCCAGGCCGGCCAGCGTGCCATCCGCCGCCGCCACCCGCGCGCCGCCCAGCCCGGTACAATCACCCAGCGCATAAACACCGGCCACGCTGGTCTGGCCGTCACTGCCCCGAACCGTCACCAGCCGCGTGCCATCATGTTCATGGCGGCACCCCAGCGCGCGGAGCAATTCATTCGAGGGTTCAAAGCCATAGCCCAGGCACAGCACATCGGCTTCCAGCACGCGCGTCGCGCCATCGCCGGCCAACGTGACCCGCAACCCCGATGGCCCCTGCTCGACGGCGGAGACCACCATATCGTGCAGCATCGGCACCCCGCCCGTCATGCAGCGCCACTGATAGGCAAGTCCCTGCGCCACCAGCCCTGGCGATGCCATCGCCATCGCCGCCACGGCCGCCGGCGCACGCGTGGCGGGGCCAGCGGCTTCGACAACCGCCACGACCTCCGCCCCGCCGCCGCGCAGTTCAGCCGCCAGCTGCAGATTGAGCGGGCCATTGCCGGCGATCAGCACGCGCTGGCCAGGCAGGCGGCGGGCGGTGCGCCACAAGGTCTGTGCAGCACCCGTGGTCATCACGCCGGGCAGTTCCCAGCCTGGCACCGGCCAGGCGCGTTCATAGGCCCCGGTCGCGACCACGACAGCGCGCGGCAGGTAACGCCTGGTCTCGCCGGTGTCAGACGTGGCGGCAAATTCGAGCCGTTGGAACGCGCCCCACACGCTCACCCCGCTGCGGATCACCACACCGGCGGCGCGCGCCTGTGCCACCAGCGCCAGGCCTTCGCGATGCTGGGCATCGGGCGGCGCGATATCGTCGCCGGCAACGGCAACCGGCTTGAAATACTGGCCGCCGGGTGAACGCCGCTCATCCAGCACCACCACCTCGGCGCCGGCCTTGCGCGCGGCGATCGCCGCCGAAAGCCCGCCCGGCCCGGCGCCGATCACCAGCAGTTCGGGGCGCTCGACAGCCAGTTCCTCGATGGTGGCTGGCGGCAGCGCGTCGCTCACCGGCGCCAGTGCCGCGCCGTGGCGCTGCCGCCGGATCGACAAGGGCCGATCAACCACGGTCATGCAGGCCCGCTTGCCCGGCACGCCATCCACTTCAACCAGGCAATCCTGGCACACGCCCATGCCGCAAAAAACGCCGCGTTCGGCCGTGCTGCGCGTGACCCTAAAGCCCCGGATGCCGTGCGCGGTCAGCGCCGCCGCCACGCTTTCGCCAGCGCGTGCTGCGACCTGTTCGCCTTCAAAGTTGATCACAAAACCGCTCATCACCGCTCTTCTGTCAGGCCCGAACCCGGCGCATCGCCGTGGCCGAAGCGCACGCTACAGCCGGCGGCCGCTGTGGCAAGCTTTGCCAGCTCATGCGGCATCAATGCGCATCATCATGGCCTGGCGCGACCCGGTGCGCACCTGCACATAACCCGCCAGCCGGGCATCGAGCGCTGCATCGCCCGTGTCCACCAGCAGCGCCGGCCGCGGCAATGCTGCCAGCTTGGCGGCCGACGCGATGATAATGGGCGGCCACTGCACGCGGGCAAGCACGTCCGGCCCTAATTGCTGGTTGCCGCGCCCCAACAGAAAGCCCTGCCCGCCCACCACGCCCAGCACCAGCAGCGCCCCACCGGGCTGCTCCAGCAATTGCGCCTGCGTGGCGTTTTCGATCAGCAACGCGCCACCGGCAAACACGTCAACGCCCAGCATTGTGCCTTTGCCCGCCAGCGCCATTTTCAGGCTGTGCATGGTGAGGCCGGGGCCGATCAGGCACAAGGGCGCTGCGCGCACCATGGCCGCAACCTCGGCAATCGCGCCCGCCAGCGCCGCATCGGCATCAGCGCGGGCCGCCTTGGCGGCCTGACGGGAAGCAAGGTCCAGCACCTTCAATGTGCCATAGAGGCGGATATCGCCGGCCGCGTCGCGATCGATCACCTCTGCGTCCACCATGTCGATCAGGGGGCCGCACATGGCCTTGCCCAGCATCGCCGCCGCCGCGCCCGGCGAGGTGGCAAACACGCTGGAATGCATCTTCACACCAGCGGGCACACCCAGCACCGGCACATCCGGCTGGGCGGCCAGCACGTCCCGCGCAGTGCCATCGCCGCCCACGAAGATGATCAGTTGCGCGCCGGCCGCCAGGCAGGCCTCCACGCAAGCGGTTGTATCGGCGCCGGTGGGATAGCCTTTCGGCTTTTGCACGACTGTGGGCGCAAAGCCCGCTGCGATGGCGATAGCCTCCCCCATGGCGCCGCTGCCCGTAAGCAGGCGTGCGCCTGTGCCGGCCAGCCCCTTCAGCGCCAATGCCGCCCGCGCCGCCGCCCAGCCAACTGCGGCATTCAGGCCCAGCCCGTCGCTGCCCTTCAGGGCCAGCGGGCCGCCGGCACCGGCCAACGGGTTGACAATAAAGCCAAGGCGCACGCAGTGTTCCTGTTGTTCGCAAGGGCGATATGGTGTGCGCTGTCAGCACAATCTGGCAAGCGGTTTCACGATCCGCCGAACATTTCTTGAAGGTTTTCCGATGGCTCAATCGCGTGCGCATCCGTTCATGCCCAATTCGGCAGCGGCCGGCAAAGCGGCTCTGCTTGGCGAACTGGGGCTGACCGGCACCGAGCCCTTGTTTGCCCAGATCCCCGCCGCGCACCGCCTGCAGGCCTTGCCCGATCTGCCGCCGGCGATGACCAGCGAGGTGGAACTTTCCCGGCACCTCAATGCCCTGCTCGACCGCAATCGCCCGGCGGGCGACGACCTGTCGTTCCTGGGCGGCGGCATCTGGCAGCATCATGTGCCCGCCGTGGTGGACGAGATCGTGGGCCGAGCCGAATTCCTGACCCCGGTGTGGGGCACGCCGAGCAGCGATTTCGGCCGCAACCAGGTGTGGTGGGAATTCACGAGCCAGCTGGGCGCGCTGCTGGGCTTGGAGCTGGTGGGCCTGCCGGTTTACAGCTGGGGGGCGGCTGCCGGCCACGCTTTCCGGATGGCGGCGCGGCTGACGGGGCGTACCCGCATCATCTTGCCGGCAGCGATCAGCCCGGAACGGCTGGCAGTGATTGAGGGCTATGCCCGCAGCGCCGATCCGGCGATGCGATTGGAACTGGTGCCGGCGCCGTGCGATGCCACTGGGCGCCTCGATCTTGCCGCCGTGGCAGCGCTGGCCGACGCGAACACCGCCGCCATCTATTATGAAAACCCGGCCTATCTGGGTGGCCTTGAAACAGGTGCGGCCGAACTGGCTGCCATTGCCGCCCGCGTTGGCGCTGAAACCATCGCCGGCGTCGATCCCATCAGCCTTGGGGTGATTGCGCCGCCGGGCGAACTGGGCGTGGATATCGCGGTGGGCACCATCCAGACGCTGGGCGTGCACATGCACGCCGGCGGCGGCCTGGGCGGCTTCATCGCCACCCGCGACGAGGCCCGTTATGCCGCCGAGTATCCCACCCTTCTGAACAGCCTGACCACCACCGTGGACGGCCAGCTGGCCTTTGGCCTGATGCTGTTCCACCAATCCAGCTATGGCAGCCGCGAGCTGGGCAAGGACTGGACCGGCAACAGCACCTATCTGTGGGCCGTTGCCGCCGCCACTTACATGGCGTTGCTGGGCCCGGCCGGCTTTGCCGAGATCGGCCATCTGATCCTGGCCCGCACCCGATTTGCCGCGGAAACGCTGGCCGGTGTGAATGGTGTGAAGGTCGCTGGAACGGGCGGACAGTTCCGCGAGCTTCTGTTGGATTTTTCCGCCAGCGGGCGCCGCGTTGACGCCATCAACCGGGCGCTGCTCGATCGGCACGGGATCTTCGGCGGCATCGAGATCACCCTGAACCGCGCGCTGTTCGCGTTCACCGAATGCCACAGCGAGGCTGACATAATGGCCCTCGCTGATGCCCTGCGGGAGGTGTTGTCATGAGCTTGCGGCGTTATCATGCGGCCCGCTGGGACGAGCCGCTCATCCACCAGATCGGCGCGCCCGGCCGGCGCGGCCAGCATTTCCCGCTGGCCGACAGCACTGGCCTGGTGCCGGCCGGGCTGCAGCGAACATCCCCGCCCGACCTGCCCGAACTGAGCGAGCCCGAAGTGCTCAACCATTTCCTGCGGCTCAGCCAGGAAACCATGGGCATGATCGGCGTCAGCCTGTTTGGCACCTGCACGATGAAATATAATCCGCGCGTTGGCGAACAGGCGGCGCGGCGGCTGGCGGGCGTGCATCCGGCCCAGCCGGCAGAGACGATGCAGGGGATGCTGGCCGCCGTGCACGGGCTTGATCTGATGCTGCGCAGCCTGTCGGGCATGGACCGCTTCACCTTCCAGGCCGCCGGCGGCGCCGACGCGGCGTGGACGCAGGCCGTGATCACCCGGGCCTTTCATGCGGCGCGTGGGCAAAGGCAGCAGCGCACGAAGATCATCACCAGCCTGCAAAGCCACCCCTGCAACCCCGCGACGGCCGCGACCGCCGGTTTCGAGGTGATCACCCTGCCACTGGGCGAAAACGGTTACCCGTCGCTCGATATGCTGAAAGCCGCGCTTGGCCCCGACACCGCCGCGCTGATGATCAACAATCCCGACGACATGGGGGTGTACAACCCAGAGATCATGGAGTGGGTGCGCCTGGTCAAGCAGGCCGGCGCATTGGCCTTTTATGATCATGCCAATTTCAACGGCGTGATGACCAAGATCCGCGCCCGCGATCTGGGTTTCGATGCCTGCATGTTCATGCTGCACAAGACGTTCGGAGTCTCAAAGGGCGGCGGCGGCCCGGCGGTGGGCGCCTATGGCTGCACCGCCGAACTGGCGCCGTTCATGCCCGGCCCGCTGGTGGTGGAGGACAGCGGTACTTACCGGCTGGAAACACCGCCGCAACAGGCCGCCAAGGTGCGCGAGTATCTCGGCAATCTGCAGCAGGTGTTCAAGGCCTATGCCTGGACGCAGGCGATGGGGGCCGAGGGGCTGGCCGAAGCCAGCGATCTGTCGGTGCTGCTCAACAATTATATGGAAAAGCGGCTGCTCACCCTGCGCGGCGTCACCCGCTCCCACCCCGAGCAGACCAGCCCACGGCTTGAAATGACCCGCTACAGCCTTGGCATATTGTTCGAGGACACGGGCGTGAGCGCCGTCGACGTGCAGAACCGCATGGCGGATTTCGGCATCGACGCCTTCTGGCTGAGCCACGAGCCGTGGATTGTGCCGCAGCCCTTCACGCCCGAAGCTGGCGAGATGTGGTCACGCGAGGACATTGATTACTGGATCGATGTCCTCGCCCACGTGATCGACGAAGCCTATCGCGATCCCGAACGCGTGCGTTCAGCCCCCCACAACCAGGTTGTCGCCAAGCTGTCTGACCGGGACATCAACGACCCAGCCAACTGGGCCACAACCTGGGCTGCGTGGCAACGGAAACAGGGCTAGCGGCCCAACTCTTTCGCCACTTCGTCGGCCGCATCACGGAAGGCCATGACCGCCTTGTCGATCTCGGCGCGCGAGATGACGAACGGCGGCGAGAAGGCAACGGCGTCGGATGACGGCAAGGCACGGCCGATGACGCCGCGGGCCAGCGCGCCCTTGACGATCCGCGGTGCCACCTTCAGCGCCGGATCGAACGCCACCGGGCCGCTGTCTTCAATGCGATCAACGAATTCAACAGCGGCGATCAACGCCTGCCCACGCACTTCGCCCACGAGGCTGTGACCAACGAACGCCTCGCGCAGCCGCGCCTGAAGATAGGTGCCCGTCTCAGCCGCCTTTGCGACCAGTCCTTCGGATTCGATGATGTCGAGGTTGGCCAGCGCGGCCGCGGCACCAACCGGGTGGCTGGAATAGGTATAGCCGTGGCCGAAGGCGCCATATTGCTCGCCGCCGGCCACAAGCACATCCCACACGCGCTGCGAAACGATGCAGGCCGACAAGGGGAAATAGGCCGAAGTCAGCCCCTTGGCGACCGTCATCATGTCGGGCGCGATGCCAAAGACCGTCGAGCCGAACATCTGGCCCAGGCGGCCGAACCCGCAGATCACTTCATCGGCGATGAGCAGGATGTCGTGCTGGCGCAGGATCGCCTGCACGGCCTCGTAATAGCCCGCTGGCGGCGCGATCACGCCGCCCGCGCCCATCAACGGCTCCATAATCATCGCGGCAATCGTGTCGGCGCCTTCGGCCGCGATCAGTGCTTCCAGATCGGCCACCAGCTTGGCGGTGAATTCGGCATCGGTCAGGCCATGGCCTTCCCACAGCCGGCGCGGCGCCATGGCGTGGCGGATCATCGGCAGCGGCAGATCGAACCCTGCATGCAGGCCGGGCAGGCCGGTCATGCCCGCTGTCATGATGGTGACACCATGATAGCCGCGCTGGCGGGCGATGATCTTCTTCTTCTGCGGCCGGCCCAGGATGTTGTTGTAATACCAGGCCAGTTTGACCTGCGTGTCGTTGGCGTCGGACCCGCTGTTGCCATAGAACACACGCGCCATGCCGGGGGGCGCCATCTCGATCAGGCGCTGGGACAGGATGGCCGGCGTGTCGCTGGTCATGCCCGAAAACGCATGGCAATAGCTGAGGCGGGCAGATTGTGCGGCCATCGCCTCGCCAATCTCGGTGCGGCCATAGCCGACATTCACGCACCACAGGCCAGCCATCGCATCGACATATTCGCGGCCTGTCGTGTCGGTCAGACGGGCGCCGGCTCCATGGGTGAGCACGAACGCAGCGCCATCGCGCTGGTGATCCGCCAGCGAGGTGAAAGGATGGAAGACATAACGGCGATCCAGGTCGTGCACGTCTTCGGGGGTGTTGCGGATACTCATGTCGACTCCGTGATTGCTTGCGCCGCTGATACGCCAATCTGTTGCCTATCTCCAAAACCATGGCAAGTTTGTTCGCAAGGCGACCGCATGTACGCTCGGAAACCGGGCTGGTTCGTGCCATAATAAGCCGGGGGGCTTGGTCGTGGTGGAACCAACGGCAGCTTCCGGATACGAAATTTCTGTGCATCGGCGGCGTTTCATCGCTAGGGTGCGGCGCAACCAAGAGGTAAAAGACGGGACAGTAATGACCGCAGCCGACACCAACGACATCAGCGACCGTGACTATGTGAACTCGCTGGCGCGCGGTCTCGAGGTGATCTGCGCCTTCACCCGCACGCGTCCGCGCATGACCTTGAGCCAGATCGCCCGCGCCACCGGTATGACGCGCGCCACCGTGCGGCGTTTCCTGCTGACGCTGGTGCGCGAAGGTTATGCCGAAAAGGACGACAATGTGTTCAGCCTCAAGCCCAAGGTGCTTGAGTTGGGCTATTCGGCGCTGTCGTCGATGGGCATCCTGGAAGTCGCGCAGCCGATCATGAACGATCTGTCCAAGGCGCTGCAGGAATCGGTGTTCTGCGCGGTGTTGACCGGCGATGATGTGACCTACATTGCCCGCACCACGTCGGATCGGCTGGTCAATGTCAGCATTTCCGTGGGCGACAGAGCACCGGCGCATGCGGTTTCAACCGGCCGGGTGCTGCTGGCCGCCGAGCCAGTGGACTCGATGCACCGCTATCTTGATCGGGTGACACTGCAACCCATCACGCCCTACACCGTCATCTCGAAGGTCAAGCTGCGCGCCGAAATCGAGAATGCACGGCTCACCGGTTATTCGATGGTCGATCAGGAACTGGAAATCGGCCTGGGTTCGATTTCGGTGCCGATCCGCAGTGCCGATGGCCGGGTGCTGGCGGCGCTGAACGTGTGCTGCCCTTCGTCCCGCACCGATCTGGACGGCATGCGCACCAAGATCCTGCCGGAATTGCTGCAGGCATCGCAGGCCATCACGCGCGGGCTCTGACCAGACCAGCAGCGAATTGCCGAGATTGTGCAGCAGGCAAAACAACAGCGTCCCCCAGCCCCACTTCACCCCTAGAAATCACAGCCATCCGGCCTAGGCGGGTGTCGAGGGCTCTGAGGTGGGCGATGTTTTCGGGCGTTGCTGGCAACCTAGGCTGCCCTTGCTGCGAACGCCCCAGCCATGCAACGTTGGCCAATCTTGTTGGGGAGACTACAGATGCTGCTCTGGTCCGCGCCTGATCCGGCGCCCAATCCGCGCCGGGTGCGGCTGTTCCTGAAGGCGAAGGGGATCAGCGTGGAGGAGCGCATGGTCTCCCTCATGGCGCGCGAGCACAAATCGGATGAAGTGGTCGCGCTGAACCCGCGCGGGCAGGTGCCGTTCCTGGAACTAGACGATGGCCGGGTGATCGCCGAAACGATCAGCATCTGCCGCTATCTGGATGAGCTCCACCCGCAGCCGCCGCTGATCGGCTCGACCCCGTTCGAACGGGCAGAGACAGACATGTGGATCCGGCGGGTGGAAACCGGGTTGGGTACGCCGGTCAGCCTGTTCTGGCAACATGGCCATCCCTACACGGCCAAGCTGATCAACCAGATTCCGGCCATGGGCGAAGCGGCCAAGGTGCAGGCTGCGGCGATGCTGGGCTGGTTTGATGGGCAGTTGGCGGCAAGCGACTGGCTGGCCGGGGAGCGGTTCACGCTGGCCGATATCGCACTGCTGTCGATCGTGGATTTTGCCGGCTGGATCGGGATCAGCCTGCCCGCCGATGCTAGCCATCTGCAGGACTGGCACCAGCGGGCAACGGCGCAAACCGCTTAGAAGAACAATTTCCGCAAGCTCAGCGTTACCGTGCGGCCGAGCGGATCAAGCTGGTCGCGCTGGAAGCCGATGGGTTCGGCGCCAAGGCGGTTCTTCACGTTGACGCGGTCGTTGAACAGATTGTCGACCCGCAAGGATACCCGGCTGCCACGTAGCCACGGCATCTTCAGCAGCACATCCTGGCGCTGGCCCAAATCGACGAACAGCCGCAGATTGGCGACGGCGCGCGGTGAGAAGAACAGATCGTCCGGCGATTGCGACGCGCCTGACGGATCGACCAGCACCGATGTACCCGATTGCCAGTTGACGCCGACGCTGCCGCCAATCCCGCGCCGGCCGCCGCCCAGCCGGGTTTCAATCTGGTGACGCGGCGCCCCGCCGGCGGAACCAACCGCTGAACCGTTCAACAGATCGAGCACCGGTACGCCAGGGCGGATGCCGATTTCGTTGCGAAAGGTCCAGGTGTGAAACACGGTGAGCTGCAGGCGGCCATCGAGGAAGCCGCGCGGCGGGCCGCCACCACCACCGCCGCCGCGGAAGCCGCCGCCAAAGCCGCCACTGGGGGGCGGTGCCGCGCCGGCAGCAGGCGGCGACGTTCCGGCAGCGGGCGGACCACCGGCGGCAGCGGGCGGGGTCGCGCCGGCAGCAGGCGGCCCACCGGCGGCACCGGGCGGGCGCTGGCCCGGCGTGAAACCATAGGGATTGCGGGCGAAGGTGCGGATTTCCGGCGGCAGCGGCTGGCCGGTGCGGAACGCCTCGACCGCTTTGGCGCGGGTTTCGGCAATGCGCTTTTCAGCGGCGGCGCGCTCGGCCTTGCCGGGCTTGAGCTGCTGAGTGAGCGTGAAGCCCCAGCGCAGTTCCTGCCGCTCCGAATAATCGAAATTCACCGGACGGTTGTCGATCTGCAACAAGCGCCCGCCGGCATCGCGGGTGAAGCGATCCGGGAAGGCGGCTTCCAGTTCCGCCGTGGCAGTGGGGAAAGACGCGATCGGATCATCGATGCACGAGTGGATATAGTTGGCGTTGAGAACAATATCAGTCTTTTCAAAGGGTTTCAGGTTGAAACCCAGCTTCCAGACCTGGCGCGTGTCGTTCAGAAGGGCGCGGTTGCCGCCGTCCAGCCGATTGATGTCCACTGTCTCGCCGCGCAGAAAATCGAACACGCGCACGTTGGGCGTGATGATGGTGGGATCGCCCAACTGGCCCACGCTGGGCGCGCCCTGTTCGCGGGTGAAGCTGGCGATGAAGCTCCAGCCGGGAGAAGGCTCCCAATTGGCGCCGGCACCCCAAGTGATCAGCGTGCCGAAATCCGACAGCGTATCAGCCGCGATATTGCCGTTGAGCGTGAACTTTCCAAGGAATGCCAGTACGCTATCGCGCGCAGACGCGATCGGCAGATCGAAATTCGCCTGGAAATTGCCCTGCGTGCGCGACAGGTTCGCGGCGCTGACCAGGCCGGCCCGGGTGGCCGAGGCATCGAGCGCCAGATGCTGCACCTGCGCCTTCAGCGCCAGCGCCAGCGGCCCCGCCGGCAACTGCAGCGGGCTGCCGTTCAGCAACAGATCGGCGCTGAGATTGTCGGAAATGCTGGTGGCACTGTCGGTGAGCGTGGAGCCGCTGAATGCACCATAAGGCGAAAGCGTGCCGGCTGTGATCTGGCTCTGCACGGCACTTACATCGCTGCCGCGTTCGATGCGGCTGCGATTTTCGGCGTGGTTCCAATTGCTGGTGAGATTCCAGCGCCACTTGCCGATAGTGCCATCGAGCACTGTGCCCAACCGGCTGTTCCAGTTATCACCAAAACGTCCAAGCGGATCAGGGGCGTAGCGATTGACCAGCACCGGGCCGCTGAACGGCGAGAAGGCGCCACCGGCCGGCAGATTGAAACTGGCGGCAGGAAGACCCTGCATGGACTCGGTCAGCGTGCGCTCGATACCGCCGGTCAGCGTGGCGCCCACCGTGCCAAGCGAGCCGGCGATGGTGCCATTCAGGCTGGTGGTGCGGCTGTCGGGCAACAGGCTGCGGAACGGACGGATATCGGTGCTATTGATCGGCGCTGCGGCGAACTGGGCCAGCGTCGGGCTGGCGACGCCGGCCGGCACGCCAAGCACGGTGCGTCCGGGGACAACCTCTGCTCCTGACAGCAGCGCCGAGACATTGCCATCGAGCGCAAACGGCCGGCTTTGAGGCGGCGTGGTGATGCGGCGCTCGGCTTCCGTCAGCATCGTGTTGATTTCAACTTCGGCTTCGATGCTGGTGCGGGTGCCATTGCGCAGACGCAGCAGGTTGACTTCCAACTCGCTGGAAAAACGCCCACCATCGGTGGGGCCGCCGATGTCGAACTCGCCGGTCCACGCCTGGAAACGTGGACGCAGCACGAAGTTGATCACCCGCTGATCGGCGCGGAAGCCGTATTTCAGCGCCACTTCCTCGGGCAGCACCTCCACGCGGGCAATTGCTTCGGGCGGGATGTTGCGGATTTCCTGAAAGCCAGACGTGCGCTTGCCGTTGAGCAGCACCGCCGGCGGGCCGCCACCCCTGCCCCGCCCCGATTGGGTTTGCGGTGCGATCTGGGCGAGGATTTCGGTGATCGAACCCGCGCCCAGCGCGCGCAGTTCCTGCGTGCCCAGGGTCAATTCCGGCTTGATATCGCCCACCACCTGGCCGGGCAGGCGCTGGGTGGAAACGGTGATGGTGTCTTCGTCTTCCGGCATGGCCTGAGCCGTTCGCGGCGCGGCGGGCGCAGGCGCTTGCTGGGCAGAGACCAGCGCAGCCGGGGCAGCCGCCAGCAACGGGACAAAACGAAGGATCACGGGGGCATTCCTGAAATCGGGGGCAGATTGATTGGGGCTGCCCCTAACCGCATAAGCGGCCAAGGAAAATCCCGTGCGGCAATGACTACGGCTGCCCCGGGGGTTTCCCCCGGTCAGATCGACAAGCGGTGATCCAGCGCCTTAACCACGACGATATCGGCCATTGGCCTGGCCAGCGCGATATGCTCCAGCCAGTTGGGGCGGTTGATGCCGTTCCAAACGGACAGTGCGAACTGGCGGGCTTCATCCTCGCTCATGTGGCGGAAGCGGGCGTAGAAGCTGCTGGGGTCGTTCGCCGCCGCGTCCCACAGGCCCATGAAGCGGGCGAGGAACCAGGCGATGATGTCGTCCTCGGCGGCATCGATGTAGATCAGCAGATCAAGCGGCGGGCGCTGGCCGCTGGCATCGGGGGCAAGGCCGAGGCCTTCGACCAGCACGACATAGGCGCCTGAAATGGTGCGGGCCGCCGCCGGATCGACGTCATAACTGGTGTGACTATAGGCCGGCACCGTCACTGCACCGTGCTTCAACCCGGCCAGCGCGGCGGCCATGGCGGCACGGTCATAGCTTTCGGGAAAGCCCTTGCGCATGGAAAGGCCTTGCGCTTCCAGCACGGCATTGGGTTTCAGAAAGCCATCGGTGGAGACGATCTCCACCTGCAGATCCGTTGGCAGCGCCTCGGCAATCTGGCGGGCCAGGGTTGTCTTGCCCACCGCCACCGATCCCGTGATGCCCACCACCAGCGTCTCGCCGAGGCGATGCCGGGCAGCGATGCGCGCCGCCAGGTCGGCGGGCGAAACCGGCGTCACACCAGCCGGCTTTGCGCGATCGCCGCTTCGATGAACCCGGCGAACAGCGGATGCGGATCGAACGGCTTAGATTTCAGTTCCGGGTGGAACTGCACGCCGATGAACCACGGATGGTCGGGTCGCTCAACCACTTCGGGTAGCAAGCCGTCGGGCGACATGCCGGAGAAGATCAGGCCTTCCTTCTCCAAGGCCGGACGGTAGGCGCCGTTGACTTCATAGCGGTGGCGATGGCGTTCCTCGATACGGGCACTGCCATAGACGCCGGCCACCACGCTATTGGCCCCCAGTTCAGCCGGATAGGCACCCAGCCGCATGGTGCCGCCCAGATCGCCGCCTTCCTGCCGCGTCTGCAAGCCTTCCGCGCTCATCCATTCGGTGATCAGGCCCACGATCGGTTCCGCAGTGGGGCCGAATTCGGTGGTGGAAGCAGCCTGAATGCCGGCCTGATTCCGCGCCGCCTCGATGCAGGCCATCTGCATCCCAAGGCAGATCCCGAAGAAGGGCACGCGCCGTTCACGGGCAAAACGCACGCTGGCGATCTTGCCTTCGCTGCCACGTTCGCCAAAGCCGCCGGGCACCAAAATGCCGTGCATCGGTTCCAACCGGGCCGCCGCATCGGCGCCTTCGAATTCCTCCGCATCCAGCCACTTGATGTTGACCTTCACCCGGTTGGCCAGCCCGCCGTGCACCAGCGCTTCGGTGAGCGATTTATAGGCGTCCTTCATGCCGGTATATTTGCCGACAACGCCGATCGTCACTTCGCCTTCAGGGTTGTCAATCCGCTCGGCAATATCCTGCCAGCGGGTAAGATCGGGGCGCGGCGCATCAGTGATGCCGAAGGCGTTCAGCACTTCGTCGTCCAGCCCTTCAGCATGATATTGCAGCGGCACTTCATAGATGCTTTCCGCATCCAGCGCCGAAATCACCGCTTCCTTGCGCACGTTGCAGAACAGGGCGATCTTGGCGCGGTCGCTTTCGGGCAACGGGTGTTCGGAGCGGCAGACCAGCACATCCGGCTGAATCCCGATGCCGCGCAGTTCGGCGACGCTGTGCTGGGTCGGCTTGGTTTTCAGCTCGCCTGCCGCCGCGATGAACGGCACCAGCGTGACGTGGATGTAGCACACGTTCGCCTTGCCCACGTCGGCAGCCATCTGGCGGATGGCCTCCAGAAAGGGCAAGCTTTCGATGTCGCCCACGGTGCCGCCGATTTCGCACAGAACGAAATCCAGGGCCTCGGTTTCGGCCTTGGCAAAGGCCTTGATGGCATCCGTCACATGCGGGATCACCTGCACGGTGGCACCCAGGAATTCGCCGCGGCGTTCGCGGGCGATGATATCGGAATAGACCCGGCCTGAAGTGATATTGTCGGTCTTGCGCGACGGTACGCCGGTGAAGCGTTCATAATGGCCAAGATCGAGATCGGTCTCTGCCCCGTCGTCGGTCACATAGACTTCGCCGTGCTGGTAGGGGCTCATCGTGCCCGGATCGACGTTGAGATAGGGATCGAACTTGCGGATGCGCACCTTGTAGCCGCGCGCCTGCAAGAGGGCCGCCAGAGAGGCGCCCATGAGCCCTTTGCCGAGCGAGGAGACCACGCCGCCGGTGATGAAAATATACCGCGTCATGGGAGAAGAGCCTTAAGCCCATATTGCAGCAGCGCGCCAGCCCCCGCGTGGCCTGCAAGGCAATTTCGCTGTGGACGAAGCTACCAGCGCCAGTGAAACCGCACCGCGGCACCATCGTCATCAGGGCTGGCAGCGATGTGGCCGGGCTGGGTGCGGTGGAACAGGCTGAACTGCAACTGGCCAGGGCCGAGCGGGAGGGCGTAGAGTGCCTCGGCTGCGGTTTCGCGCACAGATGGACCGGCGCGCACTGGATCGGCAGCGCCGAGCAGCCACAGGGGGCCAGCCAGCGCCAGCGGCCGGGTGATGGCGAGCGTGAGTGTGTCGCCGGGCGCTACAACGTCATCGAGCGCCAGCGCGGCGCTGGCGGCGTTACCGCTGAAGCGACCCGCAGCCGCGATGAGGCCGCCGCCCGCCAGATCGATCCGACTGCTGGCCCGGCGCCATTCGCCCGAAAGCCGCGCGCGCGGGCCGAGTGCCAGCCGGGCGGACAGTCCAAGGCTGGTGGTGGTGCCGCCGGCCAAGCCAAAGCCGGTCGAAAGCCGCGTGCCCAGCAGGCTGCCGCGTTCCGCATCAACCCGCAGCAGCGCCGCCAGTTCCAGCCCTGGCATCACGGCGCGCGACAGGTGGAACAGCGCGGTGGATTGCAGGGCGGCGGACTGGCGATCCTGCGCCGGCAGCACGGATTGGCCGAAACCGGCCGCCAAGGTGAAGCCACCGCCCAAGGGCTGCGAAAGCGCCGCTGCGCCCAGCGGTCGGCTGCCCAGCGGCAGGGCGGGATCAGCGGTGATGAGAGCGGTGCTGCGTCCAGACGGATCAGCCAAGGCCACCAGCCCGGCCACCGCCTGTCCATGGCCGGCGACCAGCACGGAGCCGCCGGAGAGCAAGAGGCGGACATGGCCCACCGGACTGGCCTGCCGCTGCTGACCGGAGGCGAGCGCCGCCATGGTGGCACGATCGCCGGCCCACAGTCCTCGGCTGTCGCCGAGCAGCGCGAAGGCGGTGCTGGTACCGCCGCTGCTGGTGACGGCGCTTTCCACCGGTGTGGCCAGCAGTTGCGCGGCCAACCGGCCCGGCGGGGCTGTTACAAAGCCTTGGGCCAGATGAACTGTGAAGGGCCGTCCATAACCGTCCTCGATCACCACACCGGCCAGCGCACTGGTGAGCGGCCCGCCATCGCCCAAGGCCGCGCCGAGTGAACCGCCAATGGTGATCGCCACGGGTTGCCCGCCGATGCTGCTGGCGCCCAGCGGCTGGAAGGCACGGGCGATGTTGAGCAGGCCGCGGCCATAAATCTCGTCGGTGCCGGTTGCGCCCAGATCGTCGGCAGAGCGCAGCAGGATATCGACGATCTGCGCACCCGACAGCGCCGGGAAGGCCTGCGCCAGCAGCGCCGCGGCACCGGAAACGACCGGCGCCGCCACCGACGTGCCGCTGTAGAGGAAGGTGGCACCATCCTGGTTGAAGCTGCGCAACTCCACCCCGGGCGCCACCAGATAGTTTGGTGCCAACACTCCGGCGCGGTTGGAGAAGCTGGCGATTTCATTGCTGGCGTTGACCGCGCCGACCACGATGGTGGTGGCCTGGCTGACGGCGATGAGTTGATTGGCAAAACTCTGCGGCGTGGATAGGCCTTCATTGCCAGCCGATAGCACCAATATGCTGCCAGCACTGGCCAGTTGCCCGGCGGCGGCGCGCACAGCTGCCGTGGTGGAACCCCCGCCCAACGACATGTTGACGACGCGCGCGCGGGCATCGGCCGCCGCCTGCAGACCGGCGGCAATGGCCGGGCTGGCATAGGAACAGCCCTGATCGTCGCAACTGCCCGGCGTATCGGCGCGCAAAGCCAATAATGTCGCCTGCGGGGCAACGCCGTGCATGTTCACGCCGTCGCGCGCCGCCAGCAGGATTCCGGTAACCGAGGTGCCATGACCGCGTTCATCAGCCAGCGCCCGGGCAGCGGCGACATCACGGCTGGCCGGCGAGATGCGGCCTGAAAACTCGGGCAGGGCCGGGTTCACACCGGAATCGATCACGGCAACGGTGATGCCACTGCCGGAAAAGCCGCGATCATAGGCGGCCAGTGCCTGCACCTGCACTGCGCCATTGGAACGGCGATATTCCACCGTGTCAAAGGCGCTAGGGGTGGGTGTAGGCGCCGGAGCGGGCGCGGGCGCGGGTGTGGGTGTGGGTGTGGGTGTGGGCGCCGGTGGCGGCGCGGGCACGGTGCCAACCCCGCCGCCACCAGCGCCGCCACAGCCGGCCAGCAGCAACGCCAGCGCCATGGAGGGAACAAGGCGGGATTGCATCACCACTTCAGGATGCGCCGATCCGGGTTTAAGCCCAACTGCGGCAGGCCGGCTGAGCCGTTTGTTTTCAATCCGTTTCGATGCGGCTGTTGGCCCGCGTGTCGGGCAGCGACAGGGCGGCCACCAACGCGATGCCGGCCATTAAGGTGACATACCAGAAGAATCCGGATTCAATGCCAGCGCCCTTGAAGGCCAGCGCCACATATTCGGCCGATCCGCCAAAGATGGCGACGCCCAGCGCATAGGGCATGCCGACGCCCAGCGCGCGGATGTGGGCCGGGAACATCTCGGCCTTCACAACGCCGGAAATCGCGGTGTAGCAGGACAAGATGGCCAGGCAGCCAATCATCAACGCCAGGCCCTCGACACCCGGCTTCGCCGTGCCCAGCGCGGTAAGCGCCGGCACCGTCGCCAGCGTCGACATGATGCCGAAACCAACCAGCAGCGTGCGCCGGCCGAGCAGATCGGAGGCCGCGCCGAACAGCGGCTGCATGGCGGCATAGGCCAGCAAGGCGATAGCAGAAGCAGATGTGGCCTCCTGCTTGGTCCAGCCGGCCGACAGCACCAGATATTTCTGCATGTAGGTGGTGAAGGTATAGAACCACAGGCTGCCGCCAGCGGTGAGCGCCAGCACGATCAACAGCTCGCGCGGATGAGCAAGCAGGCGCTGCAGCAGCGTTCCGGGCGGGATCACCGCATTTTCAAAGGCTTCGGTTTCATGCAGCCCGGTGCGCAGCCAGAACACCAGCACCGCGCAGGCCGCGCCGACCACGAATGGAATGCGCCAGCCCCAATCCTTCAGCGCCGCGTCGTCCATCTGCGATTGCAGCAGCACCAGCAGCGCCAGCGCCAGCAACTGCCCGCCCACCAACGTCACATATTGGAAGCTGGCGAGGAAACCCCGCCACTTGGCGCGCGTCACCTCGCTCATGAAGGTGGCCGAGGCGCCATATTCGCCGCCGACGGACAATCCCTGTACCAGCCGCGCCAGCAACAGGATCGCCGGGGCCAACAGCCCGACATCATCGTAAGTGGGGGCCACCGCGATCAGCAGCGAGCCCGAACACATCATCGCGACGGAAAGCGTAAGTGCCGATTTGCGGCCGCGCTTGTCGGCCCAGGCGCCGAGCAGCCACGAACCGATCGGCCGCATCAGGAAGCCGACGGCAAAGATGGCAGCGCTTTTCAGCGCCGCGACAAGATCATCACCCGGCGGGAAAAAACGCGGCCCGAAATAGAGCGCGAAGGCCGAATAGGCATACCAATCATACCATTCGACCAGATTGCCGGCGGCGCCGCCGAAAATTTGGCGCAACTGGCCGGGTTTGCTGTCGCCGGCCACGCGCGAAGCGGATTACTGCGCGACCGGAACGCCGGGCAGGCCCGGCAACTGCGCCGGCGCAGCTGGCGCAGGGGCGCCGGGGGCCGGCGCGATTGGCGCTGTCTTGGCCGCCACGGTGGGATCGATCACCCGGGCCTTGTTGGTGCCGGCGGCCAGCACAGCCAGCAGGATCGACATGACGATGAACAGCGCCGCCAGGATGGTGGTGGCGCGGGTGAGCAGATTCGCCGCGCCGCGCGCCGTCATCAGGCCGCCGCCACCGCCGCCGCCAATGCCCAGCGCCCCGCCTTCGGAACGCTGAAGCAGGATCACCGCCACCAGCGCGAGTGTGATCAAGCCGTGGATGACAAGCAGGAAGGTAATCACGGGCGGGCAGGCTTTCGTTGCGAACGGACAGTATGTGGAGTCGCGCCATACATGGCTTCGCGCGGGTGCGCAATCAAGGCAGCACTTGTCAAAGGGCCGCGTTACGGCGCGGCGGCTGCAATCGCCAGCAGGCTCTGCGCCGTCAGGCTCGCCCCGCCCACCAGCACACCGCCCACATCGGCCACACGCAGCAGATCGCCAGCGTTGGCGGGCGTAACCGAGCCGCCATAGAGGATACGCACGCCGTGGCCGGCCGGGCCGAAGCGGGCCACGATCTGGCTGCGGATATGGGCATGGGCTGTCTCCACATCGCCCAGCGTGGGGGTGAGGCCGGTGCCAATGGCCCACACCGGCTCATAGGCAATGATCAGCCCTTCGGCATCGTCGGGCAGCGAGCCGGCAAGTTGGCTGCTGAGCACGGCTTCGGTCTGGCCGGAATCGCGCTGCACCCGCGTTTCGCCGATGCACAGGATCACCTCCAGTTCCGCGGCGCGGCCAGCCATGGCTTTGGCGCGCACGTCGGCATCGGTCTCGCCATTGTCACGCCGCCGCTCGCTGTGGCCAACGATGACGAAGCCCGCGCCCAGATCAGCCAGCATCGGGGCCGACACGCAGCCGGTATGGGCGCCTTTCGCGTTGCCGTGGCAATCCTGGCCGCCGATCTTCACCGCGCCGGCCGAAACGATCACCGCGCGATCAATGAGCGTGAAGGGCGGCGCGATCCAGATGCCCGAACCTCTCTTGGGCGCGCTGCTGCCAGCCATGGCGGCGATCTCGGCGATATCCTCGCCCAAGCCATTCATCTTCCAGTTGCCAACGATAAGTGCAGGCATTGTCGCTTCTCCACGTTCTGGTGGCGCTTGTGGCAAGCGACACGCGTCGTTACAAGCGGCGCGTTCAAGCCATCACGGATTTTCGATGCTCGCATTTTTTCGCCGTTCGCTCACCAGCTGGCCCGTGCTCGCCCTGTTCGGGTTGATCCTGGTGGCCTTTGCCATCACCGGCGTGAATGATCCGTTGGGCGGCAGCGCGCCGGCAGGTTCAGTGGCCAAGGTAGGCGAGCGCACCATCAGCGAGCCCGATCTGCTGCAGGCTATCGATCGCACCGTGCGCGACCTGCGCCAGCGGGATCCCAACCTCACCCAGGCCAAAGCCGCCCGCCAGGGCGTGGTGGAGCTGATGGCCACCCAGTTGATCGGCCAGACCGCGATGGAAGAAATGGGTGCCGGCGCCGGGCTGGGCGCCTCTGACACCGCGGTTGATGTGGTGATCACCGGCATCCCCGCCTTCCAGAGCGGCGGCAAGTTCGATCAGGCGGCCTATGATCGCGCCCTGCAACAACAGGGGTTGACCGACAAGAAACTGCGCCAGTCAATCGCCCGCGATCTGGTGCGCGAGCAATTGATCAAGCCGATCACCGGCGCGCTGGCCGTGCCTGATGGCGTGGCTGAGATCTATGCCCGTCTGCTGGTTGACCGCCATGAAGGCGCGGTCGCCAGCATCCCGGCGCCGCCGGCCGGCACGCCCACCGCCGCGGAAGCGCAGGCCTGGTACAAGGCCAACAGCGCCCGCTTCACCATCCCGGAACGGCGCGGTTTCCGTTATGCCTTCATCGATGCCGCGAAAATCGCCGCCGGTGTGACCGTGCCAGAAAAGGCCATCGCCGATGCCTTTGCCAAGGATCCGGCCAAATATGGCGCTGCCGCAACCCGCGTGCTGGAACAGGTGGTGGTGCCCGATGAAGCCAAGGCCAAGGCCATCGTGGCCGCCGCCACCAGCGATGGTTTTCCCGCGGCCGCACAGAAACTTGCCGGCTTCGGTGCCAGCGATATCGCGCTCGGCAACCAATCGGAAGCCGGCTTTGCCCGCGCCACCAGTGCAGAAGTGGCCAAGGCCGCCTTTGCCCTGCCGGTGGGCAAAATCAGTGCGCCGATCAAGAGCCAGCTGGGCTGGCACGTGGTGCGCGTGGCCGCATTGGGCAGCGCCGGCAAGACGCTGGCGCAGGCCCGTCTCGCTGTTGAGGCCGAACTGAAGCAGCGCGCCGTTGATGATGCTGTGGCCGATGTTGTCGCCCGCATCGAGGATAGCGTGGAAGCCGGCAAAAGCTTTGCCGATATCGCCAAGGAAGCCTCGCTCAGCATCCAGAGCCAGGCCCCGGTGACCGACAAGGGTCTGGCCCAGGGCCAGCCGCCGTTGAGCGGGGAAATCGCCACCGTTGCGGCGCGTGCCTTCAAGCGTGAGCCGGCCGATGGCCCGGTGGTGGAAGATCTGGGCGGCGGCCGCCTGGTGGTGATCGAAACCGCCACCGTGCTGCCCGCCGCACCGCCGCCGATTGCCGAAGTGATGCCGCTCGCCATGGCCGGCGCCGCGCAGGACAAGGCGATGAAGGCCGCCAAGGGCAAAGCCGATGCGGTGCTCGCCGCGACGAATAAGGGCGTGAATTTCGCCAAGGCCCTCGCCGATGCCGGCCTCGCCCCGCCGCGTCCGCTGAACGGCCGCCGGATCGACATCATCAATCAACCCAACGTGCCCGAAGCCGCCCGCGCCTTCCTGAACGGGGCTGCCGGCAGCACGCAGCTGCTCGCCGGCCAGGGCGGCTGGATCATCGTGCATGTTGATCGCATCGTCCCCGGCGATCCCAAGACGCAGGCCGGCCTGATCGAGGCCAGCCGTCGCGAAGTGGGCAGCGCCCTGCCCGGCGAAATGGCCGAAGGCTTGGCCAAGGCCAGCATGGCCGCCGTTGGCGTGGACAAGAACGATGCCACCCTGAAGACCCTGCGCACCCGCCTGTCGGGCGACGGCTTGCAATAAGGCTGATGGCCAGCCCCGCATCTGACCGGCGCATCGCTCCCGACCGTACCAGCGCCTGTGCCGCGCTGGTCGCCGGCCGCCCGCAGTTGCTCTGGACCCGCATCGTTGCCGATACCGAAACACCGGTTTCGGCGATGCTGAAGCTGGGCCGCGAGGGATCGGGCGCGTTCCTGCTGGAATCGGTGGAAGGCGGCAGCGTGCGTGCGCGCTATTCACTCCTCGGGCTGGATCCTGATCTGGTGTGGCGCGCGCGCGGCAACAGCAGCGAAATCAACCGCAACTGGCGGCAGGATCAGACAGCGTTTGAACCTGTTGCGGGTGACACGCTCACCGCTCTGGGCGCGCTGGTGGCCGAAGCCCGCGCCGATGTGCCGGCGGAGCTTCCGGCGGCGCTGGCCTGCCTGGTCGGCTACATGGGCTATGAAACCGTGCGGCTGGTTGAACCCAGCGTGCCCGATGCCGGCCCGTCGGCACTGGGCCTGCCCGACATGGTCTTCGTGCGCCCCACGTTGTTGCTGGTGTTCGACCGGTTGAAGGACGAATTGTTCATCGTCGCGCCGATCTTTGCCGCTGCCGATCCGGGCGCCGCCTGGGATGCCGCCGCCGAGTGCATTGTAGAGACGGAGCGCCGGCTGGCGCAGGCACTGCCGCTGGCGCCGCGCCCACCCGAAACGCTGCCCGAAGCCAACCCGCGCCACCACACCGACAAGGGCCGCTATGCCGCCATGGTCGAGAAGGCCCGCGACTATATCCTCGCCGGCGACATCTTCCAGGTCGTGCTGTCGCAGCGCTTCTCGGTGGATTTCCCGCTGCCGGCGTTCGATCTTTATCGTGCCTTGCGGCGCATCAACCCCTCACCCTTCCTCTATTTCCTTGATCTGCCCGGCTTTGCGCTGGTCGGCTCCTCCCCGGAAATTCTCGTTCGCGCACGTGGTGGAGACGTGACCATCCGGCCGATCGCCGGCACCAGACCGCGTGGGCGTGATGCCGCCGAAGACGCCGCCAACCGGGAAAGCCTGCTCGCAGATCCCAAGGAATTGTCCGAGCATCTCATGCTGCTCGATCTGGGCCGCCACGATACCGCGCGCGTATCGGTGCCCGGTACGGTAAAGGTGACCGACAAGTTCTTCGTCGAATTCTACAGCCATGTCATGCACATCGTCTCCAACGTGCAGGGCCGGCTGGCAGACGGGGTCGATGCGGTTGCCGCTCTGCTCGCCGGGTTCCCGGCCGGAACGGTGTCCGGCGCGCCAAAGGTCAGGGCCATGCAGATCATCGCCGAACTGGAAGGCGCTGCACGCGGAGCCTATGCCGGCGGTGTCGGCTATTTCAGCCCGAATGGCGACATGGATAGCTGCATCGTGTTGCGCACCGCCGTGGTGAAGGATGGCGTGATGCACGTGCAGGCCGGCGCCGGCATTGTCGCCGATAGTGTCGCCGAGTATGAACAGCGCGAATGCGAAGCCAAGGCCGGGGCGCTGATTGCCGCCGCCCGCGAAGCGATAGCAACGGCTGCACAAGCCGGGTTCGGACAATAGGAGTTCAGGGCATGGCACGCGCCGAATGGAATGGTCAGGTGATCGCGGACACGGCCGACACTGTGGTCGTCGAAGGTAATCACTATTTTCCGGCAGACGCGGTGAACCCTGCGCTGTTGAAAGCCAGCGCCACCACCAGCGTGTGTGGCTGGAAGGGCTTGGCCAATTATTACACGCTGGTTGTCGACGGGGCCGAAAACCCCGATGCCGTCTGGTATTATGCCGATCCCAAGCCGCAAGCCGCGCACATCAAGGGCCGGCTGGCGTTCTGGAAGGGTGTCAGAGTCACGGGGTGATGGTTGGCAGATGACGGGGCTGCCCCAAATCGCTAAGGCCGGTGCATGACCATTCTTGTAATCGACAATTACGACAGCTTCACCTTCAACCTCGTCCATTATTTGGCCGAGCTGGGGGCGGAAACCATCGTGGTGCGCAACGATTCGCTGAGCACACAGGATGCAATGGGGATGCGCCCAGAGGCCATCCTGCTTTCGCCCGGCCCATGCACGCCCAACGAAGCCGGCATCTGCCTGGCCCTGATCGAAGCCGCAGCCGAGACGAAAACCCCGCTGTTTGGCGTGTGCCTTGGTCATCAGGCGCTGGGCCAGGCCTTTGGCGGCATCGTCGAACGCGCGCCGCAGGTGATGCACGGCAAGGTGAGCCCGATCACCCACGATGGCTCAGGCGTGTTTGCCGGCATCCCCTCCCCATTCGAGGCGACGCGCTATCACAGCCTGGTGGTGCGCGAAGCCGGCCTGCCGGCCGATCTGGTGGTCAATGCCCACAGCCCCGATGGCCTGATCATGGGCATGCACCACCGCGAATTGCCGCTGCACGGCGTGCAGTTCCACCCCGAAAGCATCGCCACCCAGCACGGCCACCGTCTGCTGGCCAATTTCATGACTCTGGCCGGGTTGAAGCCCGATCTTTCGCCCATGCTTTCTGCAACGGCATGAGCCTGCTGCCTGATCCCACCCGCCCCCTTGACGAAGGCGCGGCGGCCGAAGCCTTTGCTGCAATCTTCGACGGCAAGGTGGCTGATGAAGCGCTCGGCCTGTTCCTCACCACCTTGGCGGATCGCGGCGAAACGGTTGGCGAAGTGGTCGCCGCCGCCCGCGCGCTGCGTGCCCGCGCCATTCAGCCGTTCCGCGCCGCGGGCGCATTGGACGTGTGCGGCACCGGCGGCGATGGCATGCACAGCCTCAACATCTCCACCGCCGTGTCGCTGGTGGTCGCCGCCTGCGGGGTGAAGCTGGCCAAGCATGGCAATCGCGCCGCCTCCTCCACCAGCGGCGCCGCCGACGTGCTGATGGTGCTGGGCGTGCCGGAACTGGCGATGGACCGGCTTGGCCCGTGCCTTGATCGGGTCGGCATCACCTTCCTCCACGCCGCCCGCCACCACCCGGCGATGGCGCGCGTGGCCCCGGTGCGCAAAGCGCTGGGCCGGCGCACCATCTTCAACCTGCTGGGCCCGCTGTGCAATCCGGCCGGGGTGGACCAGCAATTGCTCGGTGTGTTCGCGCCAGGCCCGGTGCCGCTGATGGCCGAAGCGCTGCAGCATCTGGGCAGCCGTGCCGCTCTGGTGGTGCACGGCCAAGGCTTTGATGAAGTGGCGATTTCGGGTGAGACGAGCGCAGTGGCTCTGGCTGGCGGTGCGCTGACCGCGCGTTGCATCGTCCCCGAGGACGCCGGCCTGCCCCGCCACCCGAACGAGGCGCTGAAAGGCGGCAGCCCCGACTATAACGCCGAGCGGCTGAAAGCCCTGCTTGCCGGCCACGCCGACGCCTATCGCGACATGGTGCTGCTCAACGCCGCCGCCGCCCTTACCGTTGTGAGACCTGGCCTCACGTTGCCGGAAGCGGTATCGCAGGCCGCTGCCGCCATTGACAGTGGCGCTGCCGCTGACATCCTCGCCCGCTGGATCGCTTTTCGATGACCGACACGCTCTCGACCATCGTCGCCCACAAGCGCGACCTTTACGCCGCCCGCAAAGCGCAGGTGGCGATGGCTGATGTCGAGGCGGCTGCCCGTGCCGCAGGTGCCCCGCGTGGTTTCATCAAGGCGCTCCATGCCGCCCATGCGGACGGCCGTTACGCCCTGATCGCCGAGTGCAAGAAGGCCAGCCCGTCCAAGGGCTTGATCCGCGCAGACTTCGATCCGGCCAGCCTTGCCCGCGCCTATGAAGCCGGCGGCGCCGCCTGCCTGTCGATGCTGACCGAAGAACGCTGGTTTCTGGGCAGCGACGACTATCTGGTGGCCGCTCGTGCCGCCTGCGCCCTGCCCGTCATCCGCAAGGATTTCATCGTTGATCCTTATCAGGTGGTCGAAGCCCGTACGCTGGGCGCAGATGCCATTTTGCTGATCATGGCGGCGCTGTCGGACGCTCAGGCCGCCGAACTGGAAGCGGTGGCGATGGCCTGGGGCATGGATGTGCTGATCGAAGTGCACGATGCTGAAGAGCGCGACCGCGCGCTGTTGCTGAAGACGCCACTGCTTGGCATCAATAACCGTAACCTCAAAACGTTAGAAGTAAGCCTTCAGACCAGTTTTGAACTGGCGAACACGATGGGCAAGACGCTGGTGGCCGAATCCGGCCTGTCCTCCAACGCTGATCTGGCGGCGCTCGCCGGCGTAGGCATCCGCACCTTCCTTGTCGGCGAAAGCCTGATGCGGCAGGCCGACGTGACTGCCGCCACCCGCCAGTTGCTGGGCCTCGCCGCGTGAGCAAACTGACCCACCTTGATGGCAGCGGCGCCGCGCGCATGGTGGATATCAGCGCCAAGCCCGCGACCCGGCGTGAGGCGACGGCGGAAGGCTTCATCCACGTTGCAAAGGACGCGCTGCAAGCTATTGCAGAACAAGCGGTGAAGAAAGGCGATGTGCTTGCCACCGCCCGCATTGCCGGCATCATGGCGGCCAAGCGTACCGCCGATCTGATCCCGCTCTGCCACCCGCTGCCCATCGATGCCGTCAGCCTTGATCTGGCCATCGAGCAATCAGGGGATTTTGGCGGCATCCGCGCCACCGCCACCGTGGCCACCACCCATGGTACCGGCGTGGAAATGGAGGCGCTCACTGCTGTCTCTGCTGCCCTGCTCACCGTTTATGACATGGCCAAGGCGCTCGACCGCACGATGCGCATCGACGGCATCCGCCTGCTGAGAAAGTCAGGCGGGCGTTCAGGTGATTTCATCGCACAATGAGTGATTTGCTGCCCTTTTCGGCAGCGCTGTATCAGCTGCTGGCTGGGGTTGAACCACTGCCCGCCGAGACGCTGCCGCTTGATGCCAGCGCCGGCCGTGTGCTGGCCGAACCGGTCACCGCCCGCCTCACCCAGCCGCCGTTCGATGCCGCCGCGATGGATGGCTATGCGATCCGCTGGGCCGATCTTCACCTGCCCTGGCGCGTGGTGGGGGAAAGCGCCGCTGGCCATGGCTGGGCCGGCACGCTGGGGCCCGGCGAGGCGGTGCGGATCTTCACCGGGGCACCGCTGCCGGCCGGGGCGGATGTGATCGTGGTGCAGGAAGAAGTGGCCCGCGATGGCGACACGGCGCGGCTCAACGGCGAAGGCCCGACGCGCATTGGCGCGCATATCCGGCCGGCGGGTCAGGATTTTGCGGCCGGCGGCATGCTGTTGTGTGCCGGAAAACGGCTGACGCCTGCCGGCCTGGGACTGGCCGCTGCCGGCGGCTGGCGGGCGCTGCCGGTGGTGCGGCGGCCGCGGGTGACGCTGATCGCGACGGGTGATGAGCTGGTGTTGCCCGGCGAAATTCCAGGGCCGGGGCAGATTGTTTCGTCCAATCCGGCCATGCTCACAGCCCTGCTGCGCAGCGCCGGAGCCGACGTGCATGATCCGGGCCTGATCCCGGATGACCGCGCCGCGCTGGCCGCCGCGCTGCAGGCTGCGGATGCCGACCTGATCATCACCATCGGCGGCGCATCGGTGGGCGATCATGATCTGGTGGTGCCGGTGCTGCGCGAGTTGGGTGCCGATATCGATTTCTGGAAGATCGCGCTGCGGCCGGGCAAGCCGCTGCTGGCCGGGCGGCTGGACGGAACGCGGGTGCTGGGTTTGCCGGGCAATCCTGTATCGGCCTTCGTGACCGCGTTGCTGTTCGCGGTGCCGCTGGTTTCCCGGATGGCGGGGCGAGCACATGATTTGCCGCTGGAGACGCTGCCGCTCGCCACCCCCCTGCCCGCCAACGGTGCCCGCCGCGATCATCTGCGGGCGCGGCGGACGCCGGCCGGTGCTGAGCCGTTCGCCCGGCAGGACAGTGCGCTGCTTTCGCTGCTCGCCAGTGCCGAGTTGCTCATCATCCGCGAGGCGGACGCCCCGGCGGCGGCGGCAGGCGAATTGGTTACCTGCATTGCGCTTGACATGTTCCATTCTGTTTTCTAGATGTTCTTCCCATGTTCCGTTTTGGCGGCATGGGAGTGAAAGAGATGCTCACCCGTAAGCAGCAGGAATTGCTCATCTTCATCGATGAGCGGTTGAAGTCCGACGGCGTGTCGCCTTCCTTCGAGGAAATGAAGGAAGCGCTGAACCTGAAGTCCAAATCCGGTGTGCACCGCCTGATCAACGCCCTGGAAGAACGCGCCTTCATCCGCCGCCTTCCGAACCGCGCCCGCGCACTAGAAGTGCTGCGCCTGCCCGAGGCGCTGAAGATCGAAAAGCCGGCCCTGACGCTGGTGGCCAGCCGTCCCGCACCTGCCCCACCCGCCGTTGCCATGCTGGCCGCCAACGACACAATCACCGTTCCATTGCATGGCCGCATCGCCGCCGGTCTACCGGTGGAGGCGCTGGAAAGCGACCGCTCGCTTTGCGTGCCGTCGGCGCTGCTCGGCCCCGGCGATCATTATGCGCTGGAAGTGTCAGGCGATTCGATGATCGAGGCTGGCATCCACGATGGGGATTATGCCCTGATCCGCCGCTGCGACACGGCGCGCGATGGCGATATCGTCGTGGCGCTGATCGACGATTCCGAAGCGACGCTGAAATATCTGCACCATGAAAAGGGCCTGATCCGCCTTGATCCGGCCAACAGCAGCTATGAACCGCAGCGCTATCACCCGGAACAGGTCCGCATCCAGGGCAAGCTCGCCGGGCTTCTGCGCCGCTATCACTGAGCGCATCAATCCTGATCCCGCGTAACGCCCGCCCTCACCCGGCGGGCGTTGTCGTTACAGGCTGAGGCGATAGACGCGGGCGGCGGTGCCGCTGAACAGGGCGGTCTTCTCGTCCTCGCTGGCGGCGGCGCTGACCAGTTTGAAGGCGTTCCACAGCGTGGCGTAATCGCAGGTGCCGCGATCGACCGGGAAATTGCTTTCGAACATGCAGCGATCCGCACCGAAGGCGGCAATCGCGGTTTCAATCCAAGGGCGCCATTCATCGGCCAGAGCCTCTGCCGTGGCCATCGGTTCGGCCATGAAGCTGGGAAAGCCGCCGAACGGCATCGCCAGCCCGCCCACCTTCATCACCACGTTGGGGCAGCCCGCCAGCGCCTTGATGTTGCCGGCCCATTCGGCAAAATCCGCATCACGCCGGCCAGCGTAAGACGCGGTTCCCAACGGTGTGGCAAGGTGATCACAGATGATGGTGAGTTCCGGCAGGGCGCGGGCCATGGCGATGAGTTCGGGCAACTGCGTCGCCAGCAGCCAGCAATCATAGCTGAGACCCAATGCGGCCAGTTCAGCCAGACCGGCGCGGAAAGCCGGATCAGCCAGCAGGCCGGGCGGGTTGCGCTGCAGGATGCCGAGCACGTCTGGATCCGCATCCCACGCCGGGGAATGGCGGATGCCGCGGAAGCGCGCCGGGGCGGCGGCCAGGTGCGCCTCCAGCACCGGGCGCACGGCGGCGCCCAGGGTGAGATCGGCATGGCCAACAATGCCGGCGCAGGCGCGGGGCCGGCCATAGAGGCCCGACGCGCTCATCGCCGCGATTCCGTTGACGAATTCCGTTTCGCCCACGCTGCGCAGTTCCGCCGGGCCATCGCCGCGATAGAAGGCGCCGCATTCCAGGAACACGGTGGCGATGATGTTGTGCCCGGCTCGCATATCGGCATTCAACTGATCGAGCAGATAGAGCGGACTGAGGCTGATCGCCTTTTCAAACGGGTAGGCGCCGGGTGCCGGCAGCGGAAAGATGCGCCGATCCCACAGATGGTGGTGCGGATCGATGATCGCGCGTTCCGGATCGATAATGTCGGCCATGTGAGTCTCCCCTTCACCAGCATCATCACTCACCAGCCAATCGGCAAGCTCGCACTGTTCAGTGGGGCCGCCACGGCCGGTCGCCGGCCGCATCGGCGGCGGTTGTCACCCGCCGCGCATCCAGCCAGATCGCCACGGCCCCGGTGTGCGCCAGCGCGGCGGCATCCAGCTTCAGCCAGCGCGGCTGGCATCAATCCGGCAGGCGGCGATCGGAAACGACGAGATCGGCTGCGGCACAGGCCGGGGCAAAGCGATCACGCGGGATCAGGCTGCGGCCGGTGGTGGCCAGCACACGCCAGCGCCGGCCATCCCGTTGCACGTCGGCGACACAGCTTTCCGCCGAACAGCGCGCCAGCGGCAGCGTGCCCAACCAGACGGCGCTGGCCGGATCGCTGCCCACCGCTTCCGCCCAATTGTCCATCAGGAAATCACCAACGCGTTCACGGGCATGCGCCAGGCGGCGATCGGATAAGCGCAGCGCCAGATGGCGGCCGTCGCTGCTGACCAGCACATCCGGCACAGCCGCTGCCCACCCCACCAGCACCGCGCCGGCCAGCGGCGCCAGCCCCAACCAGCGCGCGCGGGTGCGCCACAGCGCCAGCCACAGGCCACCAGCTGCGCCCAGCGCGAACGCCGGCCCGGGTATGGCGGCGCTGGTGATCACCGCGCCGGGCAGTGATGCGGTGAGATCGGCCAGCACGATAAGCTGCTGCATGGCCCAGCCGGCCAGCGGCCACAGCCAGCCAAGGCCAAGCGCTTCAGCCAGCATGGCCAGCATCAAGGCCGGCATCACCACAAAACTGGTGTAGGGAATGGCGATCAGATTGGCGGCGATGCCGTACAGCCCGCTGCGGCCGAAATGATAGAGGCCGATGCCCGACAGCGCCAATTCCGCTACCAGCCCGGACGCCAGCAGCGACGCTGCCGCGCGGGCAGGCCATTTCCACCAGGGTTCATCCTCCCGCACCGCCGTCAGCCATTTGCCCAGCCGGCTTTCATACAGGGCGACGATGCCGATGACGGCGGCGAAACTCATCTGGAAGCTGGCCCCCAGCAGCGCTTCGGGCCGCACCACCAATATGGCGAAGGCCGCCGCCAGCAGCCGCAAACTCAACGCCTGCCGGCCCAGCATCATGCCGACGACGACGATGCAGGCAGCAATCACCGCGCGCACCGTGGGCACCTGCGCGCCGGCCAGCAGCGTATAGGCCAACCCCGCCAGCGCGCCCGCCGCCAGCGCCAGCGCCAGCGTGGGCACCGGCACCCGCAGCACCAGCCACGGCCACAGGCCCAGCAACCAGCGCATCAACAACGCGACACTGCCCACCACCACGGCAATGTGCAGGCCCGAAATAGAGAGCAGATGCGCCAGGCCCGCATCGCGCATGGCCTGTGCCGTGGCCGGCGGGATCGCCCCCTGCCCAGCCGATGACGAAGGCGGCAGCAACCGCGCCCGCCTCCCCCGGCATGCGGCTGGTGATCAGCGCCTGCAGGCGGCCACGCTCATCGGCCAGCCACAGGCCCGGCCCTGGTGGTGGCGCGGCCACGATCGCGACCTGTCCCAGCGCCACGCCGGTGCCGCCGATGCCATCAAACCCGGCGCGGCGGGCCAGATCATAGCCTCCCGGTACCGCCATGCCCGATGGCGGGGAGAGCAGCGCCCGCGCCGAGATGATGGTGCCGGCGGCGACCTGGGGCTGCTCACCGCGCAGGCGCAGGCGTAAACGCTGTGTGCCGCCGGGCAGGCTGTGGCCAGCGGCCGGCACCAGCACCAGGCGCTGATCACCAAAGGCCAGCGGTTCGGCACTTTCCACCCGGGCGGTGACGGTGACGAACACCCGCCCGGCCAGCACCGGATGATGATTCAAGGCGACGCGCAGTTCGGAGACGCCCAGGCCGGCCAGCAGCAGCAGCGCCATCCAGGCCAGCGGCCGCAGCCCGGCCAGTAGAAATCCGATGGCCAGTGCAGCGGCCGCGCACGCCGCCGCCTGCCGCCACGGCGCCCACGGCAGCACAAACCACAGCGCGATGCCGGCCGCCAGCGCCACCGGCAGCCACAAGGGCAGATGCGCGCGTTCGGCATCCAGCCAGCGGTGCCAGCCGGCGATCAGCGCCTGCACCGCGGTTTGTTTCTCTTCGATCCTTCTGCTAACCACCCGCGCGTTCTGTGTGCCCTCCCGGCCACGACCCTGAAGCCCTTGATTGGATGAAACGCGCATGAGCGCAACACAGGATTTGCCCGGCAAGGTCGTCACCCGCTTTGCCCCCTCGCCCACCGGTTTCCTGCACATCGGCGGCGCCCGCACCGCGCTGTTCAACTGGCTGTTTGCCCGCCACCACGGCGGTGAATTCCATCTGCGCATCGAGGATACCGATCGGGCGCGCTCCACCGAGCCGGCCATTGCCGCCATCCTCGATGGGATGACCTGGCTGAACCTGAATTGGGATGGCGAGGTGGTCTACCAGTTCAGCCGGGCTGCCCGCCATGCCGAGGTAGCGCACACATTGTTGGCTGCGGGCCACGCCTATCGCTGTTATGCGACGCCCGAAGAGCTGACCGCCCTGCGCGAGGAGCAGCGCGCCGCCAGGCAGCCAATGCGATACGACGGGCGCTGGCGCGACCGCACCGATTGGCCAAACGATGCCGATTATGTGATCCGTCTGAAGGCGCCGCGTGAAGGCAGTGTCACCATCGACGATCAGGTGCAGGGCCCGGTGACGGTGAACAATGCCGAGCTGGATGATTTCGTGCTGCTGCGGTCGGACGGTACGCCCACCTATATGCTGGCCGTGGTGGTGGACGATCACGACATGGGCGTGACGCACGTGATCCGTGGCGATGATCACCTGAACAACGCCTTCCGCCAGCTGGCGCTGATTCGCGCCATGAACTGGCCGGAGCCGGTTTATGCCCATATCCCGCTGATTCACGGCGCTGACGGCGCGAAACTGTCGAAGCGGCACGGCGCGCTGGGCGTTGATGCCTATCGCGACGAATTGGGCCTGCTGCCAGAAGCGGTGGAAAATTATCTGCTGCGTCTGGGCTGGGGCCATGGTGATGCCGAAATCATCACCCGTGAAGAAGCCGTGCAGTGGTTCGAACTGGCCGGGGTGGGTCGGTCGCCGTCACGCTTTGACATCAAGAAGCTGGAAAACCTCAACGGGCATTATCTGCGTGCCGCCGATGATGGCCGGCCGGTGGCGTTGATTGCCGGCCGGGTGGCTGCGGCATTGGGCCGCGAATTGACCGATTCCGATACAGCGCTTTTGCAGCGCACCATGCCGGAGTTGAAGAAACGCGCCAACAACCTCAATGATTTAGCAGCCAGCAGCCTTTTCTATCTTCGCAGCCGCCCAATCCCCATGGACGAAGGCGCTGCCAAGCTGCTAGCGTCTGCGACACCGGGGCTGCTTGACCGCGCCCGGGCACGATTCGCTGCCCAGGATGACTGGACGGCTGCCGCACTGGAACAGGTGGCGCGTGAACTGGCGGAAAGCGAAGCGGCCAAGCTTGGCCAGATCGCCCAGCCGTTGCGCGCAGCTGTTACCGGTTCGGCGCAATCGCCCGGATTGTTCGAGGTTCTCGAAGTGCTGGGCAGGCAAGAAGTGCTGGGGCGGATCGACGACGCCCTGGCGGGTTGAACGAAGGGAAGACTGCCATGACGGCCACGATCGGAATCGACGGAAAAAGCGCGGAATATCCGGTGCACCAGGGCAGTATTGGCCCGGAAGTCGTTGATATTCGTAAGCTTTACGCCAACACCGGCCGCTTCACCTTCGATCCGGGCTTTACCAGCACCGCGTCGTGCGAATCCAAGATCACCTATATCGATGGCGATGAAGGTATCCTGCTCTATCGCGGCTATCCCATCGAGCAGCTGGCCGAACAGTCGAGCTTTCTGGAAGTCGCGCATCTGCTGCTGAACGGCGATCTGCCCAATGCGGAACAGAATGCCGAATTCACCCTTAACATCACCCGCCACACCATGATTCACGAACAGCTGGCGACCTTCTATCGGGGTTTCCGGCGCGACGCCCACCCGATGGCGATCATGTGCGGCATCGTGGGTGCGATGGCGGCCTTCTATCACGACTCGACCGACATTCATGATCCGCAGCAGCGGGTGATCGCCTCGCACCGGATCATCGCCAAGATGCCGACTCTGGCGGCGATGGCCTATAAATATTCGATCGGGCAGCCCTTCCTCTATCCCGATAACAGCCTGAGTTTCGCCGGCAATTTCCTGCGGATGACCTTTGGCGTGCCGGCCGAACCCTATGTGATCGATCCGGTGATCGAAGACGCGATGGAAAAACTGCTGATTCTGCAGGCCGATCACGAGCAGAACGCCTCCACCTCCACCGTGCGGCTCGCCGGTTCGTCGGGTGCGAATCCGTTCGCCTGCATTTCGGCCGGCATTGCCTGCCTGTGGGGCCCGGCGCATGGCGGCGCCAACGAAGCCGCACTGAACATGCTGCGCGAAATCGGCACGCCGGATCGCATTCCGGAATTCATCGCGCGGGCCAAGAACAAGGACGATCCGTTCCGTCTGATGGGCTTTGGCCACCGCGTGTACAAGAATTACGATCCACGCGCCAAGGTGATGGCCAAGGTCGCCAAGAACGTGCTCGACAAGATGGGCATCAACGATCCGATCTTCGATGTTGCGCGTGAACTTGAACAGATCGCACTCAACGATCCCTATTTCATCGACAAGAAGCTTTACCCCAACGTCGATTTCTATTCGGGCGTCGTGATGTCGGCCATTGGCTTCCCCACGTCGATGTTCACCGTGCTGTTCGCCATCTCGCGCGCGGTCGGCTGGATCGCGCAGTGGACCGAGATGATGGAGGATCCCGATCAGAAGATCGGCCGTCCGCGCCAGCTCTACACCGGCCACACCCACCGCGATTATGTGCCGATGGGCCAGCGTGGTTGAGCCTTGGGCTGATCACCCTATCGGAATCTTGTGGATAGTTCGGTGAAAAGGGGCTGCCGGCTTGAACGGCGGCCCCTTTTCCTGTTTGTGCTTTTCCATGGGTGATTTTCTGGCTCCTCCTGAATCGCGCCGCTGGCCCTGGATCCTTGCGATCATCGCCAGTCTGGCCTGGGCCGCTGCCATCATTGCCACCTGGGGCACCGCCACCGGCGCGATTGCCGTTTCGGCCAAGCTGCAGCCGCTGCTGCTGATGCTGGCCGCGCTGGCCGGGCCAGTGGGCGTGGCGCTGCTGGCCGCCGTGCAGTTGCGCGATGCCGGGGCTGTGAACGCCGCACGTGCCGCCATTGCTGATGCGCGCGCTTCCCAGGCCGCCGAGTGGCTGGAGCACAGCGCCGAATCCCTCACCCGGCTGGAAGAACAGCTGGCCGCCGCCACCGCGCGCATGGCTGAGATGGAAGCACCAGTGGCCAGCCACAGCAGCGCCATCGCCGGCGTGGCCAGCGCGCTCGACAGCGCCAACGATCGGCTGTCGGCAACGGTGGCCAAGGCCGTCTCTGCCAGCACGGATTTCGCCGGCGCTGTCCCTGTCGCCAGCAGCCAGGCCGAAGCCTTGAGCGAGCTGATGACCCGGGTGGACAACCAGTTGCGCAGCCAGTTGGCCGAAACCGAAACCCTGCTGGCGAGCCTCTACACCCGCGCCAGCGAAGCCGAAGCCGAAGCCCGCGCCGCCGCCCAGGCCAGCCGCGGCGAGATCAATGCGCTGGCCCAGGCCAGCCAGTCCGGTCTTGAAGCCATGGCCAGCGCCGCCGCCCAGGTGCGCGAAGCGGTGGAGACACCGATCGGCGCGCTCAACGCGGCCATCGACGATGCCTTCACGCGCACGAGCCTCTCGGTCGAGCAGACCCGCGACGCCGTGCACGCGCAAACCAGCGCGATGCTGGCGAGTGTCGATCAGGCCCGCACCGCGCTGGCGCACATTGGCGGCGAAGGCGCGCGGGAACTGGATGAACGGCTCGCCAACCTGCAACTGCTGGCCAGCAAGATCGAGGTGAGCGGCCGCAATGCGGCGGCGCTGGTGGACGAGCTGGGCAGCCGGGTGGAGTCGCTGGAAACCCGGCTCGCCGCCGCCATCGCCAACAACAGCGAGGCGCTGTCCGGCCTTGATGCCCGCCTGGCTGCCGCCAACGTGACGGTGGCCGGCTTCACCGCGCCGCTGGGCGACGCCGATGCCGCGCTCGCCGCCGTGCAGCTGCGGCTGGAAGCCATGGGCAGCGAAGCCGGCCGCACGATTGCCCTGTTCGAAGCCCAGTTGCCGGCTGGCGAGAGCCAGGTGAGCGCGCTGCGCGGGCAGATCGCCGGGCTGGAAGCGCAACTGGCCAACATCAAGGAACAGGCCGCCACCCTGGCCGAGCCGCTGGAAACCAGCAGCGCCACGCTGAACGACGCCAGCAACCGCCTGACCAGCGCCCGCGAAACCCTGACCGCCACCACCGACGAACTGGCCGACGCCATCGCCCGCGCCCAGGAACAGATGCGCGCGATGGAAGACGACACCAGCCGCCTGAGCCTGACGGCATCGGGCGACCTGATCGAAACGTTCGCGCGCGTGCGCGAGGTGGCCGACAATGCCGCAGGCGCGATGCGCACAGCGCTGGCCGGGGTGATCCTCGAAGCCGAGGAAGCGCTGGACAGGGCCGCCATCAGCCGCACCGAAGCAGCGTTCGCCGCGCCAATCCGCGATCGCATCGAAGAACTGATGGAATTGCAGGGCCGCGCCGGTGAATCCGCCCAGGCCGCCGCCGAACGCGTTGCACAGCGCCTGGTCGGGCTGGCCCGCACCCTTTCGGATGTGGAAGCGCATGTGGACGCGGTGGAAACCCGTGCCGAAGTGCGCATCCGCAACGCCCTGGGCCGCCGCGCCAACGGCCTGATCGACAGCCTGCAATCCAGCGCCATCGATCTGGCCAAGCTGCTGGATTACGATATCGACGACAAGACCTGGGCCGATTACGCCGCCGGCGATGCCAGCGCCGTCGCCCGCCGCCTCGCCCACGGGCTAGACAGTGGCGCCGGCCGCCAGTTCGTGCGCCACTACACCCACGATGCCGAATTCCGCGCCGAAGCCAGCCGATACCTGCAGGAGTTCGAATCGCTGGTCGCCGATGTGGTGCCGGAACGCGGCGGCGAGGCATTGGGAGCGACTCTGCTGTCGTCCACTTTGGGCAAGCTGTATCTGGCCATTGGCCAGGCCGCCGGGCGATTTAACTAAAAGACGCCTCCGGCGGGCAGGGGCTGAGCCCCTGCACCCACTTTCGTTTTCGGGCGGCCCATCATACGCCGGCATGATGGCTACCGTTGAAGAAGGATGCCCTCAAACGAACGGGTGCAGGGTCTGCGACCCTGCCCGCCGGAGGCCTCTTACCCTGCCTTCACTGGGGCGTACGGCCCGCGGGTGCGCCAGAAGGGGACGTCGTCCACGACGATCCAGCCAAATTCATAATTGGCCATGAACAGGCCGAAGATCACGCCACTGATCAGGGTGGTCCACAGCAGCTTCTTGCCGATCATCGGGTTGGATGGGGCGGAGCTGGCCTGGCCCGCGATCGGCTCGCTGCCGTCTTCTTCGGTCGTGCGCACGCCGAAGGGCAGGACGGCGAAGAGGGTGAGCGTCCAAAACAGCAGATAGATGGCCAGGGCGGATTGCGGCTTCAAAGACGCGTCACCTGCACATCCGTCACCGGTTTCTTGCCGGTCCATTCGCGGGCGACGCGGCGCACGGCAACGCGGATGGCTTCGGCATAATGTTCCGGCCGTTTCGGATCGCCCTTCGCGGCGGCCTTTTCGGCAGCTTCGGCGCATTCGGCGAGGAAGTCGTCCTTGTCTTCCTCCACCGGGACGCCGTGCGTGCTCACCTTGGGCGTGGCCGCAGGCAGGCCGTTCTTGCCAACGACGACGCTCACCGCGATCAGGCCGTAATTGGCCATGCAGCGGCGTTCGACGATGGTGGCGCCATCGGCGGGCAGGATGACATCGCCATCCAGCACCAGCCGCCCGGCCGGTTCGTGGGAGAGCAGTTTCGGGCCATCGGGCGCCAGGCGGATGGCGCTGCCATTGATCGGCACCATGGCCTTGGGCACGCCGCATTCCTTGGCCAGCTTGGCATGTTCTTCCATGTGACGACGTTCGCCATGCACGGGAATGGCGATTTCGGGCCGGATCCATTCGTACATGGCTTCCAGTTCCGGCTGACCGGGGTGGCCGGAGACGTGCACATGGGCCTGTTTTTCGGTGATGACGTCAATGCCGCGCGTGGCCAGCGCGTTCTGGACGCGGCCGATGCTGAGTTCATTGCCGGGGATCTGCTTGGAGGAATAGACGACGAGATCGCCCGGCTCAAGCCGCAGCTTGGGGTGGCTGCCTTCGGCGATGCGCGACAGCGCCGCCATTGGTTCGCCCTGCGCGCCGGTGCACAGGATCAGCACCTTGTTGCGCGGCAGGCTCATCGCCGTGTCCCAATCGATGGGTTCGGGCAGGTCTTTCAGATAGCCAGTGGCGCGGGCGACGCCGACGATGCGATCCATGGAGCGGCCGGCCAACACAAGCTCGCGACCACAGGCCTTGGCAACGGCGCCCAGCGTGCCCAGGCGCGCGGCGTTGCTGGCAAAGGTCGTCACCAGCACGCGGCCGGATTTGCGCGCCTTGACGACGCGCATCAGGCCATCGCGCACATCGGCTTCGCTGCCGGAGGCTTCGGGGTTGAAGACGTTGGTGCTATCGCCGATAAGCGCCAGGATGCCGCTGTCGCCAATGGCGGTCAGCTGGGCGGCGCTGGCCGGCGTGCCCATCTGCGGCGCATCATCCAGCTTCCAGTCGCCGGTGTGGAAGATGCGGCCATAGGGCGTATCGATGATGAGCGCATTGCCTTCGGGGATGGAGTGGGCCAGCGCGACATAGGTGAAACCGAACGGGCCGAGCTTGAGCGTGCCGCCCATCAGGATGATCTTCAGCTTCACCTCGTCCTGCAGCCCTTCTTCCTCCAGCTTTTTCGCGATCAGGCCGGCGGTGAACGGAGTGGCATAAAGCGGCACCTTCAGATCGGCCGCCAGATAGGGGATCGCGCCGATATGATCTTCATGGCCGTGGGTGAGCACGATGCCGAGCAGATCCTTGCGGCGTTCCTCGATGAAGGCGAGATCGGGCAGCACCACGTCGATGCCCGGATAGCGCGGGTCACCAAAGGTCATGCCGAGATCGACCATCACCCATTTGCCCTGGCAGCCATAGAGATTGACGTTCATGCCAATCTCGCCGGAGCCGCCCAGGGGCAGGAAAATCAACTCGTCACCAGGGGTCATTATGTGGGGTTCTTTGCGTTCAATTGGTGGAGGCGGATGAGACCCTTGATGGTCAGGTCGCCGTCAACATGGGCTATGGCAGTGGTGTGGCGTTGGAACAAGGTGGCAAGACCGCCCGTCGCAATGACGGTGACCGGGCCGACGATCTCTTGGCAAAGCCGGGTCACCAGCCCTTCGATCAGGCCGACATAGCCCCAGAACACGCCTGACTGCATGGCGTGGACGGTGCCTTTGCCGATCGTGCCGAGATTGCCCGGCGGCGGTTCGACAGCGATGCGCGGCAGCTTGGCGGCAGCCTGATAGAGCGCGTCCATCGACAGGTTGATACCCGGCGCGATGGCCCCGCCCTGATAGGCACCATCGGCTGATACCACATCGAAGGTGGTTGCGGTGCCGAAATCGACGATGATCAGGTGGCCCGGCCACAGCGCGTGGGCGGCCACCGCGTTGACCAGGCGATCGGCGCCGACTTCGGCCGGGTTGGGCAGATCGATCGCCAAGCCCAGGTTGATGGCGCCGATGGCGACCACTTCCGGTTCAACGCTGAAATATTTGCGGCACAGGCGCTGCAGATTGAACAAGGTCTGCGGCACAACGGTGGAGATGATGGCGGCATCGACGCTGCCCATGGTGACGCCTTCCAGCGCCATCAGCTGGTGCAGCCACACGGCATATTCATCCGCCGTGCGCTGGCCATCGGTGGAGATGCGCCAGCGTTGGGCGATGACATCGCCGTCGCACAGCGCGAAGACGATGTTGGTATTGCCGACATCAATGGCGAGCAGCATCAGATGGCCCTCCTCATAACGCGAAGACTTCACCGGCGTGGATGGCACGCGTGCTGCCATCGTCAAGCTGCATCAGCAGGGCGCCGTCGTCGGCGAGGCCGGTGAAAAGGCCTTCCGGACTTTCGCTGCCGAGCCGGGCGACGATGCGGGCGCCGACGCCAGCGGCGCGCGCGGTCCAAGCGGTGCGGATGGGGGCGAAGCCATGCGCGGCCCATGTCTCGCGCCAATGACTGAAGGCAGCGGCGAGTTCGTCGAGCAACGCGGCCGGCGTCGGCACCGCGAGGCCGGCGGCGGCCAGGCTGGTGGCGGGGCGTTCGGTGCCATCGGGGTGATGCGCGAGGTTGACGCCCATGCCGATCACCAGCGCTTCGCCAACGCGTTCGAGCAGGATGCCGGAGCATTTGGTGCCGTCCAGCAGCACGTCGTTGGGCCATTTGAGGGCGAAGCGGGCCGGCTGACCTGCGAGCGATGACAATGCATCATGCAAAGCGAGCGCGGCGACGAAGCTGAGTTGCTGGACCTGGCCGGTCGCCTTGACCAGCACGCTGCCCATGAAATTGCCGGCACCATCGTTCCACACCCGGCCCCGGCGGCCGCGCCCGGCAGTCTGGCGATCGGCGATCACCCAATGGCCATCGGGCAGCGCCTCGGCGCGGGCCAGCAGCCAATCGTTGGTGGAACCGACCTCTGCGAGGTGGGTGAAGCCGCTCAAGCCGGGAACAGCGCCGCGGCAGCGCGGGCGGTGGCAGCGACCAGCGGCGAGATCGCCAGCATGCCGATGGGCGAGCAGAACAGCGCACAGGCCGCGATCATGGCGCCGTTGACGCTGCTGCCCTCGCTGGCCAGCGGTACGACCGGCTCATCGAAATACATGATCTTGATGAGGCGCAGATAATAGAAGGCCGCGATCACGGAAGCGACGAAGCCGATCAGCGCCAACGCGATCAGACCGGAGGCGATGGCGGCCTGGAACACGGCGAACTTCGGCCAGAAACCCAGCAGCGGCGGGATGCCGGCGAGGCTGAACATGAAGATGGCGAGCGCGGCGGCGAGTTTCGGCTGCGTTTTCGACAGGCCGGCGAAATCGGCCATGTTTTCGACCGGGCTGCCATCGGGGCGTCGCAGTTGCAGCACGACGAGGAAGTTGCCCAAAGTCATCGCGACATAGACGGTGACATAGAACAGTAGCGCCGAAATGCCCGCCGGAGTGCCGGGCGTGAGGCCCACCAGTGCGAAGCCGATGTTGGCGATCGAGCTATAGGCCAGCAGGCGCTTGATGTTGGTTTGCGCGACGGCCGCGACCGCGCCGAGCACCATAGAGCCGATGGCGATGAAGATCAGGATCTGCTGCCAATCCGCAGCGATCTTGCCGGGGAAGGCGACGACCAGCACGCGCGCCAGCAGGCCGAGTGCGGCAGCCTTGGGCGCGGCCGAGAAGAAGGCGGCGACCGGGGTGGGGGCGCCTTCATACACGTCTGGCGTCCACATGTGGAACGGCACAGCGGAGACTTTGAAGGCCAGGCCGGAGAGGATGAAGACGATGCCGAACAGCAAACCGATGGAGCGTTCGGTCTGGCCGGAAACCACGCCGGCGATCACGTCGAGCTGGGTCGAGCCGGAGAAGCCGTAGATCAGCGTGACGCCGTAAAGCAGGATACCCGAAGCGAGCGCGCCCAGCACGAAATATTTGAGGCCGGCCTCGGCTGAGCGATCATCCTGCCGGTGGAAAGCCGCCAGCACGTAGGACGGCAGCGCGGCGAGTTCGAGGCCGACATACAGCGTGAGCAGATCATTGGCCGAGACCATGATGGTCATGCCCAGCGTCGCCAGCAGCAGCAGCACTGGATATTCGAAGCGGCCCGACCCGCTCTCGATCAGCCATGGCAGCGCCAGCAGGACCGAGGCGGCGGCAGCGGCGAGGATGATGACCTTCAGGAAGGCGGAGAAATCATCAGCGACATAAAGGCCATCGAAGGCGCGGGTGATGCCGGCGGGGGCATCGAGCAGGGTGAAACCGGCCAGCGCAAGGATGGCGACGGCGAACAAGCTGGTGACAGTTAGGGCCCTGCCCTTCGCCGAGAATGTGCCGAGCATCAGCGCAGCGAGGCTGCCGAGCGTCAGCACGGTTTCCGGGCCGGCAATGGCGATGGAGGTGAAGATCGGGTGCATCAGTGGTGGCTCTCTGCGGCGTGTGCCGGGGCCGCGATCGCGGGCAGCGCGGGCGACAGGCTCATGTCGGTCGGCACGGTGGCGAGTTGGCGGCCCTCCAGACGCGCGACGACTTCGGCAATGGCCGGCTTCATCGGAGCCTGGAAGCTTTTGGGATAAATGCCCATCCACAGTGTCGCGAGGATGATCGGGGCAAGAATGGCGATTTCGCGCGCGTCTAGATCCGGCATGGCGCGCGTGTCGTCGCCGGCGGCCTTGCCATAGGCGACGCGGGCATAGAGCCAGAGCATGTAGGCCGCACCCAGAATGATGCCGGTGGTCAACACGAAGGTGGCCCAGGTGCTGGTCTGGTACATGCCGAGCAGCACGAGGAATTCCGCGACGAAGCCCGATGTGGCCGGCAGGCCGACGCTGGCCATGGTGAAGAACAGCAGCACCAGCGCATATTTGGGCATGGTATCCGCCAGGCCGCCATAGCGCCCGATCTCGCGGGTGTGGAGGCGATCGTAGATCACGCCGACGCACAGGAACAGGGCGCCGGACACGAGGCCGTGGCTGAGCATCATCACCATGGCGCCTTCGATGCCCTGCGTGTTGAGCGCGAACAGGCCGCCGGTGACGAACGCCATGTGGGCGACGGACGAATAGGCGATGAGCTTCTTCATGTCCTGCTGCACCAGCGCGACCAGCGAGGTGTAAACGACCGCAACCATCGACAAGCCGAACACCAGCCAGATCAGTTGCGCACTGGCATCGGGGAACATCGGCAAGCTGAAGCGGATGAAGCCATAGCCGCCGAGTTTCAGCAGCACGCCGGCGAGGATGACCGAGCCAGCGGTGGGCGCTTCGACGTGGGCATCAGGCAGCCAGGTGTGCACTGGCCACATCGGCATCTTCACCGCGAACGAGGCGAAGAAGGCCAGGAACAGCCAGAACTGGGCTTCCTTGGGGAAATCGGTGCGGCTCAACACGCCGATGTCTGCCGAGCCCGCGAAATTCACCATCCAAAGCATGGCCACCAGCATCAGCACCGAGCCGAGCAGCGTGTAGAGGAAGAATTTGTAGCTGGCATAGATGCGCCGGGCGCCGCCCCAGATGCCGATGATCAGGAACATCGGGATCAGGCCGCCTTCGAAGAACAGGTAGAACAGGAACATGTCGCGCGCCGCGAACGTCCCGATCATCAGCGATTCCATCAGCAGGAACGCTGCCATATATTCCGGCACGCGCTTTTTCACCGCTACCCAACTGGCGAGGATGCACAGCGGCATCAGGAACACCGAAAGCTCGATCAGCATCAGCGCGATGCCGTCGATGCCCAGCGACCAGTTCAGGAATGGCGCGAACAGCGGCAGGTTTTCGGTGAACTGGAAGGCCGCGGTCGTCTGGTCAAACTGCGTCCACAGCCAGATGCCGAGGCCGAACTCCACCAACGTGGTGGCCAGCGCCACGACACGGGCGCGGCCGGCACGTTCGGCCTCTGCGCCGGGCAGCGTCGCCACCACCAGCGCTGCCACCACTGGCAGCAGGATCATGAAGGAAAGGATCATCAGCGCATCATCCAGGCGGCAGCGGCGGCCAAGCCGATCAGCATCACCAGTGCGTAACTATAGACATACCCGGTCTGGAAGCGCCGGGCGAGGCCGGCACCCACCACCACCATGTCGGCAGCGCCATTGGGACCGAAACGATCGATGGTCTGCTGATCACCGCGCGTCCAGAACTGGCGGCCAAGCCACTGGGCCGGCTTCACGAAGATCGCGTCATACAGCTCATCGAAGTACCATTTCCGCAAGAGGAACTGGTAGAGGCCAGGCACTTCCTTCTGCCACCAGATCGGGATCGATGGCTTGTTCAGGAACACGTGCCAGGCAAGGCCGAGGCCGAGGAAGAAGGCGACGGACGGCGTGTAGACCACCCAGGCCGGCACTTCGTGCATGGCGTGCATCAGATGTTCGCGGAAGGCGAGGCTGCCGCGCCAGAAGCCAGCGCCCTCTTCAGCACCAACGAAGCTCTCATGCCACACCCAGCCGGCCAGCAACGCGCCGGTGCCGAGCACGAACAGCGGGATCAGCATCGAAAGCGGGCTTTCGTGTGGGTGATAGCCGGCGGTGCCATCGTCATGGGCGTGATCGTGCGCGTGGGCATGATGATCGTCATGGCCGTGGCCGTGATCACCGTGCGCGGCGTGCTGGATATGCTCGGATGCAACCCAGCGCGGCTTGCCGAAGAAGGTAAGGAACACCAGCCGCCACGAATAGAAGCTGGTCAGCGCCGCCACGAATGCGCCAACGAAGAAGGCAAACATGCCGTGGCTGGTGCCGCTGGCGAAGGCCGCTTCCAGGATCGCGTCCTTTGAATAATAGCCGGCGGTGAAGAAAAAACCGGTGAGCGCCAGCGTGCCGATCGTCATCATCCAGAAGGTGATGGGGATGTGTTTCCTGAGGCCGCCATAGAAACGCATGTCCTGCTCGTGGTGCATGGCGTGGATCACCGAACCGGCACCGAGGAACAGCAGCGCCTTGAAGAAAGCGTGGGTGAACAGGTGGAACATGGCCGCGCCATAGGCACCACTGCCGGCCGCGAAGAACATGTAGCCGAGCTGCGAGCACGTGGAATAGGCAATCACCCGCTTGATGTCGTTCTGCACCATGCCCACGGTGGCGGCGAACAGCGCCGTGCAGGCGCCGATCACGCAGACGACGGCCTGCGCGGTGGGGCTGGACTCGAACATCGGCGACAGGCGGCAGACCATGAACACGCCGGCGGTCACCATGGTGGCGGCATGGATCAGCGCGGAAACCGGCGTGGGGCCTTCCATGGCGTCGGGAAGCCACGTGTGCAGGCCGAGCTGGGCGGACTTGCCCATGGCGCCGACGAACAGCAGCAAGCACAGGCAGGTCATCACGTCGACCTGGGAGCCGAGGAAGCTGAAGGTCTGCCCGCTGTGCTGCGGCACGGCGGCGAGAATGGCATCGATGGAGACGGTGCCGAACACCAGGAAGGTGCCGAAGATGCCGAGCGAAAAGCCGAAATCGCCGACGCGGTTGACGACGAACGCCTTTATGGCCGCCGCGTTGGCCGAGGGCTTGTGATACCAGAAACCGATGAGCAGATAGGAGGCGAGGCCCACCCCTTCCCAGCCGAAGAACATCTGGACGAGGTTATCGGCTGTCACCAGCATCAGCATGGCGAAAGTGAACAGCGAGAGATAGGCGAAGAAGCGGCTTTGCGACGGGTCTTCCTCCATATAGCCCCAGCTGTAGAGGTGGACGAGCGCCGAGACGCTGGTGACGACGACCAGCATGACCGCGGTGAGCGTGTCGACCTTCAGCGCCCATTTGACGGAAAGGCCGCCGCTTTCGATCCAGTCCAGCACCGGCACGGTGTAGCCGGCGGTATCGTTGAGCCAGAAACCGGTGAAAATCACCCAGGCCAGCGCCGCCGAGACAAAGAGCCCGCCAGTGGTGAGCGCCTTGGCCGCGGTGTGGCCGATGACGCGGCCGCCCAGCCCGGCGACAAGCGCCGTGAGCAGCGGCAGGAAGACGAGGATGGTGATCATCGTCAGCCCTTCATCAGATCGGCTTGATCAACCGCCACCGTGCCGCGACCCCGGAAATAGATGACCAATATGGCAAGGCCAATGGCCGCTTCGCCGGCGGCCACGGTGAGCACGAACATCGCGAAGATCTGGCCATGTACCTGGTGCAGGAAGGCCGAGAAGGCGACGAGGTTGATGTTCACTGCGAGCAGGATCAGTTCCAGCGACATCAGAATGATGATGATGTTGCGGCGATTAAGGAAGATACCGAGCACGCCCAGAACGAACAGCGCGGCCGAAACGGCGAGATAATGGGTGAGCCCGATCACAATTCCACCCCCTGGCCAAGGCCAGCCTTGCCGACGCCCAGCGTGCCCGCCGGCGTGCGCGCCACCTGCACGCCAATATCTTGCCGCCTGTTGCCGATGCGGCGGCGGTGGGTCAGCACGATGGCGCCTATCATCGACGCCAGCAGCAACAGCCCGGACATGGAGAAGACGAAGAAATAACGGGTATAAATCTGGCTGCCGATCCACTGCGTGTTGCTCATGCCTTCCGGCGAACCAGCGAGCGCTTCGTGGACGATCACGCCCTGCCCCGGCTGCCAGCCCATGGCGACCAGCAGGATTTCGGCAAGGATGACGCCCGATACGGCAAGGCCAAGCGGCAGGTTCTTCAGGGCGCCGCGCTGCAACACCTTGAAATCAATATCGAGCATCATGACGACAAACAGGAACAGCACCGCCACCGCGCCGACGTAGACGATGACCAGCAGCATCGCCAGGAACTCGGCGCCAAGCAGGATGAACAGGCCGGCAGCGTTGAAAAAGGCCAGGATTAGCCACAGCACCGAGTGCACCGGGTTCCGCGCCGTGATCACCATCAGGCCACTGGTGAGCAGCAGGCCGGCGAACAGATAGAAGGCTAAAGCGGCCATCAACGCCACTCGCTGTCTGCAGCGATGTTGCTGGCGATGGCGCGTTCCCACTTCTCGCCGTTCGCGAGCAGCTTGTTCTTGTCGTAGATCAGCTCTTCGCGGGTTTCGGTGGCGAATTCGAAGTTCGGCGTTTCGACGATGGCATCCACCGGGCAGGCTTCCTGGCACAGACCGCAATAGATGCACTTGGTCATGTCGATGTCGTACCGGGTGGTGCGGCGGCTGCCATCGATGCGCGGTTCGGCTTCGATGGTGATGGCCTGCGCCGGGCAGACGGCTTCGCACAATTTGCAGGCGATGCAGCGTTCTTCGCCGTTGGGATAACGGCGCAGCGCATGTTCGCCGCGGAAGCGCGGCGAGATGGGGCCCTTTTCGAACGGATAGTTGATCGTCACCTTGGGGCGGAAGAAATAGCGCAAGGTCAGCCACATGCCGGAGACGAACTCCAGCAGCAGCAGCGACTTGGCGGAACGGAGCAGCGCGGACATCAAAGGGCTTCCGGCGCGGCCACAAAGTGCCCTGTGAACATCAGCCAGCCCGACACCAGGATCACCCAGAACAGCGACAGCGGCAGGAAGACTTTCCAGCCCAGCCGCATCAGCTGGTCATAACGGTAGCGCGGCACAGTGGCCTTCACCCAGGCGAAGACGAAGAACATGAAGGCCATCTTCACCAGGAACCAGACGAAGCCGGGGATCAGGTAGAGCGGCGCCCAATCGAGCGGCGGCAGCCAACCACCTAGGAACAATGTGGGGATCAGCGCGCACATGAAGAGAATGTTGGCATATTCGCCGAGGAAGAAGAGCGCGAAGCTCATCGACGAATATTCGACCTGGTAGCCGGCGACGAGCTCGGAGTCGGCTTCGGGCAGATCGAACGGAGAGCGGTTAGTTTCGGCCAGCGCGGTGATGAAGAACATGATGCCCATCGGGAACAGCAGCGGATTGAAGATGTTGCCATTCAATATGCCCAGCACATTGCCCTTCTGGCTCATCACGATGTCCGACAGGTTGAGGCTCTGCGCGTACATCATCACCGAGACGAGGATGAAGCCCATTGAGACTTCGTAGGAAACCATCTGCGCCGCCGAACGCAGGCCACCGAGGAAGGCATATTTGGAGTTGGACGCCCAGCCCGACATGATGATGCCGTAAACGCCCATCGACGAAACGGCGAACACGTAAAGCAGGCCGACGTTGAGATCGGCCAGCACCAGGCCGGCATCGAACGGCATCACCGCCCACACCACCAGCGCCAGCGTGAAGCTGATCATCGGGGCGAGCAGGAACACGCCGGTCGATGCGCCCGTGGGGATGATGGTTTCCTTCAGGAACAATTTGGCGGCGTCTGCAAAAGTCTGCAGCAGGCCGAACGGGCCTACCACGTTGGGGCCGCGCCGCATCTGCATCGCTGCCCAGATCTTGCGATCGGCATAAACCGCCAACGCCACGCCCACCATCACCGGGAAGGCAATGGCGAGGATCAGCGTCAGATTGGCGAGGAACCAGCCCGGGCCTTGCCCGAACTGTTCGACGAACCAGCCAGTGTAGGTCATTCGGCAGCCTCCTGCACCGCGATGAGCGAGGAGACGCACGCGGCCATGGTGGCACTGGCGCGGGCCACCGGGTTGGTGAGGTGGTAGTTGCTGTAGGCCAGATGCAGCGCGCCCTGCACCGGGGCGGCGTTCACGGCTGGCAGGGTGCCCACACGGGCGATCAGGCCGTCGCGGGCCAGATCGGGCCAATCAGCGGCGATGCGGCGGCGCAGGGCCGACAGATCATCATAAGGCAATTTCTGGCCCAGCACGGAGGACAAGGCGCGCAGGATCGTCCAATCCTCGCGCGCGTCGCCGGGGGGCTGCGTGGCTTTCAGTGCGCGCTGCACGCGGCCTTCCATGTTCACATAGGTGCCGGGCTTTTCGGTGTAGGCGGCGGCCGGCAGGATCACATCGGCATGGCGCACGCCGTGATCGCCGTGAGTGCCGATATAGACGGTGAAGCGTCCGGACATCACGTTGACTTCGTCGGCGCCAGCCAAGAACAGCGCCTTCACGCCGGTATCGCAGAGCAGCGCATTGACGCCGCCTTCGACGGCGAGGCCCAGCCGGAGTGCACCAGCGCGGGCGGCGGCGGTGTGGACGAGGTTGAAGCCGTTCCAGCCATCCTTGACCACTCCCAGTTGTACGGCAGCGGCGCGGGCGGCGGCATAGAGGCCAGGTGTTTTCAGCGCGCCCATGCCCAGGATGATTGCCGGGCGCTGGGCCGCAGCAAAGCCAGCGACCACGTCGGCCGGCAACGCGGTCAGCAGCGCCGCATCGTCGCCAAGCTGGATGATCGGGAAACTCAGATCAGCCGCCGGGCCGATATTAAACGCCTTGGCGCCGCCCTTCTTGACCGCCTTGCGCAGCCGAACATTGAGCAGCGCGGCTTCCTGACGGGGATTAGTGCCGACAAGCAGAATGGCATCGGCCGTCTCGATACCGACCAGACCGGTATTGAAAAGCCAGTTCGCCGCTTCGCCCGTGTCGAACAGCGCACCATCCTGGCGACTTTCAATGCGGGTGGAGCCCAGCGTTGCCAAAAGATCGCGCAGCGCCACCATCTCTTCGACCGCGTTCAGATCACCCACGATGCCAGCAATTTCGTCGCCCTTCAGGCCCTTCAATCCGGCGGCGACGGCAGTGAACGCTTCGGCCCACGTCGCCTTCTGCAGCTTGCCGCCCGCCCGCACCCACGGCGTATCAAGCCGGCGTTCGGAGAGGCCATCCACGGCAAAGCGGCTCTTGTCGGCCAGCCATTCTTCATTGACGTCGTCGTTCAGGCGCGGCGTCACCCGAAGCACAGCAGCGCCGCGGCTGCCAACAACGATGTTGCTGCCAATGGCATCCATCACGTCGATCGAATCGGTCTTCTTCAGCTCCCAAGGCCGCGCCTGGAAGGCATAGGGCTTGGAGGTCAGCGCGCCGACCGGGCACAGATCAATCACGTTGCCCGACACTTCGGAAGTGACGGCCTTTTCCAGATACGACGTGATCTGCATCGATTCACCCCGGCCGATAGCGCCGATTTCCTCGACGCCGGCCACTTCCTCGGCAAAGCGCACGCAGCGGGTGCAGTGGATGCAGCGCGTCATCACCGTCTTGATGAGCGGGCCCATGTATTTCTCGGTCACCGCCCGCTTGTTCTCGTCATAGCGGCTGGCGCCCTTGCCATAGGTGAGCGACTGATCCTGCAGATCGCATTCGCCGCCCTGATCGCAGATCGGGCAATCGAGCGGGTGGTTGATGAGCAGGAATTCCATCACCCCTTCGCGGGCCTTCTTCACCTTTTCGGTGCGGGTGTGGATCACCTGGCCATCGGCGGCCGGCATGGCGCAGCTGGCCACCGGCTTGGGGGATTTTTCCATTTCTACCAGGCACATGCGGCAGTTGCCGGCGATGGACAGGCGCTCGTGGTAGCAGAAACGCGGGATTTCAGCGCCGGCCGCTTCGCAGGCCTGCAACACTGTGGCGCCGTTCGGCACCTCTACTTCGATTCCATCGACGGTCAGCTTGGGCATGGCCGTCAGCTATCCGAACGCTGGGGGGCCACAAACTGGCCGTTTGCAAAAAGCATGTCACTTTCCAGAACCGGCGGCAGTTACCCGCCGCTATCGAAGCCCGTATAGCCGGGGGGTTTCGGATTGGAAAGTCAGGATAGAGACTGTTTGTCGCAGCTTTTTTGCGGTGCGGCATCAAACTGGCAAAAAAGAGGAAGCCGGGCGCTTGTCGCACCCGGATTCGGTCCTTCTTGCGGTCGATCAGGCCGCGACGGTGCGGACAGCACCAGAGCGGCGACGGCGTGCTGCAGCGCCGACAAGACAAAAGCCGGCGATCAGCATGGCCGAGCTTTGCGGTTCAGGCACGACACCGCCCTGCGACAGATCGGTGAAGAAGAAAAACGCCCGATCATATTCGCGTGGGCCCTGCAAATCGCTGCTGTTGATCGTCAGCGTCTGGCACAGGCCGGCAGAGCTCAGGTCGCCGGGCCCGGTTTGGAAGCCGCCGAAGAAATTGCCAACGTGTGCGAAGCTGTTGTCCTGCGTGTTGCTGAGACTGCCAAACATGTTAGCACTGCCGCCCAAAACGAACATCGTGGCGGTGCTGCTCAGCATGGCGCCGTCGCCATTGGTCAGCAGACCAATCCACAACGCGCTGCCGTTGCCAACAGTCATCGGGCCGTTGGTGAAATTGATGGTGAGATCGAGCGTGTCACCAACGCCGAGCGACACAGGCGTGATCGCAACATTGATCAACAGGTTAATCTGCATCGCGTTGGCATCAAGGCTGGCCGTGATCACCGCGGCCGAAGTCGGCAACGCCGCAAGGCTCGCAACTGCCGCAACCGCAAAAAGCAAAGGCTTCATGTGATATTTCCCCGAATGTGGAAAATACCCATTACATTATTTACGGTTATTAAATAAATCATTCATCCTTGAAGCTTTCGTGACTGGAAAACCGTCCCGGCCTGCCGCATAGGCCGGGGCATGACACTCCCCATCCACATCATTGGCGGTGGCCTCGCCGGTTCCGAAGCCGCCTGGCAGATCGCGCAAGCCGGCATTCCCGTTATCCTGCATGAGATGCGCGGACCGCATGGCACCGACGCGCACAAGACCGACGGGCTGGCCGAACTCGTTTGTTCCAACAGTTTCCGCAGCGATGATCCCGACAACAACGCCGTGGGCCTGATCCACCAGGAGATGCGGGCGCTGGGCAGCATCATCATGCGCGAGGCGGACAAGGCGCGGGTGCCGGCTGGCTCTGCACTGGCAGTGGATCGCGACGTGTTTTCGGGTGGCGTGACGGCGGCGCTGGCCGCCCATCCCAACGTGACGATCGTGCGCGAGATGATCGCTGGTCTGCCGCCGGAAGACTGGGACAGCGTGATCATCGCCACCGGGCCGCTGACGGCGACGCCGCTGGCCGAAGCGATCCGCGATCTGACCGGGCAGGATGCGCTGGCGTTTTTCGACGCCATCGCGCCGGTCATCCATTTTGAATCCATCAATCTGGAAACCGCCTGGTTCCAGTCGCGCTGGGACAAGGGCGGGGCCAAGGACTACCTGAACTGCCCCATGGACAAGGAGCAGTATGAGGCCTTCATCGATGCGATGCTGGCCGCTGAAATGGCCAGCTTCAAGGAGTGGGAGGCCAACACCCCTTATTTCGACGGCTGTATGCCGATCGAGGTGATGGCCGAACATGGCCGCAACACGCCGCGCTTTGGCCCGATGAAGCCGGTGGGCCTGACCAACCCCGCCACCGGCCGCCGCGCCTGGGCCGTGGTGCAATTGCGGCAGGACAATGCCTTGGGCAGCCTGTGGAACATGGTGGGATTCCAGACCAAGATGAAGCATGCCGAACAGGTACGGGTGTTCCGCATGATTCCGGGCCTCGAAAACGCCCAATTCGCGCGGTTGGGCGGCCTGCACCGCAACACCTTCATCAAGTCGCCGGTACTGCTGGATGACACGCTGCGGCTGAAGCTGCGGCCCGGCATCCGCTTTGCCGGCCAGATCACCGGCTGCGAAGGCTATGTTGAAAGCGCGGCAGTGGGCCTGATGGCGGCGCGGTTCGCCATTGCCGAACGGCAGGGCCGCGAACCGGTGCCACCGCCGGCGACAACGGCGCTTGGTGCCCTGCTCCACCACATTACCGGCGGCGCAGAGGCTTCGACCTTCCAGCCGATGAACGTCAACTTTGGCCTGTTTCCGGCGCTGGAGACGGGCGTGAAGAAGGATCAACGCAAGCCCGCTCTAGTAACGCGGGCGCGGGCGGATCTTGCAGACTGGATGAAGGTGGCCTAAGCCTCACTCCTCACTTGGCGGCGGGCAAACGCAGGCAGCCTTGGGCTTGCGCTTCACTTCCGTGGTCGCAAACTCGCCGGGGGTGAGCGCACCATCGGCATTGCGATCGGCGCGGGTGAATTTCGTGGCGGTGGCCACGGCAAACTCCTCGAAATCCAGCCTGCCATCCCGGTTGCGGTCCGCGCGCTCAAAGTTCTTGCGGCGATTGGCAAGAAATTCGCCGCGATTGACGCTGCCATCCTTGTCCTTGTCGTTGCGGCGCAGGCGGCGGGCCTCGCGCTCGGCGTCGGACAGGGGGGAATTCGGCGCCTCCAGCGGCGCTGCGGCCGCATCTGTTGCCGGCGGATCAGCACTGGCCAAGGCGGCAGCGGGCTGGGTGACAGGCGGCGCGCGCCAGATAATCAGGCCGGCGCCCAGCAGGCCAACCAGAGCCACGACAAAGCCAAGGATGCGGCGCACTTCACTGCTCCCACCATCGCCAAGACCCTGAATGCCCAGCGATACGCTGCCTCAGCGCCCCAGTGCAACCACCTTGAACATCAACGCCTGCCGGGCCAGCGTGCCGCGCGGTTCGAGCGGGCGGCCGGCGGCGGCATGGGCGGCATCGCGTGCCTTCAATTCTACCAAGGCGCGCAGCGGGCGCAGCAGCACCGATGTGCGGTCGGGCGGACTTTGCGCCAGCGCCAGCGCTCGGCCCAAATACTCACCCTCGGCCGGATCGGCGCCGAGCAGCCGCGCGGCCAGGGTGAACAGGCGCACGCAACCACTCGCACTGCCGGCCGCATCGCCGTTCAGCCGGGCCAGCCAGCCATCTTCCAGACCAGCCAGATCCGAACCCGAAAGCCGCGGCAGCGTGCGGGCCTGCAACGCCTGCAACAGCGGCTGCGCCGGGGCAGGCTGCGTATCGAGCTCGATCAGCCGATCGCGCCACCAGGCCAGGCGGATTTCGCCCAGCAGGGGCTCTGTGGTGGTGGCAACCAGCTGCGCCAGTTCCGCGTCCAGGGCCAGCAGCGCGACCAGGCCAGGGCGGGCCGGCGCTGCCGCATAGAGGCAGGCCAGCCAACGCTCCCGGTCGCGCTGCTTCAGTTCATCGGCAATGATCGACAGTGGGTCCATTCGATCAGGCGGGCCCCACCCGGAAGGCGCACAATTTGTTGCCATCGGGATCGCGGAAATAGGCGCCGTAGAACGCCTGTGGACCGTCCTCGCCGCGCACGCCGGGCGCGCCTTCATCTCCAGCGCCGGCGGCCAGCGCGGCGGCGTGCATGGCATCGACCTTGGCTCG
>NZ_CAMCWT010000005.1:0-88067 GCF_945882885.1 Sandarakinorhabdus limnophila DSM 17366
GTCAATCGCACCGACAACTCGGTCCCGAAGATCCTGTGAGAGCGTTCGTGCCATCCATGCCGGCCTCCTGCCACCAGCAGGAAGTCTGAACCAAAACGCCGTCGAAAAGGGAATCCCCAACGAGCCAGTTCAGGTGGAAAACGCTCTAAGGGTTGCCTCCCGATTAAACCGGGCAACAATCTTCAGGCCGGTCGGCGCGGCGGTTAGGGTGACCACGGCAAATTCGCGGAGATCAACGATCATCTTCTGGCTGATGGCAAGGCCGGCGGCGGCGTATTTTGCGCCGTTGGTGCACTGGCCTGTAGACAGGCGCTACATCGCAAGGCGAACCATGTTATTGACACTGCGCTGTGCGTTGCGGGCGGTCAGCGCGCTGATGTTCGTGTTGATCATTGCCTTCTTGGGTTTACTCCCGCTTCTCGGCGCCGCAGAAGGTTCGGGGCGCTGCACTGGAAACGGCACAGCTTGAACTGCACTTAAACGCGTCTGGAAATGATCTTTATTTGAACGACTTCCCCTTCCCCATCCTGTTTTACAGCCGAGATGTCGTGATCATCGACAAGCCGGCGGGCCTGGCTGTGCACCCGGGGCCGAAAACGCCGGACAGCCTCGAAGATCATCTGCCGGCCTTGGCCAATGGCGGCTTTGTGCCGGTGGCGGCACACCGGCTGGACCGGGACACGTCGGGCTGCCTGGCCGTCGCCCGCACACGGCGCGGCGTGAAATGGCTGAGCGCGGCGTTTGAGGAGCGCAAGGCCGAGAAAGTCTATTGGGCTATCTTGTTGTCCTTGCCCGCCACGGCCGAAGGGTTGGTGGATGCACCCCTGAAAAAAGTTTCAACCGCAGAAACCGGCTGGCGGATGGTGGTACGCCGCGATGGGAAACCGGCGCGCACGCACTGGCGGGTGCTGGATGCCGCCACTCGGCTGGTGGAATTCCGCCCCGAAACTGGCCGCACCCACCAGATCAGAGTGCACGCCGCGCGCATCGGCTGCCCGATTGCGGGTGATCCGGTTTATGGAGGTGGAGTGGGCCCGATGCGGCTGCATGCCCGATCGCTGGCCATCACCTTGCCCGACGGCCAGCGCCTGGAGGCTAGCTGCGATCCGCCGGCGGACTGGCCGATTTGACCCGGCCCTGAAAGCCGATGAAATCGGCATAATGCTCAGCCAGTACGGCGAGACGCTCGTGCACCTGGGTTGGCCCAATTTTCTGCACCACGCCATCGACCAGCAGGTTCAGGAGCGAGGCCAGCGCCGAGTTCATGTCCCAGAAATGCCCCAGCGCCACTTCGGCGGTGAGGATGTGCGGCGTCAGATCCCGCGCCCACGGGCAATAAGGATCGGTGATCACCACCAGCGGTCGGCCACTGGCGGCGACCCGTTCGACCAGCAGGCGGAACTGGCGGGAATAGCGGCGCACATCGATGGCCACGAACACATCCTGCGGACCGGCGTCAACAAGCACGTCCATGATGCCGGCCGCCATGTCGAGCCCCTGCACCTGCGGGCGGACATAGGATAGGTGACGCGCAAAGCCAGCGGCAAGCCCGGCCTCCGTCTGGAAACCGGCTACATGCACGCGCGGGGCCGCCGCAAGCAGCGCCACCACAGTGGCCCATTCCGGGGTTTCGGCCAGCCGGTAGACGCCGGCAATCGCAGCGGTTTCCGCCTTCAACCGCGCATCGGCACTCGGCGCCGGGCGGGTGAGCAGCCAGGGCGCATCGCGGGCATCGTCGCGCAGATCATCCTTCAGCGCAGCGAGATTGTCATAGCCCAGGCTCTTCACCAGTCGCGCCACGGTCATCGCCGAGACACCGACACGGTTGCCGATGGAGGCCGCGGTTTCGAACGGCAGTTGATCCAGATTGTCGGCCAGCCAGCCGGCGATCATCCGCTCCGATACCGTTAGATGCTCGTAACGTTCGGCAAGGCGCTGGGCGATACGGCTGCTCATGTGCGATGGATAACAGACGCGCGGCGCTGTGCAAGCGCGCGCATCAGAACGCCACGTCCTTCCATTCCTCTCGCACGAACAGCGGCGACTGATCGGCATAGTGCGGCGAGGAGCGGCGGATGGTGGCAGCGCCATATTGATGGATAGAGCGCGATTTTACGGCGCCTTTCTTCGGCCATTCCACCAACATGATGAAGCCATCGCCATTGTCCGCCACGCGGCGGCCATCCCCGCCCTGATGAGCATAGATGGCGCGCAACGTATCGGGACCGCCGAAAACCGGCAGGTCCTTCGGGCCATGGCGCAGTCGCTGATAATCGCCCAGCGGCACATCGAGCCGGCCGAATGTCGCCTTCAGCGCGTCTACCACTTCGCGCAGCTTGGGTTCGGCCGGCGGCAGCGGATCGCCGCGATAAACCTGGCGGCCAACGCTGGCCATCACCGCCACCGCCAGGCTGTCGGAGGGGCCGATGCCGTTAGCCGTCCAGTCCCAGCGCCTGAGCAGCGTCTGCGCCTCGGCCAGATCGGGCTTGCCCTTGGTGTCCAGCGCCAGCACCGCCAGCATCCATTTCCCGGCGGGCGAGGAGCGGCTGTAGGCCTTGTCGAACTTGATGCGCAGCAGCGCTTCGCGGCTGATCGGGCCATTCACGCCGGCAAACAGCTCGGCATAACGGTGCATGCGGTTGGTAGTGTAGGTTTCGATGCCCAGTTCGGGCGCGAAATCATTGGCCTTCAGATTATCCTCCGGCGCCGTGCTCACCCACGGGATATTGTTGGCGTTGGCAACCCAGCCTGATGTGGGATCGACCACCATCGGATTGGCAACCCACGGCCTGTAACCCGTCCACAACGCGGCCGAGGTGTCGCCAGGCAACACGCCCTTCCAGTCGAAGCCGGGGCGGCGATTGGGGAATTTGGCATTGTAGAACATGCCGATGTGCCCCTCACGATCGGCATAGACAAAGTTGGTCGCCGGCACGGCCTGCGTCGCCATCACCGCCTGCCATTCGGCGAAATTCTGCGCCTTATTCAGCCGGTAATACTGTTCGACCTGGGCTACTTCACCAATGCCGGCATGGCGGATGGCAAACGCGCCTTTGTCGTTCAGGATCACCATGCCGTGCCGGCTGCGATAGACGGTGCGCGGCACCGGCAGCACCAGCGGGCCGAACTTCACCCGCAGCCAGACGCGTTTCGACTCCAGCGGAAGCCATTTGCCGTCGAAGCGATACTGGGTGCCGTCGTCATTCAGCACCAGCTTGTAAACATCGATCAGATCAGGCCGGTTGACCGTGTTGGCCCAGCCCAGGTTCCGGTTGTGACCCAGCAGCGGGAACGGCGCGCCGGGGAAATTGGCGCCGGCGAAATCCCAGCCTTCATCCGAGTGCACCACCAGTTCCCACCAGGTCACGCCACCTGCCCACGGCTGATGGCTATTGATGATCAGGCGGGTAGTGGCGTCGCCTGACCGCGCCGCCGTTACCGCAAAAGCATTGCTGCCACGTTCATCAATCGGGCCGGAATCGCGTGGCGGCAGTTCGCCTTTAACCAGCGGTTCCAGCACGCGCCCCATGCCAAAAAAGAACGGCGAACGCAGCACGAAGCCGGCAACGATATCGCGCCCCGTCACCGGGAACAGGCCCTGTAGACGCTGCTCTTGGGTGTGGCTGCGGGCATAATCATTGAGCCCCTGCGCATAGGCTTCAACCAGCGCGCGCGTTGCCGGAGACAGGCTCATGTAGCCCCGATCCGCCACGCCACGCGCATCGACCGCGTGGCTGGCAAAATCGATGCCGGCGCCGTCTTCGCCCAATATCGCCCCGGCGCGGCCGCGCACGGCGGCGAGCACTTCTTCGAGGTTGCGGAAATCATCTTCGGCGTGGGCCAGCGCGATGCCATAGGCAACATCGGCATCGGTCTTGCCGTGGATGTGCGGCACGCCCCACTTGTCGCGCTCGATATTCACCTGCCGCGGCCGCACCGGATCGGCATCAGGCGGACTCGCGCTGAACGCGTCCCACGTCGAAAGCCCCACCACCACGGCGGCGATGGCAATGCTGCTCCAGAACAGCGCGGTGAACCAGCGCGGCATCAGCGGGCGTCTTTCGCGATCACGCCGCCCTTCAACACCATCTTCACATAACGCAGCAGCGCGACGTCGCGGGTGGGATCGCCGGCCACGGCGATGATGTCGGCATAGCGGCCGGGGGCGATCTGGCCCACGTCTGCCTCGCGGCCCAGCGCCTCGGCGGCTTTCACAGTGGCGGCGCGGATGGCGTCGATCGGCGTCATCCCCCATTCCACCATCTTGGCGAACTGGCGGGCATTGTCGCCATGCGGATAGACGCCGGCATCGCTGCCGAACGCCATCTTCACGCCGGCCTTCCACGCTGCCTGAAAGGTCTGGCGCTGGCGCAGGCCGACCTCGCGTTCCTTGGCCAGACTGGATTCCGGCACGCCGTTCTTCGCGCCTTCTGTAAGGATATAATCATCGTTGTAGATATCCATGGAAAACCAGGTGCCAGCCTTCTTGGCCAGCTCGAACGCCTCGGCATCGGCAAAGCTGACATGCTCCACCGTGTCCACGCCGGCGCGGATCGCGGCCTTGATGCCGTTAGTGCCATGAGCATGGGCAGCCACCTTCAGGCCCAGCATGTGCGCCTCATCCACCAACGCGTTCATTTCGGCCTGGGTGTATTGCTGGGCTCCAACGCTGGTGCCAATGGAGAACACGCCGCCGGTCGCGCAATATTTGATAACTTCAGCACCGCGCCGGTGCAGTTCGCGCACCTTCTGGCGCACGCCATCGGGGCCATCGGCGATGCCGGGGCGATCAAAGACATAACTGGCCGGCAATTCGTTGCTGTCACAATGCCCGCCGGTCGCGCCAATTGCATAGGTGGCCGGCACGATGCGCGGGCCGGGGATTGCGCCGCGCTCGATCGCCATCTTTAGGGCGAGATCGGCATAATCGCTGGCGCCGACATTGCGAACGGTGGTGAAGCCGGCATCAATGGTGCGCTTTGCCATGGCGGCACCCAGCACCGTCCAGAACGAGGACGGATAGCTGAGCGCCTGCATGCCCGACAGCGTGGGATCGCTGGTCAGGTGCACGTGCATGTCGATCAGGCCGGGCAAGATAGTCAGCGTGCCCAGATCGATGCGCTTGCCATCGGTCACCGCCAGTTCGCCCTGCCGGCCGACCTTGGTGATGCGGCCATCCTCAACGACGATTATGGGCCTTTCGATCATGGTGCCGCTGGCCACGTCCAGCATTCGGCCGGCGGTGATCACCACGGTTTCGGCGCTGGCCGACACCGATGACATCAAGGCCACAACGGCCAAGGCAATGCGCTTCATCGAAAATCCCCCCTGTCTGCCCTTTCGATAGGGGCAGCCGGGAAGGACGGCAAGCTGATCAGGCGACCATTTGCAGACCGGGTGCCGGCAGCCAAGGCACCGGCTGGCCATCGCCGGTGAACAGTGCCGCCAGGAATTGATCGACACAGCCATCCCAGGCATAGCGGCGGGAGTATGCCACACAATCGGCGCGGCGGGCGGCCAGCGCAGCGCGCATGGCGTCGCCCAGTTCATGTGCCACAGCGCCAATCCGCCCCGGCGAACGGCCATCCGGGCCGAAGCCGCCCTGCCCCACCACATCCAGCGGCCCGGGCACCGAATAGCCGGCGACGGGCGTGCCGCTGGCCAGCGCCTCGATCATCACCAGCCCGAACGTGTCGGTGCGGCTGGGGAAGGCCAGCACATCGGCCCCCGAATAAGCGGACGCCAGCGCGGGGCCGTGCAGGGCGCCAAGGAAATGCGCGCTCGGATATTTGCGCTGCAGGGCATCCAGTGCCGGGCCATCGCCCACCACCAATTTGTCGCCAGTCCAGGGCGCGGCCAGGAACGCCTCGATGTTCTTTTCCACCGCCACCCGGCCAACATGCAGCGCCACCGGCCGCGTGAGGCCGGCATAGACCGGGTGCGGCGGCGCATCAGGGCGGAACTGATCTACATCGGCGCCACGCGACCAGAGCCGCGTCTGGGTGATACCGTGGCTGGCCAGTTCATCGGCCAGGCGCGGGGTGGCGACCATCACCGCACTGGCCGCGCCGTGGAAGCGGCGCAGCACACGCCACACGCGTTCGGGGTTGATGCCAATGCGCGCCGACACATAATCGGGGAAGCGGGTGTGGAAACTGGTGGTGAAGGCCATGCCCTGGTTCAGTGCCCAGCCGCGGGCGTGCCAGCCCAGCGGGCCTTCGGTGGCAATGTGCAGCGCATCGGGGGCAAAGGCGCGGATCTGCTTGCCGATGCGGCGCTGCGTGGTCATCGCCAGCCGGATTTCGGGATAGCTCGGCATCGGCACTGACCAGAACTGATCCGGCGAGATCACCTGCACCCGCACACCGCGTTCGGCGAGCAGGCGGATCGTGGTGGACAGTGTGCGGACAACGCCATTGACCTGGGGTTCCCAGGCATCGGTGACGAGCGTGAGCTTGAGCATGACTGTTCCTTCAGGCTGCCATCAGGGCCGGCATGGCGCGCTGGTCTGCGGCCTGGCGTGTGTGTTCGGCCCAATCGATGATCTCGATGCGACCATCGGCGTGCTCGGCCAGCGCCGTGCAGCTTTCGACCCAGTCGCCATCGTTCATGTAGGTAATGCCGCCGAATTCGCGGATTTCGGCGGAATGAATGTGGCCGCATACCACGCCATCAAGACCGCGCAGGCGGGCGGCTTCGGCCACGGCTTCCTCGAACTTGCCGATGAAGGCGACGGCGTTCTTTACCTTCTTCTTGATGTGGGCGGAGATCGACCAATAGGGCAGGCCCAGCTTTTGCCGGGCGCGGTTATAGTGGCGATTGAGTTTAAGCAGCAGTTCGTAGCCAATGTCCCCCGCCCAGGCGAGCCAGCGGTGATAGAGCACGACGCCATCGAACTCATCGCCGTGGCAGACCAGCAGTCGGCGGCCATCGGCGGTGGTGTGAATGGCTTCCAGCGCGATCTCCACCCCGCCAAAGCCAAGGCCGGCATAGGGGCGCAGGAACTCATCGTGATTGCCGGGGATGAAGATCACCCTTGTGCCCTTGGCCGCCATCTTCAGCACGCGCCGCACCACGTCGTTGTGGCGCGGCGGCCAGAACCAGCCACGCTTCAGCTTCCAGCCGTCGATGATGTCCCCCACCAGATAGAGGGTTTCCGGCTGAATCGACTTCAGGAAATCCAGCAACAGATCGGCGTTACAACCCGGCGTGCCGAGGTGGACATCGGAAATCCACACGGTGCGCAGCTTGAGCTTGCCACTGGTGGTGTGCTCATCATCTTCAGACAAAAAGGCCGGGCAAGACAATGGCAGATTGAAGGGTGGGGATGACGATGGAGCCGGCTCACGCCAGAGCAAATGATCAGCAAAAGCCAGCGGCAAAGACGACATCAGTATCCCCTGTCGGTCTATCCTTGCCAGCACGCATTAGCGACAGGCAGTGACAGGGGTGTGGCGATGGCGTTGCAAAGATGTGGCGTTATCGTTGCAGTGATATGTCAGCGATTGCCGAGCCGGTGCTGTTCCCAGGCCAGCGCATGGCCCACCATGGTTTCCAGATCGGCGAAACGCGGCTGCCAGCCCAGCAGCTCGCGCGCCTGACTTTTCGCCACCAGAACCGCTGGATCGCCGGCGCGGCGCGGGCCGTCGTGGCGCGGGATGGCGGTGCCGGAAACGGCTTCGAGCGCATCGAGCACTTCGATCACGGATGCGCCCTGGCCGTAACCAAGGTTCACCGCGTGATACTGCCCGGGATCGGCAAGGCAGGCCCGCAACAGCAGGATATGGGCTTCGGCCAGATCGGTGACATGCACATAATCGCGCACGCCAGTGCCATCGGGCGTGGGATAATCGCGGCCGAAGATGGTGAAACGCTCGCGCTGGCCGGTGAGCACGTGGCAGGCGAGCTCGATTAGGTGATGCGGGTGCTGGCTGGCCTGGCCCGAACGCATCTGCGGATCGGCGCCGCACACGTTGAAATAGCGCGGGCAAGCAACCGAGAAGCTGCGGTTGGCGGCCACCATGTCGGCCAGCGCGCGTTCGGCAAAGGCCTTGGACCAGCCATAGGGATTGATCGGCGCGATGGGCGCGGTCACTTCCAGCGGCTGGCCGTCACCGTTCCCGTACACGGCGGCGGTGGAGGAAAGCACGAACGCGCCAATCCCGCAGGCCAGCGCGGTTTCTGCCAGCGCCAGCGTCTCGCCGAAATTCTCGCGATAATAGAGCGCCGGCTGTTCGACCGATTCCGCCACCGAGATGCGGGCGGCGAAATGCAGCACGGCGCCAATGCCATGTTCACGGATCACGCGTTCCACCAGCGCCGTGTCTCCGGCGCGGCCCTGCACAAAGATTGCGCCTTCGGGCACCAAACCGCGATTGCCGGTGGACAGATCGTCCAGCACCACCACCTTCACGCCGCGATCGAGCAAGGCCAAGGCGGCATTGCTGCCGATATAGCCCGCCCCGCCGGTGACCAGCACCGGCGGCAGTTCGGATTCGGGGATCAGCGGCAGCAAGGGGCTCATTTCTTTCGCCTAGCCCGGCATGGGCGTCAGCTCAATCGGGAATGCCCTGTTAGCGGAGCGGGCGTGACTTGGCGTGTCGCGGCGTTATGCTGGCCGCATGAGCAGCGATCTTGCCACCTACCCCAGCCTTGCCGGCCGCCGCGTGTTCATCACCGGCGGAGCGACGGGCATCGGTGCGGCGCTGGTGACGGCGTTTGCGGCGCAAGGGGCCGTTGTGGGCCATGTCGATCTGGCGGCCGACGCGGCAGCAGCCCTGGCAGAGGGACTGGCCGCAGCGCCGTGGTTCCGGGCGCTGGACGTGACCGACACGCCAGCGCTGCAGGCGGCCATCGCCGATTTTGCCGCAGCCACTGGCGGGCTGGACGTGCTGATCAACAATGTCGCCAACGACAGCCGCCACGATCCGCTCGCCGTGGATGAGGCGCGCTGGCGCGGCCTGATGGCGGTCAATCTCGATTGCGGTTTCTTTGCCACGCAGGCCGCGATCCGCCTTATGCCGGCGGGCGGCAGCATCATCAATTTCTCGTCGATCAACGCGCTGCTCGGCCCGGCCGGGATGCCCGCCTATGTCGCGGCGAAATCGGCCACCGTGGGGCTGACCAAGGCGCTGGCCCGGCAATATGGGCCCGACGCGATCCGGGTGAACGCCATCCTGCCCGGCTGGGTGGTGACCCAGCGCCAGCTCGATCTGTGGCTGACGCCTGAGGCCGAGGCCGAATGGATGAGCCAAGTGGCGCTGAAGCAACGCATCCTGCCGGAGGATGTCGCCAATCTGGCGCTGTTCCTCGCCGCCGACGACAGCCGGATGATCACTGGGCAGGCACTAGTGATCGACGGCGGCCGGGTTTAGGTCAACGCGTCCCAGGCCGCCACGATGCCCTGCGCATCGGCGGCAATATCGGCCAACGGCTTGCCCGGCGTGAACAGGCTGCCGCCCAGCCCGAACCCGGTTGCCCCGGCCGCGCGGTAAACCGCCATATTGGCCGCACTGATCCCCCCAACCATGAACAACGGCAGGCCCGGCGGCAGCACAGCGCGCACCGCCTTCACGGCCGCAGGCGGCACCAGTTCGGCCGGGAACAGCTTCAGGCCGTTGGCACCAGCCGCTACGGCGGCGAACATTTCGGTTGGGGTCAGCACACCGGGCAGCGCGATCATGCCGCTGGCCACCGCCGCTTCGATCACTGCCGCGTTGCAGTTGGGCGCCACCACCAACCGGGCGCCGATGCCCGCCAGGCTGCGCACAGCGCCGGTATCAAGCACGGTGCCAGCACCAACCAGCGCAGCATCACCAACCGCCGCGATGATGGCTTCGATGCTGCTGAGCGGATCGGGCGAGTTCAGCGGCACTTCGATCAGGCTGATGCCGGCGTCGACCAGCGCGTGGGCCACGGCGGCGGCACGCTCCGGTTCCAGCCCGCGCAGGATGGCGATCAGGGGACGGTGCCCATCAAGAAAATCTCGGCTCATTCGCCGTTCTTGCGCCGGCAACAGCGCCGGTGCAATCCTGCCCGCCATGCTCGCCCTGCCCACCCAACCCGCCTTCATCATCCCGTCGCAATGTGTGCTGGCCGAAGGGCCGGTGTGGGATGATCGGGCCGGTTGCCTGTGGTTCACCGATATCCAGCAATCGCAGTTGCTGTGCTGGCATCATGCGACAAGCCGGCTCGAACGCATTGCCTTGCCCGAACGCCTGGGATCGCTGGCGCTGACCGACGACCCACAACGCCTGCTGCTGGCGATGGCCAACGGCTTCGCGCTGTTTACGCCGGCCAGCGGGCGCATCGAATGGCTGCACCGGCTGGATCTTGAAGCTCAGGGCATGCGCCTGAATGATGGCCGTGTGGACCGACAGGGGCGATTCTGGACCGGCGCAATGGTGGAGGACGATGCCCGCGCGCCGGCCGAACGTGGCTCGCTCTACCGGTTTGATCCGCCGGGAACTGCGCCGCCGGAGGCACTGCGCGGCGGTATCTCGATCAGCAATTCGATCTGCTTCTCGCCCGACAGCGCCCACGCCTATTTCGCCGACTCAACCAAAGGCCGCATCCTGCGTTACCCCGCCAATGGCCCGCCGGGCGATGGCGAACTGTTCGCCCGCACCGAACCGGGCAGCGCGCCCGATGGATCGGACGTGGATGCGGCAGGCCGGCTGTGGAATGCCGAATGGGGCGGCAGCCGCGTAACGGCGTACAACCCCGATGGCACGGTCGCCGGCCGGCTTTCACTGCCGGTCAGCCAGGTCACCTGCGTGGCGTTCGGCGGGCCGGCGCTAGATCTGCTGTTCGTCACCAGCGCCAGCGAAGGGCTGGACCGTTCAGCCGAACCGCATGCCGGTGATGTGCTGGTGTATGAAGGGCCATTCAGGGGCCTGCCCGCCGGTCGCTTTCGCCTCGCCTGAAAGGAAAAAGGGTCGGCGTTGCTACCAGCCCTTGTTGATCCGTTCGTCGGAACAAAGGATTGAAACCTTCATTCCCATTCCCCTGCAATTCAGAGGACGAAGGTTCGCCGGGACCGAACCTCAACACCAAATGGTCGGGGCGAGAGGATTCGAACCTCCGGCCTCTGCCTCCCGAAGACAGCGCTCTACCAGGCTGAGCTACGCCCCGATCCTTGCGGAAGCGGCGATATAGCCGCCGCCTCGCGCCCGTGCAACCGCTCAAAGCGCGATTTGCAGCATTTTCGTCACGTCCACCAGTTTTTCGCGCGGGGCGCCTTGCCGTGCAGCGGCGACTTCAGCGGCTTCGATCTTCTGCCAGGCGCCAAAATCCGTTGGCTTGCCGCCGCGGCCGGCCAGCAGCGCATCCAGCCCGGCCGGGCCCGCCTTGCTCGAAGCGGCGATGCCGTCCTCCACCATGGCCGCCACCACGGAAAACCCATCGGGCCGGTTGGTGCCGATGGTGCCCGAAGGCCCACGCCGCGCCCAGCCGCTGGCATAAAGCGCCGGCGCGATCCGGCCAGCGTCATCTGTGGGAAAACGGCCGAGCTTGTCGGACCAGTTAACGCCGGGAATCTCCGCCGTGCGATAGCCGATGCAGGCAATCACCAGCCCGCACGGAATCGCGTGCAGCTCGCCCGTGCCCACGGCCTGGCCATTCTCCAGCCGCGTCGTCTCCACAATCAGCCGTTCGGCCTTGCCATGGCCTTCCACTGCGACCGGGCGGCGGAAAAATTCGAAATTGATCGTCACCGGCTTGTCGCCCCTCGGCAGGCCGGCAAAACCACGCAGGTGGGTGACCATCTTGCGCTGGCCAGGATCCAATGCGGCATCTTCGGCTTCCGGCGGAAAATCGCCCGGCCGCACGACAGGATGCGCACGGACAAGGTGACCCAACTCGCCGGCTTCCTTGGTGGTGAAGCTGGCCTGGTGGGGCCCGCGCCGGCCAATGATGTGCACATCACGCACGCTGCTTTCCGCCAGCGTCTTCAGCGCGTGATCAGCGATATCGGTGGTGGAAAGTTCATCCACCGTCTTGGCCAGCACGCGGGCGCAATCGATGGCGACATTGCCGTTGCCGATGATGGCTGCGCCGTGGTGGGACAGATCGACATTCAGGCCCGCATGATCGGGATGGCCATTGTACCAGCCCACAAACGCTGCCGATCCGATCACGCCCGGAAGATCATCGCCCGGAATACCGATCGGCTTGTCGTGCGGCGCACCCACCGACAGCACGACGGCATCATACAGCCCGAGAAGTTCCTCCACCGAAACGTCACGGCCCAGCATCACATTGCCCACCAGCCGCGTGCCCGGTGCCAGGTTGGTCCCTTCGTATCGCTTGGTGACCGCCTTGATCGACTGGTGATCCGGCGCCACGCCGGCGCGGATCAGGCCATAGGGCGTGGGCAGGCGATCGATGATGTCGATGCGCACATCATCGCCCCACTGCTTCTGGGCGGCTTCGGCGGTGTAATATCCGGCCGGGCCGGCACCCACGATGGCGATGGAAAGCGTCAAGTCTCGACTCCCGAATCTGTGCGGTTCCGCTATGGCTGGCAGCATCGTGGGTCAAGCAGCTTGGGCTAGCCCACCCCCAAGGCCAACTGTCGCGTTGCATGCACCGCCACGCCTGCTAAAGCCGCTGGCATGACTGTCGACCAGAGCCGTATCCGCAATTTCTCGATCATCGCCCATATCGATCATGGGAAATCCACGCTGGCAGATCGCCTGATCCAGACAACCGGCGGCCTCCAGTTGCGCGAGATGTCGGAGCAGGTGCTCGACAACATGGATATCGAGAAGGAACGCGGTATCACCATCAAGGCGCAAACCGTGCGCCTGGATTACCGCGCGTCCGACGGGAAGGATTATATCCTCAACCTGATGGACACGCCCGGCCACGTCGATTTCGCCTATGAAGTGTCGCGCTCCCTCGCCGCCTGCGAAGGCGCGCTGCTGGTGGTGGACGCAGCCCAGGGCGTCGAAGCGCAAACGCTGGCCAACGTCTATCAAAGCATCGAGCACGACCATGAAATCGTGCCGGTGATCAACAAGATCGATCTGCCGTCTGCCGATCCGGAAAAGGTGAAGAAAGAGATCGAGGACATCATCGGCCTCGACGCATCGGGCGCCGTGCTGGCCAGCGCAAAATCCGGCATTGGCATTGTCGAAGTCCTTGAAGCCATCGTCAAACGCATCCCACCGCCCAAGGGCGATCCCACCAAGCCGCTGAAGGCGATGCTAGTCGATAGCTGGTACGATCCCTATCTCGGCGTCGTCGTGCTGGTGCGCATCATCGATGGCGTCATCAAGAAGGGCCAGCAGATCAAGTTCATGGCGGCAGACAGCATCCACCTGGTGGACCGTGTCGGCGCCTTCCGCCCCAAGATCGAACAGTTCACCGAACTCGGCCCCGGCGAAATCGGATTTATCACGGCCCAGATCAAAGAAGTGGCCCAGGCCCGCGTGGGTGACACGATCACAGATGCGAAACGCCCGGCCAACGAAGCCCTTCCCGGCTTCAAGGAAGTGCAGCCGGTCGTGTTCTGCGGCCTGTTCCCCACCGATGCGGCCGATTTCGAAAAACTGCGCGAATCCATCTCGCGCCTGCGCCTGAACGACGCCAGCTTCAGCTTCGAAATGGAAACCAGCGCCGCATTGGGCTTTGGCTTCCGCTGCGGCTTCCTCGGCCTGCTGCACCTCGAAATCATCCAGGAACGCCTGAGCCGCGAGTACGACCTCGATCTGATCACCACGGCGCCGTCGGTCGTCTATCACATCATGATGCGCGATGGCTCCACGTTGGAGCTGCACAACCCTGCCGACATGCCCGATCCGTCGTCCATCCTGCAGATCGACGAACCGTGGATCGAAGCCACCATTTACGTGCCGGATGAATACTTAGGCAGTATCCTGAAACTCTGCCAGGATCGCCGCGGCATCCAGAAAAACCTGACGTACGTGGGCGGCCGCGCCCAGGTCGTCTATGAACTGCCACTCAACGAAGTCGTGTTCGATTTCTACGATCGCCTGAAATCCATCTCCCGCGGCTATGCCAGCTTCGATTACCACCAGGTCGGCCACCGCGAAGGCGACCTGGTGAAAATGTCGATCATGGTCAACATGGAGCCCGTGGACGCCCTCTCCATGATCGTCCACCGCAGCGCCGCCGAAGCCCGCGGCCGCCACATGTGCGAACGGATGAAAGACCTCATCCCCCGCCACCTGTTCAAAATCCCGATCCAGGCCGCCATCGGCGGCAAAGTCATCGCCCGCGAAACCATCGCCGCCCTGCGCAAAGACGTCACCGCCAAATGCTACGGCGGCGACGCCTCCCGCAAACGCAAACTGCTGGACAAGCAGAAGGAAGGCAAAAAGCGGATGCGGCAGTACGGCAATGTGGACATCCCGCAGGAGGCGTTCATCGCGGCCTTGCGGATGGGGGATGATAATTGAGGTTGGAGTAAGAGGGGACCTCCGGCGGGCAGCAGGTCAAGCGCAAATCGCGACGCTGTCCCACAGGGCGCTGGCGGCGCTATAATCGGCGTCCGGCCCACCCGGATGTTCTTTCCACGATTGATCTTGCCCAGACGCGCGTGCGCATGTGGAAGAATCTGTAACCTTTGCAATCTACAGCGGCGGCAGGGGCGTGCAGTTCAGGGCTGCAGGGCGCCATCGTGATGCCGCCAAAGCCGCACGGCGAAGCGACCGGCGCTGTCGGTCCAGGCGTGCACCGGCGTCCAGCCGCTGGCATGGGCAATCAGCCGGATTTCGGCCGGCGTCCATTTGTGGCTGTTTTCGGTGTGGATGGTCTCACCGGCGGCTAGGCGGAAGGTCTGCCCGGCGGCGGTGAACGTCGTTTCACGTTGGGCGACCAGGTGCATTTCGATGCGGCCAAGATCGGCGTTCCAGACGGCGCGGTGGGCGAAATCGTCCACGCGCACCGTGCCGCCCAGTTCGCGGTTGATGCGGTGGAGCAGGTTGCAGTTGAAGGCGGCGGTGACGCCGGCGGCATCATCATAGGCCGCTTCCAGCGTGGCCACGGATTTGCCGGCGCCCGGTGCCAGATCGAAGCCGATCACCAGCCAGCTTTCCGGCCCCAGCAGGCCGGCAAAGCCGCGCAGCAGATCGATGGCCGCGCCGGGTGCAAGATTGCCGATAGTGGAGCCGGGGAAGAACCCCAGCTTCGGCAGCGCGGCCACAAGCGCCGGCAGCGCAAAGCTGCGGGTGAAATCGGCGACCACCGGCAGGATGGGCAATTCGGGAAACTGCAAGGCCAGCGCGGCGGTCGATTGGTTCAGAAATTCGCCCGAAATGTCCACCGGCACATAGGCCGCCGCATGCAGCGGCCGCAGCAGCAGCGGAGTTTTTGCCGATGAACCCGATCCAAATTCCACCACCGCCTGCCCTGGCCCCACCGCCGCCGCAATGGCCGCTGCCTGTTCGGCCAGGATCGCGGCTTCGGTGCGGGTGGGATAATATTCGGGCAGCTGCGTGATCGCTTCAAACAGCGCCGATCCGGCTTCATCATAGAAAAACCGGGCCGGAATGACCTTTTGCGGCTGGGCCAGCCCGGTCAGCACGGCCCGTTCGAAGGCATCAGCAACATCTGGGACAGCGCCCGGTCCTGCAGCTTCGTACATGTCAGGCATCCCTTGCGAGGCGCAGGCCGGTGAACTGCCAGCGTTGATGGGCTGCGAAGAAATTGCGCACGCTGGCCCGCGAACTGCCGCGCGGCGTGGCGCAGCTGGCGCCTTTCAGCACCATCTGCCCGCTCATGAACTTGCCATTATATTCGCCCACCGCGCCTGGCGCCGGGCGGAAGCCGGGGTGGGGCAGAAAGGCCGAGGCCGTCCATTGCCAGCAATCGCCGAACAGCCCGGCGCTGGCGCCCGTCGGCTGCACGGCGGCCGCGCTGTCCAGTTGGTTGCCGGCTGCCGCGTCATGATTTTGGGCTGCCACCTCCCATTCGGCTTCGGTGGGGAGGCGTGCCTCGGCCCAGGCGGCAAAGGCGTCGGCTTCATAATGGCTGATGTGCGTGACCGGCGCGTGCGGTGCCAGCGGCTGCCGCCCGGCCAGTGTCATGCTGGTCCAGCCATCGGCGCCCGCCTGCCAGCGCAGCGGCGCCGTGATCCCATTACGCTGCACCCACGCCCAGCCATCCGACAGCCACAACCGCGGATCGGCAAAGCCGCCATCATCGATGAAGGCCTGCCATTCGGCGTTGGTGACCAACGTGCTGGCCAATTGGAACGGGCGCAGCAGCACGTCGTGGGCCGGCCCCTCGCAATCAAAGGCAAAATCGCTGCCCGCATGGCCGATCCGCACGATGCCGCCAGCATGGTTCTCCCAATTGCGGGCGCGCGCCTGCGGGCTGATGGGCGCTGCCGCCACATAGGCCGGTTCCAGCGGATTGGTTGCAAACAGATCGAGGATATCGGTCAGCAGCAATTCCTGATGCTGTTGTTCGTGATTGATGCCCAGTTCCACCAGCGCGAGCGCCGCCGGGTCCAGCGTTGGCAGTGCGGCCGTCAGCGCATCATCAACATGGCCGCGCCACGCCAGCACATCGGCCAACATCGGCCGCGTGAGCATGCCGCGCTGATCGCGTGCATGGCGCGGGCCAACCGCTTCATAATAGCTGTTGAACAGAAAGGCGTAGCGTTCATCAAAAATGCGATAGCCCGGCACATTGGCCAGCACGAACGTTTCGAAGAACCAGGTGGTGTGCGCCATATGCCATTTTGCCGGCGAGGCATCGGGCATCGATTGCACACTGGCATCGGCATCCGACAACGGCGCCGCCAACGCCACGGTCAGGCTGCGCGTGCGCTGCAAGGCGGGCAGCAGCGACGCCGGATCAGATATTGTGGTGCTTGTGTTGGTGGCCATGCGGCGGGGCCCTCCCGATCAGTCAGCGGTTCGCGCCCGGCACCCGAATTTCTCGGCCGGCGGGTCACACTCGCCACGAGCCAGCACAAAATGCAAGTGCGGCAGCCGGTTGAGATCGTGCAACATTGTTGTCAGATACATTTCAGGGCTGCCTGGCAGTGGAAACGGGCTAACGTTCGGCGGGCACGAGAGTTCCGGCAAAAACCGGCAATCAGGCTGGCACCGAAAGTCCGCTACGCGCCGATGGCAAATGCAGCCCAGGTCGCGCCCGAGGCTGTTTGTGAAAAACCATTACTGTCGCAGCTCAGCCCAGTCCAGGCATAAGTCCTTGCATCTAAAGCCCCCTGCCCTTCCCCGTCAGGGCTTGCGCTCGAACACCACCTGCCCCCGAAACAGCGTTATATCCGCTTTCATGTCCTTGATGGCGGCGGTAGGCACCGAATAGGGGTCGCGGTCCCAGACGGCGATGTCGGCGGCTTTGCCCACGGCCAGCGTGCCGGAGCCGTCGGCGCGGATCAGGGGGGCGGCCCAGCTGGTATAGCTTTTCAGGGCGGTGTGGATGTCCACGCTTTCGGCGGTGCCAAAGGGGGCGTCTCCCCACACCTTGCCGCTGGTTTCGCGGGCGGTGGAGGCCCACAGGCCGAGGCGGGCGGGGAATGGGGTGACGCCGGTATCGGAGCCACCGCCCCACAGGATGCCGTTTTTCAGATAGGTGGCATAGGGGTTAAGGCGCTGGGAGCGTGCGGGGCCGAGGTTGGCGGCGTAGATGTCGCCGATCCACCAGGTGAAGGTGGCCTGGGTTTCGGGATAGCCGGAGCCATAGTCGCGTTGCAGCGCGGCCATAGTGGCGATAGCGTGATCGGTGGGCGTGTTGGTGTGGATGATGGAGAGGCGCAGGTCCTTCACGGGTCGCGCTTTCAGCGCGGCGGCATAGCCATCCACCACCCAGTCGATCGCCTTGTCCCCAATGGCGTGGGTGCCGATGCCGATATCGGCGTTGATGAACATGGTGATCATCTGGTGATATTCTGCTGGATCGATCTGGGGATAGCCGCTGTTGCCCTTGGCGATTTCGGTGCGGTGGTGGTTCCAGTCTTCATACATCCAGGCCGTGGGCGCGGCGCCACTGCCATCCATGAAGAGTTTGACGCCGCAGACGGAGAGGGAACTGTTGGCGACGGGGGCGATTTCGGTCTTGGCCTGACGGATTTCGGCCAGCGCCTTGGTGGCAGTGGCCATGGACCGGCCGCCGGAGAAGAGGACGCAGGCGTTGATCGGGAAGTTGCCGGCCTTGGCGAGGCCGAGATAGGCCTGCCAATCCGCGCGGCCGATGCTGGGGTCTTTGAAGCCGGTCATGCCTTCTTCATGTAGGCGGCGGATCATGTGGGAGAGCGCGGCCTGGCGTTGGGCCACCGTGGGTTCGGGGATGAGGCGGGTGATGGGTTCCTGTGCGGTTTCCTTCATCACGCCGGCGGGGCGGCCGTCGGGCAGTTTCTCGATGGTGCCGGCGGTGGGTGTGGCGGTGGTGGCGGTGACGCCGGCCATTTTGAGCGCGAGGCCGTTGGCGACACCATAATGCCCGGTGGTGTTTTCCAGCCAGACCGGATTGTCGGGGCTGACGGCGTCAAGCTCGGCAGCAGTGGGGTAGCGGCCATCGGCGAACTTGCCTTCGTCCCAGCCGACGCCCAGCACCCATTGGCCCTTGGGGGTGGTGGCGACGCGGGCTTTCACGGCGGCGACCATGTCTTCCACCGAACGCGCGCCGCCCAGCGCGATCTGGTTAAGTTCGCCGAGACCAGTGGAGAGGATATGGGCGTGGGTATCGATCAGGCCGGGCGTGGCGGCGCGGCCTTTCAGATCGATCACCTTGGTTTTCGGGCCGATCAAGGCGCTGATGCTGGCATCGCTGCCCACCGCGGCGATCTTGCCGCCGCTGATGGCCAGCGCCTGGACCACGCTGTCCTTCGCATCGGCAGTAATGATGCGGCCGTGGAGGAGGACGGTATCGGCGGGTGCCGCCAGTGCGGATGTTGCCAGCAGCGCCGTTGCTGCCATCAAGTGCCTGATCATCGTTCGCCCCCTGCCCGGTTGAAGCGGATAGTCTGGCGAAGTCTGGACGGGCGTCAAGCTTTTAGCGTGCGCCTCAGATATAGCGCCGCGAAATCGCTGTCAGATCGTCGGCCAGATCATAGACCATCGGCTGGCCGGTGGGGATTTCCTCGTGAACGATCTCGTCGTCTGACAGGCCGGAGAGGTGCTTGACGAGGGCGCGCAACGAATTGCCGTGGGCGGCGATGATGACGCACTTGCCGGCCTTGAGTTCGGGCACGATGGCCTGTTCCCAATAGGGCAGCACGCGGGCAATCGTGTCCTTCAGGCTTTCCGCGGTCGGGATAGCGATGCCGGCATAGCGGCGATCGGCAGCGAGATCGAATTCACCGCCCGGCTCCAGCGGCGGCGGCGGGACGTCGAAGCTGCGGCGCCAGATCTTTACCTGGTCCTCGCCATATTTGGCGGCGGTGTCGGCCTTGTTGAGGCCGGTAAGGCCGCCGTAGTTGCGTTCGTTCAGCTGCCAGTTCTTGGTGACGGGCAGCCACAGACGGCCCATGGATTCCAGCGCGAGATTGAGTGTCTTGATCGCCCGGCTCTGCACGCTGGTGAAGGCGACATCGAAATCGAGGCCGGCGGCCGCCATGCGCTGGCCAGCGTCGCTGGCTTCGGCGACACCCTGATCGGTGAGGCCCACGTCCCACCAGCCAGTGAAACGGTTTTCAAGGTTCCACTGGCTCTGGCCGTGGCGGAGAAGGACGAGTGTTGGCATGGGCGCGGTTTAGCAGGCGCGGGCAGCGTTGCCAGCCCCTCAATTCACCGCGCCTGCGGTCGATCAGAGCGCCAGCTGATCGATTTCGCCGGTGCGGATGCGCACGGCATTGGCAATGGCGGAAACGAAGATCTTGCCATCCCCCACGGTGCCGGTGTGGGCGGCATGGGCGATGGCATCGGTCACGCGCGCCATGTCGTCATCGTCCACCACCACTTCGATCTGCAGCTTGGGTACCAGGTTGAGATTATGTTCGGCACCGCGATATGCTTCGGCCTGGCCTTGCTGACGGCCGAAACCGCGCACTTCGGTCACGGTCATGCCCTGCACGCCGGCCTGCATCAGGGCCTCGCGCACGTCCTCCAGCCGGAACGGCTTGATGATGGCCGTGATGAGCTTCATGCTGTTTTTCTGTCCCCGAGCGTCATGGCGTAAAGCCTGCCGCAGGCGATTTGGTAGCAACATAAGGCGTTTGCCGGTTGCGACGAATGGGCAGGCCGGAACGGCCTTAGAACGGAAGGGCCAACTCGGTTCGGGCGAGATCCAGATCGTCTTCATCCACCATCAGGCGGATGCCCGAAACACCGGGGCCGATCAGGCTGGCGATGCCGGCATCGAACAATATGGCCGGGATACCGGCGGATTCCAGCCGGCTCCGCATGATTTCGGCTTCCACGGGCGAGTAGAGCGTATCGATGCAGGCAAGACCCATCAGCAGTAGGGCAGCACGGCGGGCGGAGTCACCGGTAGGCCGTCGATGGAACGGTTACGCTCCTGATATTTAGTGAGGCGGGCGGCCGGATCATCTTGCACGAAATATTTGCGCAGGGTCTGGCGTTCTTCCACCAGTGCCATCTTCGGCACGGCCCAGCCGCAGCTGGTCTGGGTGCTGTCCACATCGATCACGAAGATCTGCCGCACACCGCGTTCGATGGTGAATTGCGCGGCCAGCGCGGCCCACTCCGCATCCTGCGGCAGCACCGACCGGCCGCGGCCATAGATGCGGTAGATCAGCGCCGGTTGGTCGAAGGCGCAGAGCATGATGGTGATGCGGCCATCGGCGGCGAGGTGCGCGTGGGTTTCATTGCCGCTGCCGCCAAAATCGAGATAAGCGCATTGCCGCCCTCCATCGAGGACGCGGAACGTGTCCATGCCCTTGGGGCTAAGGTTGATGCGAGCGCCTTCTGCGGCGGTGGCGACGAAAAACACCGGCTGGCGGGCGATGAAGGCGGCGTGATCGGCGGTAATATGATCAAAGAACTCCGACATGCAGCCCTCCCTCAGCCGGCGGTGCCGCCCACCGTCAATCCATCGACCAGCAGGGTCGGCTGGCCAACGCCGGCCGGCACGCTCTGCCCGCCCTTGCCGCAGATGCCAACGCCTTCATCCAGTGCCATGTCGTTGCCGATAGCGCGCACGCGGGTGAGCACATCGGGGCCATTGCCGATCAGCGTGGCGCCCTTCAGCGGGCGGCCCAGCCGGCCATTTTCGATCTCATAGGCTTCGGTGCAGGAAAACACGAACTTGCCGCTGGTGATGTCGACCTGGCCGCCGCCGAAGCTTTTGGCAAAAATGCCCTTCTTCACGCTCGACAGGATATTGCCCGGGTCTTCGCTGCCGCCCAGCATGAAGGTGTTGGTCATGCGCGGCATCGGGGCGTGGGCATAGCTCTCGCGGCGGCCGTTGCCGGTCGGGGCGACCCCCATCAGGCGGGCGTTGAGCCGATCCTGCATGTATCCCTTAAGGATGCCGTCCTCGATCAGGGTGGTGCGGCCGGTGGGCGTGCCTTCGTCGTCCACGGTCAGGCTGCCGCGGCGCTGATCAAGGCTGCCATCGTCCACCACCGTCACGCCCGGTGCCGCCACGCGTTCACCGATGCGGCCCGAAAAAGCGCTGGTGCCCTTGCGGTTGAAATCGCCTTCCAGGCCGTGGCCAATGGCTTCGTGCAGCAGAATGCCGGGCCAGCCGGGGCCAAGCACCACGGTCATCTCGCCGGCCGGAGCATCGACGGAATCAAGGTTCACCAGCGCCTGCGCAAGCGCAATATCGATCGCACCTTCCCAGGCCGCATCCTTCAACAGCGCATCATAAAGGTAACGCCCGCCCAGCCCGTGGAAGCCTGTTTCGCGGCGGCCGTTCTTTTCCGCCACGATCTGCACATTCAGCCGCACCAGCGGCCGCACGTCGCGCACGCGGGTGCCGTCACCGCGCAGGATTTCAACAACATTCCAGCTGCCGAGCAGGCTGGCGGACACCTGCACAACGCTCGGATCGCGCGCGCGGGCGGCGGCATCGATCTGCTGCATCAGCGCCACCTTGGCGGAAAAATCCACGCCAGCCAGCGGATTGGCATCGGTATAGCGTCGGGCGTTGGTGGGCGTGGGCGGCATCGCCATGGTGCCGCCGTGACCGTCACGCACCACCTTGATGGTGTCGGCAGCGCGCGCGATGGCGGCGTGCGACAGATCATTGGCGTGGGCAAAGGCGGTCATCTCGCCGGCCACACCGCGCAGGCCAAAGCCCTTCACCGTATCGAAGCTGGCGGATTTCAGCCGGCCATCATCGAAGGCGAAACTTTCGGACACACCATATTGCAGATAAAGCTCACCATCGTCGCAGCCGTTCAGCGCGTCAGCGACCTGCGCGGCGGTGCGATCGGGATCAAGCCCGGTATCGGTGTAGAACAGCTGGGTGGCATCGGGTGTGGTCATGGCCAAGATATGGGCCAGCCATGGCCAAAGGGAAAGAGGTCAGTCGCCGCAGCCGCCGCAATCAGCCGAACTTGCAGGTCAGCAGCCAGCGTTCACCCGCCCGATCAAAGCTGATGCGGCTGCAATCATCCAGCACATCGCGGCCAATCAGGATCCACGGATCGCGGCCGCGCTTTTTCTTGCGGTCAGCCGAAACGGTGATGGTGTCCTCGTCGTCGCTTTCGCTGGATGTGCCCTTGGCGGCGGCATCGATGCGGCGCGCATCGATTTCCGAGACGCGCACGCTCATCTGGCGCATCGGCAGGCCGGCGATGGTCAAGCCGGCCTTGGGCGCCAAACCCTGCATAGGCAGCGCCACTCCCGGGAACGGCCGCCAATACCCAATGCTGTTGGCTCGCCGTGCCAGGCCAGCCGCCATCAAGGCCTCGCCAGCACGGGCGTTCATCACGGTGGTCGGGCTGTTGAGTTCAAGGCTGAGATTGACCGCTTCGGCACCGATCCGGGTCTTGATGCCGGTTTCGCCGCTGCCTTTCTTGGCAATCACATACTCGCGGCTGCCGGCCGGCGTTTCGCGCAGGATCACGTCCACCCGATCCGCCTTCAACGCTGCGATGGTCAATATGCCATCCGCATCGGCCGCCACCGGAATGCTCACCCAGATCGCCGGCACCTTTTTCGACGGCAGGCCCGCCGGCGTAACCGTGGGCAGGTTGAAACGGAAGGTCGCCTTGCCGCCCGGGATCATCGCGTTGCTGAAGCTGCCCTTGCCGATCAGGGGAAACGGCTTCAACCCGGCGCGCGCGGCCGCCGGTTCGTTGAGGACCAACCCCTGATCGAAGCTTAGCGCCATGCGGATGTTGAGCGTGGCATTCTTCACCACGACCGGCAGATAGGGATTGCCGTTGTCACTGGTGCGCAGGGTGAACACCGGCGGCGTGGCGACCCTCGCCGCCTGCACGGGCGCCGCCAGCAGCAGGAACGCCAGCGGCGCGAGCGCCTTCATCGCTTATCGGCCGGGCCGCCCGCCAGGATGAAGCGGCGATCACAATAACCGCAATCGGCAAAGCCGGTGCTGTCGATCTGGATCCACACCCGCGGGTGGCCATCACCGCCGCGCTCATCGCCGTCGCAAAACACGCGGGCGGTATCGGCAACGTAGGTTTCGGGGGCCGGAAGGGCGAGAGCGCGGGGAGAAGCCATGCGCCATGATTAGCAGCGCTGCGCCGCCAAGTCACCATGTCGAAAGGCGCTGCAGCATAACTATCATGCCAATGCCACGCGATTGCAACCTGCAGCCGGCACAGCGACGCTTCATGCCGCACTGCAACATCGCCGTGCCGCCAAAATGGGGAATGATATGCGCCGTCTTCTGCTGCTCGCCTCCGCCAGCCTGTTGCCTGCCCTGCCCGCATTCGCCGCTGATGCCGATCAGATGGCCGAATCGATCGGTGAGGAAATCGTGGTGACAGCGCAAAAGTCCGAGCAGAAACTGAACGACGTGCCGATCACCATCACCGCCTACACCGGGCGTAGCTTGCGCGAGATCGGCGTCACCCAGTTCGATCAGCTCGCCGCCTATGTGCCCGGCCTGAACGTCCAGGAACAATCGCCCAACAACCCCGGCTTCGTGATCCGCGGCATCACGTCGGACACCGGCTCCTCGCAAGGCTCTCCGGCTGTCACCGTCTATCTCAACGGCGTCGATGTCTCGCGGTCGCGTGGTTCCTACTTCGATCTTTATGATCTTGAGCGCGTCGAAGTCGTGAAGGGCCCGCAATCGACCCTGTTCGGCACCGCCGCTGCTGTGGGTGTGGTCAGCGTCATCACCGCCAAGCCGAAGCCCGGTTTCTCCGGCGAAGTGCGCGTTGGCTACGGCAATTATGATCAGCGCCGCATCGATGGCCATGTGAACATCGGCAACGACATCATCGCCCTGCGCGTCGCTGGCGCCATGAAGCTGCGCGACGGCGTGGTGGAAAATATCGCCGGCCGCCCCGGCTCGCAGACGCCGAACGGTCAGCGCGTGGATGATCTGAACGGCCAGGGCCAATATGGCGCCCGCATCTCGCTGCGCTACACGCCCACGCCCGATCTCACCGCCGATCTGGTTGCAACCTATGACGGCCAGCGCGCGCCGGGCACTGCCTTCTCATCGGGCACCTTCGCGCCCACCGGCGGGACCACCAGCCCCTACAGCTTCAAGGAAGCCGCCGGTTCACCGTTCAGCGCCGCCGTGCTGGGCGCCGATCAGCCCAGCCTGACGCGCAATGTGTATGACGTGAACCTGAGCCTGAACGCCAAGTTCAGCGACGCCTGGAGCTTCACCACCATCGCCGGCTACCGCAATTTCGACAGCAATGAAGTGTTCGACGCAGACGGCACCCAGGCCTGGTATCTGGAATTCGCCGAAGACGCGCGCGGCGAGCAGATGAGCTTTGAAGGCCGCTTCAACTACGACAGTGAGAAACTGCGCGGCTTCTTCGGCGCCAATTATTTCTGGGAAACCGGCTTTCAGCGCGTGCCGTTCAGTTCAGAAGAAGGCATTTTCCTGCAGTGCGCGGCGCGACTGGTGCCGGGCCTGGCCTGCATCAACAATGCCACCGGTGTGGTGGAAGCCGCCCGCGCCACCGCGATCCTGACCGGCGGCGCGGCCACCGTGCTGCCCTATTCCGCCGAACTGTTCCGCAACTCGGCTGAAATCAGCACATTCAGCGCCTTTGCCGACGTGACGGTGATCCCGGTGCCGCGCCTGGAAATCAACCTGGGCGGCCGTTATCTGAGTGAAGACCGCGACAGCGGCATTTCGACCCGCATTCCCAACTCGGTGATCACCCGCGGCCCGCTGATTGCTGGTGGCGTCAACACCAATGGTGAAGTGCTCGGTGCCTCGCGTCGATTTGATGCCTTCCTGCCGCGCGCCAACATCCTGTTCCGCGCCACCGACAACGTGAACCTGTACGCCACCTATTCGCGTGGTCGCCGCTCGCCGGTGGTGCAGGTCAATGCCGGCCGCGTGGCGGGCGTGCTCACCCCCAACGTGCGGGTGTTCCCGGCCGAACTGCTCGACAATTACGAAGCCGGCGTGAAGGGCACGCTTGGCAAGCTCAACTTCAGCATCGGCGCCTACCTTATCAAGTACAAGGATTTCCAGATTTCGGTGCCGCAGCAGGGCGCGCCGGCGCTGATCGTCAATGCCGATGCCAGCAACAAGGGCGTGGAAGCCGAATTCGCCCTGAACCTGTCGGACAATGTGCGGCTGTTCGCCAACGGCGCCTATATCGATGCCCGGGTGAACAATGATCCGCGTTTCGGCAATTTTGCTGGCGATCGCTTCCGCCTGCAATCGGAATGGCAGGGATCGGCAGGCGCCAATTTCCGCCTGCCGCTGGGTGACAAGATCGAACTGTTTGCCAATCCGAACGTCACCCACCGTTCTGGCGTCTTCTTCGAACTGCCCAACAACCCGGTGACCTCGCAAGGCCCCGTCACCCTGGTCAATCTGCGCGCCGGTATCCGTGATCAGAAGGGCAAGTGGGAAGTCATCGGTTTCGCCAACAACCTGTTCAATCAGGAATATCTGCTCGACGGCGGCAACACCGGCGGCGCGTTCGGTATCCCCACCTTCATCCGCGGTCTGCCGCGCTTGTTTGGCGTGGAAGCGGTTGCACGCTTCTGATGCGTACGGGGCGGGTGGTGTGGTTGGGGGTCGCCTCCCCTTGCCCCACTTCCCGCCCCGGTCTATCGCGATTGCATGAGCGAAGCTGCAATCAGCCTGCGTGGCCTGACCAAGACCTATGCCGGCGGCAAGCAGGCGCTGAAGGGGATTGATCTCGATATCCCGCGTGGTTCCATCTTCGGCCTGCTCGGCCCCAACGGTGCCGGCAAATCGACTACGATCAATATTTTGGCCGGCCTGGTGAACAAGACGGCCGGTAGCGCCCGCATCTGGGGCTTCGACATCGACGAGCATCCGCGCAACGCCAAAGCCAGCATCGGCATCGTGCCGCAGGAACTGGTGTTCGATGCCTTCTTCACGCCATTTGAAACGCTGGAATTGCAGGCCGGCCTGTTCGGCGTGCCCAAGGCCAAGCGCCTGACGATGGAATTGCTGAAGGCGGTGCGGCTGGACGACAAGGCGCATGTCTATTCGCGCACCCTTTCGGGCGGGATGAAGCGCCGGCTGCTGGTGGCAAAGGCGCTGGTGCACAACCCACCGGTGCTGGTGCTGGATGAACCGACGGCAGGCGTTGATATCGAGCTGCGGCAATTGCTGTGGGATTATGTGCGTGAACTGCACAGCATGGGCACCACCATCGTGCTGACCACCCATTATCTCGAAGAAGCCGAAAGCCTGTGCGATCGCATCGCCATCATCAATCATGGGCAGGTGGTCGCCAACGACGAAACATCGAAACTGCTCGGCACCACCGGTGACAAGGTCCTGGAAGTGGTGGTGGACCGCGAGCTTGCCGCCGTGCCGCCGGCGCTTGTCGGCTGCAAGGCGGTGGAGCTGAAGGGCCCGCGGACGCTGGTCATCACCTATGACAAGCGTAGCAACAATGCCGGCGCCGTGCTGGCGATGGTGGGTGCTGCCGGGCTGGGCGTGGTGGAGGTTTCCACCCGCGAAGCCGATCTGGAAGATGTGTTCCTGGAGCTGACAAGTGGCAAAAGCGCCGCCGCCTGAGGCCCGCCATTTCGATGCCATCGTGGTGGGTTCCGGTGCAGCCGGGCTGACGGCGGCATTGCACCTGGCCGAACATGGCACGGTGGCCGTGCTGGCCAAGGGCGATCTCGCCGATGGTTCCACGGCCTGGGCACAGGGCGGGATCGCCGCCGTGCTGGATGCCGGCGATACGGTTGCGGCGCATGTGGAAGACACAATGGTGGCCGGTGCCGGGCTCAACCACCGCGCCACGGTTGAATATGTCGCCAGCAATGCATCGGCCGCGATCGACCGGCTGGAGGAATTTGGCGTGCCGTTCAATCCCGGCAAGACCGTGTCCGAACGCTGGCACCTCACGCGCGAAGGCGGCCACAGCCATCGCCGCATCGTGCATGTCGATGATGCCACTGGCTGGGCGGTTTCACAGGCGCTGATCAAGGCGGCGCAGGCGCATCCCAACATCACCTTGGTGCCGCACATGGCCGCGGTCGATCTAATCACTCATCGCCACGTGCTGCACGAGCGCTTCCCACAGCGGCGCTGCCACGGCGTCTATGCGCTGGATGTGAAGAAGCGGCATGTCGTGCGCTTTGTCGCGCCGGCCACGGTTCTGGCCACCGGCGGGGCGAGCCGCGTCTATCTTTATTCTACCAACCCCGATGGCGCGACAGGCGACGGCATCGCCATGGCGTGGCGGGCGGGGTGCCGGGTATCGAACATGGAATTCAATCAGTTCCACCCGACCTGCCTTTATCACCCCGAGGTGCGCAATTTCCTGATCACCGAGGCGGCGCGCGGCGAAGGCGGCAACCTGAAACTGCCCGACGGCAGCCGCTTCATGGCGCGTTATGACGAGCGGCTGGAACTCGCCCCGCGTGACGTGGTGGCACGGGCCATCGATGCCGAGATGAAGCGGCTTGGCATCCCACATGTACTGCTCGATCTCACCCATCTGGGTGCGGACTTCGTGCGTGCCCATTTCCCCACCATCCATGCCCGGCTGCTGGATCTGGATATCGATTGCACGCAGGTGCCGATCCCGGTGGTGCCGGCGGCGCATTACAGCTGCGGGGGCGTGATGGTGACGCTGGATGGCCGCACCGATCTGGCCGGTCTGTGGGCGGCCGGCGAGGTGACCCAGAGTGGGCTGCACGGCGCCAATCGGCTGGCGTCGAACTCGCTGTTGGAATGCCTGGTGTTCGGTCAGGCCGTGGCTGACGACATTGCCGCGCAAACCCCACAGAACTCGCCGCGGGTGAAGCCCTGGGATGAAAGCCGGGTGACCGACAGCGACGAGGAAGTGGTGATCGCCCACAATTGGGACGAACTGCGTCGCACCATGTGGGATTATGTCGGCATCGTGCGCACCGATAAAAGGCTGGAACGCGCCGCTCACCGGGTCAAGAATCTGCGCAAGGAAGTGCAGGATTATTACGGCAATTTCCGCATCACCGCCGATCTGATCGAACTGCGCAATCTGGTGACAGTCGCAGATCTGATCGTGCGTTCCGCCCGCCGCCGCCGCGAAAGCCGCGGGTTGCATTACAGCACCGATTATCCGGCCATGGCCGCAGAAGCGGTGGACACCATCCTTGATCCGGTGATGACGCGAGAGGCCTAGGCCGCAGCGCGCCGTGTTAGCGGGAACGGCTGCGGCTGGCCGAACAGCCAGCCCTGGGCGAGATCGCAGCCCAGCCGGGTAAGCAGCTGGCGCTGGGCGTCATTCTCCACCCCTTCAGCCACCACCTGCTTGCCCATCGAATGCGCCAGATCGATGGTGGCGCGAACCACCTGCTGGTTGCCGGCCGATTCCGAAAGGCGGTCGATGAAACTGCGATCAATCTTGACGATGTTGGCCGGCACATTGCGCAGCTGGATCAGGCTTGCATGACCAGTGCCGAAATCATCCAGCGCCACATTCACGCCGGCATCACGCAGGCATTCCAGCGCCTCGATCAGCGCGCCGCCCAGGCCGCTCATCACCACCGATTCCGTCACTTCCACCACCAACGCATGCGGCGGCACACGGTGGCGGGCCAGTTCATCCAGGATGGCGACGGCAGCGGCCGTGCCCTGCAACTGGCTGCCAACGAAACTGATCGCCATGGTCAGATCCCTGCCGTCGCTCCGCAGCCTGGCCAATTGTTCCAGTGCCGATTTCAATACATGGGCCTGCAACTGGGGCAGCAGCGTTGATTCGCGCAGCACATCGGGGAAATCGCCGGGGGCCAGCTGGCCCAGCCGCGGATGCTGCCAGCGCAGCAGCGCTTCATAGCCAACAAGCGTATCATCCAGCTGCACGATGCGCTGATAATGCGGCAGGAACTGGTTGCCAGCCAGGCCAACGCGGGCTTCCGACAACAGGCGGCTGCGCGCTTCGGCTTCATCAGCCATGCTGCTGTCATAACTGCGCCAGCAACCACGGCCCGCCGCCTTGGCCCGGTACAGCGCCAGATCAGCCTGCTTGAAGATGCGGGCCAGAGCCACGCCCTTGTTTTCTGACGAACTGTGGCCAGCGCAGATCGAGATGGTCAGATTATGGCCCGAATGGCGCAGCGGAACACCGGACGACAGCGCGATCATCTGGCGCACGGCCGACAGGCGTTCGCGCGCCGCGCCGGTCAGCAGGATCACGAACTCGTCACCGCCAACCCGGGCGATATTGGCTTCGGGGCCGGCCGCTGCTGTCAGCCGTTCTGCCACCGCCACGATCAGCGCATCGCCCGCATCATGGCCGGCCATGTCGTTCGTCTGCTTCAGGAAATCGATATCGATGGCGATCACGTCGATGCCAGAATTGCGGGTCAGCGGCTGTTCCAGCATGTTCTGGAACAGGGCGCGGTTGCCCAGGCCGGTGAGCGCATCAGTGGTGGCCACCCGGAACAGCGTATCGCGTTCGGCATCGGCGGCATCGGCATCGCGGCGCAGCTGGCGGAAGCGATCGGCAATGGCCAGCGACAGCAACAGCGATTCCCAGCCGACGGCGGCAAAGCCGGCAAGATCGACCAGATCATCCTGCGGCAGCAGGCTGAAGTTGCGGAAGATGCGCAACACCAGCACGGCCAGCGCCGGCAGCCAACCAGCCAGATAATACCAGATCGCCCGGCTGCCGCGCAGCGCCGCAAAGCCCGAGCCAACCGTGAGCGTAAGCGTGACGATGATCAGCGTGATGTTGAGCAGAAGATCGCCCAGCGCTGCTGGAAACAGCGTGTCAAACGCCGCCACCACTGATGCAAGCGCCACGCCCATGCCGGCAAGCTGACCAAAATCGATCAGGCGCTGGGGCAACTTGTCCTTCTCGATCAGCGAGAAGAAGAAGGCGGCGCCAGACACCACCATCAGGCCAAGCAGCAGGTAGAAGGTGCGCACCGCTGCTGGCCCGGCAAGGAACGGGAAGATATTGAGGATCGCACCCGACCACACCAGCAAATAGCCCAGGCTGCCCGCCAGCCACACGACATACCAGCGTTGGAACCCGGTGCGCAGCCAGGTGAGCAGGAACATGTTGTAAACAAAGGCCGAGAACAACATGCCGAGCACAAGGGCGACCTGCACCGTCCAGCGCAGCAGATGCGATTCATGGCCGGCGGCATCCATCGCCTTGATGGTGCGCAGCAGGCCCGGCCCGTCCATGTTGCGATAGCCGATCTGGATGGCCGTCACATCAGGGCCCGCAACCGGAATCTGGAAGCGCAGATTATTGCCCATTGTCCAGTTGCGGCTGAGCTCGAACTGGCCACGGCGGATCACCGCCACGCCGCCTTCGTGCACCACCCGAATTTCGATGGCGGTGAAGCGGACATTGTCGATCACGAGGTTCCAGCCCGCTGGCATGCGCTGCAGCCGGGCGGGATCGACAGCAAACCACGTCCATTTGCTGGGCATGTCCTTGCCCGAACCCGGTGCAATGGGGGTGATACAGCTGTTGCCCTGGCAGGTCGGAACTTGCCGGTACGCAAGTTGCACGTTCTCAGCTCGCGCTGGTGCCACCCATAACGCGAAGAACGGCCCCACCACCAATACGATCAGACCCCAAGATCGTTTGGTGAAGGGGGCCAGGCGGCTCATCAGAGCCGATGTCGGTCTGCTGCCTTGTCGCAACATTCCGTCCTTTGCTTACCCCTCGTAAGAGACAAACATACGGGAGAAGCCGTTTAGGAACCATTACCGCCTCGTTCTGATGGCGGCTATTGAGGGTGAAACCCAGACAATTCAGTCCGAATCAGCGCATTAACTGGCGAACATCCACCAGATGCCCCGAAATAGCCGCCGCTGCTGCCATCGCGGGCGACAACAAGTGCGTGCGCGCACCTGGGCCCTGCCGGCCAACGAAATTGCGATTCGAGGTGCTGGCACAGCGCTCGCCGGCAGGCACCTGATCGGGGTTCATGCCCAGGCACATGGAACAGCCCGGCTCACGCCATTCGAAGCCGGCATCAATGAAGATGCGGTCCAACCCTTCGGCTTCGGCCTGGCGCTTCACGAGGCCGGAACCCGGTACCACCAGCGCCTGCCGCACGTTGCCGGCCACCTTGCGGCCGCGCACCACATCGGCAGCCACGCGCAGATCCTCGATGCGGCTGTTGGTGCAGCTGCCGATGAAGATGTTTTCCACCGGCACATCGGCCATGCGGGTGCCCGGCGTCAAGCCCATATAATCCAGGCTCTTCTGCGCCGCCGCGCGCTTGCCGGCATCGGCGAAGCTGGCCGGATCGGGCACCACATCGGTGATGGCAACCACGTCATCCGGGCTGGTACCCCAGGTGACGAGCGGGGCAATGGCGCTGCCGTCGATGGTGATGCGCTTGTCATACGTCGCGCCCGGATCGGTTTTCAGCGTCTTCCACCAGGCCAGCGCTGCCTCCCATGCTGCACCCTTGGGCGCACGAGGGCGGCCTTCAACATAGGCGAAGGTCTTTTCATCCGGCGCGATCAGGCCGGCGCGGGCGCCGGCTTCGATCGCCATGTTGCACAGCGTCATCCGCCCTTCCATGGAGAGCGCCTCGATCACTGGGCCGGTATATTCGATGACATGCCCGGCACCGCCGCCCGAACCCAGCACGCCGCACACGGCCAGCGCCACATCCTTGGCGGAGACGGAAAAGCCGAGCTCGCCCATCACATGCACCTGCAGCGTTTTGGACTGACGCAACAGCAGCGTTTGCGTTGCAAACACATGCTCCACTTCCGAGGTGCCGATACCAAAAGCCAGCGCGCCGAACGCACCATGGGTGGCGGTGTGGCTGTCCCCACAGACCATAGTAACACCCGGCAGGGTGAAGCCCTGTTCCGGGCCGATGACGTGGACGATGCCCTGTTCCGGCGAATCGATGTTGTAGAGCTCCACCCCGAAATCGGCGCAGTTTTGCACCAGCGCGTCGAGTTGTGCCTTCGACATCGGATCGAGGATCGGCAGCCGGCGATCCGTGGTGGGCACGTTGTGATCGGGCACGGCCAGCGTCAGATCGGGCCGGCGCAACCTGCGGCCAGCGATACGCAGCGCCTCAAACGCCTGCGGGGTGGTTACTTCGTGGATGAGGTGGCGATCGATGAAGATCAGCGCGGTGCCGTCATCAAGCGACTGGACGACATGATCGTCCCAGATCTTCTGGTAGAGGGTGCGGGGGGTGCTGCTCATGGGTGCGGCTGTGCCAAGGCCGCGCACCAAAATCCAGCGGCAAATGACGCGTCAGCCGGCGATCTGCTTCAGGGCGGCAATCAGCGCGTCCACCTCATCCAGCGTGTTGTAGTGGGTGAAGCCCACCCGCACCGCACCGCGATCGCGCAGGCCCAGCACGCCGGCAGGTTCCCACGCGTAATAATAGCCGTTCCACACGAAGATGTTTCGCGCCGCCAGATCGGCCGCGATGGCATCGGCGCTATGGCCTTCAATCTCGAACGTGAAGGTCGCCACCCGCTCGTGGAGACGGTTGGCGTTGGCAATGCCGTGCAGTGTCACGCCCGGCACAGTGGCGATGCCGGTGAGGAAGCGCCGCATCAATTCGGTCTCGTGCGCCTGCGCCGCCGCCAGGCCGGCCACCAGCCGCTGGCGCAGCGATGCATCACCGCTCACCGTGCCCGCAGCAATTCCCAGCCACGCCATATGCTCGATGGCCGCCGTGGTGCCGGCCATGGCCTCGAAACTGGGCGTGCCGGGCATCAGCCGGGTCGGCATTACATCAACCGAGGGACGGACCTTCAGCGGCCGGATCAGCCCCTGCAAGCGATGGGAGATGTACATGATGCCAAGGTGCGGCCCGAAGAATTTATAGGCCGATGCCGCTATCAGATCGCAGCCGATGGCCTGCACATCCAATGCGATATGCGGGGCAGACTGCACGGCATCGACAATGCTCACCGCGCCCACGGCGCGCGCGGCGGCGCAGACGGCGGTAACATCGTTGATGGTGCCGAGGAAGTTGCTGGCATGACCCACGGCAACGGCGCGGGTGCGTGCGTCGATCAGATCGGGCAACGTTTCCAGTTTGAGCGCGAACGTCTCGCGATCCCACTCGATGAAGCGCACCTCCACCCCGCGCGCCTCGGCCGCCTGCAACCAGGGCGAAACATTGGCATCATGATCCATGCGGGTGAGCAGGATATTGTCCCCTGCCTGCCAGTTGGCGGCAATCAGCGGCGCCATCTGGAAGAACAAGCTGGTGGTGTTGAGGCCGAAGATCACTTCATCCTCGGCGCAGTTGAAACAGGCTGCGGCGGCGGCGAGCGCGGCTTCGACGATGGCACCGGTCGCCACAGACGTGCGGAAGGTGCCGCCATCATTGGCGCAAGCTTCGATCATGGTGCGGCTCATCGCCTCCACGACCCGGCCCGCGACCTGGGTGCCGGCCGGCGCGTCGAGATAGAGGCGCGGGAGCCCATCGTCGGCAAGGGCCAGCGCCGGGAAGGCGGCGCGCACGTTGTCCATCGGCAATGTCATGTTCGTCCCCCGCCTGTTGCGGGAGGTTTATTGGCCCAGCGCGTCGACGGCGGCAAGCACCGCTTCGGGTTGTGGGCGCTGGCGGTAGTTTGATTCCATCAGCCGCGCGCGGATCACGCCCTTCTTGTCGATCACATAGACCGCCGGCAGCGGCACCCCATGGGCGCGATTACCGGGCGGGTAGGCCGGATCGCGCAACTGCCAGCGATCGATAACCTTCGACTGCGGATCCGATAGCAGCGGCCAGGCCACCTTGCGCTCGGCAGCGAACTTGGCGAGCACGGCTGGATCGTCATACGACAGGCCAACCAGTGCGTAACCGCGACTGTTCAGCCCCGCCGCCGCACTCTCGTTCATGGCGATCAGCTGGGCCTTGCAGAACGGGCACCAGGACGCCGAGCGGAAGAACATCAGTACCGTGCCTTTGCGGCCGGCGAGTTGCTTCAGCGTCCGGGTCTTGCCCGCAATGTCGGCACCTGAAACTGCGAGCGCCTTGTCTCCTACGGCGGGAAAGGCGACGACCGGCGCTGCGATGACGGAAAGGGCGATGAAGGCGGGGAGAATGCGCATGCAAAGTCTTTCGCATGGCAGCCGGCAAAGGTTGCAGCCCTATTCCTCGTCAAGCAGCGGCAGTTGCACCTGATCGGCCGGCGGCAGCAGCCCCAGATGCTTCCAGGCCGGGCCGTTGAGCATGCGGCCGCGGGCGGTGCGGGCGATCAGGCCCTGCTGGATCAGGAAGGGCTCGATCACGTCTTCCACCGTGTCGCGCGCCTCACTAAGACCGGCGGCGAGCGTTTCTATGCCGACCGGGCCACCGCGATAGATATCGGCGATCATCATCAGGTAACGCCGGTCCATCGCGTCGAGGCCGAGGCGATCGACCTCCAGTCGGCTGAGCGAGGCATCAGCCATGCGGGCAGTGACTTCGGTCTGGCCGGCGGCAGCCGCGAAATCGCGCACACGGCGCAGCAGCCTGCCGGCGATGCGCGGCGTGCCACGGGCCCGCGCCGCAATCTCGCGCGCCCCATCGGCGGTGAGCGGCAATTCGAGCAGCCGCGCAGCGCGGGTGACGACCTGTTCCAGCTCATCGATGGAGTAGAAATTGAGGCGCAGCGGGATACCGAAACGATCGCGCAGCGGTGTCGTCAACAACCCGGCGCGGGTGGTAGCGCCAACCAGGGTGAACGCCGGCAGATCGATGCGCACGCTGCGCGCCGACGGGCCTTCGCCGATCATGATGTCGAGCACCCGATCTTCCATGGCCGGATAGAGGATTTCCTCCACGGCGGGCGACATGCGGTGGATTTCGTCGATGAACAGCACATCATGCGGTTCGAGATTGGTGAGGATAGCCGCAAGATCGCCGGCCTTGGCGATGACGGGGCCAGACGTGGCCCGGATGCCCACGCCCAGTTCGCGCGCCACGATCTGCGCCAGCGTTGTCTTGCCCAGGCCGGGCGGGCCGTGCAGCAGCACATGGTCCATCGCCTCGCCGCGCGCGCGGGCCGCCGAAATGAACACGCCCAGATTCTCACGCAGGCCCTGCTGGCCGATGAACTCGTCCAGCCCCTTGGGCCGCAGCGCGGCATCAATATCGTCCGGGCGACGTTGCGGGGTGAGATCGGCGGTCATCTGGTCCCCGTCTCTTACCGCGCGCTCTTCTTCAGCGCCACACGCACCACGTCGTTGAGGGCAGCCCCCTCGCCCAGTTCAGCCAGCGCCTCGGAAACCGCGCGGCTGGCGTCCATCGGGCGGAAACCAAGGGCAGCCAGCGCAGAAACGGCATCTTCCACCACGCGGGCGCCGGCCGTGACTGGCAAAGGCGCACCGGCGGAGACAGCGACGCCGCCCATCTTGCCTTTCAATTCGTTTGCGATGCGGGCGGCAAGTTTGGGGCCGACTCCGTTGGCGCGAGCCAGCGATGCGGAATCACCCGCTGCGACCGCGTGCGCGACCTGATCGGGCGTAAGCACAGAGAGAATGTTGAGCGCCACCCGGCCGCCAACGCCCTGCACCGTGATCAGCACCCGGAAGGCAGCGAGTTCGGATTCGGAAACGCAGCCGAACAGAGTGATGGCGTCTTCCCGCACCTGGGTTTCGATGTGCAGCGCCACCGGCCGCCCCACCGACAGCGAAGCCAGCATGCGGGTGGAGGCCTGCACCAGATAGCCGACGCCGTTCACATCAACGATCACGCTATCGGCCGAAACGCTGTCCACCAATCCCTTGAGCCGCGCGATCACAGCAGGCCCTTTCGCAAACTGGCACCCAGATGTGCATGAGCAATCGCCACGGCCAGCGCGTCTGCCGCATCGGCCCCCACCACTTTCACGCCTGGCAACAACCGCTCCACCATCGCCTGCACCTGATCCTTGCTGGCACTGCCCACCCCGGTCAGCGCCTTCTTCACCAGCCTTGTGGCATATTCCGCCACGGGCAAGCCAGCACGCGCCGTACAAAGCAGCACGACGCCGCGCGCCTGCCCCAGTTTCAGCGTCGATTGCGGATTGGCGTTGACGAACACCTCCTCCACGGCGGCTTCGGTGGCGCCGTGGTCGTCGATCACCGTCATCAGGCCGTCATGCAGCGCCACCAGCCGTTCGGCCAGCGGCGCGTTGGCCGACGTTTTCACCGTGCCGTGAGCGATGTGGCGCAGGCGATTGCCCTCAGCCACGATCACGCCCCACCCCGTCGCCGCCAAACCGGGATCGAGGCCGAGGATCAGCCTCACGGTTTGCCGGGCGCTCCGTTGGACAGCGTCACGAATGTTTCGCTGCGCAGTTTCCAGCCCGTGGGCGTGGGCACCCACACCGCCAGATATTCGCCGCTGAACCGGCCGGTGAGGCTGCCACCCGACCAATGACCGCGTTCCATCGCGCGCAGCGGCGGGACGGCGACCGTGACCACGTCGGGTGTGCGCACGAAACCGAGAAAGCCCGGCGTCTTGAAGGCGCGGGCAAAATAATCGGCCATGGCGTCGGCGCCGATAATGGCTTCGCCGCCGGTGCCGGCAATGCCGACATAGCCCTCCCCCAGCGCGGCGCGCACGCCAGCGGCATCGCGGGCGGCGATCGCGGCGTTGTAAGCGGCGCGCGCGGCCTTGATGTCGGCAACAGGATCGGCAGCGGCAGGCGTGGCCATGATCATAGCGAGCGCAGTCAGCCCCAGCTTCACAGACCGGCCATCACGTCGTCGGGCACGTCATAATTGCCCCACACGGTCTGCACGTCGTCATCATCATCCAGCACGTCGATCAGCTTCATCAACTGCGCCGCATCCTCGGCGCCAACAATGACCATCGTGCCCGGCTTCCACGCCAGCTTGGCCTGGCCGCTGTCCCCCAGCACCGGCTCCAGGGCGCGGGCGACGTCGTGCAGATTCTCGATGCTGCACCAGATTTCGTGGCCATCCTCGCTCGATTCCACGTCGTCGGCACCAGCTTCCAGCGCGGCTTCGAACACGGCATCGGCACTGCCAGCGGCGGCGGGATAGGAAATCAGGCCCAGCCGCTCGAAGCCGTGCGAAACGCTGCCCGAAGCGCCGAGGTTGCCGCCATTCTTGGCCATCGCCGTGCGCACGTTGGTGGCGGTGCGGTTGCGGTTGTCGGTGAGCGTTTCGATGATCAGGCTCACGCCACCGGGGCCGAAGCCTTCGTAACGCACTTCCTCATAATTCGCGAGGTCACCACCCTGCGACTTGTCGATGGCGCGCTGGATATTGTCTTTCGGCATGCCTTCCACGCGGGCGGCGAGCACGGCGGCGCGCAGACGCGGGTTGTTGGCTGGATCGGGCATGCCCATCTTCGCCGCCACGGTGATTTCGCGGGAAAGCTTTGAAAACAAGGCGCTGCGCTTTTTGTCCTGCGCGCCCTTGCGGTGCATGATGTTCTTGAATTTGCTGTGGCCGGCCATGATCGTTCAACTGGTTGCAGGTTGGATGGCTGCGGCCTTAGCAACCCGCCCGCAAAACGGCAATCAGCCCAGCTTCACGGCGGTACCAACGGCACCCACCATCAGCATCGAATCCGAAGCGCCCAAGGCGGCATAGCTGATCTGCACGCCGATCACGGCATCGGCGCCCATCGCCAGCGCCCGATCGGCCATTTCGCGCAGCGCTTCCTCGCGGGCGCCCTGCATCACTTCTTCATAGGCGCCGGAACGGCCGCCAACGATGTCGCGGATGCCGGCAAAGATATCGCGGAAGATGTTGGCACCCATGATGGCTTCACCAGCGACGACACCCAGATAGCGCGTCGCCATGCGGCCTTCGACCGTGGGAGTGGTGGTGACAATCAGTTCGGCCATGACAGCCTCCTTCAGGCCAGAGTGGCCAGTGCCTGCTTCAGCATCACGCCGCACAGATGGGCGCGATATTCGGCACTGGCGTGGATATCGCTGTTGAGATCATCGGCGGCCAGCACCAGCCCGGCAGTATCGGTGCCGGCGTTCAGCGCGGCTTCCGCGTCCGTCCAGCGGAACACGCCTGGCCCGGCGCCGGTGACAGCGAGGCGCCAACCCGCAGCATGGCGGGCGACATAGACGCCGACCATGGCATAACGCGAGGCTGGATGGCGGAACTTGGCATAGGATGATTGCTGCGGGATGGTGAAGCCGACGCGGGTGATGATCTCGCTCTCAGCCAGCGCCGTAGTGAACATGCCCTGGAAGAAATCATCGGCCTTGTGGCTGCCGCGATCGGTTTCGATCACCGCGTCCAGCGCCAGCGCGGCGGCGGGATAATCGGCGGCCGGATCATTGTTGGCGATGCTGCCGCCCAACGTGCCGCGGTTGCGCACCTGCGCGTCGCCAATGCCGGCGGCCAGGCAAGCCAGACCCGGAATGGCGGTGGCGCCCGTGGCGACATCGGCATGGAGGGTGGTGGCACCAATCCACAGGCGATCCCCGTCGCGACTGATGCCCGACAGGCCAAGGCCGGTCAGGTCCACCAATGCATCGGGCATGCGCAGCCGCGATTTCATGGCAGGGATCAGCGTGTGGCCACCGGCGAGATAGGCGGCTTCGCCATCAGTGCCGGCAAAGGCGGCCGTGGCCGCCGAAACGCTGGCCGGGCGATGCAGAGCGAAATCACGCATTCTGGGCCTCCATCGCTGCCGCGCCGGCCACGATCGCCTTCACGATGTTGATGTAACCTGTGCAGCGGCACAGATTGCCTTCCAATTCATGCGTGACCAGTTCCGGCGTCAGCTTCGTGCCATGCTTGCGCACCATTTCCATGCCGGCCATCACCATGCCTGGCGTGCAGAAGCCGCACTGCAGGCCATGGGCTTCGCGGAAGGCCTGCTGCATCGGGTGCAGCGCATCGGTGCTGCCCAATCCTTCAATGGTGGTGACCTGCGCGCCCTGCGCTTGTGCAGCCAGCATCGTGCAGGCCTTCACCGCCGCGCCATCCACCAACACGTTGCAGGCGCCGCACTGGCTGGTGTCGCAGCCGATGTGGGTGCCGGTGAGGCCCAGCTGGTCGCGCAGCACCTCAACCAGCAGGGTGGCGGCGGGCGCCTCCACGCTGTGGTCCTGGCCGTTGATGGTCAGCGTCATCTGCATTGGAGTCCCCTTGTGGGATTGAGCTTACGGGCGAGGTCGCCTGACAATCAAGCCCGGCTGGCCATCATCTGCTTCAAGCCTTCGGCCTGCTCGGCAATCGCCTGCGCGCCCAGCGCACTGGCCTTGGCACGGGCCCACCAGGCAGCGAGGCCGGGCTGTGCGGCCACCAGCGCCTTGGTCGGCATCGGGCCATCCAATGCATCAAGGAAGAAGAACAGCGGGATCAGCGCCGCATCGGCTTGGGTGAAGCTGTTGCCGTAGGCGAACGCGTCATCGGCGTTGCGGTAATGCTCGATGTAACCCAGCGCCTCACCCATGCCCTTGAGCGCGTCCGGCACGCCGGCCGGGATCTCGCGGCCGCGGAACAGCCCGCCCAGTTGCGGTACGACATAGCTGTCAGCCAGCCGCACCAGCAACCGCACCTTGGTGGCGCCCATGATATCGGCCGGGATCAGCTTGGGACCGGGCAGCGCCAGATCAAGATAATCGGCGATGACCTGGCTTTCCGGCAGCGCCAGATCACCATCGACCAGTAGTGGCATCTTGCCGGTGGGGCAGAGCGCCAGATATTCCGGGCACTTGATGCCCCCTTCAAAGCTGCCCAGCGTGACCTCGGCACCCTTTGCACGGCTCACCAGCAACGGCCGCATCACGAACGGCGAGAGCTTGCCCCCATAAAGAATCATCGTTTTTCCCCCGATTACAGGCCGATGGCGGCCCGGTAGGTTTCCAGCAGCGCTTCGGCTTCCTGCCGGGCGGCGGTTTCCATTTTCCGCAGCCGCACCAGCGTCTTCATCGTCTTGATATCGAAACCAGTGCCCTTGGCTTCGGCGTAGACATCCTTGATGTCGTCGGCCATGCTCTTTTTTTCTTCTTCCAGCGTTTCGATGCGCTCGATGAACAGGCGCAACTGGGTGGCGGACACGCTTTCGGTGCCAGAGATCGTCTCGTCGCTCATTTGGGTCCCTGTCTGAAATTGGTTGCCGCAGGGGTTATCGAACCCGCTCATTCTGCGCCAGCGATTCGGCCATTCGGTCCAATTGTTCCTGCGTCGCCGGATGCTGATGCTGCGCCTTCCACTCGGTCTGGCTCATGCCATAAACATGGATGCGGCCCTCAACCTTGCTAACGGCCAAGCCCAACTTCTCAGCTTCCTCGTGCAGCCAGTCGCCCAGGCAGTTGCGGCAAAAGCCGCTCCAGCCCATCAGGTCGATATTCTGCACGTCAGTGCGCTGGCGCAAATGCAGCATCAGGCGGCGAAAGGCTGCGGCTTCAAGCCGTTCCCGCACTGCATCATCGGCAAGGATCGTCATGGCGGTGTCTCTCTCCTGTGGCACTGCGCCGCATCAACCGCTAGGGTAGCGGCAAATCCGAACGACTGAGACGCAGCATGAGCCGACATCTTCAACCAAGGGCCCGCCGGGTCAAGGTGCTGGCCACGTTGGGGCCAGCATCGGCTTCGGAAGAGATGATCAGCAAACTGCATGCGGCCGGTGCCGATGCCTTTCGTGTGAACATGAGCCACGGCAGCCACGAAAGCCAAGGCAAGCTGATCGCGGCGGTGCGCGCTGTCGAAAAGGCCAATGGCCGGCCGATCGCCATCCTTGCTGATCTGCAAGGGCCGAAATTGCGGGTGGGCCGGGTCGCCGGCGGCGCGGCGGAGTTGGTGAAGGGCCAGGCCTTCCGTTTCGATCGCCACACTGCGCCGGGTGATACAGCGCGCGTTTGCCTCCCGCACAAGGAAATCTTTGCCGCGCTGCGCCCCGGTGCCCGCCTGCTGGTTGACGATGGCAAGATCGTGCTGCGCGCCATCGACGTTTCGGAAGACGCCATTGATTGCGTGGTGGAGGTGCCCGGCACCATCAAGGACAACAAGGGCGTCAACGTGCCCGATGTGGTGGTACCGCTGCCGGCGCTGACCCCGAAGGACCGCGCCGATCTCAGCTTTGCGCTCGATTGCGGGGTGGACTGGGTGGCCCTGAGCTTCGTGCAACGCCCCGAAGACGTCGCCGAAGCGCGCCGGCTGATTGGCGGCCGCGCCGCGCTGCTCGCCAAGATCGAGAAGCCGGCGGCGCTGGAACGGCTGGAGGAGATATTGGAAATCGCCGACGCCGTGATGGTGGCGCGCGGGGATCTGGGTGTCGAACTGCCGCCGCAGAATGTGCCGCCCGCCCAGAAACGCATCGTTGCCATGGCGCGCAGTCTGGGCAAGCCGGTGGTGGTGGCGACCCAGATGCTGGAATCGATGATCACCAGCCCCTCGCCCACCCGCGCCGAAGTATCGGACGTGGCGACCGCAATCTATGACGGCGCCGATGCCGTGATGCTGTCCGCCGAAAGCGCCGCCGGGGCCTGGCCGGTGGAAGCGGTGAGCATGATGGATGCCATCGCTGCCCAGGTGGAGGCCGACCCGAGCTATCATGGCCGCGTGCATTTCACCGAAGTGGCCACCGGCCGTTCAACGGCGGCCGCCATCACGTCGGCCGCTGCCGACATCAGCCGCACCATCGGCGCCCGCGCCATTGCCTGCTTCACCATCTCCGGCTCCACTGCCGGCCGCGCCGCGCGCGAGCGGCCTTCGGTGCCGGTGCTGTGCCTCACGCCCAGCCAGACGACGGCGCGGCGCATGGGCCTGGTGTGGGGTGTGCATGCAGTCACCACCCGCGATGTTGGCAGTTTCGAGGAAATGGTGGCCAAATCCAAGCGTATGGCATTGCGAACGGGTCTGGCCAAAGGCGGCGATCCGCTGGTGCTGATCGCCGGCGTGCCCTTTTCGACGCCCGGCACCACCAACGTCGTCCACGTTGTCCGACTGACGGGGGACGAGCTGAAGAATTATTGAGCCAGCAGGCCCAGCCGCGCCAATTCCGCCGCCAGCACTTCGTGGCCGGTGAACAGGTGGCCCACAAAGCCGTTGGCCACGGCTGCCTCCACATTGTCGGCGCGGTCATCGATGAAGATCGCTTCACCGGGGCCAAGGCCGAAACGGCGCAGGGCGAGTTGATAGATCGCGGCATCCGGTTTGGTCAGCCGCTCTTCGCCTGAAACGATGATGTCGGTGAAATGATCGAACACCGGCCACTCGGTCCGGAACGGTGGCCAGAATTCGTGGCTGAAATTGGTGATGGCAAACAGCGGCACGCAGGCCGCGGCCAACTGCTCCACCAGTTCGATCATGCCAGAAATGGCACCGGGTACCGTTTCATTGAAGCGGGGGCCATATTGGCGGATCAGTTCAGCCTCGGCCGGGAAGCGGGCGATGAGTTCGGCGCTGGTTTCCGCAAACGGCCGGCCGGCATCATGCTGGAAATGCCAGGTCGGCGTCACCACCTCAACCAGGAACCAGTCCAGCCGCGCCGGATCGGGGATCAACGGCGCATAGAAAGCGCGCACGTTCCAATCCACCAGCACATTGCCGACATCGAACACCACGGCAGTCGGCAAGATTCTGGCCATCACCAACCCCACAAACAGCAAAACCCCCGCCCGATGGCAGGGGTCTCACCAAGTCAACCTGCCGGCCAAACGGGCCAGCGGCGCGGCTTCAGCCCTGGCGGGCCTTGAAGCGACGGTTGGTCTTGTTGATGACATAGGTGCGGCCGCGACGACGCACGATCTGGCAGTCACGGTGGCGGCCCTTGAGGCTCTTGAGGCTGTTGCGGATCTTCATGATCAATCCCGGCAAGTGAATCGGTGGTGAAACGAAAGCCGGTCGCTAAGGGAGGCGCTGCGCTTTGTCAACCGCGGTCGCCTGATCCACCCTTGCTTGCCCGCAGCCGAAGTGCGACCAGACAGGGGTATAAGTGCCCCGCGAGTAAAGCCCATGACCCGCCACATGATTTTGCCTGCCGTGCTGGCCGCCCTGCTGCTGCCATCGGTGGCCCATGCCGCAACCGTGAAAGTGGAGGTAACCCGCTTCCACATCCTGGCACCGCCGGCACCGCCGCTGACCGGCAGCAGCATCACGGTGGAGCCAGCCGATCCGGCGGCGGCATCCTCGCTGCAGTTCGGCGCGCTGGCCGCTGTGGCCAATGCCGAACTGGCCAAGGCGGGCTTTACGCTGGCAACGGGCGGCCAGCCGGCTGATCATGTCGCGCGCATTTCGCTTACCGGCAACAGCGAGGTGGTCCGCAAACGCTCCCCCATATCGATTGGCATCGGCGGCGGCACTGGCGGCTGGAATGGCGGCCTTGGCGGCGGTGTGACCTTCCCGGTGGGTGGCGGCACCCGCAACGTGACGGCCGCGCTGATGACGCTGCAGATCCGCCGGGCCAGCGACGGCAGCGCCGTGTGGGAAGGCCGCGCCAGCACCATCGCTCCCAGCATCGATCCGATCAGCGCCGCGCCGGTGCTGCTGCAGGCCCTGCTCAAGGGCTTTCCCGGCCCGAGCGGCCAGAGCGTGACCGTGAAAGTGAAGACCGACCAATGATCAGCATCGATACTGCCTTTGATTCGGGCAACATCCAGGTCGAGCGGATTGCCGGCCCGCACGAGATCGTGCTGACCATAGGCAAGGACGCGCACAGCGACTTCTATCAATGGTTCCACTTTCGCCTTTCTGGAGCGAAGGACCAGCGCTGCATCATCCGCATCATCGATCTGAACAACTGCGCCTATCCCGGCGGCTGGCCGGGCTATCGCGCCTGCGTTTCGGGAGACCGGCAGACGTGGCGGCGCGCGCTGACCAGTTTCGATCCCAAATCCGCCAATGGCACGCTCACCATCGAGGTGACGCCAAGCGTTGACCAGCTTTGGCTGGCCTATTTCGCGCCGTATTCCATGGAGCGGCACCATGATCTGATTGCCCGCATCGCCGCCCAGCCCGGCGTGCGCGCCGATGTGCTGGGCCTCAGCCTTGATGGCCGGGCGATTGACCGGTTGGTCGTGGGCGATGGCGCCAAGACCGTGTGGCTCTATGCCCGCCAGCATCCGGGCGAGAGCATGGCCGAATGGTGGATGGAAGGTGCGCTGGAGCGACTGACTGACCCGCACGATCCGGTAGCGCGCACGTTGCGCCAACAGGCCACTTTCCACATCGTGCCCAATATGAACCCTGATGGCAGTTTCCGCGGCCATCTGCGCACCAACGCCGCCGGCGTGAACCTCAACCGCGAATGGCAAGCGCCGTCAGCGGAAAAATCGCCTGAAGTATTGTGTGTGCGGCAAGCGATGGACAAAACCGGCTGCGACCTCGCCATGGATGTGCATGGTGATGAAGCCATCCCGCAGGTGTTCATCGCCGGCTTTGAAGGCATCCCGTCGATCACGCCGAAACAGCTGGCGCTACTCGCCGATTACAAGGCGCGGCTGGCGCGGATAACGCCGGATTTCCAGACCGCGAAAGGCTATCCCGTCGCCCGCCCCGGCACCGCCAATCTGGCCATGAGCACCAACCAGCTGGCCGAGCGGTTCGGCTGCCTCGCCATGACGTTGGAAATGCCGTTCAAGGACAACGACGATCTGCCCTGCGCCGAGTATGGCTGGTCGCCGCAGCGTTCGATGCAACTGGGCCGCGATTGCCTGGCGGCGATCATGGAAGTGATGCCCGAGCTGTAAGCGATCCACCTTGGCTGATTGATGGGGTGACGGGGCGCGCCCACGCCCCCTATCGTGACGGCCAAAGGGAGACCGTCATGAGCTATACCCACATATTGTTCGAAGAAGCCGAGGGCATCGCCACCCTCACCATCAACCGGCCGCAGGTGATGAACGCGCTCCACGTGGGCGTGATCGAGGAGATGATCGACGCGGTGGACCGGGTGCGCGACGAAGGCACGGCGCGCGTGCTGGTCCTGACCGGCACGGGGCGCGGCTTCTGTTCGGGCGCCGATCTGGCCGGCGGCGGGGCTGGCGGTGGCGCAAAACGCTCCGGCCCGCCGGATGCCGGTGCCGTGCTCGAATCGCATTTCAATCCGCTGCTGGAGCGCTTGTTTGCGCTGCCGGTGCCGTTCATCACCTCGGTCAACGGCGTCGCGGCCGGTGCCGGCTGTTCCTATGCGCTGGCCGGCGACATCGTGATTGCGGCGAAATCCGCCTATTTCTTGCAGGCCTTCGTCAACATCGGGCTGGTGCCCGACGTCGGCTCGACCTGGCTGCTGCCGCGGCTGGCCGGCCGGGCGCGGGCGCAGGCCATGATGATGCTGGGCGAACGCATCCCGGCCGAAACCGCGCTGGATTGGGGAATGGTCTACAAGGTGGTCGAGGATGCCGATCTGGCCGCAGCCACCCGTGCCGTGGCCGAGAAACTGGCGAAGGGGCCGACCAAATCCTATGCCCTGATCCGCCAAGGTATCCGCGATTGCCTGGATGTATCGCTGTCCGAAGGCCTGATGGTGGAGCGCCGCAACCAGCTTCTGGCCGGGCGCAGCGCCGATTTCGTGGAGGGTGTCAGCGCCTTCCTGCAGAAGCGGCCGGCGACATTCACCGGGAAATAACTCACTCCATCACCAGCACCGGCTTCACCGCCTTGCCGCTGGCCATATCGGCCACGGCTTCGTTGATGGCTGCCAGCGGATACTCTGTCACAAGCGGTGCGTGATTGAAGCGGCCGGCACGGTGGCGGTCGATCAGCCAGGGGATGAAGCTCTGCGGATCGGCATCGCCTTCCACGGCGCCGCGCAACGAACGCCCGCCGAGCAGCGTGTTGGGGTTGAACGTGATTTCGGTGCCCGGCGCGGTGACGGCCAGCATGGCGAGTTCCCCCCTGCTGGCCAGCGCCTCCAGACCGGCGCGGATCACGGCTGAGGCCCCGGTGGTATCGACGATGCGATCGATGCCGGTCGCCACCACCTCGCGCAGCGCCAGCATCATGTCGCGGCCATCGGCCAATATGGTGTGCGTCGCCCCCAGGCGACGGGCGAGCGCCAGCCGTTCGGCAACCCGATCGACCGCGATGATGGTGTGGCAGCCGCGGTCCACCGCCGCCAGCAGAGCCGCCAGCCCCACCGAACCTGCGCCCATCACGGCGAACCCGTGATGCGGCTGCACGTTCAGCGTGTTGTAGGCGGTGCCGGCTCCTGTCTGCAGGCCGCAGCCAAACGGGGCAGCCAGCGCGAACGACACGTCATCGGCCAGCTTCACCGTATTGCGCGCATAGGCGATGGCATGATCGGCAAAGCTGGATTGGCCAAAGAAGCCACCATAGACCGGCTGCCCATTCTGGCTCATCGGCACCCGGCCGTCGGGCAACACGCCGGCGTAGTTCAACGCCATGAAGTTCGCACAATATTGCGGGTGATCATGGCTGCAACTGGGGCAGGCGCCGCAGCTGGCATAGCTCAGCACCACGCGGTCTCCGGCGGCCACGTTGGTGACGCCTTCGCCCACCGCCAGCACCGTGCCAGCGCCTTCATGGCCCAGCACCTGCGGCAAGGGTGTGCCCTGTTCGTAACGCTGCACGCCCACATCGGTGAAGCAGATGCCGCAGGCCGCCAGCTTGACCAGCACCTGCCCCGGCCCGGGATCGGCCAGCTCAACGGTTTCGATGTTGTAGGGCTGCCCTCGTTGGCGCAGCACGGCAGCGCGCGTGGAGGTTGGCATGTCTCATCTCCTTGATCGATTTTTCAACAGTGTCGCGCCGCGGCGCCGGGCTGGCAAGGCGGATTGATGTTCGCAAGCATGCGCCCGGCTTGACCACGCGCCCGCGCCCGTCCAGATACGGCGTTCATGGACACGCCCGCTGCCCCCCAGCCCAGCTTCGAAGACGCCCTGCGCGAGCTTGAAGACATTGTGCGCAAGCTGGAATCGGGCGATCTCAGCCTCGATGACAGCATCGCGCTCTATGAACGCGGCCAGTCACTGAAATCGCTGTGCGAAACCCGGTTGAACGATGCACGCATGCGGATCGAACAGATCCAGCAGAATGCCGCCGGCGAAGCCGTCGCCACCCGCCCCTTTGACGCGCAATAAGGGCGAACGGACATGGTGCAGCCCTCGCTCAGCCTGAAGCCCGCCCTTGATGCCATCGGCAAGGCCATCGATCAGCGTTTCGATCGGCTGCTGGCCATGCCCGATGACAGCCGCGCTCGGCTGTATGAAGCCATGCGCCATGCGGCGATCGGCGGTGGCAAACGCATGCGCCCGCTGCTGGTGATTGCGGCCTGCGATATCTTCCATGTGCCACGCGAACAGGCGCTCAGGGTCGCGCTCGCGATCGAATGCATCCATGTCTACAGCCTGATCCACGACGATCTGCCGTGCATGGACGATGATGACCTGCGCCGCGGCAAGCCCACCGTGCATAAGGCCTTCGACGAAGCCACCGCCGTGCTGGCCGGCGATTGCCTGCACGATCTGGCTTTTGAAATCCTGGCCGATCCTGCCACCCACCAAGATCCAGTCGCCCGGCTGGAACTCATCACCCAACTTGCCATCCAGTCCGGTCCGGCCGGCATGGCCGGCGGCCAGATAATGGACCTGGTGGCCGGCGACGTGACCTATGATCTGGCCGGCATCACCCGGCTGCAGCAGCTGAAAACCGGCGCACTGATCGTGTGGTGCCTGGAAGCCGGCGCCATTATGGGCCGGGCATCGGAAGCCAACAAGAAAAGCTTGCGCGCCTACGCCCGCGATCTCGGCCTGGCCTTCCAGATCGCCGATGATCTGCTCGACGTGGAAGGCGAATCCGCCAAGACCGGCAAGGCCGTGCAGAAGGATGCAGCCGCCGGCAAGGCGACCTTCGTCTCTCTGCTGGGGGTCGAACGCGCCCGCGCCCAGGCCAATGCCCTGATCGATCAGGCCATCGCCCATCTTTCCGGTTTCGGACCGGAGGCCGATCTGCTGCGCGCCATTGCGCGTTTCGCTGTCGAGCGTGATCGGTAAGAAGCAAGCCTCATGACCCGTATTGGCGTCTATCCCGGCACCTTCGATCCGATGACCCTTGGGCATATGGACATCATCCGCCGTGGCGCGCGGCTGGTGGACAGGCTGGTGATTGGTGTGGCCACCAACCCATCGAAATCGCCGATGTTCACGCTGGCGGAGCGCAAGGCGCAGATCATCCGCGAAACCGCTGACATCCCCAACGTGGACGTTGCCGATTTCGATGAGCTGCTGATGACCTTTGCCGAGCGGTTGAACGCCACGGTAATCGTGCGCGGCCTGCGCGGTGCCGGCGATTTCGAATATGAGTTCCAGATGACCGGCATGAACCGGGCGCTGAATGACGATATCGAACAGGTATTTCTAATGGCCGATGTCGCCTTGCAGCCGATCGCTTCACGTCTGGTCAAGGAAATTGCTGTTTATGGTGGCGACATCCGCAAGTTCGTCCCGCCCCGTATCGCTGCCGATGTGGTGGCCAGGGTCGCGGAAACCGGATTGAAAGGCCAATGATGCGATTGCCGTTGCTGATTGCTGCTGTGTTCACTCTGGCTGCCGGACCGGCTCTGGCCCAGCAACAGCGCATCGATCCCAAGGATCTGAAGGCCCCGCCCAAGCTGCCGGAAATGGCGGCGCCGTCCAATATCGCCGGCATGATCGCCCAGGTGGACCAGGAAAATATCTTGGTGCTCGATCTGTCGTCGGGCGGCCGCGTCAAGATCGTCATGCGCCCGGATGTGGCGCCCAAGCACGTGGAGCGCATTCGCACGCTGGCGCGCCAGGGTTTCTACGATGGCACCGTCTTCCACCGCGTGATCGATGGCTTCATGGCGCAGGGCGGTGATCCCACCGGCACCGGCACAGGCGGTTCTAAGCTCGACGATCTGAAGGCCGAATTCAACGATCTGCCGCACGTACGCGGCGCTGCCGCCATGGCGCGTTCGCAGAGCGACGACAGCGCCAACAGCCAGTTTTATATCGTGCTGATGCCCGCCCTGAAGCTGGATCGCACCTACACAGTGTGGGGCCGCGTGGTGGAAGGCATGGCCTATGTGGACGGCATCGAAAAGGGCGAGCCGCCGGAAAATCCCAGCCGCATCATCAAGGCCAGCATCGCGGCCGACAAGGTGCCGCCGCCCAATTTTGCAGCGCTGAAGGCCAAGGCCTCGCCGATTCCGGCGGGTGTGCTGAACCTGCCCCCACCGGCATCCGGCACGCAATCGGGGCCGCAGCCGCCCCGCTGACCCCCTCCCTCTTCCTCCGACCAAAGGGCTGTTCCCCCGATGCTGGTTGATGATTTCGATTTCGATTTGCCCGAAGACCGCATCCCGCTGCGACCGGTGATACCGCGCGACAGCGCCCGGCTGCTGACCGTACGCGGCAGGGATGTCGGTGTGTTGGACGATCTCCACTTCACCGATCTGCCCGGCCAGCTGCGCCCTGGCGACGTGCTGGTGGTGAATGATACCCGCGTGATCCCGGCGCAATTGTTTGCAAACGTAGGCGAAGCCGCCATCGGCGTGACGCTGCACAAGCGCGAGAGCGGCAACCGCTGGTGGAGTTTCGTCAAGAACGCCCGCCGCCTGAAACCGGGCACCCGCGTGGACTTCAGCCAAGGCGGCAGCGCCCTGCTGATCGGCGAGGTGATCGAAAAGGCCGACGAGGGCGGCGTGCTCTGGCAGTTTGAAACCGCCGGCCAGCCACTGGAATCGGCGTTGCACAACGTGGGCGAAATGCCGTTGCCGCCCTATATTGCCCGCCGGCGCGGCATCGATGCTCAGGATTTCAGCGATTATCAGACGCTGCATGCCGCCAAGGACGGCGCCGTTGCCGCCCCCACCGCCGGCCTGCACTTCACGCCGCGCTTGTGGGCCGCCTTGCACGCAGCCGGCATCTCGCGCGAGACCGTGACGCTGCACGTGGGTGCCGGCACCTTCCTGCCGGTGAAGGCAGACAGGATCGAAGATCACCAGATGCACGCCGAATGGGGCAGCATCGATGATCAGACCGCCCTGCGCCTCAACGCTGCCCGGGCCACGGGTGGTCGCATCATTGCCGTGGGCACCACCTCCCTGCGCCTGCTCGAATCCGCCGTCGACAAGGGGGGTGCCATCCGAGCTTTTTCAGGCGACACCTCGATCTTCATCACACCCGGCTATCGCTGGAAGGCCATCGACGGCCTGATTACCAACTTCCACTTACCGCGCTCGACCCTGTTCATGCTGGTCAGCGCGCTGATGGGGTTGGACGTGATGCGCAAGGCCTACGCCCATGCCATCGAGAACGAATATCGTTTCTACAGCTATGGCGACGGCAGCCTGTTGCTGCCCTGATCACGACGCGGGCAACCGGAGTGGCTGAAGCCGCAGCTCCGCGTAGATGACAGCAACGCATTCATTTTGGTTAAATATCGGCAAATTTCTATTGTCGAATCTATTCTGCCCGCCCTAGGGTGCCGCCATGGCTGATTATCGCGTTTCCAAAGTTGAAATTCTTCCCGGCACTGATGGCTATGTGGCTGAACGGCTGGGTGGCAGTGGCTGGTCTGATGTTGCCGTCAACATCATGGCCTATATCCGCCGCAATCAGCACGCGTTCCTGATGGCCACGCCCGAAGGCGACGCGCGGTTTGTGGTGATGCGCGATGCCGCCGGCGCGGAATGCCTGGTGGCCACGCTGGCCGATGGCCAGCTTGTGACGCTGAACAGCATGCAAACCGTGGTTCGACCCGCCCCGGTACAGCTGGCCCGACCGCTTTTCCAGCAACTGTTCCGTTTCCTGGGCGCCGGTTCCCGCCCTTAACCTGACCGGGCAGCGCGGCCGAACCTTGCGCCTTCGGCACTGGCGGTGGCATGCTCCCTTCTCCAAGAGAGTTGCCCTGCAATGAGTGTTGCCTTTACCAAGGAATCTGATGCCGAGGCGGTCGCCGCCGATCTGCCTGACCGGCCGATCCCGGCGCACCCCAATCTGGTCACCGCGCGCGGACTGGCCCGGATCGAAACTGAACTGTCTGCCGCGCGGGCCGCCTATGCCGTCGCGCAAGCCGGAGACCAGATCAGCAGCGACCGCACCGCCATGGCGCGCACCACCCGTGATCTGCGCTATTGGTCAGCCCGGCGCGCCTCGGCGCAGCTTGTCGAGCCGCGCACCAGCGCTGACAGCATCAGCTTTGGCCACAGCGTCAGCTTCGAACGCGCCGATGGCCGCATCCAGACCTATGCGATCGTTGGCGATGATGAAGCCGATCCGCACCAAGGCAGCGTCAGCTATGTATCGCCGCTTGCCCGCGCCGTGATGGGCAAGACTGTGGGCGATGTCGTGACGCTGGCCGGGCAAGAGGTGGAGATCATCGCCGTCACCTAACCGGCGGCGTTCATCGCCCAATTGGCCAGCACCAGGAAGGCAGCGCCGCCCACGAAGGCATGGGCGGTGAGCACCGGGCCCAGACCCTCTGGGCGCGATTTTGCCAGTATACCGGCAAACAGGCCGATCATTGCCGTCAGCCCGAGCATGACCAGCGCGATGCTGGCATTTTCCTTGAGATCGGGATCGGAACTGAACCGCGAGGTGATGATCATAACAACTTCCAGCCCGCCAAAGCCCAGCACGAAGTGCAGCGCCTGAAGCCCCTGGGACGGGCGCTTGCCGCTCAGGAAATACCAGCCCAGCACAAGCCCAAGCACCACGGTGGTTCCGTAAATGATGATCGGCAACCAGATCAGCATCGCTGCGCCCTCCCCAAGCGCCAGTGGTTACACCAGCGGGCGACGACGGGCCAGATGCGCTGATGGTACCATCAAAAGCCGAAACCTTGATTAGGCTGGACAGTTGAATAGTCTCGCCGCCGATGAAACCTGCTCCATCTGAACTGGCCGGCCGCGACCGGGCCGAATTGCGCCTTCATCTGGCAAGTTACTGGAAAATGGAAGCCGGCAATGTGGTGGCGATGCCGGCGATGGGCTGCGCCATGCTTTGGTCGGCCGGGCTTGCCCCCGATACCGCCGCGATTGCCGGCATGGCGGCCTGCTCCTTGCTGCTGGTGATCGGCGCTGCAGCCTGGCGGATGGCGCTGGCCGTGCTTGATGGCGACACAGGATTGGCTGAGCGCCTGACGGCGGCCTGCGCTCGCGCCCAACTGCCGTCGTTGGCGGTGCTGGTGGCGGCCACTGCGCTGGCGGCGCTGTCGTTGCGAAATCAAGGCTGGCAGCCCAACTTCTTTGCTGCGGCCGGCTTCACAATGCTCGGCTGGCTGGAGTATGTGAACTATTACCATTTTCAACTGCAGAATTTCGATTCCAACATTTATCTGAAACGATTGAAGGCCGGTCGTGGGCTGCGGCGGGCCCATCTCGGCCGGGCCGTGCGGGCCTGGCGCGTGACCCGGCGCCGGAAGGGCTGAACGGCCGGACTGCGACGCATTTTCCAACCCCACAGCCAAGGCTGGCGCTGCCGGCAAAGGCGCGTATAACCCGTCGCCGTGAACGACGATCTGCGTCTTGACCCGCGCGCCGACGAGGCACCGGATGCGCTGGAAGAGGGCCGGCTGAGCCGCGCCTTTGTCAGCGACGTTGCTGCTGCACTGGACAGCGGCGACGACGATGGGGTGCGCGCGCTGGTCAGCCCGCTGCACCCGGCCGACGTCGCCGATCTGTTTGCCGCCATTCCCGCTGATGCCCGCGTGCCGCTGGCCGATGCTCTGGGCGATCTGCTCAATGCCGAAGTCATCGCCGAACTTGATGATTATGTGCGCGAGGACGTGCTGGACGCGCTGTCGCCCGGCGAAGTGGCCGAGGTCGTCACCCAGCTCGATACCGACGACGCCGTGGCCGTTATCGAGGATCTGGAAGCCGACGAACAGCGCGAGGTGCTGCGCGCGCTGGCTCCCGAAGACCGTGCCGACATCGAAGCCGCCCTGAATTACCCGGAGGAATCCGCCGGCCGCCTGATGCAGCGCGACCTGGTGGCTGTGACCGAAACGATGAGCGTGGGCGGGGTGATCGATCGCATCCGCGCCAGCATCGATCCGGCCACCGATTTCTGGGAAATCTTCGTCGTCGATATCGTCGGCCGCCCCATCGGCACCATGCGGCTGTCCTGGCTGCTCACCGCCCCGCCGGATCTGATGGTCGGCGATGTCATGAAGCGGGAGCAGACGCTGATCCCGGTTACCATGGACCAGGAAGAAGTGGCGCTGATCTTCCAGAAATATGCGCTGATTTCCGCCGCGGTCGTGGACGATGCGGGCAAACTGGTGGGCGTCATCACCGTCGACGACGTGGTGCACATTATCCAGGCCGAAGCTGGCGAGGACGTGCTGAAACTGTCGGGCGCCGGCGATGGCGACATCAACGAGCCGGTGTTCAGCACCTATCGCACCCGTTCACGCTGGCTGGTCGCCAATCTGATCACCGGGCTGGTATCGGCCAGCGTGATCGGGGCGTTTTCGGCCAGCATCGAAGCGCTGGTAGCACTGGCGGCCCTGTCGCCGATCGTCGCCAGCGTGGGCGGCAATGCCGGCAATCAGACAATGGCGGTCACGGTGCGAGCACTCGCGACCAACCAGCTGACCGACAGCAACACGCGCCGCACCATCTGGCGGGAAATCCGCGTGGCCTGCCTCAATGGTTTGACGCTGGCCGTGCTGATGGGGCTGGGCGTTGTGTTGGTCCTGGGCAACACCAACCTTGGTCTGGTGATCGCCGCGGCAATGTTGTTCAATATCGTTGTTGCAGGGCTTGCCGGCGTGATGGTGCCGCTCACCCTCGATCGGCTGGAGGCTGACCCGGCGGTTGCATCTTCCGTGTTTGTGACGATGATCACCGATTCAATGGGTTTCTTCGCCTTCCTCGGCCTCGCCACGCTGGTGGGCGTCCAGTACCTCGGCTGATGCTGCATCTTACGAAAGTGGCCGCCGGCTGCCCCGATATCGAGACGTTGGCGGCGCGGCAGGCGCATTGGTGGGGCGCGGGCCGTGCCGGTGCCCACACCCGCTTCATGCCGAAACGCGCCGAAGAACTGATCGGCGGGTCAATCTTCTGGATCATTGGGCACCGACTGGTGGCGCGGCAAACCATCCTGTCCATCGCCATGGCCAGTACCGATTGGGGACCGAAATGCGCCATCGAACTGCAGCCAGGCCCGGTGCCGGTGCAGCTGCGTCCGTGCCGCGCCCACCAGGGCTGGCGCTATCTGGAGGCAGCCGATGCGCCAACCGATTTCGATGGCGGCCCCGGCGACGGCGTGGAAGCCCTGCCAGCCGGCATGGTGCGGGAACTGCAATCGCTGTGGCTGCTATAGGCCTTTAACACAGCCTTGACCTTTGGCTGTGCTGGCGGCATACAACAGTGCATGTTTGCCACCGATCGTCCCATCTACCGCCAGATCCGCGATCTGATCATCGGTCGCATCCTTACGCTGGGTGATGGCGCCATGTTGCCGTCGGTGCGCGCTCTGGCGGCCGAAGCCGGCGTGAACCCGCTCACTGTCGCCAAGGCCTATCAGGATCTGCAAGCCACCGGCTTGGTGCGGGCACGCAAGGGCGTCGGCCTGTTTGCCGCCGATGGGGCGCTGAACAATCTGCTCACCCAGGAACGCCACCAGTTCCTCACCGAGGAATGGCCGCGCGTGCAAGCCCGCATCGCCCAGCTAGGGTTGGACGTGACGGACCTGCTCGAACAGGCTTAAGCGCGCTTACCAGCCTTCCATCACCACTTTTCTTCTGGCCACCACGGGAACACGTTTTCCGGCATGTTCTGGCTCACCGTGTCCGGATAAGCCGGCGGGCGCTTTTCAAGGAAGCTGACCACGCCTTCCTTGGCATCGCCCGAGCGGCCGCGCATGTAGACCATCTTTGAATCGAGCCGGTGCGCATCCCACGGGCTGGGCGCGCCCGCCATGCGCCACAGCATCTGCCGGGTAAGTGCCACCGACACCGGCGCAGTGTTCTCGGCGATCTCCATCGCCAGCGCGCGAGCGGCGGGCAACAGATCATCGGGCGCGTGGGTGGAACGGACGAGGCCGCCTTTCAGCGCTTCAGCCGCATCGAACACGCGGCCGGTCATGCACCATTCCAGCGCCTGCGGCAGGCCAACAAGCTTGGACAGGAACCAACTCGATCCGGCTTCCGGCACGATGCCGCGCCGGGCAAAGACGAAACCGAAGCGCGTCGTGTCGCTGGCCAGCCGCATGTCCATCGCCAATTGCATGGTGACGCCGATGCCCACTGCCGGCCCGTTCACGGCGGCGATCACGGGTTTGAGGCTGCGGAAGATGCGCATGGTCATCTGGCCGCCGCCGTCGCGAGTGGCCGGGTGCGTCCAGTCGATGCTGCCATCGTCCTGCATCGGATTGGCGCTGCGGGCGCCGCCCAGTTTTTCATAATCGAAGGTGGCAGCGCCGGCGCTGAGATCGGCTCCGGCGCAGAAGGCACGGCCACGGCCGGTAACGATCACCGCCTTGACCTGATCATTGGCGTCGGTTTCATCGAACGCTGCGATGATTTCGGTCATCATCACGCCGGTGAAGGCGTTCAATTTCTCCGGCCGATCGAGCGTGATGGTGGCGATGGGCCCGTCGATATCGAGGGCGATCTGGGTATAGGTCATGTCAAAGCGCCTCGATAATGGTGACGTTGGCCAAGCCGCCGCCTTCGCACATGGTCTGCAGGCCCCAGCGCTTGCCGTGGGCGTGCAGGGCATGCACCAGCGTCGTCATCAGCTTGGTGCCCGACGCGCCGAGCGGGTGCCCCAGCGCAATCGCGCCGCCATTGACGTTCAGTCGGGCGTGATCGGCTTCCAGCACCTGCAGCCAGGCCATCGGGATCGAAGCAAAGGCCTCGTTCACCTCATAAAGATCAATATCGCTGATGCTCATGCCGGCGCGCTGCAGCGCCTTCTTGGTGGCGCCGATGGGCGCTTCCAGCATGATCACCGGGTCTTCGCCAACCACCGTCATGGTGTGGATGCGGGCCAGCGGCTTGACGCCCAGCGCCTTCAGCCCGCGTTCGTTGACAATCAGCACGCCCGATGCGCCGTCGCAGATCTGGCTGCTGGTCGCCGCCGTCAGCCGGCCGCCTTCCGGGTTGATCAGTTTGACGCCCTTCACGCCTTCCAGGCTGGCATCAAAGCGGATGCCTTCATCCTGGGTATGGACGTGCGGCGCGCCATCATGCGTCGTCACGTTGATCGGCACGATTTCGGCATCGAACGCGCCCGATTTGGCCGCACGGGCGCCGCGCACCTGGCTTTCATAACCAAATTCGTCGAGCATGTCCTTGGTCAGCCCATATTTGGCGGCGATCATTTCGGCGCCGGTGAACTGGCTGAACTGGATGCCGGGGTAGCGCGCGGCCATGGCATCGCCATAGGGCATGCCCATGCCGGCCTTGGCGGGCAGCGCCACGGTCATGCCCATCGGCACGCGGGTCATCGATTCGACGCCGGCGGCAATCACCACGTCCATCTGGCCGCTCATCACCGTGGCGGCAGCAAAATGGATGGCCTGCTGGCTGGAGCCGCACTGGCGGTCGACGCTGGTGCCCGGCACCGATTCCGGCAGCTTTGAACTCAGCACGGCATTGCGCGCGACGTTGGTGCTCTGCTGGCCGCCCTGGCCCACGCAGCCCATGATCACATCTTCGATCAGGGCCGGATCAACCCCGGTCTTGTCGACCAGCGCATCCAGCACCTTGCCGGCAAGATCAGCCGGATGCCAATCGCGCAGCAGGCCACCACGGCGGCCACCGGCGGTGCGCTGGGCGGCAACGATATAGGCTTCGCTCATTCTTCCCACTCCTGATCGAGAGATTCGCAACACCGCACTTTACGCCGCTCACCCCCTTGGGCATTGACGGACGAAATGATCAGGGAGAGGCGAATGGGCCACCATTGGGGAATCGTCGCCGTCGCACTGGCCATGCTGGCCCAGCCGGGGGCTGCCGCGCCGACACGTGCGCCGGCAAAAAAGGCTGCACCGGCCAAGCCGGTTGCCAAACCTGCGCCCTCAAAGCCTGCGGCCAAGCCCGCCGCGCCGGCAAATGTGATCCCGGCTCCGCTGCCCGACACACCGGAAATCCAGGCCCTGCGCCGCGCTTTCCGCTTCGGCTTTGCACCCTATGAAATGCTGCGGACCAGGCAGGCGCAGGTGGCTCGCATGTCCGCCGCCGGCATGGGAACCGGCATCAACGCCATTGTCCCGCGGCTGACCCTGGCCGATGCCACCACCCGCGAGGTAACGACGCCCAACAACGATACGCTTTATGGCTCGGCCTGGCTCGACCTGTCACAGGGCCCGGTGTTCTTCTCGATCCCGGCGCTGAAGCGCTATCATTCCGCCGCGCTGATGAGCATCACTAGCGATGTGATCGCCGTCCTCGGCACACGCACGGTGGGTGCCAATGGCGGCCGCTATGCCATTGTTGGCCCCAATTGGCGCGGCGATCTGCCGGCCGGGGTCGAAATGGTGCGCTCCCAGTCCAACGATGCTTGGCTCTTGGTACGCGTGGTGGTGAATGGCGAGGAGGATCTGGCCGCCGCTGCCGATGGCCTCACCCGTTATACGCTCTCGGCCGTGGCCGGCGACACGCCGCTCGATCTAAAGGTGCCGGCGAAGCCCAATGGCAAGGCGTTTCTTGCCACCGTCAATGCTGCCATCGAGCGCTCCGGCGACACCCTGCTCGCCAACCGCGCCGCGCAATTTGCCGATCAGGGCCTGGGCAAGAGCTGGGAAACGCTGGCGCCGGAACAGCAGAAACTGTGGAACGACAGCCTGCCGGCGCTGATCCACGAACTGAAGGGCGGGCTTACCGCGGACGAAGGCGTCGATGGCTGGGTCTATCCGCCGTTCAACATGGCGCTCTATGGCGAGGATGATGATCTGCGCGCCCGCGTCGCGCTTGGTGGACTCGCCGCCCTGCCCCGCATCGAGGCGATCTATGTTTCAGCCACCAAGGATGCCGAAGGCCGCCCGCTAACCGGCGCGAAGAGCTGGCGGGTGAAAATGCCAGGCAATCTGCCGGTGGGCGCTTTCTGGTCACTGACCATGTACGAACAGGCGCCCGATGGCCGGCTGTTCTTCGTTCCCAACGACCTCAATCGCTTCGCCGTGGGCGACCGATCCCAGCATTTGCGCCCGGAACGCGACGGCAGCATTGAGTTGTTCGTGCAACACGGCAAACCGTCGGGTGAGCGGGTGGTGAACTGGCTGCCGGCGCCCAAGGGCAAGTTCGTGCTGATGTTCCGCGCCTATCTGCCCGGCGCGCCGTTGCTTGATGGAAGTGTGCGGCTGCCACCTGTGACCGAAGGCGAGATGATCCCGTGAGCAATCAAGTGGCTGCGCCGCGGGCCGGCAAGCACCTCTTCCTCGATATCCTGCATTCGGAGGGTGTGGAGATCATCTTTGGCAACCCCGGTACGACCGAGTTGCCACTGCTTGATGCCTTCGTGGTCGAAGATCGGCTGCGTTATGTGCTCGGCCTGAACGAGGTGGTGGTGATGGGCATGGCCGATGGCTGGGCCCAGGCCACCGGCAAGCTCGCCGTGTGCAACTTGCACGCCGCGCCGGGCCTGGGGAATGCCATGGGCATGCTCTACAACGCCGCCAAGGCCGGTGCGCCGGTGATGGTGACCGCCGGCCAGCAGGACATGAGCATCCGCCTGACCGAGCCATTGCTGTGGGACGATCTGGCCACCATGGCCCGCCCGCTCTGCAAATGGTCGTTCGAGGTGAACAGCATCGAGGAACTGCCGCGCGCCGTGCGCCGGGCGGCCAAGGTGGCACTGACGGCCCCCACCGGCCCGGTGTTCCTCTCCATCCCCGGCGACGTGTTAACAGCGATGGCGCCGGAAGGCCTGGACATCGGCGCGCCGACCCGCATCGGTACTGGCATTCGCGGTGATGCAAACGAAATTGCCAAGGCCGCCGCGCTGATTGCGGGCGCCGAAACCCCGGTGATCTTCGCCGGCGATTGCGTGGCCAACCGCGACGCCTTTGCCGAAGTCGTGGCGTTTGCCGAAGCCGTGGGCGCGCCCGTGTATATGGAAGGCATGGCCAATCGCGCCGCCTTCCCGTCGAGCCATCCGCTCTATGCCGGCACCGTGCCGCGCATGACGCCGGCGCTGCGCGGCGTCATGCAAAATCACGATCTGCTGATCAGCATCGGCGCAGACCTGCTAACCCAAAGCCAGGCCACCGGGGTGGAAGCGCTCGCGCCGGGCACAAAGCTTGTGCAGCTGGATGACGAGCCGTGGCAGATCGGCAAGAATTTCGCCGCCACTGCCGCCATTCAGGGCTGCCCGAAGGCAACGCTGCCCGAATTGACCGCACTGGTTCAAGGCAGCGGCGCGTCTCGCCGGGCCGGCGTTGAAGCAAAGATTGCCGAAACCAAGGCCGCGCTGTTCGCCAAGGCCGAAGCCGCAATGGATGCCAGCCCGATGGACCCGATGGCCGTTCTGAAACGGCTGGGCGAAGCGATGCCCGAGGATGCCATCATCATCGAAGAGCTGCTCTCCTCGGGCATGAACGCCGTGCGCCAATTGCTGCCCGCGACAAGGCCCGACTCCTGGTTCGGCATGCGCGGCGGCGGCATCGGCGTGGCCCTGCCCCAGGCCGCTGCCATGCAATTGGCCAACCCGGGCCGGCCGGTGGTGGCGCTCACCGGCGATGGCAGCCTGATGTATTCGGCCGCCGCGCTGTGGACGTGCGCCCACTACAAGCTGCCGGTCGTCACCATCGTCTTCAACAATAGCAGCTATCGGATCCTGAAACAGCGCACCCGCGCCATCGGCGATCACAGCGCCCGCGAAGGCGTGTTCGTGGCGATGGACCTGACCGAACCGGCGATCGATTTCATGGCGCTGGCGACGGCCCACGGCGTGCAGGGCGTGCGGGTGGACAGTATTCCGGCGCTGATCGATGCGTTCAAGGCCGCTCTTGCAAGCGATGCGCCGACGCTGATCGAAGTGCCGGTCGCCCGAGCACCCTGATCCCTGATCCTAGCACCCTAACCGTTCAACCGCGCTTCGTGCCAGTGCAGGTGATCGGCGACGAAGCTCTGCACGAACCAATAGCCATGGTCGTATCCGGCGTGGCGGCGAAGCGTCAGCGGGATGCTGGCGTGGGCACAGGCGACTTCCAGCAGTTCCGGGCGCAACTGTTCGGCCAGGAACGCGTCTGCTTCGCCCTGATCGACCAGCAGTTCGGCTACCTTTGCGCCGCCATCGATCAACGCGCAGGCGTCATGCGCCGCGTGCGCCGCCGGATCATCGCCCAAATAGGCCGGCAGCGCCTTTTGCCCCCATGGCACCTGGGTCGGCGCGACGATGGGCGCAAAGGCTGACACGCTACGAAACACGCCCGGATGCTTCAACGCCAGCGTGAGCGCGCCGTGGCCACCCATACTGTGCCCAGTGATGCCCTGCCGAGCCATGTCGGCCGAGAAATGCGCCGCGATCAAGCGAGGCAGTTCGTCGATCAGCCACGTCCGCATCCGGAAATTCGCTGCCCACGGTTGTTGCGTGGCATCGAGGTAGAAGCTCGCCGCCTGCCCCATGTCCCACGCCGGATCATCGGCCACAGCTTCGCCGCGCGGACTTGTATCGGGCGTCACCAGCATCAGGCCCAGTTCCGCCGCAAGACGCTGGGCGCCGGCCTTGATGGCAAACGTCTCTTCGGTGCAGGTCAGTCCGGCAAGGCACCACAGCACCGGGAATGGCCCCTTCCCCGGTGGCACGAATACGCCGAAACGCATCGCCGTGCCGGTGCTGCTGCTGGCATGGCTGTGAAAACTCTGCACCCCGCCATGGCAGGCGGCGCGGCTCAGCGTTTCCATCAGAACACCACGACGCTGCGGATGCTTTCCCCCGAATGCATCAGGTCGAACGCCTTGTTGATGCCGTCCAGATCCAGCACGTGGGTGATCATCGGATCGATGGCGATCTTGCCGTTCATGTACCAATCGACGATCTTCGGCACATCGGTGCGGCCCTTCGCGCCGCCAAAGGCGCTGCCCTTCCACACCCGGCCGGTCACGAGCTGAAACGGACGCGTGGCGATTTCCTTGCCAGCTTCGGCGACCCCGATGATGATGCTCTCGCCCCAGCCGCGGTGGCAGGCTTCCAGCGCGGTGCGCATGACGTCGGTATTGCCGGTGCAATCGAAGGTATAATCCGCCCCGCCATCGGTGAGCGCCACCAGATGCGCGATCAGATCGCCCGATACGTCCTTCGGGTTCACGAAATCGGTCATGCCGAACTGGCGGCCCCAGGTTTCGCGATCCGGATTGATGTCCACGCCGACAATCTGGTCCGCGCCTACCAGCTTCAGGCCCTGAATGACGTTCAGCCCGATGCCGCCCAGACCAAACACGATGCAGCGCGCGCCGGGTTCGACCTTGGCCGTCTTCACCACCGCGCCCACGCCGGTGGTGACGCCGCAGCCGATGTAGCAGGCCTTGTCGAACGGCGCGTCGGTGCGGATCTTGGCCACCGCGATTTCCGGCAGCACGGTAAAGTTCGAGAAGGTCGAACAGCCCATGTAATGGAAGATTGGCTGGCCCTTGTACGAAAAGCGGGTCGTGCCGTCCGGCATCAGGCCCTTGCCCTGCGTGGCGCGGATGGCTGTGCACAGGTTGGTCTTGCCGGAAAGGCAGCTTTTGCACTGGCGGCATTCCGGCGTGTAGAGCGGGATGACATGATCGCCGGGCGCAACGCTGGTGACGCCGGCGCCAACCTCGCGCACGATGCCGGCGCCTTCATGGCCCAGGATCGACGGGAATATGCCCTCGCTGTCCTTGCCTTCCAGCGTGTAGGCATCGGTATGGCAGATGCCGGTGGCCATGATCTCCACCAGCACTTCGCCGGCCTTCGGGCCTTCCAGGTCAACCTCGACGATTTCGAGCGGCTGGTTGGGCGCAAAGGCGACGGCGGCGCGGCTTTTCATGAAGAATCCCCTGATGAATGTGGGCCACACCTGCCGCCAAAGCCGCGCTTTGCCAAGGTGGCAAGGTTGCAATTTTGCATGGTTCAGGTCATGGGGCAGGCCAGTCGCGGCGAACCACCACCGGCGGCACGCTTAACACAGGATCATTCATGCAGTTTGCCAGCGGGATTCAGGCTTAACATGCCGAAAGAGGAAATCATCCGGATCGAAGGTGAAATCACCGAAATCCTGCCCGACGGGCGTTTCCGCGTGAAGCTGGAAAACGAGCACGAGATCATCGCCTACACCGCCGGCAAGATGCGCAAGAACCGCATCCGTTCCATCGTGGGCGACCGCGTTCATGTGGAAATGACGCCCTATGATCTGGACAAGGGCCGCATCGTGTTCCGTGAGAAGACCACGCCGATGCCGATGAATCAGCGGCGTTTCTTCCGCCGCTGATGACCTGGCATTGCTCCGGCCGGCCAGCATCAAACCCGGCGTAACCTGCGACTGTCTTTCAAATTAACCAAAACCACGACATAAATGTCGCGTTGCAACATTTATGTATTACGGTGGTTTATGGCTCGGTACATTGTTTCTGCGTTAAAGGCTGTTGCCCCCCCCGACAGGTGCGGTGCTCGATCGCATCCTTGGCCCGGGCTGGATAGCCACGCCGTCCTCCCTGCTCGATCTGATGGCCGATGGCAGTCATGAATTCGTGCTTGATGGTGGCAGCCATTCACTGGCGGCTCGGCGCGACCCGGTCGGCAATATCGCCATCTTAGTGGTCGACAATCAGGGCCGCGAAGTGGAGCCGAGCAGCCTGCCGCACTGGCAGATGGAAATGCACCGCGGCACCCAAGTGAAGGCGCAAAGCTGGTGGCAGCGCCTGCTCGACCCAGACGCCCGCTGATCAGCCCGATTACCCTGATTACCGACGCACGCGATCGCCCGGCTTCAGCCCGATCCGTTCCGCTTCACCCGCCGCCAGTTCGATCACGTCAGCCGTGACCCCGGCGGAATCGAGCACCTCGCGCGAATAAGGCTGGCCACGCCGCACGTTCAGCACCCGCCCCGCTGCAGAGACATAAATGATGTCCAGCGGCAGCGGCGTATTTTCCATCCAGAAACCGGTGGCGCGGGGGGGCTGCATCGGGAAGGCCATGCCCGTGCCCGGCGCCATGCGATCGCGGAACATCATGCCGCAAGCCTGTTCTTCGGCCGTTGCCGCCACTTCGACCTTGTAGACGAACCGACCCTTGGCCGTTTGAAATGCCACAGGGACGATGCGCAAGCCGCTGTTGGGGCAAGTAGCAGCGGCTGCCGGTGCCAATGGCACCAGCGCGGCAAGACTGAACAGGAAGGCGGCGGAGCGTATGGAGTTCATCACTCCGGCGTATTAGCCGGTTGTGCCGCAACCGCCAATGGCCCCTTGTGCCCAGGTGCCACCCGCACTTCCAGGGCTTGCCCCGGCTGCAATTCACCCAGCCCGGCCATGCGCACGGTTTCCATGTGGATAAAAATGTCCTCGGTGGAGCCCGGCCGCACCATGAAACCATAGCCTTTCAGCCGGTTGAACCACTTCACCAGCGCCGGTTCGAACGGTCCGGCGGCGGCCAGCATGGCCTGCGGATTGACGCGATCGGCCGCGCGCGCGGCGGCGGTTTCCGGATCCGGACCCACGACAGTGGTGAGATCAAGATCGGTGATGCGCCGCGCCTGGCGGCCGCGATCCCGCGCGACCACAATGCAGGTAAGTGTCGCGCCTTCCGGCAAGGTGCGGCGACCCAGTTCGCGAACCAGGCTGAAATGCACCAGCACATCCGCACCATCGCCCGCCGATGGCACCATGAACCCATAGCCGCGGACCGGATCGAACCACTTCATCGTGCCACGCACGATGACTTCATCAGCGGCAAGCTGCGTCGCTTCTTCGGCGCCCTTCATCAAAACCCCCAGACCCTACAACGCACGATACACACCCCGCAGCACACCAGACATAGACAGATTATTAACGGATAGTTTTTAAATCGCAATAATGCTTTTCCGCTCATGATTGACTTGTCATGTGAAACTGGCATCGAAAGGGCACGATCGCACCGCCACCGCCTTGAACTGGAAAGAGAGTTTATGGACCTTGCAGGATCGGTGGAAATCGCCAGCCCGCGCCATGTATTGTGGGCGGCGTTGAATAATCCCGATGTGCTGGCCCGCTGCATCGATGGCGTGGAGAGTTTGACCCGCACTGAAGCAGATACGCCGGTTTTCGATGGCGTCATGCAAGCCAAGGTGGGCCCGGTGCGTGCACGCTTCGCCGGCACTGTGCGGCTGGAAGATATCGTTGCGCCCGAGCGCTATCGCCTGGTGGGTGAAGGCAAGGGCGGAGTCGCCGGCTTTGCCAAGGGCAGCGCCGATGTCGTGCTCACCGAATTGAGCCCGGCCAAGACGCAACTGGATTATGTGGTGAAGGCCCAGGTGGGCGGCAAGCTGGCCCAGCTCGGCGCCCGGCTGGTGGAAGGTGCGGCAAAGCAATATGCCGAAGGCTTCTTCGCCAAACTGAAGGCCGAAGTAGAAGCACCGCCTGTCGACATCGTGGCGCTGGCGGCCGCGTCCGATCAGGCGGCAGCCGCCGAAGCGGAACCTGCCGCCGGTGGTCTGTCGCCCTTGGCCTGGGCCACCGGTCTCATCCTCGTCACGCTGCTTTTCCTGCTCTGGCAATGGTCCGGCGTGGGATCCGGAATGACGATGTGACGGGCGTTGGCCGCGACGAGGATCTGACCACCCTGGCTACTGCGCTGGGGTGGATTCAGGCTGGTCATGGCGTGGCGATTGCCACCGTCATCACGACCTGGGGATCAGCCCCGCGCCGCGAAGGCAGCCATCTTGCCATCCGCGCCGATGGCCTGTTCGAAGGCAGCGTTTCCGGCGGCTGTGTCGAAGCCGATGTGATCCTGGCGGCGCAAGACATGATATCCGCGCAGGCCGGCCACGCCGTGCTGGATTATGGTGTGGCCGACACGGTGGCGTGGACGGCGGGGCTGGCATGCGGTGGGCGCATATCGATCCTGGTGCAACGATTCGCCGATGATGCACTGCCGCCGGCGCTCGTTGCCAATGTGCTGGCAGCCACATCTGCCGGACGCATGGCGGCGATCAGCAGCGATCCTGCCACCGGGCGCGCCGTTGCCGGAGAAGTCGGCCCGTTCGTGCGCCGCTATCCGCCCCCGCGCCGGCTGTTCATCATCGGCGCCGTGCACATCGCGCAGGCGCTGGTGCCGTTGGCCGACGGGCTGGGCGTGGTGCCAACGGTGATCGATCCACGCGGGTTATTTGCCGCCGATGCGCGCTTTGCCGGGCTGGAACTTGATCGCCGCTGGCCCGACGAGGCGCTCGATGGACTGCTCAACCCGGCGTCTGCCGTGGTCGCGCTTACCCATGATCCCAAGATCGATGATGTGGCGCTGGCCGCAGCGTTGCGATCACCGGCCTATTATATCGCGGCGCTGGGCAGCCGAAAAAATCACGCCGGACGGCTGGAACGGCTGGCGGCGCAAGGCTTTGGCCCGGATGATCTGGCTCGTATCCATGGCCCGGCTGGCCTTGCCATCGGTGCCACCGGCCCCGCCGAAATTGCGCTCTCCATCGCCGCGCAGATGACTGCGGCATGGAGAAACGCGCTCACGTCATGAAGTTCGGGCCGGTTCCGCTGGCACAGGCCGAAGGGGCCTTGCTGGCGCACGGGCAGCAGATCGGCCAGCGCCGCCTGCCCAAGGGCCATGTTCTGGACGCTGCCGATCTCGCCGATGCCGCTGCGGCAGGCGTTATCGAATTGGTCGTTGCCCGGCTGGAGCCCAGCGACGTGGCCGAGGATGACGCCGCCGCTGCGCTGGCCGCAGCACTGGCCGGGCCGGGGTTGGCGGCGTTGGTGCCGGTGCACGGCCGCGTCAATCTTGCCGCCACCGCCGCTGGCCTGTTCACTGCCCCGCCCGGCATGGTGGCTGCGGTCAATGCTGTCGATGAAGCCCTCACCCTCGCCACGCTGCCCACCGGCACGCGGGTGGCGGCAGGTACCATCGTCGCCACCATCAAGACGATCAATTATGCCGTCACCGGCGACGCGCTGGGCGCCGCCATCGCCGCCGCGCGTCCGTTGATGGTGGCGGCCTTCCGGCCCCTATCCATCGCGCTGATTGCCACCACCCTGCCCGGCACCAGCGCCAAGGTGCTCGCCAAGCTGGAGCGGGTGACGGCCGCGCGGATCACGGCGCTGGGCAGCCGGATGGAAATGCTGCCGCCCTGCCCGCACGATGTGGCTGCGCTGGCCTCTCAGCTGACCCGATGCAGTGCCGATCTTCTTTTGGTCGCCGGCGCATCGGCCACGGTCGATCGCGGTGACGTGATCCCACAGGCCATTATTGCGGCAGGCGGCACGGTAGAACGGCTGGGCATGCCGGTCGATCCCGGCAATCTGCTGGTGCTGGGCACGCTGGCTGGCCGCCCGGTGATCAGCCTGCCCGGTTGCGCCAAGAGCCCCAAGCGCAACGGCCTCGATCTGGTGCTGGAACGCCTCGCCGCTGACTTGGCCGTAAACGCAGAGACGATCGCCGCCATGGGTGACGGCGGCCTTTTGCCCGAAGCCGAACGGCCGGAACCGCGGGCGGTCGCCAGCGCGCCGGGCCGGGTTGGCGCAATACTGCTCGCCGCCGGCCGCTCCAGCCGCTTTGGTGCCGGCCACAAATTGCTGGCACCCTGGCGCGGCAAGCCCTTGGTGGCACACGCTGTGGATGCGATCGCCGCCGCCGGGCTGCCACCGCCGATCGTGGTGCTGGGCCATGATGAAGCAGCGGTGCGCACTGCGCTGGCCGGGCATGATGTGCAGTTCGTTACGGCGCCCGACTGGGCCGAGGGTATGGGTCGCAGCCTGGCGGCCGGCATCGCAGCCGTGCCTGCCGATTGGGATGCAGCACTGATTTGCCTGGGCGACATGCCTGCCGTGGAACCCGCGCTGATTGACGCGCTGGCGGCCACGCCGGGAGAGCTGGTGGTGCCGCTGTGGGATGGCCGTCGCGGCCACCCGGCGCGTTGGCCACGCGCAGCTTTTACCCGCCTGATGGCCCTGACCGGCGACAACGGCGGCAAGGCAGCCATGGCCGATTTCACCGTCACCGAAGTCGCGGCACCATCGGCCGCGTGCCTTGTCGATATCGACACCCCCACCGCACTGGCGGAATTGGCCGCAGGAGAAGCAGGATGACCGAGACGCAACCGACCCAGGTGATTATCGCGCTTTATGATCGCTTCACCCATGTCGGCGACCTCAGCCGGCGGGATATGGTAGCGCAAATGGCGCGGCTGGCCGGTGGCACAGCGGCGGCCAACGCCCTGCTCGGCCTGATTGCGGCGCGCGCCGATGCGGCGCCCCTGGTGGCGGATGATGATGCGCGCATCAAGGTGGGCGATGTGCGCTTTTCCGTTGGGGCTGGCCGGGAAATGTCGGGATACCTCGCCGAACCGGCCAAGGGCGCGGCCGCGGCGCCGCGCGTGCTCGTCATTCACGAGAACCGCGGGCTTAACGATCATATCCGCGATGTTGCCCGCCGCCTTGCCGCCGAAGGCCTGGTGGCGCTGGCCGCTGATTTCCTGGCGCCAAACGGCGGCACGCCAACGCTGGGTGACGGCACAATCAGCGCCGAGGACACGGCGCGCACCATGATCGGTGCGCTCGATCGCCAGCAAACGGTGGCCGATGGCGTCGCCACGCTGAAATGGCTGGCTGCAAGTGCCCCAGGCAAGGGTGCGCCGGGCGCGGTAGGCTTCTGCTGGGGCGGCGGCATGGTCAACGCGCTGGCGGTGGCCGCCGGCCCGGCCTTGCGTGCTGGCGCGGCTTATTATGGCGCGGCGCCGCAGGACGTGTCCGACGCAACGCGGGTGAAGGCGCGGTTGATGCTGCATTATGCCGGCCTGGATGAGCGGATCAACGCCATGGGCCCGGCCTGGCAGGCCGCACTCACCGCCGCCGGGGTGCGGTTCGAGGCCCATACCTATCCGGGCGTCAATCACGCCTTCAACAACGACACCTCGCCCGCCCGCTATGACAAGGCGGCTGCCGATCTGGCCTGGCAGCGCACGCTGGCACTGCTGAAATCCGGCGGTTGATTATCTGCAATTGCATCTTATTCTGTGGGCATGAGCACAAGCCCACCCGAGTCGCCTGCCTCCGCACTGCCGCCCGGTCCGGCGGCATTGTGCACAGCGGCCAAGGTGCGGCGGCTGTCGCGGCAAGTCAGCCAGATCTATGACGACGCGCTCAACCTTCACGGACTGACCATCGGCCAGTTCGGCCTGCTTGCCTGCTTGTCGCGCCGGCGCGGACTGGCAATTGGCGCGCTTGCAGAGCGACTGGCGGCTAATGCGTCGACCGTTTCGCGCCTGGTCAAACCCCTGGCCAGTGATGGCCTGCTGCGCATCGAGATCGACCCTGAAGACCGGCGCGGGCGCCTTGTGTGGCTCACCGACGTCGGCCACCAACGCCGCGCAGCCGCGCAGGCCGGCTGGCAAGCCGCGCAGGACGTGATGGAGCAGCGCCTGGGCGGCGGCCGGCTGGCGGCTTTGCGCTTCCTGCTCGATGAAAGCTACGAACGTCTGGAGATCGCAGAATGACTGCAATTACACAGAAAGCTGACGGACTCACCCAGATGCGTGCGCTGGCCGCCAGCAAGGGTGGCAGCGGCATGGGCGCGCTGATGGCCATGGATGGCGGCGAGGCTGGCGAGGGCACGATGATCATGCACGCAGTCCCCGGCAGCCAGCACGGCAACCCTATCGGCATCGTCCACGGCGGCTTTGCGGCCACCCTGCTCGACAGCGCAATGAGCTGTGCCGTCCACACCACGCTCTCTGCCGAAGAGACTTATGTGACCACCGATCTGCATGTCAGTTTCGTACGGGCCATCACGCCCGCCACCGGCCGGGTGACCGCGCGTGGCGAAGTGGTGTCACGCGGGCGCCGGCTGGCGACGGCGCGTGGCACATTGGTGGACGCAAACGGCAAATTGCTGGCCACCGGCATCGCCACCTGCATGATCATGGGTGCTGGCGCATGAGCGGCGCGGCGGTGGTGATTGGTGCCGGCGATGCCACTGGCGGCGCGGTGGCGGCGGCCTTTGCCCGCGATGGTCTGGTGGCGGTGCCGGTGCGGCGCACGGGCGATGGCCTCGCCCCGCTGGCGGCGCGGATTGAAGATGAAGGCGGGCGCTGCCTGCCAATCGGCGCTGATGCCCGCGATGAAGACGCGATGATCGGCCTGTTCGACCGGGTCGAACGCGAGATTGGCCCGGTGGAGGTGCTGGTGTTCAACATCGGTGCCAACTCTCCCATGGGCATCCTCGATGAAACCGTGCGTCGTTACCGCAAGATCTGGGAAATGTGTGCGCTGGCTGGCTTCATCACCGCCCGCGAGGCGGCCCGCCGCATGGTGCCGCGCGGGCGGGGCACGATCATCTTCACCGGGGCCACTGCCTCTATGCGCGGTTCGGCCGGGTTTGCAGGCTTTTCTGGCGGCAAGTTCGCGCTCAGGAGCCTGGCGCAAGCGATGGCGCGGGAACTGGGGCCAAAGGGCATCCATGTTGTCCACCCGATCATCGATGGCGCCATCGACACCGAGTTCATCCGCAGCAATTTCCCCGATCGCTATGCCCTGAAGAGCGAGGACGGCATTCTCGATCCCGAGGCGATTGCCGCAGAATATGTGCAGCTGCACCACCAGCCGCGCTCCGCCTGGACGCACGAGCTGGATCTGCGGCCGTGGATCGAACGCTGGTAAAGGAGAAGACCATGCCACACCCTATCGAGTTCCTCTTCGACGTGGGTTCGCCCACGGCCTATCTCGCCTGGCATCGCCTGAAAAAGGTGGCTGCGCGCACCGGGGCGACCCTGGTACCGGTTCCCATCCTGCTGGGCGGCGTGTTCAAGGCCACCGGCGGCAGCCCGCCCGGAGTGGTCGTCGCCAAGGGCCGCTGGATGAACGAGGACATGCAACGCTGGGCCGCGCGTGATGGCATAGCGCTGGGCAACAATCCTTATTTCCCGGTCAATACCATCACGCTGATGCGCATTCTGGCCGGCCTTCAGGGCGACGAACGCTTCGAAGCGGTGACCGACACGCTGTTTGCCGGCATGTGGCTGCACGGCCGCAACATGGCTGATGCCGAGATACTAGCCGCCACCCTGACCGAAGCCGGCCATGACGCTGCCGCCCTGCTGGCACTGGCGCAGGAGCCGGAGGTGAAGCAGCGCCTGATCACCAACACCGAAGCCGCTGTGGCGCGCGGCGTGTTCGGCGCGCCGACCTGCTTTGTCGCCGGGCAGATGCACTTCGGGCAGGACCGGATTGATTGGGTCGAAGCGGCGGCTGTTGCCGCCTGAATGTCCTGCACAAAAGAAAAGGCCCGGCGAGTTTCCCAGCCGGGCCTTAACTTTGGTCAGTTCAACCGATCAGTCACGATTGCCCATGAAGCTGAGCAGGAACTGGAACAGGTTGATGAAGTTCAGGTACAGCGTCAGCGCGCCCATCACGGCGAACTTGCCGGCGAACTCGGTGCCGGCGACCTGATAATACATCTCGCGCAGGCGCTGCGTGTCATAGGCGGTGAGACCAGCGAAGATCAGCACGCCCAGAATGTTCACCGCCAACTGCAAGCCGCTGGAGCCGAGGAAGATATTGGCGATCGAGGCGACAATGATGCCGATCAGGCCCATCATCAGGAAACGGCCCATCGCCGACAGGTCCTTCTTGGTGGTGTAGCCATAGAGGCTGAGACCAGCGAACGACGCCGCCGTCACGAAGAAGGTCTGCGCGATCGACGCGCCGGTATAACGGGCGAAGATGACGCTCATCGACACGCCCATCAGCGCGGCAAAGCCCCAGAACAGGCCCTTCAGCGAGGTTTCGCTCATCCGGTTCAGTCCGAAGTTCATCGCCAAGATGATGGCGAGCGGCGACAGCATCGCCACCCAGCCCAGGATGGTGGGCGAACCGACCTGATTGAAGAACACCGCAAACAGCGCCGGCGTCGAATAAACCAGCAGCGCGACAATGCCGGTGAGCAGCACGCCTGACGCCATATAGTTGTAGATCGACAGCATGTAGCTGCGCAGGCCGGCATCAAAGCCGGCGTCGCCTTGGGCCTGGGCCCGGAAGGCAGCAAGCCGAGGGTCCACGTTATTGGCCATCGTAAAATTCCTCCTGTGGTCGGCAAATGGCCGACGACCCGATCAATATCGGGCATCCCGCCTGAATTTTCAATGGCCGAACGTTACGTCGGCGCAATCACAACTGTCGCAGCACCGCTGCCGGCCGGGCCGACAGCGCCCGCCAGTTGCCGGCGAGCCCGAGCACGACGGTGACAACAGCGCCCACACCAACGGTGAGCAGCACGCGCGGCCAATCCGGCGTCCAATCCAGCTTGAAGATCTGGGTGACGACGAACCAGCCAGCCGTACTGCCCAGCACCAGCGCCAGACCCGAAACGATGGCGGCGAGCAGGCCATATTCGGCCAGGGTCGCCGCTGCCACCTGGCCGCGCGTCGCGCCCAGCAGCTTCAGCAGCACCGCATCATAGGTGCGCGCCCGCGCGCCCGCGGCCAACGCGCCAACCAGCACGGCGATGCCGGCCGCCACGGTGACGCTGGCGGCCGCGCGGATGGCGGCAGAAAGCTGGCCCAGCAATGTCTGCACCTGGCCGATCACATCCTTCACGCGCACCACCGAGGCGGTGGGGAAAGTGGCGGAGAGCGCGCGGGCGACGGCACGTTCCTCGCGTGGCACCACCTGCACGGTGGCCATCCAACCATGCGGGGCGGCTTCCAGCGCGCCGGGCGCGAATAGGATGGCGAAGTTGAAGCCCAGCGATTGCCAGTCGATCTTTCGCGTGTTGGCGATGCGGGCGGTGATGTCCACGCCCAGAACGGAGACACTCAGAGTGTCGCCCACCTTCAGGCCCAGCGCCTGGGCGGCCTGATCATCAAGGCTGATCAGTGGCGGGCCGGCATGATTGCGCGGCCACCATTTCCCGCTCACCAACGTGTTGGCTTCAGGGAAATCGGCCGCGTACGAAAGCCCGCGATCGCCGCGCAAAATCCAGCCTTCGGCACCGGCCTTGATCTGCTGAGCCGGCACGCCATTCACCGCCGTCACCGGCCCGCGCAGGGACGGCACGATCACCGTACGGGCGCCGGGCGCCTTGCGCTCCACCAGCGCGGCAAAGGCGGCCTTTTGATCATTGGGGATATCGAGCACGAAGAAGCTGGGGGCCTTGGTGGGAATAGTGCGATTGATCTGGCTGGCCAGATTGCCTTCGATCGTGGCCAGCGTGGCAAACAGGGTGAGGCCCAGGCCCAGCGCCACCACCAGATTGCGCGTTGGCGCGCCGGGGCGATGGAGATTGGCCAGAGCGAGGCGCGCCAGCGTGCCCTTGGGCTTGGGCACCCGCGCCGCCAGCCACTTCACGCCGGCCGCCAGCGCCCACAGCACGACGATCAGCCCGATGGCGCCAGCCAGAAAGCCCATCATGAACAATTGCTCATCCGCCAGCAGCACAACCAGCGCCAGCACGGAGATCGCTGCGCCGGCAATGATCGCCAACGTGGTGTTGTCAGGGCGGGCGCGTTTCTCGGTCAGGCTGCGCAGCAGGCGCGCGGCAGGCATCCCCGCGCCTTCCGCCAGCGGCCACAAGGCGAAAGCCAATGCGATGGCCAGGCCATAATAGGCCGCCTGAGCGAGCGCGCCCCATTGCAACCCGGTGGCAGGTGGCACCGGCAGGCTGGCGGCCGCCAACTGCGCGACTGCACCCGGCGTCGCCGCGCCGATGGCCAGACCGACCAGCACCGCGCCGCTCGAAACCAGCGCCAGTTGCCACAGGTAGACGGCGCGCACCGTGGCACTGTCGGCTCCCAGCACTTTCAGCGTGGCGATGGTGCGGGTGCGCGCACCGAGATAGGCGGAGACGCCGCCGGCCACGCCAACGCCGGCCACCACCAGCGCAGTGAGGCCAACCAGGCTGAGAAACTGGCCCAACTGGTTGACGAAATTGCGGGTGCCGGGCGCGCCGTTGCTGCGATCACGCACGCGGCCACCCTCGCCGGCCACCGCTTCCAACCGTTCGCGAGCGGCATCGAGCGACACGCCGGTTTTCAGCTTCACCCGCAGTTCGCTGGCGTACAGGCTGCCCAGCGTGATCAGTTCGGCGCGTTCCAGATCCTTCACGTCCACCACCAGGCCGGGGCCAAAGCCAAAGCCATCGCCGGCACGGTCCGGCTCTTCCAGCAATGTGCCGGCATAGGTGAGTGTGGCCTGGCCCAATTGCAGGCGATCGCCGGGTTTCAGGCCCAATTTGTCGGCCAGCACCGGTTGCGCGGCGGCCATGCCAGGGCCAACGCGCCCGCCGCCTTCCAGCGCCACCCGGCCATAAAGCGGCCAGGTTGCATCGACCGCCTTCACTTCGGCGAGCACGCTGTCGCCGCCATCCCCACGACTGACCATGCCGCGCAGTTTCACCACGTCGCCCACCGTACCCAGAGCGGCGGCCGCTGCCCGCTGTTCCGGCGTGGGGTTCCGGCCCGAAACGCGCAGCGCCGCATCGCCGCCCATCAGGAACTGGCCGCGTTCGGCCAGCCCGGCGTTGATGGCACTGGCCAGACTGCCGACGCCAGCAAGTGCGGCGACGCCGAGCACCAGGCACACGGCCAGAATGCGCAGACCAGCCAGGCCGCCACGCAATTCCCGCAAGGCGAGGCGAAGCGCGAGGCTCAGAGGGTTTCTGCCAGCAGGCCGGTCATCGCGGCCCAACTGCGCTTGTCAGCCGCAGCGTTATACATCGCGGTGCCGGGCGCGTTGGCATGTTCGTTGGTGAAGCTGTGATAGGTGCTGCCATAGGCATGGATCTGCCAATCGGCGCCAGCCGCGGTCATTTCGGCGGCCAGCGCGTGGTGATCCTGCGGCGGCGTGTAGGGGTCTTCCCAGCCGTGCAGCGCCATCACCTTGGCCTTGATTGGCCCGGCCGCACCCAGGCCCGGATTGTAAATGCCGTGGAAGCTCACCGCCGCCTTGACGCGCGGGTCGCAGGCGCGCGCGACATCGAGCGCGCACAGGCCACCAAAGCAATAGCCGATGATGGCGAGCCGGTTGGCGTCAACCTGCTTCAGGCCGGCAGCGGCATCGACAGCGGCGAGCAGGCGCTGGCGCAGCGCAGTACGATCACCCACCCACGGGCCCATCAGGGCGCTGTTATCGCCGGCCGGATCACCGCGACGGCCCTTGCCATACACGTCAATGGCCATGGCGGCGTAACCAAGCGCGGCCAGCTTGTCGGCCAAAGCGTTGTCCCACGCGGTTTGCCCCACCCAGTTCGGCGCGATCAGCACGCAGGGGAATGGGCCATCGCCGGACGGCAGCGCCAGATAGGCTTCCAGTTCGTCGGTGCCGTCGAAATAGCTGAACAATGTCATGGTCTTTTCCCCTTATTCCGCGGCTTGCGCCAGATCCATGCGATCATCCACGATCAGCCCGTCGCGCATGGTGATGATCCGATCACACAGCGGCGCCAGATCGGCGTCGTGGGTGATCAGCACCAGCGTCGCGCCGGTTTCCGTCAGGCGGCCGAAAAGCAGATCGATGATCGCGGCCCCCGTGGCGGCATCGAGATTGCCGGTCGGTTCATCGGCAAAGATCAGCGCCGGGCGGCCAACCAGCGCCCGGGCGATGGCGACACGCTGCTGCTCCCCGCCGGAAAGCTGGGTGGGATAGTGGTGGAGCCGATGGCCGAGTCCAACGGCTTCCAGTTCGGCCTTGGCGCGGGTCTGCACGTCGGCTTCGCCGGCCAGCTCCAGCGGCACGGCAACATTTTCCAGCGCGGTCATGGTCGGGATGAGGTGGAAGGCCTGCAGCACGATGCCGATGCGGCCGCGCCGGGCGCGGGCCAGGCCGTCTTCGTTCATGGTGGTGAATTCGGCACCGGCCACACGCACGTTGCCGCTCGTGGCGCGCTCCATGCCGGACAGCACGGCCATCGCCGAAGATTTGCCGGAACCCGACGGCCCGAGGATGGCAAGTCGCTGGCCGGCCGGCACATCAAGCGTCAGCCCGCGCAGCACATCGACTGCGGCATCGCCGCTCCCCAGCCGCAGGGTGACATCGCGGGCTTCAATCACCATATGGCTGTTCATCCGCGTCCCGCTTGGCTGAAAGGATTCGAGTCTTGCCCGAATTAGGTGTTCGATCTGCGCTTTACCAGATGGCGTTGCTGTTTGGCGCGCTGTTCATGTCGCAGGCGGCGCTGGCACGGCCACTCGTGGTACTGGCCTATGGCGACAGCCTGACCGCCGGCTATCAACTGCCGCCCGGCCAGGGCTTTGCCCCGCAACTGGAAAAGGCGCTGAAAGCGAAAGGCCGCGACGTCACCGTTGTCGGCGCCGGCGTGTCGGGCGACACCAGCACACAGGGGCGCGCCCGCGTGAACTGGGTGCTGGCGGGCATGAAGCAGAAGCCTGATCTGGTGGTGCTGGAACTGGGCGCCAACGACATGCTGCGTGGGCAACCACCGAAGACGGCGCGCGCGAATCTCGATGCGATGGTGAAGACGTTCAAGGCCAAAAGCGCGCGCGTGCTGGTCGCCGGGATGCGGGCCAATCCCACCTTGGGCAAGGCCTATGTCACGGAATTTGAAACCATGTTCCCGGCGGTGGCGAAGGCGAATGGTGTGGCGCTCTATCCCTTCTTCCTGGATGGCGTCGCCGCGCAGCCCGGTCTGCAGTTGGCCGATGGGATGCACCCCAATGGCAAGGGCGTGGCTGTGATGGTGAAGCGCATCATGCCCGCCGTAGAACGGGAACTTGCACTGGTGAAGTGATGCGCTTGATTGCAGGCCTTTGTCTGCAGGAAAGCGTGAAATTGGCGCTGGTGGCGACGATTAGCGGTGTGGCCGGGGCGCAGGCAAACAGCAGCGCAACTTCGTTTCACCCGGCGTTTAATCGCCCCATGCCGCTGCCGAACTGATCAGGCTGGTTGAACAGCTTTCCTCGCTGCAAAATCCCCCGCCTGGCATCCAGATATCAAGGCGCTGCTCATTCAACCGTTGGTTCGAAATCAACTGTCAAACGGAAATGGCACTCGTGCGGCGACGCGAAATAGCGCCCACTAGGCCAAAACCGGCCAGCAGCATCATCCAAGCCGCTGGTTCCGGAATTGCATTGGGTGTGATGCCCGCCGGCGATACCGATGCGCCGTGAGGCACCCAGGTGCCGCCCGGCTGCAACCAGCGGCCGACTGTGTGATTGTCGCTTTCATAGCCGCCGCTCGTCACCTGGTCGAAAACGATGCGATCGAAGCTGGTGCCGCCGCGGGCATAAAAGTTCAGAAAGGCATAAGGCTCGCCGCAATTGCGATTGGCCGGCGCATTGGGATTGCAGCGATAGGCGCTGGCGTTGGGCTGCGCATTGACGAAATTGCGCAACACCGTAGCATCAAAGGTAAACAACTGCGTGCTGTTCTGAAAGAAACGCACCGTGTTCCCATTGTCGAGCGCCGACAGCCAGAAGCCGAAATACGTGACACCGCCCGGCCGCGATGACGTCAGGTCCAGCGTGAAGCCCGGGGTCCCGAACTGAACGACATAACGGCCGCTGCCGCCGGCGCCGCCAAATTGATCGGCGTTGATCACCTGAACCCGGCTATAGGTGCCGTTGAAAGCCGAACCGCCGAAGTTCGAGCTGAATATCTGGTTTGTACCAGCAGTTCTGCTGTTGAAGCTCTCAACACCGACAGTCGCAAATCTGGCGGTGCTGTTCTGGATGCCCGGCGCTTCGATCGTGATGGAATACACCGCTCGAGCAGGCGAGAGCGGCAAAACGGCCGTCGCCGCTGCCAACATGAGCTGAATACGCATAGATCGACCCTTGAACTCCGTGCACCCCTCGCACGGCAGGCGATTTAGCGTATCAAGGTTAAGGAATAGTATCCTTGATCAGCATTGACTGCGATGTTGATTGTTCATGCCGCTTCGCTGTCCTTGTAACCCAGCACTGGTTTGCGGGCCGCCAGCGTCTCATCCAGCCGGCGGCGCGGCGCGAAATGCGGCCCCGTGCGCCAGGCATCCGGATCGGCCAGCATTTGCGTCGCGACGTGGCGCATCGCCCCGATCAGCTGATCGAGATTGGCCTTGCTCTCCGTCTCGGTGGGTTCAACCAGCATGGCGCCGTGCACCACCAGCGGGAAATAGACCGTCATCGGGTGGAAGCCTTCGTCGATCAGCGCCTTGGCCAGATCGAGCGTGGAAAGCCCGGTGCCATCGAGGAAATCATCCGAGAACAGCGCTTCGTGCATGCACGGGCCGCTGGCGGCGAACGGCGCGGTGTAGAGATCCTTCAGGCTGGCAAGGATGTAATTGGCGTTGAGCACCGCATCCTCGGCGACCTGGCGCAGGCCATCGGCGCCGTGGCTCATCATGTAGCTGAGCGCGCGGACGAACATGCCCATCTGGCCGTGGAAGGCGACCATGCGGCCGAAGCTCTGGTTCGCATGGGTGCCGGCGGTGTCTTCTTCGACCAGTTCCAGGCCGGTCGCGGTCTTGCGCACGAATGGGATCGGCGCGAACGGGGCCAGCGCGGCCGACAGCACAACTGGGCCTGAACCCGGCCCGCCACCACCGTGCGGGGTGGAGAAGGTCTTGTGCAGGTTGATGTGCATGGCATCAACGCCCAGATCGCCGGGGCGCACGCGGCCAACGATGGCGTTGAAATTGGCACCGTCGCAATAGACATAGCCTCCCACCGCATGCACCGCATCGGAGATACGCTTCAGGTCAGGCTCGAACAGGCCGCAGGTGTTGGGGTTGGTGATCATCACCGCCGCCACATCCGGCCCGAGCCGAGCGAGCATTGCATCCAGATCGACCCGGCCGCGATCGTTGGCCGGAATGTTTTCCACGGTGAATCCGCAGAAGGCCGCGGTCGCCGGGTTGGTGCCATGCGCCGATTCCGGCACCAGCACGACGCGGCGCGGATCGTTCTTCGCATCAAGCGCGGCGCGGATCGCCACCATGCCGCACAGCTCGCCATGGGCGCCGGCCTTGGGGCTCATGGCCACCGCCGGCATGCCGGTCAGCTTCATCAGCCAATCGGCCAGCACGTCGATCAGTTCGAGCGCGCCTTGCACGGTGGATTGCGGCTGCAGCGGGTGAATGTCGGCAAAGCCGGGCAGCCGCGCCATTTTCTCGTTCAGGCGCGGATTGTGCTTCATCGTGCACGAACCCAGCGGGAAGATGCCGAGATCGATGGCATAATTCTGCCGCGACAGGCGGGTGTAGTGGCGCACGGCTTCCGGCTCGGAAAAGCCCGGGAGACCGATGACGGCATCACGGCCAAGGCCGCCGAGGCGATCCGGAACCGGCGGCACCGGCGGCAGATCAACGCCCGACGTGTCGAGCGAGCCGCGCTCGAACAGCAACGGCTCTTCCAGCATCAGCGCCTTGTTGCCGGTGAAGGTTTCGGCGACGGCACCGGTGCCGGCGACGAGGCGGGTGGGGCGGCCCACGTTGTTCATTGCAGTCGTCATTACGCCATCACCTCGTCCAGCGCGTCTTCATACGCGTCAAAATCCTCGTCGGTCGCGGTTTCGGTCACCGCCACGATCATGGCGTTGGCCAGCGCTTTTTCGCCCGGCCACAACCGGCCCAGCGACACGCCGCCCAGCACGCCCTTTTCAGCCAGCTTGCGCACGACGGGGCGGACTTCGCGGCCAAGGTCCAACGTGAATTCGTTGAAGAACGGCCCGTTCAGCAGAGTCACGCCGGGCACGCGGCTCAGCCGATCAGCCAGCTGCACGGCGCGGGCGTGATTGAGGCCGGCCAGATGGCGCAGGCCCTTTTCGCCCAGCAGCGACAGATGCGCGGAGAAGGCCAGCGCGATCAGGCCGGAATTGGTGCAGATGTTGCTGGTCGCCTTCTCGCGGCGGATATGCTGTTCGCGGGTGGACAGCGTCAGCACGAAACCACGCTTGCCGCTGGCGTCCACGGTTTCGCCGCACAGCCGGCCCGGGGCCTGGCGTACATGCTTTTCGCGGCAAGCAAACAAGCCCAGGTACGGCCCGCCAAACAGCAGCCCGGCGCCGAGCGATTGGCCTTCGCCCACCACGATATCGGCGCCCATTTCGCCCGGCGACTTGATGGCGCCCAACGAAACGATTTCGGTGACCACGACGATGAGAAGCGCGCCGGCCTTGTGGCAGGCATCGGCCAGCGGGGTGAGATCGGCGACATGGCCAAACAGATTGGGGTTCTGCACGACGACGCAGCTGGTTTCGGCGTCAATGCTGGCAATCAGGCTGGACAGGTCATCGCCCGGCGCGCCCGGCGTGAACACCGGAGTTCCGGCTTCCACCACGTCGCCAGTGAAGCGGGTGAGCGTCTTCAGCACCGAGGTATAGTGCGGGTGGACACCGGCGGACACGATGCACTTGGATTTGCGGGTGATGCGGCGCGCCATGAACACCGCTTCTGTCATGGCGGTGGAGCCGTCGTACATCGAGGCGTTGGCCACTTCCATGCCGGTGAGCCGCGCCACCTGGGTCTGGAATTCGAACAGGACCTGCAGGGTGCCTTGCGCGATTTCCGGTTGATAGGGCGTGTAGGCGGTGAGGAATTCGCCGCGCTGGATCACCATGTCCACCGTGGCCGGCACATGATGTTTGTAGGCGCCGCAGCCGACGAAGAAGGGCGTGGTGCTGGCGGTCAAATTCTTGCCGGCCATCTTCACCAGCGCGCGTTCCACCGCCATTTCGCTGGCGTGGTTCGGGAGGCCGGCAATGGGGCCATCCAGCACGGCTTCGGCCGGCACGTCCTGAAACAGATCGTCGACGCTGGCGGCACCGATGGTGGCCAGCATGGCTGTACGGTCAGCCGTGGAAAGGGGCAGATAACGCAAGGGCCTTACTCCGGGAGATGGGCGGAAAAACGGATGCGGACATAATCGGCGATCCACTGGCCATTGGCGGCTTGCAGCGCCGGGGCGAGGAGAGCGACGGTTTCGGTGATGATCTGGTCTTTTTGGCCGTCAGGCACACCGGCAGCATCGATGAAGCCACCACGGAAGGTTTCCAGCCAGCCGGCCATGCCGCTTTCTGGCAGCGGCGTCGGGCGCGGGATGATGGCGCAGCTGTCCACCACGAAACCGCCCGCTTCCAGAACGGCGCGGAAGGCCTCGGCGGTGGGATAGAAGCTGGTTTCGGCTCCAGCGGCCGGGAAGCCGTGGCGGGCGAGCACAGCGATCAGCGCGGTGCGGATGGCCGCGATATTGGCGTGGCCGCCGAATTCGCCGACATAACGCCCACCGGGCTTCAATGCACGCTTCACGCCCGCCGTCACCACGTCGGGCTGGCCGACCCAGTGTAGCGCGGCGTTGGTGAAGACGGCATCATATTCGCCATCGAAATCAAGCGCGAGCGCGTCACCCAGGCGGGCATCGATGCCCTTGGCCTGCGCTGCCGCCACCATCGCCGCATCGGCATCGACGCCGACAACGGTGCAGCCGGCGTCGATCAGCTTTTGCGTCAGCACACCATCGCCGCAGCCCAGATCGAGCACTTGGCTGCCCGGCTTCGGCGCCAGCAGGTCAAGCACCGCCGCCCCCAGCGCCGGCACGAAGCTGGCGTGGGTCGCATAGAGGGACGGATCCCACCGCGTGGCGGTGCCTGTGGTCACTTACAGGCTGGCGACAAACGCGTCGTAAGCGGCCTTGTCCATCAAGCCATCCAGCTCCGACGCGTCAGACAGGGTGAGCTTGAAGAACCAACCGTCGGCTTCCGGCGCACTGTTGACCAGGCTCGGATCCTCGGGCAGCGCCGGATTGGACTCGGTGACGGTGCCTGACACCGGGGCATAAACATCAGACGCGGCCTTCACCGATTCGACCACGGCAGCTTCCCCGCCCTTGGTCACGGCGCGACCGGCGTCGGGCAGATCGACGAACACGACGTCGCCCAGCTGGCCCTGCGCATAATCGGTGATACCAACGGTGGCTTCACCGCCGGCAACGTCGATCCATTCATGATCCTGCGTGTAAAGACGGCTCATTTCTTGTCCCCTTCCCGAACATAATTCTTCTGTTTGAAAGGCATCGGTACCACGGTGGCCGCGATCCGCTTGCCACGCACTTCGATTTCCAGCGCCGTGCCATCGGCGGCACAGCCAGTGGCGACATAGGCCATGGCAATCGGCACGTTGAGGCTGGGCGCGAAACCGCCAGAGGTGAGCACGCCCACCTGTTCGGCGCCCACCCACACGGTCGCGCCTTCACGCGCCGGCATGCGGCCTTCAACGGCCAGGCCCACGCGCTTGCGGGCGGCGCCATTGAACAATTGATCGAGCACCCGCTCCGCACCGGGGAAACCGCCTTCCGCCTTGCGGCGCTTGGAAATGGCGAAGCTCAGATCGGCTTCGACCGGCGTGGTTTCCGGATCGAGATCATGACCATAGAGCGGCAGACCAGCTTCAAGCCGCAGCGAATCGCGCGCGCCGAGCCCGATGGCCTTCACCTCGGCATGCGCCAACAATGCTTCGGCCAGCGCTTCGGCATATTCGGACGGCACCGAAATCTCGTAGCCATCTTCGCCGGTATAACCCGAGCGGGTAATGCCGAGCAGAATCCCGTTCCACAGCCAGCGCGCGCCGGCCATGAACTTGAGATCGGCAAAGGCCGGCTGATCGGCAGACTCGAGGGTGAGGTCGAACCGGCTCATCACCGTCACCGCCTCCGGGCCCTGCAGCGCCAGCAGCGCATGGTCTTCCATGTGGTGCAACGTGATTCCGGCCGGCAGCCGCGCCTGCATATGGGCCAGATCGCCATGCTTGGTGGCGCCGTTCACTACGAGGTAAAAGCTCTTGCCTGTATTGTTGACCATCAGGTCATCCAGGATGCCGCCATTGTCCGCCAGCAGCAGCGAATAACGCACGCGGTGGGGCTGCAACGCCTTGAAGTCACCGGGCGCCAAGCTTTCCAGCCATTCGGCGGCGCCTTCCCCTTCCAACAGCAACTGGCCCATGTGCGACACGTCGAACAGCCCAGCATGTTCACGCGTCCACAAATGCTCGGCGATGATGCCGTCAAACTGGATCGGCATGGCATAGCCAGCAAAAGACACCATGCGCGCGCCCAGGCGGCGGTGCAGCGCATCGAGCGGCAGTGTTTTCAGATCGGCATCATCAGCCATACGGCCCCCGGCAACAGTCACGGTTCAGCCTTGTGCCAAACCTGGTTCCCCCACTGTCGCCAGACCTGAGAGCTTTGACCGGACAATGTCCGGCTTACCCCTTCGGTGGGGTGAAGGCGTGAGCCCGCACCCGCTTTCCAGAGTGTCGCTGATACGCCGGCGCGGTCCGTTTTGCCTGAGAGATTCCGGGGGCGGCTTGCTCCTTCGGCGGTGAAACTTGCGCTTCACACTCTCCCGCGCGCGGCGCCGGAGTTGCCCCCGGCGACAGTCGCCGATTGGGCGAACCTCGCGCCTGAGTCAACTGCCCTAATGACCACCACAATGCCGCAACCCCGTAGGCAGACGGCCGTAACTCCAGAGCATGATTGCCAAGCGCCTGCCCCTGATTGTCCTGCTCCTCGGCCTTGCCCTGGCGTTGAGCATCAACCGCGCCGATGGGGCGCGGCCAACGTCAACTCACGCCGAATCGCTGCCCTGATCTGGCTTACTTGGCGATGTTGTAGGCCAGCGCGCGATCGTCGAGCTGGAAGCCGAGCAGCACTTCAAAGCTGGCGGCGCGCAGGGCAGCCTTCACTTCAGGATCAGCCATCGGATCGGTGGCCGCATCCAGTTCACCGGGACGCCGCTTGCGGTTGATCTTGTCGAGAATGGCCTGCGGCACGGCGGCAGCGGTGCGCGACACGGCGGCCGTGGCCGTGCCCTGGGCAACGGCCCGTTCCTGGCCGGCAGCAAAATTCACCGTCACCTGGGAAATCTGCTTGGCGTTCACGATGTTCCCGGCCTGAACCACGGCAGCAAATACCGGCAGCACGAACTGCCGGGCTGGTGCTGCGTCGGTGCGGCGCACGATAACGTCATAATTAATGCGCGATACGAACTGATCGCTGGTTTCAGCGCAGTCATCGCGCACGGTGGTGATGGTTGCCACGGCGTCCATGTTGGCCGCATCGGCAACGGTGCCTGCCGCGCCCGGCCGGAACAACGTCATGTCGCCGGCATAGGCCGCCACCGCGACGGCCGGGCATGAGGAGCGCCGCACCACCAGAGGATTGCGGTCGCACGCGGCCAGAAGCAGCGCCGGCACGGCAACAGTGGCCAGGGCGATGGAACGGCGAAAAGCAGGGCTCGTCATGCCCCGTCTACTATGGGGCAAAAGGCGTCACCGCAAGCGCCAACAAACTATGGCGCGGGCCGGGCCAATCGCGTATCAGCCGGGGCATGAGCAACGTCGCCCCCGCCATGGATTTTGTTCCTGTCGAACTGCCAGCCCTGAATGTACTGGTTGCCGCTCCGCGCGGCTTTTGTGCCGGGGTGGATCGCGCGATCCACATTGTTGAACTTGCGCTCGAACGCTGGGGCGCGCCGGTTTTCGTGCGGCATGAAATCGTCCACAACAAGTTCGTGGTGGACAGTCTGAAAGCCAAGGGCGCCATCTTCGTCGAGGAACTGGACGAAGTGCCCGACGGTGTGCCGGTCGTGTTTTCCGCCCACGGCGTGCCCAAGGCCGTGCCGGCCAAAGCCGAAGAGCGCGGGTTGACCTATGTGGATGCCACCTGCCCGCTGGTTTCCAAGGTGCATCGCCAGGCCGAACGGCTAGTGGCCGGCGGTTGCCACATCCTGTTCATCGGCCATCAGGGCCACCCGGAAGTGATCGGCACCTTTGGCCAGGTCCCCGAAGGCGCCATGACCCTTATCGAAACGCTGGAAGACGCAGCTGCCGTGCAAACGCCCAACAGCGGCAAGCTGGGGTTCCTCACCCAGACGACGCTGAGCGTAGACGACACCGCCGACATGGTGGCTGAACTCAAGCGGCGCTTCCCGGATATCGAAGGGCCGCGCGGCGACGATATCTGCTATGCGACGTCGAACCGCCAGGCCGCGGTCAAGGCGATGGCGCCCCGCTGTGATCTGGTTCTGGTGATCGGCGCCGCCAACAGCAGCAACAGCCAGCGCCTGCGCGAAGTGGCCGAGCGCGAAGGCGCGCGCAGCTGGCTGATCCAGCGCGCGGCCGAGATTGATTGGGCCTGGTTCGAAGGTGTGACCACGGTCGGGCTGACCGCCGGCGCGTCGGCCCCGGAAGTGCTGGTGCAGGAAGTGCTGGCCGCGATGAACGAACGCTTCGCCGTGACGACCGAAAATATCACGACGGCGGTGGAAGAAGTGGTGTTCAAGCTGCCGCGTTCGCTGACCGCCTGACCCGGGTTGCCGAGCGATGGCCGTTTACACCCCGGTCAGCGCCGATGATCTGACGGCCTTTCTGGCCGGTTATGATGTCGGCGCCGCAGTCAGCTTCAAGGGCATCGCCGAAGGCGTCGAGAACAGCAATTTCCTGCTCGAAACCACACGCGGGCGCTTCATCCTCACCCTTTATGAAAAGCGCGTCGATGCTGGCGATCTGCCCTGGTTCCTGGCGCTGATGGGCCATCTTGCGGCCAAGGGCCTCCCTGTCCCGGGCCCGGTTGTCGATGCCCGCGGCCAGGTTTTGCAGGTGCTGAACGGCCGCCCGGCCTGCCTGATCGAATTCCTGCCGGGTGTGAGCGTTACTGAAGCCACGCCGGAGGCCGCCCGTGAGGTTGGCGCCGCACTTGGCCAGATGCACCGGGCGCTCGCCGATTTCACCGCGCCCCGCCCCAATGCGCTTGGCCCCGCCGCCTGGTCGCCGCTTGCCGCCCGCTGCAATGGCCGGCTGGGCGAGATTGACGCCGGCCTGCCCGATGCCGTGGCGCGCGGGCTGGCCGCAGCCGCCGCGTGGCCCGCTGGCCTGCCGCAATCGACCATCCATGCCGATCTGTTTCCCGATAATGTGCTGATGCTGGATGGGCGCGTCACGGGCCTTATCGATTTCTATTTCGCCTGCACTGACGCCCGCGCTTATGATGTCGCCATCACCCACGCCGCCTGGTGCTTCTCTGCCGATGGCCGGCAGTTCTTCCCCGAACGCGCCGCCGGCCTAATGCGCGGCTATCTGGCCGAAGTCGAGCTCTCGGCTGCCGAGCGGGCTGCCCTGCCGCGGCTGGCGGCCGGTGCCGCTCTGCGCTTCACGCTCACCCGCGCCTATGATTGGATCAACACGCCGGCCAATGCGCTGGTCACCCGCAAGGATCCGATGGCCTTTGCCCGCCGCCTGACCTGGTATCTGGATGCAGATTATAGCGGCAATGGGCCGGAGATGATGGGTGGCTGACGATGCGCCAGCGCGCCCGCTCGTTGCCATCTTCACCGATGGCGCCTGCAAGGGCAATCCCGGCCCCGGCGGCTGGGGCGCCATCCTGCGCGCTGGCGGCAAGGAACGGGAACTGAACGGTTCCGAACCCCATACCACCAACAACCGCATGGAATTGCAGGCGGCGATTTCGGCCCTGAAAGCCCTCACCCGGCCCTGCAGCGTCGATCTCACCACCGACAGCGTCTATGTGCGCGACGGCATTTCGAAATGGGTGCACGGCTGGCAGAAGAACGGCTGGAAAACCGCCGACAAAAAACCGGTGAAGAACGATGATCTGTGGCAGGCGCTGCTTGCAGCCGCCCGCCCGCATGTCGTGCGCTGGCACTGGGTGAAGGGCCACGCCGGCCATGCGGAGAACGAACGCGCCGATACGCTGGCCAATGAAGCCATTGCCGCCCTGCGGGCAGCAGCCCCGACCAACAGCGATTGACGCTATTGCCAAACCCCAGCCAATCGGCTTTTTGAGGCCTCATGTCAGCCGAACAGCCAGCCCAGGGCCTGAACGCCCAACTCATTAAGGTGTGGACGACATGGGGCACGCGCTTCCTGCCGTTTGCCGATGTTGCCACCCCGGAATTGCCGCTGTCGCGCCTGCTGCGTCTGTCGCTGATCCAGGTCAGCGTCGGGATCAGCCTGGTGCTGCTGGTTGGCACACTCAACCGGGTGATGATCGTGGAACTGGGTGTGCCGGCATCGGTGGTTGGCGTGATGCTGGCGCTGCCGCTGCTGGCCGCGCCCTTCCGCGCGCTGGTGGGCCACAAATCCGATACCCACAAATCCGCCATGGGCTGGCGGCGGGTGCCCTATATCTACATGGGCACCATGGTGCAGTTTGGCGGCCTGGCGTTCATGCCCTTTGCTATCCTGGTGTTGTCGGGGGCGCAGGAAGCCTTTGATGAGCGGGTGTGGCTGGGCATGCCGGCCGCGGCCATTGCCTTTCTGATGGTGGGTGCCGGCATCCACATTACCCAAACCGTTGGCCTGGCGCTGGCCACCGATCTCACCAAGACCGAACAACAACCCAATGTGGTTGGCCTGATGTATGTCATGCTGCTGCTGGGCTCGATCGGTGCGGCCCTGTTTTTCGGCTGGGTGCTGACGGATTTCTCTCAAGGGCGGCTTATCCAGATGATCCAGGGCTGCGCAGTGGTGACGGTCAGCCTGAACTTCCTGGCCCTGTGGAAACAGGAAACCCGGATTCCCAGCCGGCTGCGGCCTCAGCCGGTCGCGCCTGATCCCAGCTTCCGCGAAAGCTGGGACCTGTTTGTGGCCAAGGAAAAGACGCTTCTGCGTCTGCTCGCGGTGGGGCTGGGCACATTAGCCTTTTCGATGTCGGATATCGTGCTGGAACCTTATGGCGGCGAAGTGCTCAATCTGGGCGTTGGCACCACCACCCTGCTTTCGGCGCTGACGGCGGGCGGCAGCCTGATCGGTTTTGCCTATGCCTCTTATATTCTGAGCCTGGGTGCCGATCCGTTCCGCATGGCCAGCCTGGGCGCGCTGATCGGCGTTCCGGCCTATGGCCTGGTGATCTTCGCCGCCACATCCGACGCGCCGTCGATTTTCACCCTGGGCGTGCTGCTGGCCGGGCTTGGCACTGGCCTGTTCGGCCACGGCACGTTGACAGCCACCATGCAGTTGGCGCCGAAACACCAGGTTGGCATTGCCATGGGGGCATGGGGCGCGGTGCAGGCCACTTCCCAGGGGATTGGCGCAACCATCGGCGGCGTGGTTCGCGATCTCACCCGCGGCGTCGATCTGGGGTTCAACCTGGCCGCCAAGGCGGATGGTTATGTGCTGATCTTTGGCCTGGAACTGCTGCTGATGCTGGCCACGCTGATCGCCATGCGGCCACTGTTGCACCGCGAAAACGAAAATTAATGCTCTGCAGCAGGCGTTTTGCGGCCGGTTTTCTGCTGCACTCCGCCGCCATTGCCCCACATCGCCGGGCTTGATTCGCCCACGGGGGCTGCGCACCCCGGAAAATGATACACAATAAAAAAGGCCGGTGCCCCACCGTAAGGCGGGTGGCACCGGCCCATTCCAGCCTGCCCGGCGATGCCGAGCGAAAACTTACTTGGCAGCTTCAGCCGGAGCAGCTTCGGCAGCCGGAGCGGCTTCCACCGGAGCAGCTTCAGCAGCCGGAGCGGCTTCAGCCGGGGCAGCGTCCATTACCGGAGCGGCGGCGACAGCAGCGCCACCCTGCCAGAAGGCAGCAAACCAGGTTGTGTTGGTCAGGATCGCCAGGTGGATCGAGAAAGCGACCCCTGCGACCCAAACGAGGAAGAACAGCGG
>NZ_CAMCWT010000006.1:0-70360 GCF_945882885.1 Sandarakinorhabdus limnophila DSM 17366
GCCCTGAAAGACTTCTATGGCATGTCCCACGCCATGGTGTTCTCCACTGGTTACCAGGCCAATCTCGGCATGGTTTCCACGCTGGCCGGCAAGGGCGATTTCATCATCCTCGATGCCGACAGCCACGCCAGCATCTATGATGGCTGCAAGATGTCCAACGCCGATATCGTGCGCTTCCGCCACAATGATGTCGCCGATCTGGAAAAGCGCCTGAAGCGCCTACCGCCCGAAGCCGGCAAGCTGGTGGTGCTGGAAGGCGTCTATTCAATGCTGGGCGATGTTGCGCCGCTGCCGGAACTGGTGGCGGTGGCCAAGGCGCACGGTGCCATGGTGCTGGTCGATGAAGCCCACGGCATGGGCTTCTTCGGCGAGCATGGCCGCGGCGTCTATGAAGAACAGGGCGTGGCGGACGATGTCGATTTCGTCGTCGGCACCTTCTCCAAGTCCGTCGGCACGGTGGGCGGCTTCTGCGTCTCCAACCACCCCAAGTTCGAGATACTGCGCCTGGTCTGCCGGCCCTACACCTTCACCGCCTCGCTGCCACCGGCGGTGATCGCCTGTTCCACCACCAGCATCCGCAAGCTGATGACCGCGCACGACAAGCGCGCCCGGCTGTGGGAAGCGACACGGCGCCTGCACGGTGGGTTGAAAGCGCGCGGTTTCCGCCTGGCCACCGATACGCCGGAAAGCGCCATCGTTTCGGTGCTGATGCCAGATCAGGAAACCACCGCGCTGATGTGGTCCACCCTTATCGAGCTGGGCGTCTATGTGAACATGAGCCGGCCGCCTGCCACGCCGGCTGGCGTGTTCCTGCTGCGCTGCTCCATCTGCGCGCTGCACAGCGATGAGCAGATCGACATCGTGCTCGCCAAGTTCGAACATGCCGCGCAAATGGCCCAACTGGCCCTGCACGAACACGCCTGATTTGTTCATGACGGGGCCATCCCGGGCGGCTATAGGATAGCCGCCCGGTCGCCGTCGCGCCCGGAGAAGGACTTTGCCTGCGGCGTGACCAAGCGCATCGATCGCTATCTGTTCGGCCTGATCATCGTGCCCTTGTTCGGCACGCTGGTGGTGGCCGCCATGCTGCTGGTGCTTGATCGCATGCTGCGCCTGTTCGATTTCGTCATCAACGAAGGCGGGCCGGTCAGTGTGGTTTGGCGCATGTTGGGCAATCTGCTGCCGGAATATTTGTCGCTGGGCATCCCGATCGGCGTGATGCTGGGCATCTTGCTCGCTTTCCGCCGGCTCGCCATGTCGTCGGAACTCGATACGCTGCTGGCCGTGGGCGTGTCGTACAAGCGGCTGCTGCGCGTGCCGTTCGTGTTTGCCACGGTGTTTGCCGTGGTCAATTTCGGCATCGTCGGCTGGCTGCAACCCGTCACCCGCTATGCCTATGAAAATCTGCGCTTCGAGCTTCGCTCCGGCGCGCTCGGCGCTTCGATCAAGGTGGGCGAATTCGCCAATCTCGGTGGCGGACTGACGTTGCGCGTGGAGGAATCGCGCAACCAGGGCGCCGATCTGCGCGGCCTGTTCGTGCGCGCCGCTGGCAAGGATGGCCAGATCGTTGCCGCCACCGCCGCGCGCGGCACCTTCCTCGCCACCGACGATCCCGAATATATCCTGCTGCGCCTGCGCGATGGCACGCTGGTGCACAGTCCCAAACCCGGTGCCACCCCGCGCGTGCTCGCCTTTGCCCAGCATGATCTGCCGATCCGGCTGCCGGAAATGGCCACCTTCCGCAAACGCGGCGAAGGCAATCTGGAAGCCACCCTGCCGGAACTGTTGCACACCATGGTCACCGCCACCGACGCAACCGAGCAGCGCAGCGCCTCGGCCAGTTTCAACCGCCGCATCGTGCAGTGCGTGATCATGTTCCTGCTGCCGTTCCTGGCGTTGCCGATGGCGGTGCCACCAAAACGCTCGACCTCGGCATTGGGCGTGTTCCTCTCCACCATCGCGCTCGTCACCTTCCACAAGTTCACCGAATATGGCGAACGCATGGGCACGCTGGGCCGAATTGATCCTGTGCTGGCGCAATGGGTGCCCTTTGCGCTGTTCCTCGGCGTGGCGCTGTGGCTGTTCCGCGTGCTGGAACGGCCGGGCGGCCAGCCGATCGGCGCGCTCGATCACTGGTTCGGCAAGATCACCGGCTTCCTCTCCGGCCTGGCCGGCAAACTGGTGCGGCGCCAGAACTGGGCCGACGACGTGTTGTCGGCCGGGTAAACGCGCACCGTGAAGCTCCTCTCCATCCTGTTCCCGTCGCGCACCATCGCCTGGTACACGGCGCGCATGTTCCTGGTGCGGGTCGCGGCCTTCATCATCGGGCTGACCGTGATCCTGCAGTCGCTCGATCTCTTGTCGGAATCGGGCAAGGTGCTGGCAGCGGCCGGCAACACAGAATCCGATCTGTGGGTCTATGTTTCGCTGCGCGCACCGCAGATCGTGCAGCTGTTCCTGCCGTTCTCGGTTCTACTGGCAACCCTGGTGACGCTGGCCACGCTCAACCAGAACAGCGAGGTGGCGATCTTCAAGGGCGCCGGGCTGAGCGCGCACCATATTCTCGCCCCGCTGATGGTGGCGGCGCTGGGCGTGGCCGCGGCCAATTTCCTGTGGAACGAACGCATCGGCACCAGTGCCAGTGCAACGCTGAAGGCCTGGCAGGAACAGGAATACCGGAAATCCCCCACGGCCGCACCCAAGAGCACGCAAAGCTGGGTGCGCGGCGGCGATGATCTGTTCCACGCCGATGCCGTGGCCGGGCGCGGCGACGGCACGCGCCTCACCGGCGTCACCATCTATGACCGGCGCGACAATGGCCTGGTGCAGGTGGTGATGGCGGCCAGCGCCACGCCAATCGGTGGCGGCTGGCGATTGCGCGACGTGCGTCTGTTCGATGTGGCCAGCGGCGGGCTGGAATCGCGGGCGAGTCTGGATTTTGCGACCGTGGTGGTGCCGCGCCAGTTCAACACCAGCAGCATCAATCCCAACTTCATCGCGCTGTGGGATTTGTGGCCGCAGATCGGCGAACAGCGCGCCGCCGGCAAGCCCACCGACGTGCTGGAAGCCGCCGCCTGGCACAAGATTTCGGGGCCCTTGTCAGCCGTGCTGATGCCGCTGCTGGGCGCGGTCGCCGCCTTTGGGCTGGCGCGATCGGGAAAGTTGTTCGTGCGCGCCGTGATCGGCATGGCGCTGGGCTTTGCTTTCTTCGTGGCTGATAACTTCATGCTGGCGATGGGCAATTTCGGCACGGTACCGCCGCTGATGGCGGCGTGGGCACCGTTCCTGCTGTTCCTGCTGATCGGCGAGGCTGTGCTGATCCGCACCGAAGAATAGGGTCAGCATCGACCCTTCCGCCCGCAAATTTGCCTTGATTTCCCCCTATCACGGCCAGCGATGAGCAGTATCACCCTCAAGCGCGTTGAAAGCGCTGCCGACCGCAAGGCCTTTGTCGATCTGGTGTGGAAACTCTACGCCAATGATCCGCACTGGGTGCCGCCGCTGAAAGCCGAAATGCTCGGCCTGATTGGCGGCATCAAATCCAACCCCTGGTTCGGCCATGCCGAAGCCGCCTTCTGGCTGGCCCTGAAAGATGGCGGCGTGGTCGGCCGCATTTCGGCGCAGGTCGATCAACTGGTGATTGCCCCCGGCGCGCCGGGCGCTGGCCCCGGCACCGGCCATTTCGGCATGTTCGAGTGCATCGACGATCCAGCGGTGGCCGAAGCGCTGTTCGATGCGGCCGAAGACTGGCTGCGCCAAAAGGGCATGACCCGCGCCATGGGCCCGTTCAGCCTGTCGGTCTGGGATGAGCCGGGCCTGCTGGTGCAGGGCTTTGAAGGACCACCCACGGTGATGATGGGGCATCATCTGCCCTATTACGAAGGAATGGTAGCAACCCGCGGCTATCAGGGTGTGAAGGATCTGCACTGCTGGTCGCTGCCCATCGCCCAGCCCTTCCCGGAAATGGTGCAGCGCATCGTCGCCTTTTCAGAACGCAACGCCAAGCTGGTGACGCGCCCGGTGGACAAATCGAAGTTCGACCAGGAAGCCGCGCTGATCCTCGATATCCTCAACGATGCCTGGTCGGACAATTGGGGCTTCGTGCCGCTCACCCCGGCCGAAATCGCCTATGTCGGCAAGAAATTGAAGCCGATCATCTTCGAAGGCCTGGTGCGCGTGGCCGAATATGAAGGCGTGCCAGTCGGCTTCATGATCACCCTGCCCGACATCAATGAGCTGACCCGCGATCTGAACGGCAATCTCTTCCCGTTCGGCTGGGCCAAGCTGCTCTGGCGGCTGCGCGCGCCCAAGGTGAAGCGCATGCGCGTGCCGCTGATGGGGATCCGCAAATCGCTGCAAGGCCATCGCGCCGCATCGCTGATGGCGTTCCAGATGATCGAATATATCCGCCGCGTCGCCGTAACGGAATTCGGCGCCAGTGTAGGCGAACTCGGCTGGGTTCTGGAGGATAACGGCCCGATGCGCTCCGTCGCCGACGCCATCGACAGCCACGTGACGCGCACCTACCGCATCTACGAACGGGCGCTGTAACGAGAAAGGGAAGCGGTCGCCCGCTCCCCGTTCTCGTGTTGGCAAATGCCTCAGCCCTTCGGCGGGATCAGCTTCACGCCAGTATAGCGGCCCGGCGTGTTGCCGCGCTGCACCAGCATCAACACCGTATCCTTGTCGGCCTTGCGTTCGGCGTCCACGGCGTCCGCCGCCTCGGCGGGGCTGGTCACCGGCTTCTGGCCGATCTTCAGGATGACGTCACCGCGCTGCAGGCCCTTGGTGGCTGCGTCCGACGACGGGCTGATGCCGGCAATCACCACGCCCTGCACCTTTTCATCCAGCTTCAGCTGCTGGCGCAGCACCGGGGTGAGCGGCTGCAGGGTGATGCCCAGGCTGGCCTTGGCGGCTTCGATGCCGGGGGCCTTGCTGGTGTCTTCGTCAGCCGGTTCGTCGTCCGAAGGCAGCCCAGCGCGCTGGGCCACCACGGCTTCGGATGGGCGCTGCACGATGATGGCGTTCACCTTCAGGCGCTTGCCTTCGCGGATCATTTCAATCGGGATGGTGGAGCCGATCGGCGTGGTGGCAACGATGTACGAAAGACTATTGTCGAAATTCACCTCGCGACCGGCCACCGTCACGATCACGTCGCCCTGGCGCACCCCGGCCCGCGCGGCCGGGCCGTTGGGTTCGACGCTGGCAACAATCTCGCCCTTGTCCTTGGGCAGGCCCAAGCCGGCGGCGATATCGGCCGAAAGCCGCTGGATCGCGACGCCCAGATAACCGCGCTTGACCGCGCCGGTTGCCTTGAGCTGGTCGACCACCGGCTTGGCCAGTTCAGCCGGAATGGCAAAGCCCAGGCCAACGTTGCCACCGGTGGGCGAGAAGATGGCGGTGTTGATGCCAATCACGTTGCCGGCCAGATCGAACAGCGGCCCGCCGCTGTTGCCCTGGTTGATGCTGGCATCAGTCTGGATATAGCGGTCATACTGGCCCGAACCGATATCGCGATGCAGGGCCGAAATGATGCCGGCCGTCACCGTGCCGCCCAGCCCGAACGGGTTGCCGATGGCGATGGACCAATCGCCGACGCGCACCGCTTCGCTGTTGCCGAACTGCACGAACGGCAGCCCGGTCGCCTCGATCTTCAGCACAGCCAGATCGGTGAGCGGATCGCGGCCAACCACGCGCGCCTTATACTCGCGCCGGTCCGACAAAGTAACTGTGATCGATTCCACCGGCTTGTTGCGGCCTTCGCCGGCCGAAATCACGTGGTTGTTGGTGACGATATAGCCATCAGCAGCGATCACGAAGCCACTGCCCAGACTGGTCGCCTCGCGCGTCACCGGCTCACCGCCGTCCTGCTGTTCCTGGAAGCGGCGGAACAGTTCTTCCAGCGGATTGCCGCCGGGCTGGCCGGGCATGCGGCGCATGCGGCCGATTTCCACCTTCTGGGTGGTCGACACGTTGACCACGGCCGGCGCGAGCCGTGCCGTCAGATCGGCAAAGCTGCGCGGCGCGCCGCCAGGTGGGCTGATGGCCACGGCCGGTGCCACGGCGTTCTGCGCCGGCTGGGTGGCAGGCGCCTGCGCAACGGCAATGGCAGCCAGGCCAGTGGCCAGAACAGCGACGGGGACGAGCGAACGAATGATCTTTGACTTCATGTCTGTCTTTCTGGTTGCAATGCGGTTGAGCCCGTCTGGCTTCTTATGCGAACAACACGCCTAACCGTGCATGAACAAGGCCGAGCGGCTCAGCGATTGCCCTTGCGGCCTTCGAACTCGCGCAGGAATTCATTGTTCGGCCCCAGCACCACGGTGGCGGTGCCGTCTTCGAACGTGGTGCGATAGGCCTGCATGGCGCGATAGAAGGCATAGAATTCCGGAGCCTTGCCGAAACTGTCGGCATAGATGCGGGCCGCGCTGGCATCGGCTTCGGCCTGCACCAATTGCGCCTGCTTGTTGCCCTGGGCGCGGATGGTCGCAGCTTCCTGCTGCCGGGCCGATGCCATGCGCGCGTACGCTGCTTCCAGCGGCGGGCCCGACGGCAGATCGGCGCGCTTGATGCGCACGTCCACGATTTCGGCACCATATTGCTTGGCCTGGCTGTTCACGCTGGACTGGATATCATCCATCAACGCCCCGCGTTCCGGCGACAGCAGCGCGGCAAACGGCTGTTTGCCCAGTTCGTTGCGCAACTTCGATGCCAGGATTCGCTTCAGCGCGTCCGCCGCATTCTGCTCCGTCCCCACGGTTTCCACCATGCGCTGCGGGTTGACGATGCGGAACCGGGCAAAGGCATCAACCACCAGCCGCAGCTGATCGGTGGAAAGCACCGTCTGCGCATCGATATCCAGATCCATGATGCGCTTGTCGATGAAGCGCACGTCTTCGATGAAAGGCACCTTCATCGTCAGGCCGGCGCCGGTTTCGCCCAGCTTTGCCTTCGGATCATATTCGTTCACGATCCGCTCCGGCTTGCCCAGGCGCAGCACCACGGCCTGCTGGGTTTCGGGAACGGTGTAGAAACTGCTCATCGCCAGCACGACGAGGGCAAAGCCCAGGCCGGCAAGAATGGCAGGATTGCGGGTCAAGGTGGCCATCGTGATTCTTTCCGTTACCGCTGTGCCGGGGCCGGGGCCGGCTCGGCCGGCGCGATTGCCGCACGGCGTCGCACTTCAGGCAGCGGCAGATAGGGCGCCACACCGGGAGCATCCACCACGGTCTTTTCCACCTTGGCCAGCACCTTTTCCATGGTTTCCAGATACATGCGCTTGCGCGTCACTTCCGGGGCCAGGCGATACTGGGCATAAACGGCATCAAAGCCGGCGGCATCGCCCTGCGCCTTGGCGACCAGCGCCTGGGCATAGGTGCGGGCGCGGTTCAGATATTGCTGCGCGTCCTGCTGGGCCGCGGAAACATCCTTGAACGCGCCATCAATGGCGGCGGGCGGATCGGCCTGCTTGATATCCACGCCGCGCACATCAACACCGCTGCGATAGCTATCAAGCAGTTCCTGCATGCGTTCGCGCACCCGATCGGCGATCTGGGCGCGTTGCGGTCCCAGTGCATCATTCAGCGAGGCGCGGCTGATTTCGGCACGCATCGCCGATTCGGCCACTTCGCGCACGGTTTTTTCCGGATCCGAAAGCTCATACAGGAAGCTTTCCGGATTCCGGATCTTCCAGCGCACAGTGTAGGCAAGGTTGATGATATTCTGATCGCCGGTGAGCATCAGATTCTCGTTGGCGCCTTCGCTCGACGAAATGTCGATGATGTTGATCTGTTCAACCTTGCGCAGTTCCACCGCATCGATCGGCCACGGCAGCTTGAAATGCACGCCCGGGCCGGTGGTCGAAACATAGGCGCCAAAACGCTGCACCACCGCAGCTGACTGCGCATCCACCGAGTAGAAACTGGAAAACACCACCCAGGCCGCCACGATCGCCCCGCCGGCCCACACCAGCCAGCGGCCATCACCAACATCGAAACCGCCGCCGCTGCCGCCATTGCCGCCGCCAAACTGGGTTTTCAGACGTTCCTGGCTGCGCCGGATCAGATCATCGAAATCGCCGCCGCGGCTCTGCCCGGGCTTGCCCATCGGGCGGCGCGGCGGGCCTTCGCCCCATGGATTGACGGGCCGGTTTTCAGGCTTCTCGGCCGCTGGCTCTTCGCCTTCGGCACCGGGCGGGCTGTCGCCGCCACCTTCACCATTGTTCTGCCATGGCATGGACTGGATGAAACCTTATCGAAAGACGTTGAACCATCTATATACGGACGCCGAACGGGGATTGCGAGACCATGCGGCACTGCGGCAGCATTTGTCTGCGGTTATGGCCTCGACTGCAAGGAAGAACAGGCTGATGGCCGTGAAGAACGATGTGATGACCGCGCTGACCGCGGTGGCTGATCCGGCCGGCGGCGGCACCGTGGTGGAAACCGGGCGCGCCGCTGGCGTCGTGGTGAAGGACGATGGCACCGTGGGCCTGGTGCTGGCTGTGGACGGCCTCGACAAGACCACGGCCGAGCGCCTGCAGGCCACCGTTGAAGCCGCCGTGAAGCGCGTGCCCGGTGTGAGCGTCGCGCGCATCATTCTCACCGCCGACAGAGCCGCGACGCCCACGGCCGCACCGAAGGCCAGCACCGTGCCGGGAATCCGAAAGCTGGTTGCGGTGGCCAGCGGCAAGGGCGGCGTTGGCAAATCCACCGTGGCCGCCAACCTGGCCTTCGCGCTCGCCCGCGCCGGGCAAACGGTTGGCCTGCTAGATGCCGATATCTATGGCCCCTCCGTGCCCACGCTGCTCGGCATCGAAGGCCGCGCCCGGGTCGAGAACGACAAGCTGCAACCCGAAGTGCGCCATGGCATCAAGGCGCTTTCGATGGGCATGATGACCGATCCCAACAAGGCGATCGTCTGGCGCGGGCCGATGGCGTCCTCAGCGCTCGTCCAGATGGTCGAGCAATGTGATTGGGGCGCGCTCGACGTGCTGGTCATCGATCTGCCGCCCGGCACCGGCGACGTGCAGCTCACGCTCGCACAGAAGCTCAAGCCCGATGGCGCGCTGATCGTCTCCACCCCGCAGGATCTCGCCCTCATCGATGCCCGCCGCGCCGTCGCCATGTTCGGCGAAGTGAATGTGCGCGTGCTCGGCGTGGTCGAGAACATGGCCGGTTACTGCTGTCCCGCCTGCGGCCATGTCTCCGATCCGTTCGGCCATGGCGGCGCGGAAAAGGAAGCCGAAGCGATGGGCGTGCCTTTCCTCGGTCGCATCCCCCTGCAGATGGCGGTGCGCACAGCATCGGAAACCGCCCAGCCAGTGAGCGGCGAGCCGGCCGCCATCTTCGACGAGATCGCCCGCGGCGTCATCGTCACGGTCGGACTGTAAGGCCATGCCGCTCACCGCCGACGCCGATATCGCCCGCTTGCTGGAAGAGACCCGCACGCTTGCGCTCGTCGGCGCCAGCGACCGGCCGGACCGCGCCGCGTTTGAGGTGATGGGAATGCTGCTCGCCCAAGGCTACCATGTAATCCCGGTCAACCCGCAGCTCGCCGGGCAGGTGATCCACGGCCAGACCGTTGTGGCGCAGCTGGCTGACATCGCCGAACCCATCGACATGGTGGACGTGTTCCGCCGCAGCGAATTCGTTTCCGGCGTGGTGGACGAGGCCATCGCGGTGGGTGCGCGCGCTGTCTGGACGCAACTTGGCGTCATCGACCCCGTGGCCGCCGCCCGCGCTGAAGCCGCCGGGCTGGATGTGGTGATGGATCGCTTCCCAAAGATCGAGATTCGCCGTCTTGGGTTGAAAAAGAAGTAAGCGGGCCTCCGGCGGGCAGGGACTCAGTCCCTGCACCCGTTCGATTTCGGGCGGCCTTCAACCCATCACCTCTCCACTTGCACGAGAGATCGTGAGACTCGCGTGGCTTGGCCCGGGTGAAGGGCGCTCTGCCACCTGTCGCATTTGCAACTGGCCCCGCTCCCACAGCGGCGCAAACAGCCCCAAACAACAGGGGACCCAAACATGCACACCACCCTCATCGCCGCCCTCCTCCTCGCCAGCCCGGCCGCAGCCGAAACCGTCGCCAAAGATGTGATTGCAATCCGGGCCGGCCGCGTCATCACCGATGCCGCCAAGCCCGCCCTCGGCCCCAGCACGATCATCGTCACCGATGGCCGCATCACCGCCATCAACCCGGCCAGCGCGCCGATCCCGTCCGGCGCGCGGGCCATCGACCAGTCCAGTCGCACCCTCAGCCCTGGGCTGATCGATAGCCACGTTCACCTCACCGGCGATCCCGGCACGCCGTTCTGGCGCGAAGCCGTGGACAGCGCCGAACTCTCCGTCGCCTATGGCCTGAAGAACGCCCGCATAACCGCAAAGGCCGGCTTCACGACCGTGCGCGATCTGGGCAGCGCGCGGCTTTCGGGTTTCGCCGTGCGTGATGCCATCAACAGCGGCATGTTCCCCGGCCCGCGCATCCTCGCCGCCGGGGCTTCACTCTCCATCGTTGGCGGCCATGGCGACGTGTCGGGCTTTGCCCCGGTGGTGAATGACGCGCTCGACCAGGGCAACACATGCACCGGCGCGGTGGAATGCGCCGCCCGGGTGCGGGAAGCCAGCCAGCGCGGCGCCGACGTGATCAAGTTCACCGCCACCGGCGGCGTGCTCAGCCAGCAGGGCCGCGGGCTCGACCAGCATTTCACCGATGATGAGATGCGCGCCATCGTCACCACCGCCCACAGCCTGGGCCTGAAGGTCGCCGCCCACGCCCACGGCCCGCGCGGCATCGAGGCCGCCGCCCGCGCCGGAGTCGACTCGGTCGAACACGGCAGCTTCACCGACGAAGCCGGGGCCAAAGCCCTCGCCGCACACAAGGGCTGGCTCGTCCCCACTCTGCTGCCCTTCCGCGCCACCGCCGAACGGCTAGGCAGCGGCGCCTACACCCCGTTGGTGGAAGCCAAGGTGCGCGCCATCCTGGAACGCCGCGGCAAACAGATCATCGCCGCCCGCGCCGCCGGCGCCCCCATCGCCTTTGGCACCGATGCCGGCGTGTTCGAACATGGCCGCAACGGCCAGGAAGCCAGCGACATGGTGGAATTTGGCGGGATGACGGCACGTGAGGTGCTGATCAGCGCCACCACCGGCGCCGCCGAACTGCTCGGGCTCTCTGCCGAAACCGGCACGCTCGAACCCGGCAAGGCCGCCGACATCATCGCCACTGATGGCGACCCGACCGCGGATGCGAAGCAACTGGCGCAGGTGAAATGGGTGATGGCGCGCGGGAAGGTGATTGACTGATTCGCCAACCGTCTTATTGCAGCAATACGCTTGATCTTCCGGAGCCTTTCCATGCGCGCTTTTCTTCTGCTTGCCGCCAGCCTGATCGCGATTGTGCCCGCGGCCGCACAAACCACCATGGCGCCAGCCGCCGGTACCGGTACGGCACAGGCCGGCACCCAAACGCCAGCCGCCGCCCTCAGCGCGCTGTTTGCCGCCAGCGATGCCGACAGTCTGAAGCGTAATCCGCTCTATGGCCTGTTCCGCGGTGATACCAGCCGTGCCGACCAGTTGGGCGAAATGATCACCGACGCGGCTTTTGCTGCCGAAAAGCGCGCCGCGGGGTCCGAATTGAGGGCCTTGGCTGCCATCGACCGCAGCGCCCTCACTGCGGACGAGCAAGTGAGTTACGACACGTTCAAATGGCAGCGCGAAACCGATCTTGCCGGCGTGCAGCCTGACCTGCTCGCCGCCAATCTGCCGCGTCCGATCGATCACTTCTTCGGCTTCCACTCGTTTCTAGCGGAACTCCAATCCGGCGAAAGTGCAGCGCCATTCAAGTCATTGAAAGATTACGAAGATGCGTTGAAGCGCCACGACCAGTTCGCGCTGCTGCTCGATCTTTCGATCCTGCGGTTCCGCCAGGGCATGAAGACCGGCGTGGTGCAGCCCAAGCTGGTGGTGAACAACATCATCGACCAGCTGAACAACCTCACCACCGGCGGCACGGACGCTTCCATCATGATGAAGCCGGTGCAGAAATTCCCCAACGATATCAATGCTGCAGACCAGGCCCGTCTGAAAATGGCTTATACGCAGATGATCGGCCAGCGGGTCAATCCAGCGCTTATCCGCCTGCGGGATTTCCTTAAAGTCGAATATCTCCCCGTCGCCCGCGAAGCCCCCGGCCTGGTCGCCATGCCGGGTGGGCCGACGCTTTATCGCTATCTGGTCGCCGCCAACACCACGACCAACCTCATACCCGACGAGATCCACAATATTGGCCTGTCCGAAGTTGCCCGCATCCTCAAGGGGATGGACGACGTGCAGGCCCGCGTTGGCTTCAAAGGCGACCGCGCCGCCTTCTTCACCCACCTGCGCACCGATCCGCGCTTCAAGTTCGCCAGCGCCACAGCCATGGGGGATGCCTTCCGCGATACGGGCAAGCGCGTGGACGTCGTGATCGGCCAGCTGTTTGACACGCTCCCGAAATCGCCGCTGGAGATCCGCCCCGTTCCGCCGCACCGGGAAAAGACCGACGCTGGAGGCAGTTATCAGGGCGGCACGCCCGACGGTTCGCGCCCGGGCGTGTTCTACTACAACGCCTACGACCTGCCCTCACGCAGCAGTTATGGGGTTGAAACCCTCTATCTCCACGAAGCCGTGCCCGGCCACCATTTCCAGGTCAGCCTTGCGCAAGAGAATGAGAAACTCCCCGCTTTCCAGCGCTTTGGCGGCAACACCGCTTTTGCCGAAGGCTGGGGCCTCTATGCCGAAAGCCTGGGGCCGGAACTGGGCATGTTCAAGGACCCCTATCAGCTGCAGGGCCGCTATGAAGACGAGATGCTGCGCGCCCTGCGCCTGGTCGTCGATACTGGCATCCATTCAAAGGGTTGGGGCCGCGATCAATCCATCGACTATATGCTGGCCAACAGCAGCATGAGCCGCACCGACGCCACCGCCGAAGTGGAGCGCTACATCGCCATTCCCGGCCAGGCGCTGGCCTACAAGATCGGTCAGCTCACCATCAGCCGGCTGCGCGCCAAGGCGCAGGCGGCGCTGGGTCCGAAGTTCAATATCAAGGGCTTCCATGCCCAGGTGCTGATGACCGGCGCCCTGCCGATGGCGGTGCTGGAGGCCAAGATCGATCGCTGGATTGCGGCGCAGGGCGGGCGCTGAACCCGGGCTGTCCTACAGGAGCCTGATGCGGTACAAGTACCGTGACAGGCTCTTTGAAAATCAGTCACTTGCTTGGACAGAATTTCCCCAATCCCGTCCGATTCGTCAAAACTGACAAAAGCGGACTGTCACGCCTTGACGAGCCCCTTCTCGATCAGGCTGTGCGCACAATCGAGGATGGTCGTCGCCTCGTCTCGCGTCCTCCAGCCCAGCCGTTCCAGGGCGTGCGTCGCGCTGGCCTCACGGCGGCGGCCGAGTTCGGGCACGACCATTTTCACCGTCGCATCGAAATTGGCGAGCAGTTTCAACAGCCAATCCGGCAGGCCGCGCGTCGGCACCCGCCGCGCCTGATTGCCCAGTCCGGCCTTCAGCACCTCGGCCACCTCGCGCATCCACATGAACTTGCCCTGCGCGATGAAGCGTTCGCCATCCAGCCCTGGCGCTGTCATCGCCGTGACGTGCAGATCAGCGACGTCGCGCACATCGACCACCCCAAAGCCCAGGCGCGGCAGGCCGGGCAGCGCGCCGTCGAGCAATTTCTTCACCACTTCGAGGCTGGTCGAGAAATCCGCTCCCAGCACCGGGCCGAGCACGGCGGCCGGGTTGATCGACACATATTCCATCGGCTTGCCGTTCGCCGCCATCCAGTCCCGGGCGGCACGTTCGGCCAGCGTCTTCGACTTGATATAGGCGTATGATTCGAGGCTGTTGATGTTGGACCAGTCGCTTTCCGTGAACGGCGCGTGGCCGTTGCCATGGCCATAGGCAATGGCCGCCATGCTGCTGGTCATCACCACGCGCTTAACGCCGGCAGCATGGGCAAAGCGCAGCGCACGCAAGGCGCCTTCGCGGGCCGGAACGATCAGATCATCAGGGTTCTTCGGTTCGCCCGCCGGGATCGGAGACGCGATATGCTGCACATATTCAACGCCCTGCATCGCTTCGGCCCAGCCAGCGTCGCTCATCAGATCGCAGGCCACCAGTTCAAGATTGGGCAGGCCCAGCGTTGCGCGCACTTCAGTGGCACGGGCGAGGTTGCGGATGGTACCACGCACCGGCCAGTCATCGGCCACCAGCGCCTTGATGATGAAGCCGGCGATATAGCCCGAAGCGCCGGTCACCAACACCTTGCCCGTTGCCATATCACCCTCCCGCTGCTGTCAGGATGGCATGGTGGTGGGCAAGTGCCAGCTTGGCAAGCGCGTCGGTGAGGGCCATGAAGCAGGCGTGCAACCCCGCAATCCCTTTGCCGGCCTTGGCGCCACATCGCTGCCGCGCCGTGAATTCGCCGTGGTCTTTGCCGCGTTGCTCACTGTGGCCGCTGGAAATACGGCGCTGCAAACCGTTCTGCCCGCCATCGCGCGTGTGATCCATCTGCCCGACATGCTGGTGGCGTTGATCTTCTCCTTCTCTGCCCTGCTGTGGACGGTCAGCGCGCCCTATTGGGCGCGGCAGAGCGACATCCGCGGCCGGCGGCGGCTGATGCTGGTCGGCTCGCTGGGCTTCATGGTGTCGATGACCGGCTGCGGCATTGCCATCTATGCCGGGCTCAACGGCTGGCTGGCGCCGATCGCCACCTTCGCGCTGTTCGCCAGCCTGCGCAGCCTGTTCGGCATATTCGGATCGGCGGCCAACCCGGCGGCACAGGCCTATGTCGCAGGGCGCACCAACGAACAGGATCGCACCGCCGCGCTGTCCAGCCTGTCATCCGCGTTCGGGTTGGGCACCATCATCGGGCCAGCGGTGGCGCCCTTGTTCATCCTGGCCCCATTGGGGCTCTCGGGGCCAATGTTCGCTTTTGCCGCCATTGCCGCCGTGGTGATGGCCGCTGTGGCACGAGTGCTGCCTGATGATGATCCGACCCATCGGCCTGGCCAGGCCCAAATGGGCAGCGGCGCACCATCGTCGGAGCCCAATCTGGCCGGAGCCACCACCGGCGCCAGCGTGAGCGCCGCCGCCGCCGGCCGGCCCAAGCGACTGAGCGTGAAAGACAATCGAATTGCGCCCTTCATGATATTTGGCTTTGTGTCAGGCTCCATCCAGGCCGCCACCGGCCAGGCGCTGGGCTTTCTGGTGATCGACACGCTGGGCGGTGACGCGCTTGATTCACAGCGGTCGATCGCGCTGATCTTCATGGCCGGGGCGTTTTCAACCTTGCTAGCGCAATGGGTGCTGATCCCGCAGCTGCGGCTCACCCCGCCGGCGCTGATGCGCTGGGGCACGTTGCTGGCTGCTGTCGGCACGGCAGGCATCGCCGTATCGGGCAGCCTGTATGCGCTGGTGCTGGCCTTTGCGCTGATGAGCATGGGCTATGGTCTGGCGCGGCCGGGTTTCACGGCTGGGGCCAGTCTTGCCGTTTCCCGCGCAGAACAAGGCGGCGTTGCGGGCGCGGTAACCTCGGTCAACGGCAGCTGCTTCATCATGGCGCCGGCGATCGGCATTGGGCTCTATCAGATCGGCCCGTCGGTTACCTACTGGCTTGGAGCGGCGGCGCTGGTGGCGCTGGCGGTCTATGCTTTCACCCAGCCTGCCTTAGGCCGCGAACCCGGCGAATTTCACGAGGATTAACTAGCGCGATTGCAACAGGGCGATCCGGTTGCCCTCACTGTCTTCGAACTCGGCCACCCAGCCATTGGAACCGATGTCCTTCTTTGCATAAAGGGTGCGGCCACCGACAGCATTGGCACGGCTTAGCACGGCGTCAACATCGGTTACGCGAAAATAGAGAATCGGTCCGGCCTTGCCCGGCACGTAAACGTCGCCCTTGACCAGCGCGCCTTCCGGGCCATCGGTGCCAGGAAACATGGCCATGTCGTAGCCATCAACCCGCTCCCGGCTCAGGAGCTTGCCGAACACTGATTCGTAAAAGCGCATCGCTCGGTCCAGATTACTCACCGGGATCTCGAACCACGCGATCAGCGAGGCATCAGTGGCAGCCACAGGAGCCGCCACCAACAGGGCCAGCGCAATCGCCAGCCACCTCAAGCGCCAGCTGGTGCCTCACCCAGACCGGTGCCGCGACGGCCGGCCTTGGGAATGGCAGACGAGCCAGACGAAGGCCGCACTACTGGGGTAGTGGTGGCGCTGCCGCGATCGACGGTGCCGCCGTCCATGACCTTCTTGATCTCGTCACCGGTCAGCGTCTCATATTCCAGCAGGGCGCCGGCGATGGCGTGCAGCTGGTCGATATTGTCGGTCAGCACCTGCTTGGCACGATCATAGCCGGTGGTGACGATGGCGCGCACTTCGCTATCGATCATCTGCGCGGTTTCTTCCGACATGTTCTGCGCCTTGGTCACGCTGTGGCCGAGGAACACTTCTTCCTGGTTCTCAACATATTTCAGCGGGCCCAACTTATCGGACATGCCCCACTGAGTCGCCATCGAGCGCGCCAGATCGGTGGCATAGCTGATGTCCGACGAGGCGCCGGAGCTGACCTTGTCATAGCCGAAGATCACTTCTTCTGCGACACGGCCACCCATGGCCACGGCCAGGTTGGCGTACATCTTGTCCCGGTGATAGCTGTATTGGTCACGTTCCGGCAGGCGCATCACCATGCCGAGCGCGCGGCCGCGCGGGATGATGGTGGCCTTGTGAATTGGGTCAGACGCCTGCTCGTGCAGCGAGACGAGCGCGTGGCCAGCCTCGTGATAGGCGGTCATCTTCTTCTCGTCCTCGGTCATCGCCATGGTCTTGCGCTCGGTGCCCATCAGCACCTTGTCCTTGGCGTCTTCGAATTCGCGCATAGAAACCAGCCGCTTGCCGCGGCGGGCGGCCAGCAGCGCGGCTTCGTTGACCAGATTGGCCAGATCAGCACCGGCAAAGCCCGGGGTGCCACGCGCAATTGTGCGAGCGTTCACGTCGGGCGCCAGCGGCACCTTCTTCATATGGACGGCAAGGATCTTCTCGCGCCCATCGATATCGGGGCGACCGACCACGACCTGGCGGTCGAAACGGCCGGGGCGGAGCAGGGCGGGATCGAGCACGTCGGGCCGGTTGGTGGCAGCGATGATGATGATGCCTTCGTTGGCATCGAAACCGTCCATCTCCACCAGCAGCTGGTTCAGCGTCTGCTCGCGCTCGTCGTTGCCACCTCCCAGACCAGCGCCGCGGCTGCGGCCCACGGCGTCGATTTCATCGATAAAGATGATGCACGGGGCCGACTTCTTGCCCTGTTCGAACATGTCGCGGACACGGCTGGCGCCAACACCGACGAACATTTCAACGAAATCGGAGCCGGAGATTGAAAAGAACGGCACATTGGCTTCGCCGGCAATGGCGCGGGCGAGCAGCGTCTTGCCGGTGCCGGGCGGGCCAACCAGCAACGCGCCCTTCGGAATCTTGCCACCCAGTCGGCTGAAACGGCCCGGATCCTTCAGGAAATCAACGATTTCCTGCAGTTCCTCGCGGGCTTCGTCGATGCCGGCCACGTCGTCAAAAGTCACGCGGCCTTCCTTCTGCACCAGCAGCTTGGCGCGGGATTTGCCGAAACCCATGGCGCCACGGCCAGCACCATTCTGCATCTGGCGCATGACGAAGATCCAGATGCCAATCATCAGGATGAAGGGCAGCATGTTGAAGAACAGCTGCGCGATCACCGAACGGCTTTCTTCCGGGCGGGCATCAAAGCGCACGCCCTTGGTGCGCAGACGCTCGATCAACTGGGTGTCGCCGGGGTTGAAGGTGCGGAACTCCTCGTCACCGCTGGTGCGGCCGATGATTTCCTCGCCGCGGATCTCCACCGATTTCACAGCGCCATCATCCACGCGCGCCAGGAAATCCGAATAGGCCAGCGTGTCACCGCTGCGCGAAGAGCCGGTGCCCTGCATCACGTTCACCGCCACGGCGAGGCCGAGCAGGATAACGATCCACAACCCCAGATTTTTCATCCAGGGGTTGGGCGGACGCTTGTTGGGGCCTTCGGACATGGACAGTTCCTGATCAGATACACACGGCGATACTAGCGATCACACGCACAACCCAAGATAAGGTGGAATGGTGGGGTTGCAATCCGCCTGTGCTGTTCTGCCCCGTTTCAGGCGGCGTTTTGTGGCTTTTTGCCGCCCGTCTGTGGCGGCCGGGTGACGGAAAGTTGCCAGATTGTGCCGGGACGCGCGACGATGCCGGCCAGCGTGCCGGTTGCTCCAGCCCCGAGCCGCGCGGCAAGCCGGGCGATCTCGCTGCCCCGCGCCGGCCGCCCGGCCAGCGTTTCCACCGCGCTTGCCAGCAGCCGTTGCACCAGCGCTGCCGGCAATCCGCCGGCATCAACCAGCAACCGGCCATCGGCTTGCTGAACCCGCCCGGCCCAGGCCAGATCGGCGGCCCAGGCAAGCGCTTCGGCGTCGGCAGCCAGATGCGCCGCACTGGCCGCCAGCGCCGTGACATCCAGCGCCGGCGTGGCCGCCAGCAGGGCCCGCATTGCCGTGCGATCATGGCGGGGATCGCGGTTGCTGGGATCATCCACTTGCTGCCAAGCATCAGCCGCCGCAAGCGCCGCCAGATCGGCCTTGCGGACCGCCAGCAGCGGCCGCACCAGCATCACGCCGGGCTGCAATCGCCGGGCCGGTCGGATCGCGGCCAGACCGTCACTGCCGCTGGCGCGGTTCAGGCGCATCAGCAGCGTTTCGGCCTGGTCGTCGGCGTGATGGGCGGTGAGCAGCAGGCCGCAGCCGTGGGCGGCGCACCAATCGCCCATCAGGGCATAGCGGGCGGCGCGGGCGCGGGCCTGGATATTGTTGGTGAAATCCCCGCCTTCACGCACCAGCGTAACATGCGGCAAGCCGCGGGCGGCGCACTGAGCGGCAACACCGGCGGCTTCTGCGGCCGCCTCGGACCGCAGGCGGTGATCAACGGTGAGCGCCGTCACCCGGCCGGGAAAGGCCGCAGCGGCCAGCGACAGCAGCGCCAGGCTGTCAGGCCCGCCCGAAGTCGCCACCGCAATGCGTTCATCAGCGGCCACCGGGCGGCCCAGCGCCGCCGCAATCAGTGCGGCCAGATCAGGCCGCACATTTGGCCCGCTCACGCAGTGCACTTGGCTTTCGTGCGCTGGCGCCCGGCGTCGGCCTTCTGCGTATCGGTCAACTTGGCTCCAAAGACCGCTTCAAGCTCGCCCAGCACCTGGCAGGCGTCCTTGGGCTTGGTCATCGCGTTCAAGGCGTTAGCCAGCGCGATCAGCGCATCGGGGGCCGGCGTCGAACGCGGGGCGGACTGATAGACATCAAGGAACGCCTTGGCCGCCTGCGAATAGTGGGTGCGCGCGGCAAAGCTGCGGCCCAGCCAGTATTTGGCCTGCGGCACGCGGATGGATTTCGGCCAATCGGCGATGAACTGGCTCATCGCCGTTTCAACGCCCGGCCAATCGCGAGCTGTCACCTTTGGATAGGCGGCGGTCCAGGCCGCCGTATCAGTGGCGGGCTTGGCGGCGGGCGCAGCCGGCTTGGCGGGCGCCGGTGCGGGCGTTGCAGCGGAGAGGGCCGGCAGCTTGCCTGGCACCGCGGCGGGATCGGCGGCGGGGGCCGGCGGCGCACCACCAGGATTCTCCAGCGCGTTCAGCCGGAACTCGACATCGCCCTTCAATCGGCGCTGGCCGTCTTCCAATTGGCGCAATTTGTATTCCATCGCCTCGATCTGGCCGGTCATCGTTTTCAACTGGCCTTCCAGCGCGTCCACCCGGCCGGTCAGATCGGCAATCGGCGTGGTGGCGGGCGGCGTTTCCGGCGCAGGTGCGGGCGTTGCGGCCTGGGCGGGGATTTCCGGTTCGAAGAATCGCGCGTTGCCGCCGGGAAAAACCTTGCGCTGCACCGCGCGCATTTCCGATTCGAGCGTACCCACCCGGCGATCGAGCTTGCCAACATCCACCGCCTGTGCCGCGAGAGGGGCGGGCAGCAGCACGGCGGCAGCAAGCAGAACAGGCACGAAACGGCTCACAAACAGGCTCCCGAAACTCAACGTGGCGCCGGTTGTGGAGCAGCCTGACTTGGCGAACCCTGAACAGGCGCAGCGGCAGCAGCGGACCCGGCAAAACGTTCCGCCAGGGCCGGCGCGGTCAGCACCACGCCATCAACGGTTTCGACCGACCCGCCCAGCGGTGGCAGCTTGACGCCGGCCACGCTCACCTCGATCTCGCCGGCGCGACCCGCGCGCAGGACGAGGGGACCATTGTCCTCCGGCACCTTGTAGATGCTGCCGGCAACCATCAGGCCCTGAAATGCCTTGCGGCCGGTGATGCGGCTATAGATTTTCACCCACACGTCCGTTCGCGCTGTCAACGTCACCGGGCCACTGGTTGGGATGATGGCGGGCGTCGCAGCTGCGGCACTGGCGCCCGGCGCAGCAGCAGCCGGGGCGGGCGCCGGAGCGGAGGCTGCTGCAGTGGCCGTGTCTATCGCTGCCGGGGCCGGGGCTGCCACTTGCGGAGCGCTTGGCACCGGATCGAGCACGCCGCTGCCATAATGGCCGAGACCGCCGATCACGAGCACCAGCACAGCCAACCCGGCCAAGGCCAGACCCTGCGACGGCAATCGGGATTCATCCAGCGGTTCCAGGCTGAGCGCGGATGGCACATGCGGGGTCAGTCGGGTTTCGGCACGGAATTGGGCGCCGACGCTTTCAGGATTGAGCCCGACGCTGCGCGCAAAGGTCTTCACGAAACCCAACGCATAAGGCAGCGCCGGCAGCGCTTCATGATCATCGGCTTCGATGGCCATCAGGTGGCGCATGGGCACGCGGGTTTCGCGGGCCAGATCGGACAGTTCGCGGCCAGCGGCAGCGCGAGCTTCCGCCAGCAGGGCACCCACCGTCAGGCCCCGATAGGCACCTTGCGGATATCCAGCATTTCCCTTTTCGTCTTCGACCATCCGGGCGAGCCCCAAGCTTTGACATTTACATGGCCATTGTCATCGTCTGGAGTCAATCATTTGCAGACGGATTCGCCGGTTATTGCGGCAGTGCAGCACCCCCGGGAGACCCTTGACTTGCCCTTGCGGCGGGCTTGCCCTATGAGCGCAGCCGACATGGCCGGCGCAATGCTGGCGATTTTGCCCGCCCAGCCCCTGCCCATCTGATCCGGAAGTACCGCATGTCCACCCGCAACATCGCGATCATCGCGCACGTCGACCATGGCAAGACCACCTTGGTTGACCAGCTGTTCCGCCAGTCCGGCACTTTCCGCGACAACCAGCGCGTGGCCGAACGCGCCATGGATTCCAATGACCTGGAAAAGGAACGCGGGATCACCATCCTGGCCAAGTGCACCAGCATCGAGTGGGCAGACGCTGACAACAGTCCCTACCACATCAACATTGTCGACACCCCCGGACACGCCGATTTCGGCGGCGAGGTGGAGCGCATCCTGTCGATGGTTGATGGCGTGATTCTGCTGGTTGATGCTGCCGAAGGCCCGATGCCGCAAACCAAGTTCGTCTGCGGCAAGGCGCTGGCGCTGGGCCTGCGACCGATTGTCGTCGTCAACAAGATCGACCGTCCGGATGCGCGCGCATCTGAAGTGTTGGACGAAGTGTTCGATCTGTTCGTGACGCTGGAAGCCAACGACGACCAGCTCGATTTCCCCGTCCTTTATGCCTCCGGCCGCGGCGGTTATGCCGGGCCGACCGACGACGTGCGTTCCGGCGACCTGAAGCCGCTGTTCCAGAAGATCGTCGATCATGTACCGCCGCCCAGCGGCGATCCGGAAGCCCCGTTCCGCATGCTGGTTTCGCTGCTGGACCGCGACAATTTCCTGGGCCGCATCCTCACCGGCCGCATCATGTCGGGCACGCTGAAGGTCAACAGCCCGATCCACGCCTTGAACCCTGACGGCACGGTGGCCGAAATCGGCCGCGCCTCGAAAATCTTTGCCTTCCGTGGCCTCGAACGCGTTGCCGTCGATCAAGCCGTTGCCGGTGACATCATCGCGCTGGCCGGCCTGACCAAGGCCACCGTGGCCGATACCATCGCCGAGCAGAGCGTGAGCGAAGCCTTGGCCGCCCAGCCGATCGATCCGCCGACCCTGTCGATGACCTTCAGCGTGAACGACAGCCCCTATGCCGGCAAGGACGGCAGCAAGGTGACGAGCCGCATGATCGCGGATCGGCTGGCACGCGAAGCCGAAGGCAATGTGGCCATCCGCATCACCGAACTGCCGTCGAAGGACGCATTTGAAGTGGCCGGCCGCGGCGAATTGCAACTGGGTGTGCTGATCGAAACCATGCGCCGCGAAGGTTTCGAACTGTCGATTTCGCGCCCGCGGGTGATCTTCGGCACCGACGAAGCTGGCAAGCGTACCGAGCCCTATGAAACCGTCGTGATCGACGTGGACGAGGCCTATTCCGGCACGGTTGTCGAGAAGATGGCACAGCGCAAGTCCGAGATGACCGACATGCGCCCCAGCGGCGGCGGCAAGACCCGCCTGACCTTCTCGGCCCCGTCGCGCGGCCTGATCGGCTATCACGGCGAATTCCTGTCGGACACGCGCGGCACCGGCATCATGAACCGGCTGTTTGAAAAATACGGCCCGCACAAGGGCGCGATTTCGGGCCGTGCCAATGGTGTTCTGATCTCCACCGAGAGCGGCGAAGCCGTCACCTATGCGCTGGGTTATCTGCAGCCGCGCGGCATCCTGATGATCGGCCCGGGCGAATCGGTGTACCAGGGCATGGTGATCGGCGAAAACGCCCGCGAGGAAGATCTTGAGGTCAACCCGCTGAAGTCGAAGGCGCTCACCAACTTCCGCGCCAGCGGCAAGGATGACGCCATCCAGCTCTCCCCGCCCAAGAAGCTGACGCTGGAACAGGCCATCGCCTATATCGACGAGGATGAGCTGGTGGAGGTGACGCCCAATCACATCCGACTGCGCAAGATTCACCTCGATCCGCACGAGCGCAAGCGCGCCAGCCGGGCGAAACAGGCCGGCTGACACCCGACGCCACAGGCATATATTTTTGTTCACTGGTAAAGGGTCGTGGCAGCGTGCACCGCTGCTGCGACAATGGGACAATTGTGAGCCGGGGCAGATACGCCTAGGCCGCCTATCCCATTGTCCCCATGGGCCGCAGCGGGCCAGGCTGAGCCTCGAGCTGGAGTTTCCACCATGACTGCCATCTATGACGACGATGCCCCGATGGACGCCCCGGCCCCGGCCGATTTCGTTACCATCCCGCAGGCCGAAGCCGAAGACGCCATTCGCACGCTGATTCGCTGGACCGGCGATGATCCGACGCGCGAAGGCCTGCTCGACACGCCCAAGCGCGTCGCCAAGGCATGGCGCGAATATACCAAGGGCTATGCCGAAGATCCCGGCCTGCACCTGTCGCGCACCTTCGCCGAAGTGGGCGGCTATGACGAGATCGTGATCCTGCGTGACATCCCGTTCCAGTCGCACTGCGAACATCACATGGCGCCGATCATCGGCAAAGGCAGCATTGCCTATCTGCCGCGCAACCGGGTTGTCGGCATTTCCAAGCTGGCGCGCGTGCTGCACGGCTTTGCCCGCCGCCTGCAGGTGCAGGAACGGTTGACCGCAGAGGTGGCCGATTGCATCCAGTACCACCTTGATCCCGTTGGCGTGGCCGTGGTGATCGAGGCGACGCACGCCTGCATGTCGGCCCGCGGCGTGATGACGCCGGGCGTGGTGATGACCACGAGCCGCATGATGGGCACATTCCGCAACGATCACAGCAGCCGCACTGAAGTGCTGCGGCTTATGGGTAAAGGCTGAAGCTTGCCGACCGGGGCGAGCCGGGGCACACTGCCGCGGTGATGCTGTTGCCCGCCCTTTTGCTGTTTGCCGCCCAGGCCGCGCCGCCACCACCGCCGCCGCCGTCAAACAGCGGAACCGAGCAGGTGATCGGGCCGGACAAGGGCGGTGTGGATGATGCGCTGGGCCGCGCTGCCACCCGCCCCTTGCGCGATCTGAACGTGATGAAGCCGAAGATCGCGCCGGGGCTGGCCGCGATCATGGCTGATCCCTATGCTGTGAAATCCCTGCGCACCTGCCGCCAGCTGAACACCGAAGTGAACCGCATGACGGGGCTGGTTGGCCCCGATGTCGACGATCCTGCGCTGGTGGGCAAAAAGGGCCGCAGCCCGGCCGAGCAGTTGTTTGACAGTGCCGAGGGCATTACCGGCAGCCTGGTCCCCGGCCAGGGCATCATCAGGCAGATCACTGGCGCCAACAAGGCCGCCCGCCAGGCCGCCGCTGCCCGGCTGGCCGGCCAGATCCGGCGCAGTTACACCAAGGGCATGATGAAGGCCCGCGGTTGCCGGCTGGTGCCGGCGCCGCCCGAGAAGCCTGCTCCCAAGAAGTAATCGCCCGCCGATTTGCCCGAATCTGCCGCGGCCTGTATGGCGAGCGGCCTTTTGCACCTTGGAATGACCCGCAATGACGGCCGCCATGGCCCCGACCGAGACGACCGGATCCGGCCTGTCGGCGCTGCTGCGCCTTTCAGGGCCGGTCGTCGCGTCGCGGCTGGGCATCATGGCGATGGGACTGGTCGATACGATCGTCGTCGGTCGCCACAGTTCAGCTGATCTGGGCTGGCACGCGCTGGCCTGGGCGGTAACGGGGGTTGTGCTAACCACTGCGCTCGGCCTGCTCAGCGGGGTGCAGGTGATGACCAGTCAGGCCATCGGCGCAGGCCGCGAGGCCGATACCGGGGCGATCCTGCGGCGAGGTCTGGCCTATTCCCTGTGGATCTCGGTCGCAGCGGCCGTGTTTCTGGTGCTGACCGGGGGACCGATGCTGCACGCCTTTGGACTGGCACCGGGCCTCGCCGATGGCGCGACGCCGGTGCTGCAGGTGCAGGCGGCCTCGCTGATCCCCATCCTTGTTGCCGATGCCGGCCTGTTCTGGCTGGAAGCGCACGGCCGCGCTCTACCGGGCACCATCGCCATGTGGTTGGCCAATATCGTTAATCTCGCGGTCAATCTCTGGCTGGTGCCGGGCGGCAACATGCTGGGCGTGGAAGGCGCGGTGGCCAGCGCCTGGGCCACCTTTGCCAGCCGCATCTTCCTGCTGGTCGCCATCGGCTGGATCATCCTGTCGTGGACACGCGCTCGCGAACTGGGCGTCCTGCAGAAGGCGCCGCGTGATCCTGCAGCATTCCGCGCCATGCGCCGGGTCGGCTATGGCGGGGCGGCGAGCTATTTCATCGAAAGTCTGGCCTTTTCGGCAATGGCGGTGTTTGCCGGCTGGATCAGTGCCACGGCCGTGGCGGTGTGGGCGGTGGTGATCAATGTGGCAGCGCTGGTATTCATGGTGCCGCTGGGCCTGTCGGTGGCCACATCGGTGCTGGTGGGCCGGGCCTATGGCGCGCGTGATCATGGCGCGATGGTGCAGGCGGCCGGCCTGGGCTTTGCCGTCACGACGGCGGTGCTGCTGCTGGTGTCACTGGGCGTCTGGCTGTTCCCGCAGACGATTGCCGCCGCCTATTCACGTGATGCGGCGGTGATCGCCGGCATTGCCAGCGCGATGATCTTGTCCAGCCTGTTCTTTGTCGCTGATGGCCTGCAGGTGGTGGCGTCGCAATCGCTGCGGGCGCGGTCTGATATTGTGGCGCCCACCGCCACGCATCTGGTGAGCTATGTGGTGGTGATGATGCCGCTGGCCTGGTGGCTGGGGGTGAAATCCGGCGGCGGTGTGGATGGGCTGATCTGGGCGATCGTCATCGCCAGCGCCTTGTCGGCCGTGCTGCTGTGGGGGCGATTCGTGGCTCTGGGCCGCGCGCCGCTCACGCCGCCAGACGCGGCGCCCGTTTCGCTCCCCGTCTGATTTCGGCGGCCAGATCGGCCACATAAGGTTCGAAATTCACCTGCATCGTGTGGCGGCGGCTGGCGTAATAATGGCCCTGGTAACGCTTTTCCTCGGCCACGATGGTCTGCGCCATCTCCTGCGGGGACGGCAGCGCGTAACGGCCGGCCAGAAACGCCGCCAGCAGCTTTGACTGCTGTTCCGCGAGGTTCACCAATGTAGGCAACGTCTGCGCCAGCCCCATGAACCACAGGCCGTGCAACGACGGATCGGACTGCACCATGCGCTTGTAGAGCGGGATGTGATTGTCGGTCACCCGCGCATCGTCTGCGCTGAGGAACGGGAATTCGATGTTGTAGCCGGTGGCGCAAATGATCACGTCCAGCACTTCGCGGCTGCCATCGGTGAAGATCACTCCGTCGCCATCGAGCCGGGCGATGGCCGGCTTCACCGCAATGTCACCGCTGCCGACCCGGGTCAGAAACTCGCCGCTCACCGTGGGGTGAGCGTCCAATGGTTCGTGATCGGGGGTGGGCAGGCCATAATCTTCCATATTGCCCACCAGGCTCTTCACCTTGCGCCGCCCGATCCAGCGCGCGATCGGCAGCGGCAGCCACGGCGGCGCGGCCTGCTTGTCGGCAGGTACCCCGTTGAAATATTTGGGCAAGACCCACACCCCGCGCCGGGTGGAGACGAAGCACTTTTCCGTGATGCTGCGCTGGCCGAGTTCGGACGCGATATCGACCGCGCTGTTGCCCAGGCCGACGACCAACACGCGCTTGCCGATCAGGTTCAGCGGCTCGAACGGGGTGCGATAATCATGGGCGTGGATGATGGTGCCGTTGAACTGGCCCTCCCACACCGGGCGGCTGGGGCTCCAATGGTGGCCGTTGGCCACGACGACCGCGCGATAGGCCTTGGTACCATTCTTGGTGGTGACATCCCAATTACCGTCGCTGCGCCGCGCCACCTTGGTCACCGGCCTTTCGAACTGGATCAGGCCCCGCAGCCCGAAATGATCGACATAATCGTTGAAATATTGCGCGATCAGGCTGTGGTGCGGGAAATCCGGCCAGTCGGCAGGCACCGGATATTCCGCGAACTGCAGCCGCCATTTCGACGTGTCGATGTGTAGTGACTGATAGGCGCTGCTCATGCCGTTGGGGTTGTTGTAGGCCCAGTTGCCGCCGATCCGGTCCGACGCTTCGAACCAGTCGAACACCACCCCCTCGTCGCGCAGACGCTTGGCGGTGGTGAAACCGGAACAGCCGGCACCGATCAGGGCAACAGGAAGCGGGCTCATGGCAACCATCCTAGGCAGATGTGGCGGACGCGCCACCTGACGCTTTGCAGGTGCCACCACAGCCAATCGCCTTGCCGGCGGACGCGCAATGCTGTTCAAGGTTGGGGCATGACCGCTGCCACATCCCTGCTGCTGTTCGGTGCCACTGGCGATCTGTCGCGGCGGATGCTGATCCCCTCGCTGTTTGGCCTGCACGGTGATGGCCTGCTTCACCCCGATCTCAGAATAATCGGCACCGCCCGTTCCACGCTCGACAGCGGCAGTTTCCGCGAGCTGGCGGCCAAAGCGTTGGAACAGCATCTGGAGGCGGATCGCCGCCCGCCTGCCGCGGTGGCCAGCTTCCTTGATCGGCTGGCCTATGTGCCGCTGGACGCCAGCCGCACCGAAGGCTTTGCCGCACTCGCCGCTGAAGTGGGCGATCCGTGCCGGCTGGCAATCTTCCTGTCCACCGCGCCCAGCCTGTTCGGATCGACGATTGCCGGGCTGTCGAGCGCCGGACTGGCCTGTGCAGGCGCTCGCCTCGCGCTGGAAAAGCCGCTGGGCCATGATCTGGCCAGCAGCCGCGCAATCAACGATGCCGTGGCCGCTGCCTACCCCGAAAGCCAGATTTTCCGCATCGATCATTATCTGGGCAAGGAAACCGTCCAGAACCTGCTCGCCCTGCGCTTCGGCAACATCTTGTTCGAACCGCTGTGGAACGCCACCGGCATCCAGTCCGTCCAGATCAGCGTGGGTGAGACAGTGGGGCTGGAAGGCCGCGGCGATTATTATGACGGCATGGGTGCCCTGCGCGACATGGTGCAGAATCACATGCTGCAACTGCTGGCGTTGGTCGCCATGGAGCCGCCGGCGCGCCTCGATCCGGCGGCCGTGCGCGATGAAAAGGTGAAGGTGCTGCGCTCGCTGCGCCGGATCACCGCCCGCGAAGTGGAAAGCCACAGCGTGCGCGGCCAATATGGTGCCGGCGCCATATTGGGCCAGCCGGTGCCCGGTTATCTGGATGAACTGGCCCGGCCATCCGATACTGAAACCTTCGTGGCGCTGAAGGCGCATGTCGACAATTGGCGCTGGAAGGGCGTGCCTTTCTATCTGCGCACCGGCAAGCGCGTACCGGAACGGGTGAGCGAGATCATCGTGCAGTTCCGCGACGTGCCGCACTCGATGTTCGGCGATGCCGCGCTGAAGGCCAACAAGCTGATCATCTCCATCCAGCCCGACGAGAATGTCGGCCTGCAGATGATGGCCAAGGTGCCGGGGCTGGACCGCGACGGGCTGAAACTGCGCGCAGTCCCGCTCGACATCGGCATGACCAATGCCTTTGCCGATGTGCGGCGCCGCATCGCCTATGAACGGCTGATGCTCGATCTGGTCGAAGGCCGGCAAACGCTGTTCGTGCGCCGCGACGAGGTGGAAGCGCAGTGGACCTGGATCGACGCCATCCGCGCCGGCTGGGCGCAGACCGGCATGGCGGTAAAGCCCTATGCCGCCGGCAACTGGGGCCCGGCCGCCGCCATCGCACTGACCGAACGCGACGGCGTGAGCTGGCATGACTGAGCTGGTCGCGACCGATATCGGTGGCACACACGCCAGGTTTGCGCTCGCCAGGCTGGATGGCGAAGGCCGCGTGGCGGCGCTTGATGAACCGGTGGTGCTGCGCTGCGCTGACCATGCCAGCCTGCACGATGCGTGGGAGTGCTTTGGCACCACCATTGGCCGGCCGCTGCCACGTGCTGCAGCCCTTGCCGTCGCTGGCCCGGTGGTGGGCCCAAACTCCTTCGACACGCTGAAGCTGACCAACAATCCCTGGGTGATCCGCCCGGCAATGGTGAACGAGAAGCTGGGCGTTGATGCCCATGTGCTGGTCAATGATTTTGAAGCTGTGGCCTATGCAGTCGGCGCCTGCGGCCCGGATCAGTTCCAGCATCTCTGTGGGCCTGATGTGCCGTTGCCCGAGACAGGCACCATTTCCGTGCTCGGCCCCGGCACCGGGCTGGGGGTTGGCCTGCTGGTCAAGCGCTGCGGCAACGATTGGCAGGTGCTGCCCACCGAAGGCAGCCATGGCGATTTTTCGCCGGTGGACAGCCTGGAAGACGCGATCCTGGCGCATTTCCGTCGCCGCTTTGGCCGGGTTTCGGCGGAACGGGTGATTTCCGGGCCGGGCCTGGCCGACATCCACGCGGCGCTGGCGGCGCTGGACGATCGGGCCATCCAGCCGATGGACGACAAGACCCTGTGGAGCCTGGCCATGAACGGTGAAGACAGCCTGGCAGCCGCCGCGCTCGACCGCTTCTGTCTGGCGCTGGGGACGTTCGCGGGCAATATCGCGCTGGCGCATGGGGCTGGCGGCGTGGTAATTGGTGGTGGGCTGGGCGCTCGCCTGGTCGATCATTTGCCGCGTTCCGGTTTTACCGGGCGCTTTGCCGCGAAGGGCCGGTTTGAAACGCTGATGCGCAGCCTTCCCGTCAAGCTGATCACCCACCCGCAGCCCGGCCTGTTCGGTGCTGCCGCCGCCTTTGGCCGAAAGAAGCGATGATGGATATCGACAGCGTGATGGGCCTGGCGCCGGTGATCCCGGTGCTGATGGTGGACGATATCGCCCACGCCCGGCCGCTGGCGGAAGCGCTGGTTGCCGGCGGCCTACCGGTGCTGGAAGTGACGCTACGCACGCCGGTCGCGCTGGACGTGATCACCGAAATGGCCAAGGTGCCAGGCGCCATCGTTGGTGCCGGCACGGTGATTTCATCGGGTGATCTTGCCGCCGCGCTGGTGGCCGGGGCGCGCTTTGTCGTTTCGCCCGGCATCACGGCGGCACTGGGATCGGCAGCGCGCACCAGCGGTGTGCCGTTCCTGCCCGGCGTGTCCAGCGCCAGCGATATCATCCGTGCCCAGGAAATGGGCTTCAACCGGCTGAAATTCTTCCCGGCGGTGGCCGCAGGCGGCCTGCCGATGCTGCGCGCGCTGACCGCGCCTTTTCGCAACGTGCGCTTCTGCCCAACCGGCGGCATCAGCCATGACAGCGCTGCGGAGTGGCTGGCCGAACCGGCCGTCGCCTGTGTCGGCGGCAGCTGGATCGCCAAGCGTGGCGAAACGGATTGGACCGCGATCGAGGCGCGGGCGCGGGCGGCGGCTGCCCTGCGCGGCTGATCACTCAGCCGGTTTCGGCCGGAACCACCACACGCCCGCCAGCATCAGCGTCGGCACCGCCAGTACCGCCAGAGTCCACCAACTGCCAGTCAGAATCAGCCGCGTTGCGCCGGCAAGGCTGCCCAGCAGCACGAATTCCCCCACCGCCATCAGCAGCGAACTGCGATAGCGTTTGCGAAAGGCGCTGCGGCGGGCCGGCGGCTGGGTCCAGGCCTGCATGGCGGCACTGGCGAGGCCAGCCACCAGCGCCATCGGCAGCATCACCGCCACCGCGACCGGCGACTTCGGCAGCACCACCAGCGCCAGCACGGACACCATCAGCGCCGGCGGGGTAAGCGCCGCTGCCAGCTTGGCCCGGATGGCAACGCCCGGGCGTAAGGGGGCAGCCGCAATCAGATCGGGCGCATCTTCGGCGCACAGTGCCAGCCAGGCCAGGGACGATGACAGTGCACCAGTCAGGAACACGCCGGCCGCCGCCAGCCGCGCCGGCGTCACCTGGCCATCGGTGAAGATCAGCGCCAGGATCGGCACCATGAACACCAACTGCTGGCCGATCTAAGAGATGAGTTCGGGATCGCGGCCGAGCAATTTCAACTCTTTGCCGAACAGCACGGCCGTGGCGCTACCGCCAAAGCGCACTGCCCGGCTGCGGCGCGGCACATGGGGGGCCGCGGTGGGATCGGCCGGCGCTGCCTCCATCCGGCTCGCAGCCAGCCACGCCGAACATTGCGATGCCGCCAGCGCCAGCCCCAGCACCGTGATCAGCGGCAAGGGCTGGCCGAACACGGCCTGCGCCGGCCAGTCGAACGGCGCCGGCGGACGCTGCGAGAAGAAGGCAAGTTGGGCATCGAACCACTTGGGCGCAAAATTGGGCGCCTGGCCCAGCGCAAACACCGCCGCTGCCAAGCCAACGCCGGCCACCTGCGCCACCAGCTTCGCCAGCTTGGGACCGAGCAGCCGATCCAGCAGCGTGGCGATGGTGAGCGCCAGTGCGGTCGCCACAAGCGCCACGGACACCACCACCAATGGGCCGGCAACCCAGGTGACACGGCCAAAAGCCTCGGAAAACAAGAGGAAGGGCGCTGTCAGCAGCAGGAACGGCAGCGCCACCACCGCCTGCACGCCCGCCACCCGGGCCGCCACCACCCGAGCCACCGGCAGCGGCGCGGTGAGCAGCAATTCCAGCTCGCCGCGATCCCGGCCCAGCCGCAGCACATGGGCATAGGCGGAACTGACCATCACCAGCATCATGCCCAGCAGCACCGCGCCGACCGAACCGAGCGCGGCCAGCGGCAGATACGCGCCGCCCCGCACACGCCACGCCATCACCGCACCGCCAACAATCGGCAACAGCGCCAGCAGCAGCATGGCGATGATGCGGCCCCAGCGCCCTTCGCGGCCGCGCGCCTTCACCCGCACATCGTGCAGCACCAGCCACGGCAGGCTGCCCGGCCGCGCCAGCGCAATCATGCCGGCACGTCTTCCTGTGCCAGCTCAAGGAACAATTGTTCCAGCGTGGTGCCTTCAGCCCGGCCGGCGGAAAGCTCGGCCATGCTGCCTTCCGCCACCAGCTTGCCGGCGCGGATGATGCCGATGCGCTGGGCAATGCGTTCCGCCACTTCCAATGTGTGCGTGGTCAGGATCACGGTGCCGCCCGCCGCGACCTATTCAAGCAATATGTCCTTCACCGAACGCGCCGCGGCGGCATCAAGCCCGGTGAGCGGTTCATCAAGGATGAGCAGGCGTGGTTCGTGGATGAGCGCGCCAGCCAGCGCCAGTTTCTGCTTCATGCCGCGCGAAAAGCCTTCGCAGCGGCTGTCGCGTTTGTCCCAAAGGGTCAGGCGCTTCAACAAGGCTTCGGCGCGCGGTTCGGCGTCAGCAGCCGACACGTTCCACAGGCCGGCGATGAAGGCCAGATACTCGATGGGTGTCAGCTTGTCGTACAGCAAGGGCTCGTCGGGCAGCCAGGCGATCAGGCGCTTGGCAGCAATCGGATCGGCCAGCGCATCCACCCCGAACACGCTGATATCCCCGGCGTCAGGGCGGGCGAGGCCCGTAACCATCCTGAGCGTTGTCGTCTTGCCGGCGCCATTGGGGCCCAGCAGCGCATAGATCTGCCCGGCCGGCACGACGAGATCTAGGCCATTCACCGCCAGAAAGCCGTCAAAGGCCTTGGCCAGGCCGTGGATCTGTAGGGCAGGAATCAGAGCGTGCATGGGCGCATCGATAACAAACCCCCGACGCCAATGCGATAAATGGGCGTTAACCGGACGAATTCAGGGGTTGAGTGGCACTGCAGAAGGGCGGAAAGTCATGCCCAAGAATAGGAACCGGGGAAGGATCACCACATGCGCATGGCGCTTCTGATTGCACTCTTGGCCAGTTCATCGCTGGCGCAGGCGAAGATGATCCACGTCGGGCCGGGCGGCAACGCCCAGGAAAAGTTGCAAACCGCGCTGATCGAAGCCCAGCCGGGTGACACGGTGCATATCGCGGCCGGGCGTTATGCGCTCGCCGATGGTCTGTCGCTCGATGTCGATGGCGTCACCGTCAAGGGCGACGGGCCGGACAAGACCATCCTTGACTTCACCGCCCAGAAAGTCGCCGGCGAAGGCCTGCTGATCACCTCGGACAATGTTGTGGTGCGCGATCTGGGAATCGAGAATGCCGCCGGCAACGGGGTGAAATCCAAGGGCAGCGACGGCATCGCGCTGGTCAACCTGCGGGTGGAATGGACCGGCGGGCCGAAATCCACCAACGGCGCCTATGGCCTGTATCCGGTCAGTTCCAAGAACGTGCTGATCGACCGGTCGGTGGTGAAGGGCGCTTCGGATGCCGGCATCTATGTGGGCCAGTCGCAGAACATCATCGTGCGGAACAGCTGGGCCGAAATGAACGTCGCCGGGATCGAGATCGAGAACAGCTATGACGCCGATGTGGTGGGCAACACGGCCACCAACAATGCCGGCGGCATATTGGTGTTCGATCTGCCCGATCTGCCGCAGCAGGGCGGTCGCAACGTGCGGCTGACAAACAACCAAGTGATCGACAACAATCATGTGAACTTTGCTGCGCCCGGCAATATCGTGGCAGGCGTGCCATCGGGCACCGGCATCATGGTGATGGCCAACGCCAATGTGATGGTGTCGGGCAATCATGTGATGGGCAATAACGGCAGCGCCGTGATGGTGGTCGCCTACACCCAGGCCTTCACCGACAAGGCCTATAATCCGCTACCGCGCGCCGTCGCCATCGCCGGCAATCATTTCATGAACAACGGCAAATCCCCCAGCTTTGCCGGCGGCAAGGAAATTGCTGCGGCTATGGGCGGCACGCTGCCGCCGGTGATGTGGGATGGTGTCACCCGCTATACTGTGCCGGGCGGCGGTGAAAAATCCGCCGACGGCCGCATCGCCAGTGATGCGCCGGGCATCACGCTCAATCTTGGCCTGCAAGGCACGTCGCCAGCCCAGGCCAGGCCGGCTCCGCTGACCCTGACCAAGCTGGCCGCTGATCGCCCGGCGATCGTGTTGCCGGCCGCCCTGGAGGCGCGCGCCAAATGAGACGAATCGGGGCGGCGCTGCTGTTGCTGGGGGCGGCGCCTGCGCCCGGCGTGCGCAGCGATCTGTTGATGGCCACCGACGCACCGAAGCTGGCCGATTACGGCATGTTCGATGCTGCTGGACGGCCCGCACCGGGGGTGCAGTCCTATACGCTCAACACGCCGCTGTTTTCCGACGGCGCGGAGAAATATCGCTTTGCCTGGTTGCCGCCTGGCACCAACGCCGAATATCGCCCCTCCGGCGCGCTGGCCTTTCCAGTGGGCACGGTGCTGGTCAAACGCTTTGCCTTCCCGGCTGATCTGCGCCAGCCGATGCAGAACGTCCGCCCCATCGAGACGCGCCTGTTGATACGCCGCCCTGCCGGCTGGGTGGCGTTGAGCTATGTTGAACAGGACGGCGGCGCCGTGTTGAAGCGCGCCGGCATGAAAGTGCCCGTGGAGTTCATCGACAAGGCGGGCCGCGCGCAGGCCATCGATTATGCCGTGCCCAACCAGAACCAGTGCAAGACCTGCCACCAGGACGGCGAAGCCATCACCCCGATCGGCCCAACGGCGGGCAATCTGAATGGCAGCCTCAATGGCAGAGGATCGAACCAGTTGATGACGTGGTCCACATCAGGCCGGCTGACCGGGCTGCCTGCCGGTGCGTGGCCAAGGCTGGCAAAGTGGGATGATGCAGCTGAACCGCTCGACGCCCGCGCCCGCGCCTATCTGGCGGTGAACTGCGGCCACTGCCACAGCCCGGGCGGCTTTGCCTCCAATAGCGGACTGTATCTGGTACCCGAAGAAACCATACCGGCGCATCTGGGCGTGATGAAGCGGCCGGTGGCGGCCGGGCGCGGTTCGGGTGGCCACGAATTTTCGATCCTGCCCGGCCAGCCCGACAAATCCATCATGCTGCACCGCATGATCGCATCCGAACCCGGCATCATGATGCCCCAATTTGGTCGCGCACTGGCCCATGAAGAGGGGAACGCGCTGATCCGGACGTGGATTGCCGCTATGCCCGCTCCAACTGCGCCAACGCTGGCAACAACAGCAACACCGTAAGCCCGGCCAGCATCAGCACCAGGGGCACGCCCAGTCCAGCGCTCACAGCTGCCCCGGCTCCCAGCACGGCCGCAACCTGGAACAGGCTGTTGATGATGTTGTTGGCGGCAATGGCACTGGCCCTGGAGCCGGCGTCGCCCGCGGTTTGCAGCACGGCATAGAGCGGCACCGAAAAGACACCACCGGCCAGCGCCAGCACGGTGAGATCAATCAACACGCGCGAACCGGCGACGACGGAAAAGAAGCTGGCGACATCCTTGGGCGCCGCACCCACTGCGCCGATGGCAAACCACAGATCAACGCCGGCCAGCGCCATGGCCAGCCCGGCAGCCCCGCAAAGGCGGGTGGAGATGCGGCCCTTCAGCCAGCGTCCCACCGCCACCGAACCGGCGGCGATGCCCACTGAAAATGCCGCCAGAAACAGGGTGGCGACGCTTTGCGTGGCACCCATGTCATTCCTAGCCAGCGGCACGAACTGGCTGGTGTAAACCGCACCCAGCGCCCAGAACCACGAAATCGCCAGCGTGGCGATCAACAGCCGGCGATTGGCAAAGGCATGGCCCAGCGCGGCGTGAGCGCTGCTGATGGGGTTCCAGTTCAGGCGGCGACCCGCTTCCGGGGGCGCCGGCGGGATGAAGCGCGACGCCAGCCAGCCCAAGCCGGCAATGACCAGCGTGATCGGCCCCACCGCCTGTGTTGCCAGCAGCCCGCCCGCGACTTGGCCCAGCAAGATGGCCACAAAGGTGGCGCCTTCCACCAGGCCGGTGCCGGCAAGCAGCTCTTGTGGCTTCAGATGCTGGGGCAGAATGGCATATTTGACGGGGCCGAATATCGTGGAATGGCATCCCATGAGGAACACCACGGCCAGCGCCAGCGGCAGCGACCCAATTGCCAGCGCCGCCCAGCCCAATGCCATGAAGGCGATTTCGGAAAGCTTTACCAGCCGTGTAATCCCGGCCTTGTCACGCGCATCGGCGGCGGAACCGGCAATGCCGGAAAACAGGAGGAAGGGCGCGATGAACAGCCCGGCCGCTGTGGAGGCCAACAACGCCGCCTGTTTGGGATCAGCCGCCGCCACATCATAGGCAACGATGAACACCAGCGCGGTGCGGAACAGATTGTCGTTGAAGGCGCCCAGGAACTGGGTGGCAAACAGGGGGCCGAAGCGCCGCGTGGTCAACAGGGCCAACATCTGGCGCGAGCCATGCCCGTTTGTGCCGCAGCCGTCCAGACTCGCAAAGGCGGCCGGCATGGCATAGAAGGGGCGTTGAGGAGACGCGGGCACGTGCCAAAACAGCGGCGCAACGATGATTGGGGCTTCCCGCGCTGGCGGGATTATGGCGCTGAACGCGCCGCCACCACCGTGCGCCTGTGCGATCGCGACGGGTGCACCAACGTGGGTGACCGCCCTGCCCCCAAGGCGCCCAACAGCCCGGAACGCTGGATGTTCTGCCAGGAACATGCCGCCAAATATAACGCCGGCTGGGATTATTTCCGCGGCCTGACGCCAGAAGAAGCCGCCACCCGCGCGGCCTCGGAAGACCGGCAGCGCAATTATCGCCGCGCCAGCCACTGGGAATGGGGCGGCGAAGGCGATGGCAGCCGCAGCCGCGCTGAACTTGATGCGCTGAGGGTACTGGGACTGGATGCCGACGCCAGCGCCGATGCAGTCAAGGCCGCATGGCGTACGGCGGCCAAGGCCAGCCACCCCGACGTGGCCGGCACCAGCCCTGAGGTGGCCGAGCGGTTCCGCGCCGTGCAGGCGGCATGGGCGGTGCTGCAGGCTGCAGATGCAGCGCGCGCCCAAGCCGCCGAACGCGATGCACGTTAGAAAGCCCAGCTTTGGCAAGGACAAGAAAAGCCGGCTTGAACGATAACCGGCAATCGCGTTTTGGGGGATCATGATGACCAAATTTCGCACCCTGTTCACCGCCGGCCTGATCGCCAGCCTGACTGCTGCCCCGGCTCTTGCAGTTGGCCTTTATGGCCAATGGCGCGTCAGCTTTGACGCCCACCCCGGTGGGCCGTTGCCGTTCACGCTGGATGTGCGCGAAGGCAAGACCGGCCCGCAAGCGTGGCTGGTCAACGCGCCGGAACGGCTGAAGGTTGAGCAGGTGCAGGTGACGGGGGACAGCATCACGCTGATCTTCCCCAGCTACAACAGCAAGCTTGAGCTGAAAGCGGCCGGAAATGGCACGCTGGCCGGGACTGCGACCGTGCTGCGCGCCACGGGTATGGTCACGCTGGCTGCCCGGGCCCAGCGCGGCAGCTGGCGCTTCACGCCAACCGCGGTGAAGCCGGCCGGCAACGTGACAGGCCGCTGGAACCTGACCGATGGCGATAACAAGGTGAAGGGCTTGGTGTTGCTGAAGCAAGTGGGTTCCCAGGTATCGGGCACGGTGCAGCTGCCTACAGGCGACATGCGCTATCTGTCGGGCGAACTGAACGGCACCCAGCTCAAGCTTTCCACTTTCGATGGCAGCTTCACCAGCCTGTGGCAGGGCACGCTGGCCGGCGACACGCTGAAGGGCGCATCGTTTGCGGCCACCAGCCGGCCGGCCGGCAATCCGTGGGAAGCGAAGAAGGAACGCCAAGCGACGATGAATGCCGTGCTCGTCGAGGCACCCGGCGGTGAGCGGCTGTCGTTCCGCCTGCCTACCCCGGAAGGCCAGATGATCAGCCTGAACGACGCCCGCTACAAGGGCAAGGTGGTGGTGATCACGCTGGGCGGTGCCTGGTGCCCCAATTGCCACGACGAAGCCATTTTCATGGGCCCCTACGCGGCGCGCCGGCAAAAGGAAGGCCTGGAAATGATCGGCCTGCAGTTCGAGTATGGCACCGATCAGGCCCGTGCGATGCGCCAGATCACCAGCTTCAAGACCCGCTACAAGCTGCCCTACCCGATGGTCTATGGCGGCCAACCCAACGCCGAAGACACCAAGAAGGTGCTGGGCGATCTGGCGCCGGTAAAGGTGTGGCCGAGCACGATCTTCATCGGCCGCGATGGCCGAGTGAAGGAAGTGCACGTGGGTTGGGCCGGGCCGGCAACGGGCGCGCTGAGCGAGAAGGTGAAGCGCGAATTCGACGAGACGGTGAAGAAGCTGCTCAAGCAGAAGGCCTGAGACAGGCCGACGCGAACCATCCACAGTCGGTTGCAGCGGGTGGTGGCCAGCCACTACCGCAGCCGCAAAGCCCCTGCTAGATAACGGGCATGACCCTTCCCGTTCGCATCGCACCATCGATCCTGTCGGCGGATTTCGCCCGCTTGGGTGAAGAGGTGCGCGCGATCAGCGCCGCCGGGGCGGACTGGATCCATGTCGACGTGATGGACGGGCATTTCGTGCCCAATATCACCATTGGCCCGGCCGTGGTGAAGGCGCTGCGCCCGCACAGCGATCTGCCATTCGACGTGCACCTGATGATCAGCCCGGTTGATCTGTATCTGGAAGCCTTTGCCGAAGCCGGCGCCGATATCCTCACCGTCCACCCCGAATCCGGTCCGCACCTGCATCGCACCATCCAGCGCATCAAGGCGCTGGGGAAAAAGGCTGGCGTATCGCTCAATCCGGCCAGCCCGGTGGAACTGGTCGCCGAAGTGCTGGGCGATATCGACCTTATCCTGGTGATGAGCGTGAACCCCGGTTTCGGCGGGCAGAGCTTCATCACCAGCCAGCTGAAGAAGATCGAACGGCTGCGGCGGATGATCGACGACAGCGGGCGCCAGATCCATCTGGAAGTGGATGGCGGCGTGGATGCCGGCAATGCCGCCACCGTGATTGCCGCCGGGGCCGATGTGCTGGTCGCCGGCACCGCCAGCTTCAAGGGCGGCGCAGCGCAGTATGCCGCTAATATCGCGGCCTTGAAGGGGCATTGATGGCAAAACCGCCCCAATCTCCCACGGCTCAGCCCGAACTTGAAGATGAGGATGGCAGCCTGCGCCGTGGCAGCGGTGATCGCGGCCTGTCGCTATTGGAAAAACTGGCTGCGGGGCTCACGTCGCGGCTCTATGCCTCGCCGCTGCACAGCTTTCGCCTGCGCGGCCGCTTTCCGCTGAAACTGCTGGCTGCACCGGCCGATCCGGTGCCCGGCGACCCCCATATCGGTGAGCGCATCATCGCCGGCCGCCTGATCCACGCCGGCCATACGCAGATGACGCGGGACATCAGTTTCCGCGAAGCCGGCCCGCCGCCGGATTGGCTGGAATGGGCGCATGGCTGGGAATGGCTGCGCGATCTGGCGATCCTGCCCGATCGCGAGGCAGCGCGGCGCGCGGCGGAGAATCTGGTCGAACGCTGGTTGGCCAGCATGGGCGAATATGATGCGCTGGGCTGGCGCGCCGATCTGGCTGGCACACGGCTGCTGATGGCACTGGGCCATGCGCCGCTGATCCTGTCATCATCGAACCAGATCTATCGTTCGGCGGTGCTGTCGGCGATGGCGACCTGGGCCCGACACCTTGATCGCGCCGCCCGGCGTGGCACCGAAGGCCTGGCGCAGGCCAAGGCGCTTTGCGGGCTTTATGCTGCTGGCACACTGATCCCCGGCGGCGACGTGCGCACCAGTGCGGCGCTGGCTGGGCTCAACCAGTTGCTGCCGGCGCTGGTGCTGCCCGACGGCGGCATCGCCAGCCGCGCGCCGATTGATGGCCTGACGCTGGCCGATCTGTTGATCTTTACCGCCGGCGCGCCAGAAGCACTGGGCAACCGCGCGCCGCCGGTATTTGCCGATACACTGGCCCGGCTCGCCCCGGCGCTGCGCGGGCTCATGCTGGGCGATGGCCAGATCGGTGCTTGGCATGGCGGCGCAGTGATCGGCGCCGATGCCCTTGACCGGCTTTCGCGCAAGGCAGCAACCGGCACCGAGATCCGCCGCGGCGGCCGCTGGAGCGGCTATCACCGGCTGTCGGCCGGGCGCAGCGTGGTGGTGATCGATGCCGGGCCGCCGCCATCGGCGCGCCTTTCCAACTGCGGCCACGCCGGAACCCTCGCCTTTGAGATGAGCGACGGCCCCGACCGGTTGATCAGCAATTGCGGCGGCGTACGCGGTCTGCAGACGCCCCTGGCGCCCGCGCTGGCATCAGGCCTGTCCACCACCGCCGCCCATTCGACTCTGGTGATTGCCGACACCAATAGCACCCGCATCCGCGACGATGGCACGCTGGCCGCCGGGGTGGAGGAAGTGACGCTGGCCCTGCGCAGCGGCGCCGAAGGCCAGCTGATCGAGACCAGCCACAATGGTTATGCCAAACGCTTCGGCATGCTGGTGCGCCGGCGCCTGTTCCTCACTGCCGATGGCAATGAACTGGCCGGCGAGGATCTGATCGAAGCGGCGCCTGCCGGCCTGCTGCGCCGCCGTGCCGAGCGCAATTTCGATGTGCGCTTCCACCTCGGCCCCGGCGTTTCGGCGACGCCCACCGCTGATGGCATGGGCGCCTTGCTGAAGACGCCTGCGGGCCGCATCTGGGCGTTCAAGGTACGGCTGGAAAGCGGCGCTGGCCGGCTGGCCATCGAACCATCGGTGTGGGTTGATGGGGCCGGCACCATCCAGCGCACCCAGCAGCTGGTGGTTTCCGGCGGCACCCAAAAAATTGCCGCCGATGTGCATTGGAGCCTGAAGCGGGCTGGCAAATAGCAAGCTGAGGCGCTAGGCGGGCGCGAATTCGTCCACCGCTCCGGAAAGCCGCTCCCCATGACCGATCTCGTTCCCATTCGCCGTGCCCTGCTTTCGGTGTCAGACAAGGCCGGGTTGGAACCTTTGGCCGCCGCCCTGGTGGCGCGCGGTGTGGAGCTGGTCTCCACCGGTGGCACGGCGACGGCACTGCGGGCGCTCGGCCACGCGGTGAAGGATGTCGCCGAACTGACCGACAGCCCCGAAATGATGGACGGCCGCGTGAAGACGCTGCACCCGCGCGTGCACGGCGGCCTACTGGCGCTGCGCGATAACGCCGACCATCTGCAGGCGATGACCGATAATGGCATCGGCGCCATCGATCTGGCCGTGATCAACCTTTACCCATTTGCTGCCACCGTGGCCAAGGGCGCATCGCGCGACGAGATCATCGAGAATATCGATATCGGCGGCCCCGCCATGGTCCGCTCCTCCGCCAAGAACCATGATTTCGTCGCCATCCTGACCAGCCCCGACCAGTATGACGACTTCATCGCCGCGCTGGACGTGAACGACGGCGCCACCCCGCTGGCTCTGCGCCGCCGCCTCGCCGCCGCAGCCTTTGGCCACACCGCCGCCTATGATTCCGCCGTCGCCAGCTGGTTCGCCTTTGCCGATCAGGGCGAAATGTTCCCGGCCGTGCTGCCCGTCATGCTCACCCGCAAGGAGACCCTGCGTTACGGCGAAAACCCGCACCAGCAGGCCGCGCTCTACCTGCCGCAGGGCCGCAGTTATGGCATTGCCGCGGCGCGCCAGGTGCAGGGCAAGGGACTGAGCTACAACAATCTCAACGATGCCGATGGCGCGCTCGATCTGATTGCCGAATGGCGCGATGCTGGGCCGGCGTGCGCCATCATCAAGCACGCCAATCCGTGCGGTGTCGCCACGGGCACCACGCTGGCCGAGGCCTATGAAAAGGCGTTCCAGTGCGATCCGGTCTCGGCCTTTGGCGGCATCATTGCGGTCAACCAGCCGCTCGACGGCCCGACGGCGGAAGCCATCACTGGCATCTTCACCGAAGTGGTGATCGCGCCGGGCGCTGATGAGGACGCGCTCAAGGTCTTTGCAGGCAAAAAGAATCTGCGCCTGCTGATCGCCGAACTGCCCGATCCGCGCCGGCCCGGCCTAATGCTGAAGCCGATTTCGGGCGGCATGCTGGTGCAGAGCCGGGACAATGGCGCCGTGCTGCGTGCCGGCTGCCAGGTTGTCACCCAGCGTACACCGACCGACGCCGAATGGGTCGGCCTGATGTTTGCCTGGACCGTGGCGCGGCATGTGAAATCCAATGCCATCGTCTATGCCAACGGCGGCGCCACGGCGGGCATAGGCGCTGGCCAGATGAGCCGGCTCGATTCCACCCGGATCGCGGCCCGCAAGGCGATCGACGCCGCTGAAACTGCCGGCTGGCCGCAGGCCCGCACCATCGGTTCGTGCGTGGCGTCAGACGCATTCTTCCCCTTCGCCGACGGCCTGATCGCGGCGGCAGAAGCCGGCGCCACCGCCATCATCCAGCCCGGTGGCTCCATCCGCGACAAGGACGTGATTGCCGCCGCCGACGAGCGCGGGCTGGCGATGGTGTTCACCGGGATGCGCCACTTCCGGCATTGAGGGCGCTTTTAGCCTTCTCCCCTCCCGCTTGCGGGAGGGGCCGTGGGTGGGCATCTTCCCTAAGCTTGGCGGCGAAGGAGAGGCTCCCATGCTCGAACGGATCAAGACGGCACTCGAAACCACGCTTGCCGCAGCCAACGTGCCCGGAGCCGTGGCCGTCGTCGGCAACAGCAGCGGCACATTGGCGGAAGTGGCGGTGGGCACCAAGGGCCCCGGCGGCCTGCAGCTGAGCCAGGATGATCTGTTCCAGATCGCATCGATGACCAAGGCCATCGCCAGCGTCGCCGCCATGCAGCTGGTGGAACAGGGCCGGCTCAACCTTGATGATGATCTAGGCACGTTGCTACCGCAGCTCGCCAATCCGGACGTGCTGGAAGGCTTTGACGACGAGGGCAAACCGGTCACCCGGCCGGCCGCCGGGCCGATCACGCTCAGGCAACTGCTCACCCACACGTCAGGCTTTGGCTATGAATTCATGTCGGCGGAGCTGACCCAGTTTCGCCAGCACAACCCGGCCGCACTGGGCAGCCTGGCCAGCCTGAAGGCGCCGCTACTGGCCGATCCCGGCACGCAGTGGCTCTATGGCATCTCCACCGATTGGGTGGGGCTGGCGGTGGAAGCCGCGTCGGGCATGAAGCTGGGCGACTGGCTGACCCGTCATGTCACCGGGCCGCTGCGCATGAACGACACAACATTCGCTTTCGACGATGCGGTGAAGTCACGGCTAACGCCGCTGCACGTGCGCACCCCCGATGGTGGCCTGATGCCCTTCCCGGTGCATTTCGGCGGCGGGGACAATGCCGAGTTTCAGGGCGCCGGTGGTGGCCTGATCTCCACCGCGCGCGATTATCTGCACTTTTGCCGGATGTTCCTGAACCGGGGCCAGTTGAACGGTGCCCGCATCCTGCGCCCCGAAACCGTCACCGACATGGCCAGCAACCAGGTGATCATGCCGGCCGGCCGGATGGTCAGCAACCTGCCCGGCTTCTCCAGCGATTTCGATCTGTTCCCGATGATGGATTGCGGCTGGGGCCTGGGCTTCCTGATCAACCCGGAACCCGGACCGGATGGCCGCGCTGCAGGCTCGCTGGCCTGGGCCGGCATCGCCAACAGCTATTACTGGATTGATCCCGAATCCGATATCGCCGCCGTGTTGTGCATGCAGCATCTGCCCTTTGGCGAACCGGCCACGGTGGAAGTGCTGCGGGCGTTCGAACGCGCGGTTTACGGCAAATAGGTTCAGGCCAGCAGCAGCGCCAACGGGACTGCCGTGCCAGCCACCAGCATCAACACGGCCGTACGCCGCGTCGCGCGGCTGTTCAGCGCAATGGCCGCGCCCAGCAAGGCGGACAGGGCAAGCGCCGCTGCCAACACCGCAACGAAGATCTTCATCGGCAGCGCAGCGCGCTTGCGGGCCGCCCGCTCGGCCTCCTTGACCGGATCAGCTGGCGCTTTGGCGGCCGCCGGCTGTTTCGACTGTTCGGCGTGCGGCACGGTCTGATCAATATGAACGCTGCCCATCCACGCCATCCACGCCGGCGGCGGCGCCCCATCCCAGCCGCTGGCCTGTTGCAGCCGGAAGGCCTGCAACCCGCCGCTGATGGCAAAGAACAGGATCGCTGGCAGAAAGAACACGCCGATATAAAGATGAAGCTGGCGGATGCGCCGCATTGTTTGAGCGTTCATTTTCTGGTCTCAAGTCGCAGCCGGATCGAGGCAGCGTGGGCAGCGAGGCCTTCCATATCGGCAATGGCAGCGCCTGCCGGGCCGATCGCCGCCAGCCCCTGCGGACCGCAATCGAGAAACGTCGTCCGCTTCATGAAGTCCACCACCGACAGGCCAGAGGCAAAGCGCGCGCGACGACCAGTGGGCAGCACGTGGTTGGGCCCAGCCAGATAATCGCCCGCGGCTTCCGGCGTGTGGCGACCCAGGAAGACCGAGCCAGCGTGGCGCATGCGAGCGAACAGCCATTCGGGATCATCCACCATCAATTCGGCGTGCTCAGGGGCGAGCGCGTCGAGCAACGGCAGGCAAGCGGCGAGATCGGGCACCAGAATGATTGCGCCGAAATCACGCCAGGAGGCGCCGGCCACGGCGGCCGTGGGCAGGGTTTCAAGCTGGCGGGCCACAGCGGCTTCCACGGCATCGGCTTCGGCCGGCGAGGTGGTGATCAGGATGGATTGTGCCACCGGATCATGTTCAGCTTGGGCCAGCAGGTCAGCCGCGATCCAATCCGGGTTGGACTTGCCGTCGGACACGATCACCACTTCGGATGGTCCGGCCACCATGTCGATGCCGACCATGCCGTACAGCTGGCGTTTGGCTTCGGCGACAAAGGCATTGCCGGGGCCGGTGATCACGTCGACCCGCGGGATGTGTGCGGTGCCAAAGGCCAGGGCCGCCACCGCCTGCGCGCCGCCGATACGGAACACACGGCTCACACCGGCCACGCGCGCCGCGGCCAGCACCAGCGGGTTAACCAGGCCATCGGGGGTGGGAGTCACCATTATCAGATCACGCACGCCGGCCACTACGGCGGGAATAGCGTTCATCAGCACCGATGAGGGATAGGCGGCACGCCCACCTGGCACATAAAGGCCAGCCGCGTCGACCGGCGACCAGCGCACGCCGGTGCGCACGCCGGCATCGTCCACCGCGTCATTGCCTTGCGGTTTCTGGCGTTCGTGGAAGGCACGGATGCGGGCGGCGGCGAGATCAAGGGCAGCGCGCAACTCTGGGGCCAAACTCGCCAGCGCAGCATCCAGATCGGCGCCGGGAATCCCCCAGCCGGCAGCATTCAGATCGACGCGATCAAACTTGGCGGTGAGTTCGGCCACAGCGGCATCGCCGCGCGCTTTCACGCCCGAGATGATGGCGGCAACGGTGGCCGACACATCGGCGGCATCGTCGCGCTTGGCATCAACCAGCGCGGCGAAAGCAGGGGCAAAACCAGCATCGCTTGCGTCAAGCCGTTGCGGCATCGGATTTTTCCGTCAGTTCCCGCATGGCATCGATGATGGCGACGACACGGCTATCCGTCTTGAAGGCGGCGCGGTTGGCGATCAGGCGGCTGGTGATGTTGGCGATCACTTCCACTTCTACCAGGCCATTTTCGGCCAGCGTCTTGCCGGTGGAAACTAGATCGACGATGCGGCTGGACAGGCCAACCAGCGGCGCCAGCTCCATCGCACCGTTCAGCTTGATCACCTCGGCCTGCAGGCCACGCGCCGCGAAGTGCCGGCGGGTGAGGCCGGGATATTTGGTCGCCACCCGCACGTGCGAAAGGCGCGACAAATCGGGATCAAGCGCCGCCGGCTGCGCCACGCTGAGCCGGCAATGACCGATCCCGAGATCGACGGGCGCGTAGATTTCGGAAAGATCGAACTCCATCAGCACATCATTGCCGGCAATGCCCAGCTGCGCCGCGCCAAAGGCCACAAACGTCGCCACATCGAAACTGCGCACCCGGATCACCCGCACATCGTCGCGGGAGGTGGCAAAGGTCAGCTTGCGGCTGTTTTCGTCGGTGAAATCCGCTTCCGGCACGATGCCGATGCGCGCCAACAGCGGCAGCGCCTCCTTCAGGATGCGGCCCTTGGGGAGCGCGATGATCAGCGGCGTGGTCATGATGCGGTGCGGCATAGCGCGGATGGCAGCGAAATGCCAACGCGGCAGATCAGCCGCGCAGCAACCGGATAATGCCGGAAAAATCGGTGGCGGCACCGCCGTTGTTGACGAACAGCTGGTAAAGCGCTTCCGCTTCCGCCCCCATCGGCACGCTGGCACCGGCACCCTGCGCGGCCTGGCGCGCCAGTTTCAGATCCTTCAGCATCAACGCTGCTGCAAACCCACCGGCATAATCGCGGTTGGACGGCGCGGTGGGCACCGGGCCGGGGACGGGGCAATAGCTGGTCATGGACCAGCTTTGCCCGCTGGCCTTGCTGCTGATGTCGAAGAAGGTCTGCGCCTCCAGCCCCAGCTTTTCGGCCAGCACGAAAGCTTCGGCGGTGGCGACCATGGTGGCCCCGAGTATCATGTTGTTGCAGATCTTGGCGGCCTGGCCCATGCCGGCCCCGCCGGCGTGGATCACGGCCTTGCCCATCTTTTCCAGGATCGGCTTCGCCGTGGCAAAGGCCGCATCGGGCCCGCCGACCATGAAGGTGAGGGTGCCGCCATCCGCCGCCGCCGTGCCGCCCGAAACCGGCGCATCAACCATCGCCAGGCCTTTGCTGGCGGCCGCTTCGCCCATCGCCTTGGCCGTGGCGACATCGATGGTGGAACAATCGATCAGGATGGCGTGCGGCTGGGCGACGGCAAACAGATCGCCTTCATAGGCAGCGCGCACATGGCTGCCCGCCGGCAGCATGGTGATGATCACATCAGCGCCAGCGGCGGCATCGGCCGCACTGCTGGCCGCCGTTGCACCGCCCGCCACGACCCGCGCCAGCGCATCGGCGGACAGGTCGAACGCCCACACTTCGTGGCCGGCCTTGACCAGGTTGAGGGCCATGCCGCCCCCCATGTTGCCGACCCCGATGAAGGCGATGATGGCCATGTTACTGCCCCGTCCAGTTGCCGGGCCGCTTTTCCACGAAGGCGGCCATGCCTTCCTTTTGATCGGCGCTGCCGAATAGGCCGTGGAACAGCCGGCGCTCGAAGCGGACGCCTTCCTTCAGGCTCATTTCGAAGGCGGCGTCGATTTCTTCCTTCACCGCGATGCTGGCCAGCGGTGCCATGCCGGCGATGGTTTCGGCCAGTTTCAGCGCTTCATCGAGCAGCGTTTCGGTGGGAACGACCCGGGCGACGAGGCCGGAGCGTTCGGCTTCGGCCGCGTCCATCATCCGGCCGGTCAGGCACATTTCCATGGCCTTGGCCTTGCCGATGGCGCGCACCAGCCGCTGCGATCCGCCCATGCCGGGCGTCACGCCCAGCTTGATTTCGGGCTGGCCGAATTTTGCATTCTCGGCCGCAATGATGATGTCCGCCATCATCGCCAGCTCACAGCCGCCGCCGAGCGCAAAGCCGGACACGGCCGCGATCCACGGCTTGCGGGTGGCGGTGACATGATCATAGCCGGCAAAGAAATTGCCGCCATACATCTGAGCAAAGCTCTGCCCGCTCATCTCCTTGATGTCGGCGCCGGCGGCAAACGCCTTCTCGCTGCCGGTGATGACAAGGCAGCGCTGCGACGCATCGGCATCATAGGCGGCAAAGGCGGCGATCAGATCGGCCAGCACCTGGGAATTGAGCGCGTTCAGCGCCTGCGGGCGATTGAGACGGACGAGCGAGACGGCGCCGCGCTGTTCGACAAGGATGGTTTCATAGCTCATTTCACTCACCCCATCGTCGGAATAACGAACGCGCTGCCGCCATCCATGCCGCCATCCGGCCAGCGGCCAGTGACCGTCTTGCGCTTGGTCCAGAACTGCACGCCTTCCATGCCGTGCTGGCCGATGTCGCCAAAGGCGCTGCGCTTCCAGCCGCCGAAGCTGTGATAGGCCACTGGCACCGGGATCGGCACGTTGACGCCGACCATCCCCACATTCACCCGCGCCGCAAATTCGCGCGCAGCGTGGCCGTTGCGGGTGAAGATGGCGACGCCGTTGCCATATTGATGCTGGCTGGGGAGTTTGAGTGCCGCCTCAAAATTGGGCGCGCGCATGATTTGCAGAACGGGGCCGAAGATTTCCTCGCGGTAGCTCTGCATATCGGGTGTGACATGATCGAACAGGGTCGGCCCGACGAAGAAGCCGCCTTCATGGCCCTGCAGGGTGAAGCCGCGGCCATCCACCATCAGCTCGGCGCCTTCATCGACACCCATCTGGATGTAGCTTTCGATCCGCGCCTTGTGGGCAGCGGTGACGACCGGGCCGTAATCGGCCTCCGGATCAGTGCTGATGCCGATCCTGAGCTTGCCGATCGCCGGGAGCAATTTGGCGCGCAGCGCGTTGGCGGTGTCCTCACCCACCGGCACCACCACCGGAAGCGCCATGCAGCGTTCGCCGGCTGAGCCAAAGGCAGCGCCAGCCAGATCGCGCACCACCTGATCGAGATCGGCATCGGGCATCACGATGGCGTGGTTCTTGGCGCCGCCCATGGCCTGCACTCGCTTGCCACGCGCACAGCCTTGCGCATGGATATATTCGGCCACATCCGATGAGCCGACAAAGCTGATCGCCGCGATATCGGGATGGGCGATGATGGCGTCGACCATTTCCTTGTCGCCGTTGACGACGCTGAAAATGCCCTCGGGCAGGCCGGCATCGCGGAAAATGTCGCCCAGCAGGTGCGGCAGGGTGGGATCGCGTTCTGACGGCTTCAGGATGAAGGCGTTGCCGGTCGCGATGGCGACGCCTGCCATCCACATCGGGATCATCGCCGGGAAATTGAACGGGGTGATGCCGGCGCCGATGCCGATCGGCTGGCGGAAGGCCCAGATGTCGATGCCCGGCCCGGCGCCGTGGGTGAACTCGCCCTTCAGCACGTGCGGGATGCCGCAGCAGAATTCGATCACCTCCAGCCCGCGCTGAATGTCGCCACGGCTGTCGGCCAGCACCTTGCCATGTTCGGAACTGAGCACGCGGGCCAGTTCATCCATGCGGGCTTCGACCAGTTCCTTGAACCTGAACATCACCCGGGCGCGGCGCTGCGGGTTGGTGGCGGCCCAGGCCGGCTGCGCAGCGCGGGCGGCAGCGACTGCCTGTTCGAGCAGATCAGCGCCCGCCAATCGCACTTCTGCCTGCACCTGGCCTGAGTTGGGATCATACACCGGGCTGGTGCGGCTGCCGGCGGCCACGGGCGATCCGGCGATGTGATGGTCGATGATGCGCATGAATGGTTTCCTACTCCGGCGAGCCGACCGGTGCCACCCACAGTTGCATCAGTGCTTGTGGTCGCCGCCGCAGCCTTCGGGCAGCGCCTGCCGGCAGTGATCCGCGCCGGTTTCGACCTGCAGCGTGGCATGGCCGATGGAAAAACGGTGGTGGAGCGCGTGGGCAATGTTGGCCAGCGCCTCGTCACCCGGGTGGCCAGCCGGCATCACTAGATGCGCGGTGAGCACCGCGCCGGTGGTGCCCTGCGGCCAGATGTGAAGATCATGCACCGCTGCCACACCGTCCAGCCCGGTCAGCCAATCGTTAACGGCGGCCGGTTCGATGCCCGGCGGCACCGCATCCAGCGCCAGCGCCAGCGACTCGGTGAGCAGGCCCCAAGTGCCGCGCAGGATCACGGCCGCTACTGCCAGGCCCAGCACCGGATCAACCCAGGCCCAGCCGGTCTGGCTGATCACCAGCCCGCCGAGCACCACTGCCGCCGACATCCCGGCATCGGCCAGCATGTGCAAGTACCCGCCGCGCACGTTCACATCGCCCTTGCGGCCGCGCATGAACATCAGGGCGGTGCCGGTGTTAATGGCAACGCCCACCGCCGCCACCAGCATCACGATATTGCCGGCGACCGGAAGCGGATCGAGCAGACGGTGTACCGATTCGAAGACGATGCCCCCGCACGCCGCCACGAGAATCAGTGCGTTGGCCAGCGCCGCAAGGATGGGAGAGCGAGCGAGCCCCCACGTGAATCGCGCGCTCGGCGCGCGCTTGGCCAGCGCCAGCCCGCCCCAAGCGATCAGCAGACCGGCAACGTCGGAGAGATTGTGGCCGGCGTCGGCCAGCAGCGCCATCGAATCATACCAGAGGCCCGCCGCCGTCTCGATCCCGACATAAGCAAGATTGAGCACCACCCCGATGGCAAAGGCCCGGCCGAAATCTGGCGGCGCATGGCTGTGCCCATGGCCATGATGATCATGACCGCCCAGCGGATGGCTGTGAGCGTGGCTGTGCATGGCGACTTTATGGGTCCCGCGGCGAGGCACCGCAATGAAAAAGGCGGCCCAAACGGACCACCTTTTCAAGCAACGACTGGAGCGGGTGAAGAGATTCGAACTCTCGACTTCAACCTTGGCAAGGTTGCGCTCTACCCCTGAGCTACACCCGCTCGCCGGTCATTGAGGGTGAGGCGTCTAGCACCGGCGGGTTTGGACTTGCAAGCCCCTTTTTTGCCCGAGGTTTCTTGGCCCCTGTGCGCAAGCGCCGTCTTGGCAAACCGCCTCCCCCGCCCCCATATGGCACGCACGACAACAAATGGGAGCATCACCCCTTGGCCAGCATTCCCAATCCCGCCGCCGAAAAGGCCAGCATCGAAGCCTTCCGCCGCGACGTGATCGAGGCGTCGAAGACGGCATTGGTGCTGGTCGATTTCTGGGCGGAGTGGTGCGGCCCTTGCAAGACGCTGGGGCCGGCGCTGGAACGACTGGTTTCAGCCCGTGCACCCAAGGTGGCGCTGGTCAAGATCGATGTGGACAAGAACCAGGCGCTGGCCGCCCAGTTCCGCATCCAGTCCATCCCCACCGTCTATGCCTTCCTTGATGGCCGCCCGGTTGATGGCTTCCAGGGCGCCCTGCCGGAAACGCAGCTGGCGCAATTCATTGACAAGCTGCTGGCGGGCGTCCCGGCCAGCGATGACGAGGCCGCGCTGGAGGAGCAGATCGGCCAGCTGATCGCAGCGGCAGACGAGGCCACTGCGGCCGGCGCCCATGAAGACGCCATCGCCATGCTGGCAGCGGTGTCCAGCGAGATGCGGGATCGCCATGATCTGGTGGCGCGTTATGCCCTAGCGTTGCTGGCGGGTGGCAAACCGCAGCCGGCGGCTGCCGCGCTCGAAACGGTGCCTGCCGATTCGAAGGATGAGCTTGTTGTCCGCGCCCGCGCCGCGCTGGCGCTGGCCGCCGAAGCACCGGAAGATGACGAGCTCGCTCATCTCGTCGCCCAGGTGACCAATCACCCGGATGACCACGCCGCCCGATTCGAGCTGGCCGGTGCTCTGGCTGCCCGCGGCGAACGCGATGCCGCTGCCGAGCATCTGCTGACCGTCATCAAGGCCGATCGCGGCTGGAACGAGGGCGCCGCCCGCACCAAGCTGCTGACCATGTTCGAAGCCGCCGGCCTTGCCGATCCGTGGAGCATCAAGACCCGCGCCGCGCTGCGCGCCATCTGGTTTGCATGAGCGAGAGCGAAGCCCTCGAACCACTGCCGGCCGCCGTACCGGTGTTCCCCTTGATCGGCGCGGTCCTGCTACCGCGCGGTGTGCTGCCGCTCAACATCTTTGAACCGCGCTATCTGGCGATGGTGAAGGACGCGATGGCGGCCACCGGCGCTGCCAACCGGACCATCGGCATGATCCAGCCGAAGGCGCCCCAAGGAAGCAGAGCGGGTGATCCGCCGCCGCTCTACAAGGTCGGCTGCCTGGGCCGGATCACCGAATATCGCGAAACCGACGATGGCCGCATCCTCGTCACGCTGGTCGGCATCAGCCGCTTCCGGGTGGGCGCCGAACTGGAGCGCGACACGCTCTATCGCCAGGTGATGACCGATTATCACGGCTTTGCCGATGACCGGGCCGAGGAAGAATCGCTGGATGCCGCCAGCCGCGCCAGCCTGGAGGACGCGCTGCGCCCCTATCTTGATGCGCGCGGGCTCGCCGCCGATTGGGAGGCGGTGCAATCGGCTGACGACGAAGGGCTGGTGACGGCGCTGGCCGGCGCGCTGCCGTTCGATCCGCCCGAAAAGCAGGCGCTGCTGGAAGCGCCCACCCTGGCCGAGCGCGCACAAACACTGGGCGCGCTGATGAGTTTCGCGGTTGGGCCCAATGGAATCGGGGGCAGCGGCAGCAGTGGCCGCCTCCAATGAGCGGTTCCGCGCTCGATCCGCGTCTGCTGGCCCTGCTGGTTTGCCCGCAGACCAAGCAGCCGCTGCGGCATGATCGGTCCGCCCAAGAACTGGTCAACGACACGGCCGGCATCGCTTATCAGATCCGCGACGGCGTGCCGATCCTGCTGGCAGAGGCCGCGCGCGAGTTCCTGCCGACAACCGGTTAATCGAAGCGCAGCCCCTTGAATTGCCCGTCTGACCGCCAGCCCCGCATGTAGCTGAAAAACGCGTTCGGCCCGGCCGGATAGCCCACCGCATATTTGGCGCGGTCATCCATGGGCTGGCCTTCGTTGTTGTAATAGCCGGGTGTGCAATCCGGGCTGTTGATCATCATGCCGGGACCGGACAGCAGCAGCTTCACCCAGTCTTCCTGGGCCTTTTCGTCCACGTCCATCGTCTTCAGGCCATGATCGGTCATATGGCGCACGATGGCGGCGATGCTGGTGCCGGTTTCCATCCAGTTGTGCGGCACGTTGACGATGAAATTGGCCGCCTGCGCGAACTGCACCAGAAACAGGTTGGGGAAACCGGCGCTGTTCAGACCATGCAGCGTGCGCATGCCGTCGCTCCACGCCGCGGAGAGCTTATGGCCGCCCTTGCCAATCGGATCGAAACCGGTGCGTTCTTCGGTGGGGGTGCCGACTTCGAACCCGGTGGAGTGGATGATGCAGTCCACTTCATAGTGCTCGCCGTCCACCCACAGGCCGGTTTCGTCGATGCGCTCGACACCCTTGCCATGTGTGTGAACCAAGGTGACGCTGGGCCGGTTGAAGGCCTGCAGATATTGATCATGGAAGCAGGGCCGCTTGCACAGCTGGCGATACCAGGCCTGCAGCGCCTCGCCGGTCTTGCGGTCTTCCACCACCGTCACCGCGCGGGTGCGGATTTCCTCCATCTTTTCATGATCGGCCATTTCCCAGGCCTTCATCATGTTTTCCGGGTTCCATTCGCTGGGCGGCAGGCTCATCACCCGGCTGCGGATGCGGCGCGACAGGTCGGTCCAGCCATCCTTCACCCAGTCTTCCGACGCGCCGCCCATGCCGACATTGCCGGCGAAGTTTTCCAGCCAGCGCGTCTGCCAGCCCGGCGTGGCGATGGATTTGAACCAGTCGGGATCAATGGGTTCATTGGCGCGCACGTCCACGCTTGAAGGTGTGCGCTGCACCACGAACAATTCGCCGGAATCGCGCGCCAGATGCGGCACGCACTGTACAGCGGTGGCGCCGGTGCCGATGATGGCGACGCGTTTGCCCGCCAGCCTTTCCATCGGTGCGCCTTCGGCCGAACCGCCGGTGTAGCCATAATCCCAGCGGCTGGTGTGGAACTGGTGGCCCTTGAATTTCTCGATGCCGGGGATGCCGGGCAGTTTCGGCACGTTCAACGGCCCAGTGCCGATGCCAACGAAATCGGCGGTGAAGTGATCGCCGCGATCGGTCTCGATCACCCAGACCTGTTTGACATCATCCCAGGTGCAGGAGTTCACCTCGGTGTGGAACAGCGCCTTTTCATAAAGATTGAACGTCTGTGCGATCTTCTTGGCCTGGCCCTGGATTTCGGGGGCGTGGGCATACTTCTCGGTCGGGATGTGCCCGGTTTCTTCCAGCAGCGGCATGTAGATGATGGAGGCCGTGTCGCACTGCGCGCCGGGGTAGCGGTTCCAATACCAGGTGCCACCCACGTCGCCGCCGGCATCGATCAGGCGGAAATTGGTGATCCCCGCTTGCGCCAGGCGGGCGCCAGTGCACAACCCGGCAAACCCGCCGCCAACCATGGCAAAACGCACATGATCGGTGACCGGCGCGCGTTCCTTGCGCGGCGTGTAGGGATCGCCCAGCATCTGCGGGAAATGCGTCGCCAGCCGCACATATTGGGCGTTGCCTTCGGGGCGCAGGCGCTTGTCCCGCTCAAGCCGATATTTTTCGAGGATTGCGTCACGATCGATCATGGCCGGCAACCTGTGGCCAGCCGCCGGGCGCCGCAACGCTGCAATTCGCTAGACCAGTTCGCCCTTGAGCAGCGCCGGCAGCTTGCCGGTTTCGCCGCGGGCCTGATTCATGAAGAAACGCTTCAAGGGCGGCATGCGTTCGACAGAGGCGAGGCCGAAACGGCGCACCAGGCTGGGGGTACGGCCGGGGATGGCGAACAGGCGATTGAGGCCATCGGTGAAAGCGCAGACCAAGCTGTTGTCAAAGCGGCGCCACGCCGAGATTTGCGCCAACACATCGGGGCTGCCCAGATCAAGGCCGGAGCGCGCGGCGTTGGTGAGCACTTCAGCGGCGGCGGCGACATCGCGGAAGCCCATGTTGAGACCCTGGCCGGCGATCGGATGGATGCCGTGGGCGGAATCGCCGAGCAGCAGCAGGCGCGTGTCGGTGTAACGGGCGGCATGGTGATAGCCGAGCGGCCACACGGCTTGCGGCGCGATCACCTCGATTTCACCCACGGTGCCATCGATGCGGGCGGCGATTTCGGCAGCGAGCTGCTTGGGGCCCAGCTTCTTCGCGGCGTCCATATGCTTGCGGTCAATCGTCCATACGATGGCGGTGCGCGGCCGGCCATCGTCGGTGTCGCGCATCGGCAGCAGCGCCAGCGGGCCCGACGGGTAGAAGAGTTCGCAGGCGATATTTTCGTGCGGCACCGTGTGGGCAACCAAGGTGATCAACGCGGCGTGATCATATTGCCAGGTGGCGAGCGGAATGCCGGCGGCTTCGCGGGTGGCGGAGCGGCGGCCATCGCAGGCCACAACCAGCGGCGCCCGGAACACCCGGCCATCGGCCAAGGTGAGGGTGGCGGCGTGATCGTCGCGCGCCAGATCGGCGACAGTGACCGGGGCGAGCAGCGTGACTTCGGGGCATTCGCGCACGGCACGCAGCAGGCCGGTGCGCAGCCAGCGATTCTCCACCATGGTGCCGAGCGGATCATTGCCCTCGCCGGCATCGAAATGCAGGAACTGCGGGTGGGCGGCGTCGGTCACGCGAATCTCGCGGATCGGGCAGCCGTGGGTATCGAGGATGTCGTCCAGCCCCAAGGCGAACAGCATGCGCGCCGACGCGCTGGCCACGGCGGTGGCGCGGCCATCGAAGGCCGGAAGGGTGGTGCTGTCCAGATCCTGCGCGTCGACGACAATGCTCGTCACATCATGCCGGGCCAGAGCCAGCGCCAATGTGGCGCCAACCAGGCCGCCACCGATGATGATCACGTCTGCATCCATCGTCATACTGGCTTCTTAGCCGACCTGTGCGATTCCCCCAAGCGGGACATGATGTCCGGGCCACAGGCGGTTTTCCCAAGAGTAGGCTTGACCGGAGTCATGGCCTGATTCATCTTTAGGTAGTGCCCAAATGGTGAACATGCCAAGGGCGATGCATCGCATTGAAAGGCGCAACCGCAATGGCCACTCGGGCAGCACCTGCCCCCAAGCGCAGCAGCCCCGGTGGACCCGCCTGGCTGCTGCGGCTGCGCCTCGTTTTGGCGCTGGCCCTTCGCATGGCGGCGCGCGTGGCCGCCGGCGCGGCGGTGGCCCTGATTGGCGTGGCGCTGGTGCTGGCGCTGTTGAGCTATTCCCCGGCCGATCCCGCGTTCAACACCGCCACAGCGCGCCCGGTGGGCAACTGGATGGGCAGTATCGGCGCGCATTTTGCTGATCTGTTGCTGCAACTGGCGGGCTGGCCAGTGCTGTTGCTCAGCCCGGCGTTGATATTGGCGGGGTGGCGCGTCGGCCGCGAAGAACCGGTGCCGTTGCCGCGCATGGCCAGTAGCAGCCTTGCCGGCGTCTTGCTGTTGGCGTTCGCGGCAGGCGGTTTCGGATTTTCCGCCATGGGCGCCCCGGCCGGGCCGGGCGGCTTGCTGGGCCAGGGCCTGGCGGCGGCGGCAGACGCCGCAGAAGCGATTCCGGAATTGGCCGATGTGTCGGTGGGGGTGGTGCTGGCCATTCTGCTGGCACCGGTAGGTCTGGCCTGCCTGGCCTGGGGCAGCGCGATCAGTCGCGAGGCAGTGGGCGATGCCATCGCGGCCGGCCAGCGCCTGTGGAACCCGGACACCGAAGCGGAGCCGGGCAACATCGTGTTGCCCAAGCCAACACGCAAGCCGCCCAAGGCCGAAGCCGAACTCACCACCGATCCGGAGCCTGGCCCGACAGTTGTGCTGGAACAGCCCGAGCGGCCCAGCCGCAGCGGGCGTGACGTGCGCGACAAGCAGAAGTCGCTCGATCTGGGTGATGCCGCCGTGCTGCCGGGTCTGGACCTGCTGGCGCCGCCGCCCTCTGCGCCGCGCGCGCGCATTGATGCAGCCGCGCTGGAACAAAATGCGCGGCTGCTGGAAGGCGTGCTGGAAGATTTCGGCGTGCGCGGCCGCATTGGCGAAGTGCGCCCCGGCCCGGTCGTTACCATGTACGAACTGGAACCGGCGCCGGGTATCCGGGCCAGCCGGGTGATCGGCCTGGCTGATGACATCGCCCGCTCGATGAGCGCGCAATCGGCGCGCGTGGCCGTTGTGCCAGGCAAGAACGTGATCGGCATCGAATTGCCCAATCCGGTGCGCGAGACGGTGTCGCTTTCCGAACTGCTCGGCAGCGCCGATTTCGATAGCAGCTCGGTCACGCTGCCGCTGGTGCTGGGCAAGGATATCGCCGGCATTCCGGTGGTGGCCGATCTGGCGCCGATGCCGCACCTGCTGATCGCTGGCACCACCGGTTCGGGCAAGTCCGTCGGCCTCAACGCCATGATCCTCTCGCTCTTGTATCGCATGACCCCGGCCCAGTGCCGGTTGATCATGATCGATCCCAAGATGCTGGAACTGAAGATGTATGACGGGATCCCGCATCTGCTGGCGCCCGTCGTTGTCGATCCGCCCAAGGCTATCCGCGCGCTGAAATGGGCCGTGGAGCAGATGGAAGACCGCTATCGCAAGATGAGCGAGCTCAACGTCCGTTCGCTGGCCAGTTTCAACCAGAAGGTGAAGGAATCGCAGGCTGCCGGCAAACCCTTCGTGCGCCGTGTGCAGACCGGGTGGGACCCGGAAACCGAAGCCCCGATCATCGAGGAGGAAGTGCTCGATTTCGAGCCGATGCCGCTGATCGTGGTGGTGGTGGACGAATTGGCCGATCTGATGATGACGGCGGGCAAGGAAGTGGAATTCCTGATCCAGCGCCTGGCCCAAAAGGCCCGTGCCGCCGGCATCCATCTGATCATGGCGACGCAGCGCCCGTCGGTGGATGTGATCACCGGCGTCATCAAGGCGAACCTGCCGACGCGAATCAGTTTCCAGGTGACAAGCAAGATCGACAGCCGCACCATCCTGGGCGAACCCGGCGCCGAGCAACTGTTGGGCAAGGGAGACATGCTGTGGATGGCCGGCGGCAAGCTCGTGCGCGTCCACGGCCCGTTCGTTTCAGATGGCGAGGTGGAAGCGGTCGCCGATTTCTGGCGAGCGCAGGGCGTGCCGGATTATGTCGAAGCTGTCACTGAAGAACCGACAGATCTTGATGGCCAGCTCGATCTGGCCAGTGCGGGGCTCTCCGGCGGTCGCAGCGGCGATGAGGAGGCGGACGTGTATGCCAAGGCAATCGACGTCGTGGCCAAGGCGCAAAAGGCCAGCACCAGCTTCATCCAGCGCCACCTGCGCATCGGCTACAACAACGCCGCTCGCCTGATTGAACGAATGGAGCAGGACGGGTTCGTGAGCCGCCCCGATCACGTTGGCCGGCGCGAGGTGCTGATCGATGAATATGGGCAGCGCCGTTAGGCGCGCAGGAACAGCCCGACTGTCAGGCCGAGGCCGATAAGGATCACCGCGATCTTCAAGCCCTTTTCCGGCACCACCGCCAGCGCCTTCGCGCCGACATAGCCGCCAGCCATCGCGCCGATGCCGACCACCAGCGCGTGCATCCAGGCGACATTACCAGTGAGCGCGAACAGAATGGCGGCCGTGGTGTTGGACAACGAGACCAGCACATTCTTGGTACCACCGGCATACCGTACCGGCAGCCCGGCGATGGTGAGGCTGGCCAGTGTCATGATGCCGGCGCCGCCCCCGAAAAAGCCGCTGTAGATCCCGATGGTCGATTGGGTGAGCACGGTCAACCACGCCGGTGGCGGCGGGCGGTCGGCCGATTTTTTCGGGCCAAAGCTGCCCCAGGCAAACACCGCGGTGGCCAACAGCACCAGCCACGGCACCATGGCGGCAAACACACGTGTGGGAGTCGCATTGAGCAGCAATGCTCCGGCCACCCCGCCGATGAGCGCGATGGCGGCCAGTGCCTTGAATGACAGACGATCGGCCCCGGCAACCAGTTTTCGTCCGGCAATGCCGGTGGTGATCTGGCCGGGAAAAAGCGCCATGGTGGAGGTGATATTGGCCAGTTTGGGATCAAGCCCGGCAGCGATCAGGGCCGGCAAGGTGATGAAGCTGCCGCCGCCCGCAAAGGCATTCTGGGCGCCCGCCCAAAGGCCAGCGCCCAGCAGCAAGGCCAGCATCGCCGGATCGGAAAAATTCAACGCCGCGCCCATGATGGCCGGGTCTGTTCCTGCAAATTGTCCGGATTGGCAACAGAAATCACGGGTTTCGCCACTTAGCCGCCTTGGCGTGGCGACGCATTCACGATAGTTTACACTCCGACATGCAATTTTCGAGCCAGTTGGCTGGAGCAGATTCAATGATGGCCGATACCGAGGTAATGGAACAACGCGAACAACAGCGCGAGCAAGCGGGCGGCCCCGTGCTGCGTGGGCTTTCGGTTGATGGCATCGGCAAGAAATATGACAAGCGGGTCGTGCTGCGCGACGTGTCGCTTTCGGTGCGGCGGGGCGAAGTTGTCGGCCTGTTGGGTCCCAATGGCGCCGGCAAGACCACCTGTTTCTATTCGATCATGGGTCTCGCAATGCCGGATTCGGGCCGTATCCTGCTGGATGGCTATGATATCACTGGCCTGCCGATGTATCGCCGCGCCGCACTCGGCCTTGGCTATCTGCCGCAGGAAACCAGCATCTTCCGCGGCATGACTGTGGAACAGAACATCATGGCCGTGCTGGAAGTGGCGGAGCCTGATGCCCGGGCGCGCTCTGCACGGCTGGAAGAACTGCTGGGCGAATTCAACATCGCCCGCCTGCGTGCAGCGCCGGCAATGGCGCTTTCGGGCGGGGAGCGGCGCCGGGTGGAGATTGCCCGGGCGCTGGCCGCCAATCCGTCGATCATGCTGCTCGATGAGCCGTTTGCCGGCATCGATCCCATCTCCATCGCTGATATCCGCGCGCTTGTGGTGCAGCTGCGCGCCCGCGATATCGGCGTGCTGATCACCGATCACAACGTGCGCGAAACGCTGGAAATCGTGAATCGCGCCTGCATCATCTATGATGGCCGCGTGCTGTTCGAAGGCACGCCGGAAGCGCTGGTTGCCGATGAAACCGTGCGCCGTGTCTATCTGGGCGAGGATTTCACCCTGTGATCTGGCTGGGGCACAGCGGGGGCTGAGATGGGCTTGGGGCCGCGCCTTGAGCTGAGGCAATCGCAGCAGCTGGTGATGACCCCGCAGCTGCAGCTGGCGATCAAGCTGCTGACACTGACCAATGTCGAACTGGAAGGCTGGATCGCCGAGGAGCTGGAGCGCAATCCCCTGCTCGCCGCCGGCGATGCCGCCGAGCCGCAGGAACCGGCCGGGCCAAGCGGGGTGGACGCACCGCCCGATGCCCTGCCTGTGTTTGACCCCGCATTTGACGATGCCAGCAGCGCGGGGCTGGAAGCCTTACTGCGTGATGGCATCGGCGGCGGCGATGGCCCGTTAGAGGCCGATTACACAGGTGAGCGTTTCCATCATGACTGCGCGGCGGACCAGCCCGCGGATTGGGGTGAACGCGCGGCGCAGGCCGGCAGTGAGGACGACGGCCCGGATTTCGAGCGGATGGCCGGTGGCGAAGCCGGGCTGACCGAAGTGCTGGAAGCACAGGCAACAGCCCGCTTTGACGGCATCAATCTGGCCATTGCCCGCTTCATCATCGATGGCCTTGATGAAGCCGGCTATCTGGTCGAACCGCTGGAGGAGATTGCCGACCGGCTGGACGTGTCGCCAGTGCGGGCCGAAGCGGTGCTGCGCGAGGTGCAGATGTTCGATCCGGCCGGAGTGGCCGCGCGCAACCTATCGGAATGCCTGATCGCCCAGGCCCGCGCCGCTGATCGCTGCGACCCGGCAATGGAAAAGCTGCTGAACAATCTCGATCTGGTGGCACGCGGCGACATGGCCGGCCTGATGCGGCTGTGCAAACTGGACCGCGAGGATATCGTGGACATGATCCGCGAGCTGAAATCCTATGATCCCAAGCCCGGCCTGCGGTATGGCGGGGAAACCGGCACGCCGGTGGTGCCTGATGTGTTCGTGACGCGTGGCACGGACGGCAGCTGGCAGATCAGCCTCAACCAGGCGACGCTGCCGCGCCTGATCATCGATCGCGACTATCACAGCGAACTCGCCAGCGGAGCGGACAAGGCAACCCACGGCTTCCTGAATGAATGCGTGGCCAGCGCCAACTGGCTGCTGAAGGCGCTTAATCAACGCGCCCGCACCATCATCCGCGTCGCCACCGAAATCGTGCGCCTGCAAAAGGGGTTTTTCGAGCACGGGGTCAGCCAGCTGAAGCCGCTGACCCTGCGCCAGATCGCTGAGCTGATCGAAATGCACGAATCGACCGTGAGCCGGGTGACGAGCAATAAATATCTGCTGTGCGAACGCGGCCAGTATGAGCTGAAATATTTCTTCACCTCCGGTGTCAGCTCCGGCGATGGCGAAACCGCGTCGGCCCTTGCCGTGAAAGACCGCATCGCCCGACTGATCGCAGCCGAGGGCGAGGATGTGCTCTCGGATGACAAGCTCGTCGAACTGCTCATCGGCGAGGGTTTCGACATCGCCCGTCGCACGGTGGCCAAATATCGCGAATCACTGGGCCTTGGGTCGTCGGTGCAGCGCCGCCGGGCGCGGGCACTCAAGGCGGCCTGAGAAAGGGAGCCTCCATCCCGGCACACGTTCGTTATGGCCGCACCCCTTCACCGCAAGTTCAACTATGCTAGGCAAGGGGAAGACGCATGCGCATCCTTGTTTCTCTGCTGGCGCTGGCCCTGGCGCTCCTTCCCGGCCCGGCCTGGGCGCAGTCCATCCTGCGCGACGCCGAAACGGAGGCGTTTTTCCGCGAGATTTCGCGGCCGCTGATAGATGCGGCGGGGCTTGATCCGCGCAGCGTGCAGTTCGTGCTGGTGGGTGATCCTTCCATCAACGCTTTTGTGACGGGTGGGCAGAATGTGTTCATCCACAGCGGCCTGATCACCGCGGCGGACAATGTGAACGAGCTGCAGGGCGTGATCGCGCACGAACTGGGCCATATTGCGGCTGGCCACAATGTGCGCTTTGGCGAAGGTGCCGGGCCTGCCAGCAAGATTTCGCTGCTGTCGTTGGTGGGGGCGGCGCTGGCAGTGGCTGCCGGTGCGGGCGAAGCCGGCATGGCGATTTTGGGACTGGGCACCGCAGCGGCACAGGGCAAGTTTCTCGCCTTCACACGCGATCAGGAAAGCCGTACTGATCAGGCTGGCGCCGTATTCCTTTCGAAGTCCGGGATTTCGGGCAAGGGCAGCATCGCCTTCTTCCGCAAGCTGCAGGGTCAGGAGTTTCGCCTCGCCATCCCGCAGGACAATGAATATGCGCGCACCCACCCGCTGTCGTCGACGCGCGTCGCCAATCTGCTTTCTGTCTATGAGAAGGACCCGGCCTGGAACACGCCTCCCGACAAGGCGTTGCAGGCCAAGTTCGAGCGTATCAAGGGCAAGTTGATCGGTTTTGTGGAAGAGCCGCCGCGGGTGATGCAGCAATATCCGGAAGGCACCAACACCGCCGCCGCACTTTATGCTCGTGCCTATGCGTGGCACCGTTCCGGCCACCCCGATCAGGCCATGACGGAAGCGGCCCGGCTTGTCGCATTGAACCCCTACGACCCCTATTATCTGGAACTGGAAGGCCAGATCCTGCTCGAATCCGGTAAAGTGGCCAATAGCCTGCCAGTGCTGCGCCGCGCGGTCGAGCGGGCGCCATTCGAGCCGATGATCATCACGTTATTGGGCCACGCGCTGGTGACAAGCGAAGACCCTAAACTGCAGGCCGAAGCCGAGCCCTTGCTGCGCAAGGCCGTAAGCCTGGACCGTGAGAATCCCTTTACCTGGTACCAGTTGGGCGTGATCTATGATCGGCGCGGCGACAAGCCGCGTGCGGCGCTGGCAGCGGCCGAGCGCTTCAGCCTGGAAGGAAACGCCATGGGCGCGTTGATGAATGCGCGCATGGCACGGGCGGGGTTGCCGGCTGGCACGCCCGACTTTATTCGGGCAGACGATATCATGCTGGTAGCCAGCGACGCGCTGGAACAGCAGAAACGGAAGAAAAGATAATCTTATGGCAGGATTCTGGAGCCGGCAGTTGAGCATGGCCGCTGTTGTCGCGGTGGGATTGGCCAGTGCGGGCGTGGGGGCCGGCGCGGCGCTGGCCGCCGGGCAGGCGAAAGAGCGACCTGATCGCGCCGAGATCGAAGCCATCGTACGCGGTCATATCCTGAATCGCGCCGATATCGAAGCCATCGTGCGCAATTATATCCTGAATCACCCGGAAATCATCCCGGAAGCCGTCTCCCGGCTGGAGCGGGCCGAGGCGCGCAAGGCACTGGCCGCAAGCCGCAGCGCGCTGGAAACGCCCTTCCCGGGTGCAACCGCCGGCAATCCCGATGGCGATGTCAAGCTGGTGGTGTTCTTCGATTATTCCTGCCCCTATTGCCGGCAGGGCCACGCCGATGTGGCAAAGCTGGTGCGTGAAGACCTGAAGCTGATGGTGATTTATCGCGATTTCCCGGTGCTTTCGCCGGCCAGCACCGAAGCGGCGATGGCCAGCCTGTCGGCAGCGACACAGGGGAAGTATCGCAAATTCCATGACGCCATGTTTGACAGCCCCGGCCTTGTGAGCCTGGCCCGCACCATGGGCATCGTGAAGGGCGTGGGCCTTTCCGAAGACAAGGTGACCGCCGATCTGAAGAACGTCGCACTGAAGGCCGAAGTGGACAAGAACCTGGCGCTAGGCCGTGAGCTGGGTCTGACCGGCACGCCGAGTTACATCATCGGCAACCGCATCCTGTCGGGCGCGGTGGGCTTTGACCGGCTAAAGGAAGCCGTGGCCGCTGCCCGCGCCGAAAAGGGCCGGTAATGGTGCAACCCCGTTTTGGCGGCTTCGACGGGGCGGAGATTGCCGTTGTCGAAATCGGCGAAGGCCGGCCGATCATCCTGCTGCACGGGCTGTTTTCCAGCGGCGAGATGAATTGGCGGCGCTATGGCGCGGCGGCCGAGATAGCCGGCGCCGGCTATCGGGTGATGATGCCGGATTTCCGCGCCCACGGGCACAGCGCCGCGCCGCATGAAGCCGCCGCCTATCCACCTGACGTGCTGGCCATGGATATCGAGGCGTTGATTGCCCAACTGGGCCTGACGGATTTCGATATCGCCGGCTATTCGATGGGGGCCCGCACGCTGGTGCGGCTGCTGGCGCGCGGGCTGCGGCCAGGCAAGGCGATCATTTCCGGCATAGGGCTTGAAGGGCTGATCGGCGGCACGCAGCGGGCGGATTTCTTCAAGCAGGTCCTGCGTCAGCCCGATGGCTGGCCCGGCGGCAGCCCGGAAGCCTTTGCCGCGGCCTTCATGAAACAGAACAAGGTGGACACCGCCGCCGTTGGCCTGCTGCTCGACACGTTTGTTTCGACGCCGATCGAAATGCTGCGCGGGATCGAAACCCAGTGCCTGGTGCTGTGCGGGGTGGATGACAAAGACAATGGCTCCGCACCGGCGCTGGCCATGGAACTGCCCAACGCTGCGCTTGTCGAAATTGCCGGCAACCACATGAGCGCCGTCACCAAGCCCGATTTCGGCACTGCCATCGCCGCCTGGCTGGGCCATCCGCTCTAGGCTTCGCGCCCCACCCAGTGCAGCGCCGCGCCATGCCGGGCGAGCCAGCGTCGGGCCTCGCCAGCGCGCGGATCAAGCTGGCGGTTCAGGGCGTGGAAGGCCGGGCTGTGATCCTGGTGAACCAGATGCGCCGCCTCGTGCGCCACGATGGCAAAGCGCACCCATTCGGGCGCACACACCAGCCGCCAGCTGTAGGCGATGCGGGCGCCGTCGCCTGACCGGGCGCCGGCACAACTGCCCCAGCGACTACTGGTATCGCCCACTGAAATCCGCGCCAGCGGCCGGCCGAGTTGATCAGCGAGCTGGCGGGTGGCAGGTTCCAGATCGGCCAGCGCCCGGGCCTTGAGCCAGCGTTCGATGCGGCCGGACAGCAGCGACAGCGGCCCACCAACGCGCAAGGCATCGCCGGCCAGCACCGGGGTGCGAGAGTGATCGGCCTGCCAGTCGATGCGCACCGGCGCGCCATCGACGGGGATGATCGCACCGGGCGCATACGGGATCGGCGCTGGCCATTTTGCCACCTGCGCTTCGATCCACGCGTGGTGAGCCTTGAGCAGGGCGGCACCCACGTCCTCCCCGCCTCGCGGCGGCAGGCTGATCTCGATGCGGCCCTTGATAGCGCTGGCGCGCAGCCGCACCCCGCGCGCCATGGGCCGGCGGGTGGCAACCACCGGCACAGGGCGGCCGGCGATGATCAGTTCTTCGGGCAATTGGGGGCGTCGCCAACGCAGCATGAACAGGTCTTAAAGCGGCTTGTCGATGATGAAGTCTTCAAGATCACCAATGTGATCTTCACTGATCACACGGCCAGCAACGGATTGGCCGGCGCGGTGGATGGACTCGCGATCACCGGTGATCAGGTGGTGCCACGGTGCCAGCCCTTGGCCGCGGTGAACGCGCAGGTATGAGCAAGTTTCCGGCAGCCAATCGAGATCATCGAGCTTGCCTGGCGTGAGCCGCACGCATTCCGGCACCAACGCTTTGCGGTTGCGATAGTCGCTGCACTGTGCAGTGCGCGTATCGAGCAGGCGGCAGCAAACGTTGGTGGGGAAGACCTCGTTGGTGTCTTCATCTTCCAGCTTGTGCACGCAGCATTTACCGCAGCCATCGCACAGGCTCTCCCATTGCGCCCGCGTCATGTGGTGAAACGGCGTGGTTTCCCAGAACGGTTTATCGGACATGGGTGGCCAGCAATGCGGTGACGGCGTCTGCCGTGAGCCCCTGATGCGGCAAGAAAGCGACCGGCTTACCTTCCGGGTCGAACAGATAGACCATGGCGCTGTGATCCATGAGGTAGTTCTGCGGATCGCCGGTATCCATGCGTTTGGCATACACCCCAAAGCGGCGCGACACTGCGGTGATCTGTTCTGGGGTGCCGGTCAGGCCGACAAGACGCGGGTGAAAGGCCGCCACGAAGGGCTTCAGAACGGCCGGCGTGTCGCGCTCCGGATCAATGGTGATGAAGACTGGCGCCACATCAGCTGCGCGGCCAGCATCCTGCGCTTCGAACGCCTGCAGACCGCGCCCGACCAACGCCAGATCGGTGGGGCAAACATCGGGGCAGAAGCCATAGCCGAAATAGATCAGCCGCCAGCGCCCGGCAAAATCCGTGTCGCGCACCGTTTGCCCATCCTGATTGGTGAGCGTGAACGGCCCGCCCAGGCTGGCGCCCGCCAGATTACCGGGCGGCGCTGGCGGCGTGGAAAAGCGCATCCAGCCCGAGCCGGCCGCCAGCAGCAGCGCCACCGCCAGCACCAGCCAGAGCCGCAGATTCTTGGACCTGTTCATGGACGATTGATGGGGCTATGCGCTATCATGGCCTTTAGGGGCATAGGCAAAAGGTGGAAGCTTGTCGATGATGTGCCAAGGACTTCTGCAGCGACTTCTGGTTCTGGTGATGCTGGCAACAGCAATGGTGGCGGCTACGCCGGCCGCCGCACAGTTTTCCGACAGCTACAACTTCATCAAGGCGGTGAAAGACCGCGACGTCAACAAGGCCATCGAACTGGCCGACCAACCCGGCACCACCGTGGTGAACACCCGCGACGCCGATACCGGGGAAGCCGGCATCCATATCGTCACCCGCCGCGGTGATCTTGGTTGGCTGGGCCTGCTCTACCAGAAGGGCGCCAACCTCAACCTCAAGGACCGCGAGGGCAATACCCCGCTGATCCTCACCGCCATCAGCCGCTGGAGCGAAGGCGCCGCGACCCTTATCCGGCTGAAGGCGCAGGTGAACGCCCAGAATCGACTGGGCGAAACCGCGATCCTGAAAGCGGTGCAGGCGCGTGATCTAGCCCTGACCAAGGCATTGATCGATGCCGGTGCCAATCCCGACATTGCCGACAACAGCGGCATCAGCGCGCGGGCCGTCGCTACCAGCGATCCCCGCGCCGCCAGCATCACCAAACTGCTGAAAGACGTTCCGGTGAAGGCCACCGGCCGCGTGCAGGGGCCATCGCTCTGAGCATGCCCGCCCGGCGGCACGTGGAACGACACGCCGCATGTGCGAACGGGCTTGCGGCGGCTAGGTCATGAAGATGGAAAGGCCCTCCATCGCGGCTTCCGCCTTTGATCGCCCCGGGGTGCGCGTGCGCACGCTGGCCGGTATCCGCTGGATCGCGATCCTGGGCCAGTTCACCACGCTGCTGGTGGTTGGGTTGTGGTTTGGCTATCCATTGCCCTGGGGATCGCTGCTGGCCGCCGTGGGCGCGTCGGTCATCCTCAACTTCGGCCTTTCGACGCTTTACGAGCGCACGGAACGGATGACCGGGCGCGAACTGGCGCTGCACCTGTCGTTCGATCTGATCCAGGCCGGGGTGCTGTTGTTCCTCACCGGCGGGCTGGCTAATCCCTTTTCACTGCTGCTGATCGTGCCGGTCACCATTGCCGCCACTTTGCTCACTGCGCGGGAAATGGCACCGCTGCTGGCGCTGACACTGGCGGTGCTGGTGGTGATCTGGCTGTGGGCCCAACCCCTGCCATGGAGCGGGCCACCGCCAGAATTTCCGCTGATCTACCGCGTTGGCGACGTCATCGCCTATGGCCTCGCCATCGGTTTCCTGGCTGCCTATCTGTGGATGGTCTCAGCTGAAGCGCGCACGCGGGCCCGGGCATTGGTGGCAACTGAAGCCGCGCTCACCCGCGAAGCCCGCATGAACGCGCTAGGCAGCCTGGCTGCGGCGGCTGCGCACGAGCTGGGTGGGCCGCTGGGTTCGATCAGCCTGATCGCGCATAGCCTGGAAGAGGAATTGGGCGACGATCCCGATTTCGGCGGGGATATACGCCTGCTCGCCGCCGAGGCCGCACGCAGCCGCCGGATCATGAAAGACCTTTCGACCCGCGCCGAAGCCGAGGACCCGTTCGCCATCCTGACGTTGGATCTGCTGCTGCACGAAGTGGCGCAAAGCGTGAAGCCGGCGCGCGTGCCGGTGCGGGTCGTTGTCTCCGGGCCACAGCCGCTGGTGCAACGCTCACCCGAACTGCTGCACGCGCTCAACAATCTGGTCTCCAACGCCGTGCGCCACGCCGGCACCGAAGTGCGGATGGAGACCTTCATCACCCCGTCTGAAATCCGCGTCGCGGTGGTTGATGACGGCTTTGGCTTTCCGCCCGATCTGCTGCCCCGCCTCGGCGAGCCTATCCTGGGTCCATCGCGGTCGAAATCCGATTCCACCGGCCTTGGCGTGTTCATCGCCACGACGCTGATCGAGCGTACCGGCGGCCGGCTGGCCTTTTCCAACCGGCCCGAAGGCGGTGCCCGGGTGGAAGTGCGCTGGCCAAGGGAAGAGTTTGAGTTTAATGACCCCCAGGGGCAAGGACAGGAGCAATAACCATGGCCAGTGTACCGGAGACCGAGGGCCGCCCGCTGTTGCTGGTGGACGATGATGCCCCCTTCCGGCAGCGGCTTTCCGTGCTGCTGGCACGCAAGGGCTTTGCCGTCACGTCGGTTGGCAGCCTGCAGGAAGCCCGGGTGGAAGCCGCTCGGCTGAAACCGGCTCATGCCGTGGTCGACATGCGTCTGGAAGACGGCAACGGTCTCGATCTCGTTGCCGAACTGCGTGCGATGAGCCCTGATGTGCGCGTCGTCATGCTCACCGGTTATGGCAATCTCGCGACCGCTGTTGCGGCCGTGAAGGCCGGCGCCATCGATTATCTGGCCAAGCCGGCCGACCCGGAAGACATCGTGCGCGCCCTCTCAGCCGATGGCAGCTCCCGCCCGGAAGCGCCGCCAGAACCGATGTCGGCCGATCGCGTGCGCTGGGAGCATATCCAGCGTGTGTATGAACTGTGCGATCGCAATGTGTCGGAAACCGCGCGGCGGCTGAAAATGCACCGGCGCACCTTGCAGCGGATCCTGGCAAAGCGCAGCCCGAAGTAAGTCGCAGCGGGGCGGCACATTGCCCGGAGCCCGTTCAACGTCACGCGCCGGAAGCCCCTTTCCAAATCTGTGGCATGCTGCTTCCATGCAGCCATGCTGAACCGTCGCACCACGCTTGGCCTGTTGGTCGCCCTGCCCACCGCGCCTGCGCTTGGTTTCGGGGCCACGGCCTCGGCCAAGCTGGCTGGTCTGCTGACCCGTGCCGCCCAAGCCGATGCCGCGCTGTCGCCCACCGGCCCGCCGGGACGTCGGCGCCCAGCCGGGGAGCCGGTGTTCATCGATCCGCTGTCAGACGAATGGGCGACAGCCACGCTGGCCAACAAGCGGCAGGCAGCAGCCGAGCTCGCGGGCATCGACCGAGCCGCGTTGACCGCGGCCGAGCGCATTGCCTACGACGTGTTTGCCCGCAGTGTGCAGCAGGCGATCCAGCTGCATGACAGCGGCCTGTTCGCCATCCATCGCCGGCTGGCGCTGAACCCCAGTTTCGGGCTGCACGTGGAGCTGCCGGATTTCGTCGCCGGCCCCGGCGCGCTGTTCGAGACAGAGGCCGATTATGCAGCAGGGCTGGAGCGGCTGCGACTGTTCGCCGGGCACATGGACGGCGCCATCGTGCGCCTGAAGCAAGGCCTGGCCAGCGGCCATGTGCAATCACAGGTGCTGGTGGAAAATGTACTGAAACAGGTGGAGGCCATACTGGCGCTGCCGGCAGACCAGACGCCGTTCATGGCCGCCATCGGGCGCATGCCGCCGGTGCTGGCCAGCAACACGTCACGCTGGCAGGTGGACTACATGGGCATGGTCAAGAGATCGGTACTGCCCGCGTATGCGCGCTGGCGGGACTTTCTCACCAGCACTTATCTGCCGGCCGCGCCGGTCGGCCCGGGCCGATCGGCAACGAAGGATGGAGACAGGCTTTATGCGTTCGAGCTGGAGCGCCACACCACCATCCCGATGGCGGCGCAGGCCATTCATGATCTTGGCCTTGCAGAAGTGGCCCGCATCCGCGGTGAATTCGAGACCGTGCGAAAGCAGCTTGGCTGGACGGGTGACCTGAAATCGCTGTTCGAACATGTCCGCACCGATCCGAAATTCTACTGCAAGACCCAAGAAGAGCTCATCGCCCGCTTTGCCGAGATCGAATCCCGCATCTGGCCAGCCATGCCGCGCCTGTTCCACCGCCGGCCATCCGCTCCGTTCAAGGTTGCGCCGCTACCGGCCTTGGGCGGGCAACGCGGCACTGGCTATTATCGCGCCGGTCCGCCCGATGGCGTGTCGCCGGGCATCCTGTTCTTCAACATGGCGATGCTCGATACGCGGCCGATCCCCACGCTGGAAACGCTGACGCTGCACGAGGGCATCCCCGGCCATCATTATCAGTTGACGCTGGTCAACGAAGACAAGACGCTGCCCGACACCCTCAAGCGCGGCGGAAGCACCGCCTACAGCGAAGGCTGGGGGCTTTATGCCGAATCCCTTGGCCGCGAATTGGGCATGTTCGCCGATCCCTGGGCCTGGTTCGGGCATCTGGACATGGAGATGCTGCGCGCCGTGCGGCTGGTGGTTGATACCGGCCTGCATGCATTTGGTTGGAACCGGGATCGCGCGATCGCCTATATGCTGGCCAACACCTCGATGGCGCCGCGCGACGTGGCGGTGGAAACTGATCGCTATGTCGCGCAGCCAGGCCAGGCCTGTGCCTACAAGATCGGCGAGCTGACCTTTGCCCGCCTGCGCCGCGAGGCCGCCGCTGCGCTGGGGCCAAAGTTCGATGTGCGCGATTTCCATGAGGTCTGCCTTGATACCGGCGCGCTGCCACTGGCGGTGCTGGAAGCAAAGGTGCGCGGCTGGATTGCAGCTGGCGGCGGCCGGCCGGATCAATCGTAACCCAGTAACGCACTTTCCGGATCGACAAGGCCCAGCCAGCGGTGAGCAGCGCGGCGGGCGAGAGCGAGCGTGATTGCCTTGCGCCGGGCAGGGTTCAATGG
>NZ_CAMCWT010000007.1:0-59764 GCF_945882885.1 Sandarakinorhabdus limnophila DSM 17366
AGCGACAGCCCGCCAACGATCAGCTTGCTTACGGGCTTCTGCCAGCCCAAGCGCCGGAAAGCCGCCTAGGCCCATTTCGCGTCGCCTGCCGTGAACTGTGACGCGCAGCACCCATTGCGCGCCGCCATCATCCCGCTTCACCAGCCAAAGCCCGCCGCCGTCACAGTGCTTGCCAGCCGTTGCCGTCTTGATACCCGCTGCCGATAGCCGATTCGTTGCCCGCATTTTCCATCCACCAAATTGTCCACCCTTTGCGGCTGGGTGTCGCCGGGCAAGGTAAGGCATATTTGGGCAATGGCAGGCGCTTTACAAGAGGGTAAGGGTGGATGTTTGGACAAAGAAATACTAATTTGATCAATGGTTTGGTGCCGTTCATCTGCACCGACAGTGCGGCGCCGGGCGCGCGGTCCAAGCGGATCAGCGGCACCGAATGCAGCCAGCTGCCCTGCGGCCCGGCCGGTTCCAGCCCGGCGGCCTGCAATCGGGCGGCGAGGAAAGCCAGCGTTTGCGCCTCGCCCACCTCGCCCGGCCCCCGCCCGGCAAAGGCGTCTGATGCCAGTGTTTCCACGTCATCCCCGATTCGGGCGGCGGAGAAACTGAAGGGTGCAGCCGCCACCGGCGCGGTGAGGAGAAGGGCGGAGAGGAGAAGGGTGCGCATGGCGACAACCTTGGCCCTTTGCCCGCCTGCTCGCAAGCTCTGGCGGGATGGCGCGGCTGCGGCTATGTTCATGGCTCGTTCCTGTTTTCCTGCTGGATTTGCCCGTGATCGAAGCTATCATTGCTGTCGTTGCCCTGATTGCCGGCCTGGTTGGAGGCTGGCTGCTTGGAAACCGGCCGGTGGCGGCACTGACGGCCGAGCGTGACGAGGCTAGGCGCGAAGCCGACGAGCGCCGCACCAGGATCGCCGAAACGGCGGTGGAGATCGCTGCCCTGCAGGCGCAACGCGACGAACGCGAGCAATCGCATGCCCGCCAGCTGGAGGAATTGAACACCCGTTTCGAGGCGCTGGCCGGGCGCGTGCTGGAACAGGCGCAGAGCCAGCTGATCACGCGTGCCGAACAGCGTTTTGCCGAAGCCGAGACCAAAAATCAGGCCAATCTGAAAGCCGTCCTCGGCCCAGTCGCCGAAACGCTGGCCAAATATGAAACCCGGCTGGGTGAAGTGGAGAAGGTGCGCGCCGAAAGCTATGGCGCGCTCACCCAGGCGCTGGAACAGGTAACCCAGGGCCAGGTCCGCGTGTCGGACGAGGCGGCGCGGCTGGTGACGGCACTGCGGAGCAGCGGTAAGACATCAGGCAGTTGGGGCGAACAGCAACTGGCCAACACGCTGGAAATGGCGGGCCTGCGCGCCGGCATCGATTTCACCCTGCAAACCCACATGCCCGGTGACGGTGGCGGCAAGCGGCCCGATGCCATCATCAAGCTGCCGGGCGATCGCCAGTTGATCGTCGATTCCAAGTGCAGCCTGAATGATTATCTGGCCGCGCTTGAGGCCGGCAACGATGTTGACCGGCTGGCCGCGATGAAGCGCCACGCTGCCGCCGTGCGCCTCCACGCCCGCGGCCTGTCGGAAAAAGCCTATTGGACCGAGTTTGGCGCGGCCGCCGATTTCGTCATCATGTTCATCCCCGGCGAAAACTTCCTTTCCGCCGCAATGGAGCATGATCTGGCGCTGCTGAGCTGGGCCTTTGAACAGCGCATCCTGCTGGCCGGGCCGATCAACCTGCTCGCGATTGCCAAGACGGTGGCGCTCAACTGGCGGCAGGACAAATTGGCCGATGAAGCCCGCGAGATCGGCAAGTTGGGGGCCGATATCTACAGCGCGATTGCGGTGATGGCCGATCACCTGGCCCGGATGCGCAAGAATCTCAGCGAGACCGTAGGCAATTACAATGATTTCGTCGGCTCACTGGAACGCAATGTGTTGCCCAAGGCGCGGCGCTTTGCCGATATGGGCGTTGAACAGGGCAAGAAGCCGATGCCGCAACTCGCCGCCATCGATGTGCCGGTGCGCACCGAACAGGCGACTGAACTGCTGCCGCCGCCGCCCGCTGCCGAATGATCAGTCGAACACGCCCGCCACGATCAGGATCAGGAGATAAAGGCTTAGCGTGAAGGCCGCTGCGATCGACAGATAGACGGTGCGCCAGTCGGCGCTGAACACGCCAAGGCCATAGGCACCGCGCAGCGATACGAACATGTGCAGCGATGGCGCCAGCAGCAGCGGCACCCAGAAGGCCTCTGTCACGACGTTGGCTGTCAGCGCCAGGCTGCCGGCAATGAACAGCAGGCTCATGAAGCTGATCGAATAGAGCGCGAAAATGGCATGATCATACACGCCAACACCGCGTTTCCACAGGAACACCAGCCACAGCCACGGCAGCGACATCGGCACCAGCAGGAAGCTGAGTTTATAGGCCTTGGTCTGCAATTTGTAGAGCACCAGACGGGGATTCTTCGGCGCTTCGCTGCCCTTGGCGTCCAGCGCCTTGATGCCGGTGTTGACCTTTAGCTTGCCTGACCGGGCGGAGGCTTCGATCTCGTCGGCGATCTTGTCGGTGACGCCGACATTGGCGCCGGGCACGCCAACGGCGGTCACCAGGCGGCGCCCGGCTTCTAGCTCGGCCAGTTTTGCCGTGTCACCCTTGGCCCTGGCTTCAACAATGCCGGCATCGATGTCGGCCAGCACCTTGGCAATGCCGGCCTGGTCGCTGGCAACGGCAGCCTTGCCGGCATCCTGATTGGCCACGCCCACCGTATCGTTGATGCTGACGAACTACAGCACGAAGAACATCAGGAAGATGACCATCAGGAACAGCGGCACCGGCGCGACATAGCGGGCGCGGTGGCCGTCGATATAGCTGCGGATCAGCTTGCCCGGCCGGAACAGCAGCATGGGCAGGGTGGTCCAGGCCTTGCCGTCAAAGTGCGTAATGCCGTGCAGGAATTCGTGGAACACATCGCCGATGCTGCGGTGCAGATGGGCGCGTTGGCCGCACTTGCTGCAGAACGGGCCAGACAGTGCGGTGCCACAGTTGGCGCAGGCGCCGCTCTGCCCGCCGTCGCCCGCAGGCCGATCCAGCGGATTGGCAGCCAGGCCCGCCGTGACCAAGGCGCCTGCCGCTTCGATCTGGTCAGACATCAAGCCCCCCGGTGTCTTTGAACTGTGCCTGTGAACACGGTGATGTTTGGCGTGAAATCCACAGCAAAGGCAAGTGGACAAGCCGCCACCACATTGCTTCGCCTGTGCCCCGGCGCTAGGGTTCAGGCCAAGATAGGGAGATGATGATGGCGGGCGTGAACAAGGTGATCCTGGTCGGACGGCTGGGCAAGGATCCGGAATCGAAAACCTTCGCCAATGGCGGCACCGTGGTGCAGTTCACCATGGCCACGTCGGAAAACTGGCGCGACAAGGCCACCGGCGAGCGCAAGGAAAAGACCGAGTGGCACAACATCGTCATTCGCAACGAGAATATCGGCCGGGTTGCCACGCAATATCTGCGCAAGGGCAGCGAAGTCTATGTCGAAGGCTCGATCGCCACACGCAAATGGCAGGATCAGAACGGCGCTGACCGGCACACCACTGAAATTGTTATCGGCCCTTTCAAGGGTGAGCTGACGCTGATCGGCGGCCGTGAAGGCGGCGGCGGGATGGCTGGTGGCGGTGGTGGCCGCGGTGCCGATGATTTCGGCGGCGGCGGCGGCGGTGGCTATGGCGGCGGCGCGCCTGCGGGTGGCGGCTTTGGCGGTGCACCGGCCAGCGGCGGCAAGCGCCCGGGCGCGTTTGACGACGATCTCGACGACGACGTGCCGTTCTGAGGTTCAGCTCTTCTTCAGCACCGCAAACGGGCTGCGCAGGGCAACCGCTTCATCTTCGCTGATCACGCCGGCCACGCTTACGGCCGAGCGCGGATAGGGATCAAGGCCCAGCGCAAAGGCCTGGGCGGTGATCTCGCCAAGATCGACGATGTCGCCCTCCAGCGGTTCAACGTCGAGATCGGCGCTGGACAGTTCGATCTCGCCGCCCTCGGGCGTTGCTTGCGTCAGCAGCAGCGCGATGCGCTCCGTCACCAGGAATGGCACCGGCTCGGCGCTGGCCACGCAGGGCTGGGTGCCGGCACCGTGCACTTCGCCGATGATGCGGATGCCGTTGGTGTCGCGCTTCACATCCAGCGACGCCGTCAACCGATCGAGGCTGAGCAGGGTGAAGCGGGTGGCCAGCGCGGTGCGTTGGCCGGCATCGGCTTCGAGCACATGTTGCTTGGGGCTGCCGATTTCGTGGGCTCGCACGACGCGGCTGAATTCAGGGGCAGCGCTGCTCACGGGGTCGGCTCCAGATCGCCGGCGGCCAGCCGGTCATAGGGGGTGTCAGAAAGGCGGCTCCACAGGCCCAGCGCAGCCGCTGCCACGAAGGCGACCGCGGCATCGGCCACCGGTGCGCCGCGATAGAGGTTGCGGCGTAGGGCCTGACCCATGGCTTCGGCATCGCCGCGCGCGTCGCGATAGGCGCCGATGCGGCCGCCCAGCGCGGCCATCATGCGGCCCATGTGCTTGGGGATCACCTGATCACCAATGCCGTCCTGGCGCAGATTGCCCTCCATGTCGGTGAGGAAATGATCGGTCAGATCGGCCGAAAGCTGCGCCGCCGGGTGGTGGGCATCACCGCCGGCGACCTCTTCCAGCCGCAGCAGCAACAAGGACAGCACCAGCACCACCATGTCGAAGCGGCCATCCAGTGTATCCGGCACGGCCCCTTCCACATAATAGTGCGGCTGCCGCGCTTCGTTCACCACGGCGGCATACAGGGGCACGACCGGCGACGGCGATGCGCCGCCCACAAGGCGTTTCAGGCGATCAATCAGACCCATGCGAGGACGCGCTAGCATAATCGCCTCGGCTGGCATAATGAACTTGCCGAACAGGGATGTCGCAGCGGGGGCGGCGCTGGAGTGTGAGATGAAGACCGGATTTGCCACCATAGTATTGATCGGTGCCGCCCTGGCCACCAGTGGCTGCTCGCGCATCAAGGCGCAGCAGGGTTACCTGATCGATGAAACCCTGTTCACCTCGATCCTGCCGGGCGTGGATAATCGCGAATCGGTATCTCGCACCCTGGGCCGGCCCACGTTCGCAGCCCAATTCAATACCGGCAGCTGGTATTATGTCAGCCGCCTCACCGGCCAATATGCCTTTGTCGCGCCGAAAACCCTGCAGCAGCAGATCCTGATCGTCAGCTTCGATGAGCAGGGCAATGTGTCGACCGTGCAGCGCCGCGGGATGGAAAAGATCGCCCGCATCAACCCCGAAGACGACAAGACCGCCACCCTCGGCAAGTCGGAAAGCTTCTTCCAAGAGTTGTTTGGCAACGTGGGCCAGGTCGGCGCTGCTGGCGGCCCGCTGGGCGGACAGCCGACAGGACGCGACGGCCCGCGCTGATCTGCGCCGCCGCGATGCGCCGCGCGTTTCTGCTGGCCGGCCTGATTGCCGCCCCGGCTCTGGCCGCCGATCACCTTCCCGATCCTGTTGCCCAACCGCGCCTGGAAGGCCGCTGGCTGGGCCTTGCTGCCGCCGATGCGCCGGCTGCTCTGTGGTGGGCCGGCCCCGTCCAGCGCGATGCCACCGGGCCCGACACAGTGGACGAAGCGCTGGCCAGCGTTCCGGGCCTGATACTCACTCCTGCTCCCGGCAACGGCACGGCCGCGCTGATCGTGCGCCATGGGCGCAGCCAACCTGAAGTGCACTTCGGCCCTGTGGCCCAACTTGGCGCGCCGCTGCTGCTCGCCGGCCTGTTCGATCATGATCTGCTGCTGCTGGCGCCCGCTGGCGGGCTGGGCGGCGCGGCCGGCGATATCAGCCTGTCGCTGCGCCGGCCGGGTGACCGGCTGGCCGGGCTGGCCGAGTTTGCCGCCGGCGCATTTGGCAGCCGCCGCGCGCTGGCGCGGATTGATGTGCCGGTGGGCAAGGGCGTGCGGCTGGGGCTGGGCGGGCATGTCCAGCATGATCTGGGCTGGCTGCAGGGCACGACCACCGGCGAACGGCTCAATCGCGGCTTGCGTGCCGGGCTGGCGGGCACGCTCGACATCGATCTGGCGCCCACGCTGAGCCTGGCGCTGACCAGCCTTTATGCGCGCAGCAAGCCGGGCAATCTGCCGGCCTTTGTCTGCGATCCCAATGCGCCGGCAACATGCGATGGCCGCTTTGCCAGCACCGGCTCGGCCGATCTCGGCGCGCAACCGCCGGGCCAGCGCGCTGATGTGGGGCTGCATGATCTGCGGCTGGTGCATCAGCGTGAGGCGCTGCGGCTGGAACTGATCGGCACTCTGGCGCGGCAGACTGGGCAGCTTGGCCTTGATCTGGGCCAAACCAGTCGCTTGGCCAACCCAGTTGCCGCCGGCTATGGCCTGATTGCCCGAAGCGTTGAGGAAAATCAAGGGCTTGATCTGATTGGCCAGGCGCATGTGGGCGCGATGACCGTGCGCGCCGGGGCCGGTATCAGTGCGGCGCAGACACGCCGTGATGCCATTGATACGCTGGCCGGCGCGGTGCTCGCCGATCGCCAACTGCGCCAGGACCGCGACAGCGTTCATGGCTTTGGCCAGTTGCGGCTGGAAGCCGGCCATGGCTTGGCGCTGGAAGCCGGGGTTCGGGTCGACCGCCAGACGCTGACGCTGGCCGTGAGCGACCGCCGCACCGGCTGTGCGCCCAATGCCATATCCTGCCTTGCGCCGGCTGACCCGGCCCGGCAGGAACGCACGCTCTTCACCCCTGAACTGGCGCTGTCGTAGGCGCTTTCATCCCGTTTGCGGCTGTTTGCGCGCAGCGCCCGGCTGCCGGGCTGGAACCTGCTGGCTCGCAGTACGGCCGAACTGGCGCTGATGCCGGATGAAACCTGCTGGCACCACCAAGCCGGGGTGAAGGCCGATCTGTGGGATGGCCGCGCGCGCATGGACGCCAGCGGCTTTGTGGCACGCACCCGAGGGCTGGTCTCGCCGCTGCTCGGCATTGGTCCGCTGGCGATGGCAGTGGCGGCGACGCAACGGCGGGACATGCGCAATCACGGGGTTGATGTGGTGCTGAGCGCGCGCCCTCTGGTTCAGTTGGAACTGTCGGCGACTCTTGGCTGGCAACAGGCGCGCTGGACCGGAGCGGTGCCGGCGGGCGGGCCCAATCGTCCGCTCTATGCGCCCGATACCACGGCCAGCCTGTCGGCGGCGTGGCGGCAGTCGCTGGTGGGCACCGGTTCCGTGCTGGTACCGCGCGTGGCCGCGCGCTGGCGCAGCGCCATGGCGGTGGGGCCGGCACTGGGTCTGACCGATGGGATCTCGCCCGGCGGCTGGCAGGTGGCCGCCGCCCTGCAATTGGAGATCCCCGATGGCGGCTGGCTGATGAGCCTGGAGTGCGAGAATTGCCTCGACCAGACGCTCACCGACGGAGCCGTGGTTGGCTTGCCCACGCTGAACCCGCCGCGCTGGTGGCAGCTGCGCTTCACACGGCGCTTCTGATTGGCGGTTTTTGTCTGGTCCAAAGTGGCACGAAAGCCACGTTTTGGCGTCTTTTCGCGCCTTATTGCGCTGCGATGACAAAATTCCGCTTGCACCGTGGGGGACAAGCCCGCTTTAAGCTATTCATCAGGGGAAAACTGATACTAAGTGTCCCCCGAGGGGCGTGTTTCACGAGAAGGGGAATTTATGGCCATTGAAGCCAAGAGCGGACGCAATACCTCGGCGCTGATGAAGCCGCTGACGCCGCAAGGCCCGCTCGCCGCCATTGTGGGCGCCAGCCCGCTGCCGCGTGGCCAGGTTGTTGCCAAGATGTGGGACTATATCCGCGCCAACAATCTGCAGAAGCCGACTGACAAGCGCGTGATCCTGGCCGATGCCAAGCTGAAGCTGGTCTTCGGCAAGGACGAATGCACGATGTTCGAAATGAACAAGTTCATCGCCCAATATCTGAAGTAAGCATTTCGGAACGAGATGTGAGGGGCGCTGCCGGGGATGACCCGGCAGCGCCCCTTTCGCGTTCAGGGGCAGGCATTCAGTCTGGCAGTTTCCGGAAGCGCGCGATGAAGAAGCCATCGATGCCGCCTTCCACCTGGCCCGGCAGGGTGCGCACCCAGCCATCGGCGGCGGGTTTGAAGCCGGCGGGCAGTTCGCTGGCCTCGATCATCTCGCGCGGCAGGCCGGCAATCACGCGCTCGGCGATGCGCTCGCCTTCCTGCGGGAACAGGCTGCAGGTGGCATAGATCAACCGGCCGCCGGGTTTCAGCGAGGCCGCGGCGCGGCGGAGCAGGGCGGCCTGCAGCAGGGTGACGGGCGCCAGATCGGTATTGCCCTTCAGGTGCAGCACATCCGGGTGGCGGCGGAAGATGCCGGTCGCCGAACAGGGTGCATCGATCAGGATATGATCGAACAACGCGTCGGGTTGCCAGCGCAGGGCATCGGCGGCGACCAGTTCGGCCGTCAGCCCAGTGCGCGCCAGATTCTCGCGCACCCGCTCCAGCCGGTGATCCGACACGTCGAGCGCCGTCACATGGCAGCCGCGCGCCGCCAGTTGCAGCGTCTTGCCGCCTGGCGCCGCACACAGATCGAGCACGCGATCGCCGGCCTTGGCCGGCAGCAGGCGGGCGGGCAGGCTGGCGGCGAGATCCTGCACCCACCAGGCGCCTTCGGCAAAGCCGGGCCATTCGGTGATGCTGCCCTTCTTCGCCGTGCGAACATGGCCGGGCGCTAGGCTGATGCCTTCCACCGCCAACGCCCATTGATCAGTTTGCGAAGGGTCTTTGAGCGTCAGATCGGTCGCCGGCTCTTCGGCCAGGGCGGCGCTGGCGGCTTCGGCCACGGCCACGCCCCAATCGCGCGCCCAGAATATATCGAACGGGCTGGGCAGGCGCGGCGCTGCCGGCAGGGTGGCCGGGCGGCGGATCAGGCTGCCGAGCACGCCATGCACCAGCCGGCGTGGCCCGCCTTCCACCAGCGGCAGCGCTGTGGCCACCACGGCGTGCGGCGGCGTTTCCAGCTTCAACCAGCCGGCCAGGGCGACTCGCAGGGCGTGGCGGGCGCGGGCATCGATGGGGAGCGGCCGCGGCGTCGCGCTGTCGATCAGCGCGTCCAGTTCCGGCAGCCAGCGCAGTACGGTCAAAGCCAGCAACCGAGCCAGCCCGCGATCCTGCGGCAGCGGCAGATCATCGGCATGGCTGGTGGCGGCATCGAAGGGCGCACCGCGATCGAGCACCGCCTGGATGATTTTCAGCGCGGCGCGGCGGGCGGCAACGCCGGTATCATCGCGATTGGTTGGCGGGCGGCCAGAGCGTTCCGGCTTGCGTTCGGGTTTGCGGGGTTGGTTCATCGCCCGCCCCTTGCCGCAAATGGGGGCGCTTTCCCACCTATTTCCGTCTTCCAAGGAAACTGCCGATCACCTTGAAATAGGAAACGGGGAACAGGCGCACCATCCAATCGATGAAACGCGCATCCGGCCCAATCAGCACGCGGGTGCTCCGTTTGGCCATGCCGGTGATGATGGTTTCGGCCGCCTGTTCGGGCGTGGTGGGGGCGTTCTTCTCGAACTCGGCGGCGAAATCGGTGTTGGGGTCCTGCCCCGGCAACAGCGCGATCTGCTTGCTGTTCTTCGCCACGTTGGTCTTGATGCCGCCGGGGTGGACGCGGATCACGCTCACGTTGGGATCGGTCACCGCCAGTTCCAGCGCCATCGCCTCGGTCAACCCGCGCACCGCATATTTGCTGGCGTTATAGGCGCTTTGGGTGGGGTAGCCCATCATACCGAACACGCTGGAAATATTGACGATCCAACCGATACCATCCTTGGCGGCTGCACCCCGCACATGCGGCAGCGCGGCGCGGCAGCCGGCGACGACGGCGTTGAAATTCACGTTCATCACCCGGTCGAAATCCGCTTCCGGGCAATCGGCAAAGGGCGCCACCACGCTGAGCCCGGCATTGTTGATGATGCCATCCAGCTTGCCGAAATCCGTCACCGCGCCCGCAACCCAGGCGTTGAGCGCAGCCGTATCGGTCACATCCAGCGCCGTGATGCTTGCCGGCCGATTGCCGAGCAGCCGCTTGGTCTCCGCCAAGCCGTCCGCGTCCTTGTCGGCCAGCGCCAGCACCGCGCCGCGCCCGGCCAGGTTCAGCGCCAACGCCCGCCCGATGCCGCTGCCGGCGCCGGTTATGGCAATCACCTTGTTGTCGAACATGTTACGCCCCCTGCTTCGCTTCACCCCATTGCTAACAGGCGGGCGGCGGTGGCAACACTGATTTATGGACAAGGACAAGCCCCAGACCCCCGATCCGCGCGACAAGCAGCCGGAAGCTCCGCCACCGCCGCCAACCGACAAGGAAGTCGGCGGCCGCAAGGGCCCTGATCCGGTCCGCTATGGCGACTGGGAAAAGGGCGGCATCGCCGTCGATTTTTGAGAGCGCGCTATTCGGCTTTCAATGGCCGCGCCAGCAAAGCGCTGATGGTTTCGCGCACCGACGCGCCGGCCAGCAGGGCGGCGACAGCCTCGGAAATCGGCATCTCGATACCGGCGGCGCGGGCAGCTTCCACCAGTACGGGCGCGGTAGCAGCGCCTTCGGCGACCGCCGGGCCGGCGAGCAGGTCGGCGAGTGAGCGGCCCTGGCCGAGGCCGACACCCAGGCGGAAGTTGCGGCTGTTTTCCGAAGAGCAGGTGAGGACGAGATCGCCCAGCCCTGACAGGCCGGCGAGCGTTTCGGCGCGGGCGCCGCGTGCCACGCCAAAGCGGGTCATTTCGGCAAAGCCGCGCGCGATCAGCGCCGCGCGGGCGTTGAGGCCGAGGCCGGCACCGTCCACTACCCCGCAGGCGACGGCGAGCACGTTCTTCACCGCGCCGCCGATCTCGGCCCCCACGACGTCGTCTGACTGGTAGAGCCGGAAGGTCGGGCGGGCCATCGCGGCCACCAAGCGCTCGCCCAGCGCACTGTTAGAGCACGCCAGCGTGATGGCGCAGGGCAGGCCCTTGGCGACTTCTGCGGCGAAACTGGGGCCGGAGAGGACGGCGATGGGGTTGGGCACAAGGCTTTGCGCCACCTCCACCATGAGTTCGTGGCTACCGGCTTCAATGCCCTTGGCGCACAACACCAAAGGCGTGGTGGCGGGGATCGCAGCCTGGCTGAGCACGGCGCGGAGATGTTGGGCAGGCACAACGACGAGGATGATCGCGCAGGCCGCAATGTCGGCCAGATTGGTCGTGGCGGTGATGCCGGCGGGCAGCTGAATGCCGGGCAGGAAGACGGAGTTTTCGCGGGTGGTGTTGATGGCGCTGATCACCTCTGCCTCGCGCGCCCACAATGTCACCGGGCCATTGCCGGCCAAAGTGCTGGCCAGCGCCGTGCCCCAGGCGCCAGCGCCGATCACGCCGAACCGAATCACGCCTTCACCCCGGCGCCGCGAACGGCTTCAGCAGCGGGATCGAGCGGCCAGCGCGGGCGGGCAGGCGCGTGGAGATCGTCCACGTCGCCCGTCTTGAGTCGCTCCAGCCCGGCCCAGGCGATCATCGCGCCATTGTCTGTGCACAGCCACATCGGCGGAGCGACAAAGGGCAGGCAGTGGGTGGCGGCAAGGCCGGCCAGGGTGGCGCGAATGGCTTGATTGGCTGCCACCCCGCCGGCGACCACCAAGGCGGTGGCTTCCGGGAACGCCGCGATGGCGCGCGCCGTGCGGTCGGTCAGGCAATCGCAGGCGGCCTGCTGAAAGCTGGCGGCGAGATCGGCGATGTCCTGTGCCGTCGGCTCGGCAAGGGCGGCGCGGGCGCGCAGTACGGCGGATTTCAGGCCGGCAAAGGAGAAATGCGGTTCGTCACTGCCCACCAAGGGGCGCGGCAGCGGGAATCGCGCCGGATTGCCAGTGTGTGCCGCCCGTTCCAGCGCCGGACCACCGGGAAAGCCCAGGCCCAGCACCTTGGCGGACTTGTCGAAGGCTTCGCCTACCGCATCGTCGATGGTGGTGGCGAGCCGGCGATAACGGCCGACGCCTTCCACGCCGAGCAACTGGCAATGCCCGCCGGAGACCAGCAGCAGCAGATAGGGGAATTGCAGGTTCGCATCTGCCAGGCGCGGTGACAGCGCATGGCCTTCGAGGTGATTCACGGCGATCAGCGGTTTGTTGGCGGCAAAGGCCAATGCCTTGGCCGTCACCAGGCCGACCATCACGCCGCCGATCAGGCCCGGCCCGGCGGTGCCGGCAATGGCGTCCACATCAGTCAGCGCGATGCCGGCTTCGGTCAGTACGGTCTCCACCATCGGCGCCAGCCGGTCGGCATGGGCGCGGGCGGCGAGTTCGGGCACCACGCCGCCAAAGCGTTCGTGGGCTTCGTTCTGGCTGGCGATGCGCTGGGACAGAATGGTGCGATCACCGCGCACCAGGGCGACCGCGGTTTCATCGCAGCTGGATTCGATACCGAGAACCAGTGGGCCAGTCATGGCGCACAGCTAGGGCCAGTCTTGCCAATCCGCAACCGTCGCGCCATGGCAGGCGCATGAGCTTCAAGATTGGTACCCGCGGTTCTCCCCTTGCGCTGGCCCAGGCGCACACGACGGCTGACGCCCTGAAAGCCGCGCATGGCTGGGGCGATGCAGACGTGGAGATCATCATCATCCACACCACTGGTGACAAAGTGCAGGATCGCGCGCTGGCCGAGATCGGCGGCAAGGCGTTGTGGACCAAGGAGCTGGATGCCGCCTTGATGGATGGCCGAATCGATATCGGCGTGCATTCGATGAAGGACGTCGAAACCCTGCTGAAAGACGGTATCTGCCTCGCTGCCATGCTGCCGCGCGCCGATGTGCGCGAACGGCTGATCGGCGCCGCCAGCATCGCGGCGCTGCCGCAGGGTGCACGCATCGGCACCTCAAGCCCGCGCCGGGCGGCGCAGTTGAAGGCGAAGCGGCCGGATCTGGTCACCGAAATCCTGCGCGGCAATGTTGCGCGCCGGCTGGCCCAGGTTGAAGCGGGCGTTATCGATGCCACACTGCTGGCCGCCGCCGGCCTTGATCGGTTGGGGCAGGATGTTGGCTCGCTGATCGAGATTGACGAAATGCTGCCCGCCAGCGCGCAGGGAGCCGTGGGCATCACGGTGCGCGACGGCGACGAGGCGACGCTGGCGCGGCTGGAACCGATCAATCACCTGCCCACCTTTCAGTGCGTCACCATCGAGCGCGCGTTCCTCGCGGCGCTGGGCGGCACCTGCCATTCGCCGGTGGCGGCGCTGGCTCGGCTGGAAGGTGAAGGCGTCACTTTCCGCGGCCAGATCCTCGCCGAGGATGGCAGCGAAGTTCAGGAAGGCGGCTTCAACGCCGCTCTGCATGAAGCCCATGAGCGGGTGGCGGCGTTGGCCGCGGAGCTGCTCGGCCGCTCCAGTCCGGCCGTGCGCGGGCTGTTCACGGTCTGATGCGCATCCTGGTCGTTCGCCCGCAGCCGGGTGCGGACGCGACCGCCGCCCGGCTGAGGGCAATGGGGCATGATCCGGTGGCTCACCCACTGCTGGCAACCCGGCCACTGCCGTGGGCTTTGCCGGCCGAATCGCCAGATGCCGTGATCCTTTCAAGCGCGGTGGCCGTGCGTCACGCCGGGCCGCTGGCTGATGCACTCAAGCACCTGCCCGCGCACGCGGTTGGGGAAGCAACCGCCGCTGCAGCGCGCGCCGCCGGCTGGAGCGCTGTGAAGGCTGGGCCGGGCACAATGCAGGCACTGCTTGATGGCTTGGCGAGCGGGCAATTTCTGCACCTCGCCGGCGCCGATCTGACAGCGGTGACGGTGCCGCCCGCGCTCGGCCTCGTCCGCGTCACCGTTTACGAAACGCCGCTGCTGCCGCTGCCGGGCCTGCCCGATGTTGACGCGGTGCTGCTGCACTCGCCGCGCACGGCAGCGCAGTTCGCAGGTGAATGGGACCGGCTGGGCGGCCGGCGCGCTGCTGTGCAGCTGTTTGCCATAAGTGGGGCGACGCTGGCCGCCGCTGGCAGCGGGTGGAGCACGGCGCTTACGGCTGCTGAACCGACTGAATCGGCGCTGCTGGCGATGCTGCCCAAAGCCTAGTAGGAAGGCGCCATGAACGATCCTTTCGACCGCAGCGACATTGAGGAATCGAGCCTTGCCGCCACCGAGCGGCTGCGCGCCCGGCTGATGACGCAGGGGCCGGCGGGCTCGCAGCAAACGTCGCGGCGCGGCGGGTTCGCCTGGGCGATCGCGGCGGCGCTGTTCGCCTTTGCTGCCGGGTTGATCGCCAATCCCTGGTTCGAACAGACGGTGCGCGGCCGGCTGCCGTTCGTCGCGGCGGCAAGCGGTGGCGAGGCTGACGCGCTGGAAAAGCGGCTGGCGGCGCTGGAGCGTGCCCGACCGAGTGCGCCGGCGGTGGCATCGGAGCGGTTGGCTCGTACCGAAGCCAAGGTGGAAAGCAGCGCCGATCAGATCCAGCGTGACGCCGAGCGCATCGATGAATTGAACCGCCTGCTTGCCCAGCTTTCGGCGCGGGTGGCGGCGGACGAAGCCCGCGATGCCAGCGTGGTTGCCACCGCGCAGGGTGCCGCCGATCGGGCCGAATCGATGCTCACCGTTCTGCTGCTTCGTCGCGCGGTGGAGGATGGCCGCCCGCTCGATGCGCTGCTGCCCGCCACGCGCCGGCTGTTTGGTGAGCAATATGCCGACGAAGTGGCGCCGCTTGAGGCGCTGTCCGCCGCGCCGGTGACGCGGGCGCAGCTGGCGCGGCAACTGGCCGGGCTTTCGGATGCCGGGCCGGGCGCGACGCGACCCGATTGGTGGCAGGCCTTCATGCGCCGGGTGGAAACCACCTTTTCCGCCGGCGAAGGCGCTGGCCCTGTGGTGCAAGCGCAAGGCCTGATGGCGCGCGGCAACCTGGCGGCCGCGGCGGCCGCACTGCGCCGGTCGACGGCTCTGCGCGGCAACGCCACGGTGCGCGGTTGGTTGGCGGCGGCGGATCGCCTGCTGGCCGGCGAAGCGGCTCTGGTGACACTGGAAGCCGCTGCCGCTACGCCGCTGCCGGCACCGGCGACTGTTACCGCGCCGACGCGTTGAGCGACACAGCCTCCCCGCGCGCGACGAGGGCCTGGGCTCTGGCCCAGGCGGTGCGCGATCCCTATGTGATCCTGATCACTATCTATATTTTCGTGCCGTGGTTCGTACGCGCCGTAGTGGGCGATCCGGTGCAGGGCCAGGCGCTGGTGGCGCAGGGCGGCAAATGGGGCGGCTGGGCGGTGATGCTATCCATGCCATTGCTGGGTGCCACGATCGACCGGTTGGGGCCACGCAAGCCGCTGCTGGCGCCGGTCGTGCTGGCGATGGTGGTGACCACCACTAGCTTGTGGTGGGTGATGCCGGCCGGGCATGCCGGGCTGGGCGTGATGTGGGTGATCGGGGCCGGCGCGGTAATGACCTGGCTGTTTTCGGCGCACGAGATGCTGCACAATGCGCTGCTGGTGCCGGCGGCCGGACATGCCGGCCTGGCGCAGGCCAGCGGGCTGGGGCTGGCCGGCGGCAACGCCATGAGCGTGGGGCTGCTGCTGTTCGTGCTGCTGGCCTTTGCACTGCCGGGATCGGTGGATTGGCCGTTCGTGCCGGCCACGCCGCTGATGGGCCTTGATCCTGCGCTGGGCGAACCGGCGCGCATCACAGGGCCGATCGTGGGGGCGTTGCTGCTGGTGGGCAGCATTCCGCTGTTCCGATCCGTGCCCGACATGCCGCGCACCCGTGCCCGGCTGGGCGCGGCGCTGGTGGGTGGCGCCAATGATCTTTGGCGGATGGTGCGCGATGTGCGCGGCAATGCCAATCCTTTGCTCTATCTGCTGGCGCGGATGATCTTTACCGATGGCCTCACCGCCATCCTGCTGTTTGGCGGCATCTATGCGGCGGGCACCATGGGATGGGGCACGTTGCCGATGCTGGGCTATGGCATCGTGCTGAGCTGCGCGGCGGTGGTGGGCGGACTGCTGGCGCCGCGGTTAGATGGATTGCTGGGGCCGCGCCTGGCCCTCATGCTGGAACTGCTTTTGCTGATTGTGTTGCAATCATTGGTGCTGGGGATGGGGCAGGATCGCATCCTGTTCCAGCCGGCTGCGGCCACGCCAATTTGGGACGCGCCGATGTTCACCACCCTGCCGGAACTGGTGTTCTTGGGCCTGGGTTGCGGCCTCGCCATCACGGTCACGGCGGCCTATGCCTCTTCACGCACGCTGCTTACCCGGCTGGTGCCGCCAGACAGGCTGGGGGCGTTCTTTGGCCTTTATGCGCTGTCGGGCACCGCCACCATGTGGCTGGGGCCGCTGCTGGTAGAGCAGGCGACTCGCATCGGTGGAAGCCAGGCGGCGGGCTTCGTACCAGTGATCGGCCTGCTGGCGGTGGGGTTGGTGCTGCTGCTGTTGGTGCGCGGCGGCGGGAAACTCGCAGTCTAGCCCCCAGATCAACCTTCAATCTTCTCGCGCGCGTAGGTGCCCCACATCTGGCCGCGCAGGATGTAACCGGATTTGCCATCCTTGCTCACCCGGCACCAGATATCCTCGCACAGGGTGATGTTCACCACCGCGCCAGGTGCGATCCGCCAGGCGATGCGGCTCTTCATGTCGGGCGCGACGTAAAGAAGGCGGGACTGATCCCGCACCATGCCGGTGCGCTGCCCGGTGAGCAGCGCCTTGTTCATCCAGCCGATGGTGCCATCGGGATCGCGCACCTGCCGCCAGATTTCATATTCCTTCAATATCTCCATCGGCAGGCCGGGGCGCTTGTACTCCCACAGGATTGGGAAACGCTCGCCGGGGCCGGAACGCATCATGGCGCTGCCGCCCTTGATCGAGACAAAGCGCGGTTTTTGCAGGTCGGTGGTGCCATCGGCGAATTCGGCGGCGTTCGCGGCGGTTGCGGCGCACGCAATCAACAGGATCAGGGCGGTCTTCATGGGCCTTCCTCTTGACCGTTTGGCCGTTGCCGCGCAAGCCTTGCCACATCGCAGCGAACCTGAATTCGGACCCGTTCATGCCCAACAAGCCCCGCCCCAAGGTCATCGTCACCCGCCGCCTGCCGCAGGCCGTGGAAACCCGTATGGCCGAATTGTTCGATGTCGAACTCAATCTCACCGATACACCGTTCACGCAGGAACAACTCTGCACGGCGGCGCGCAATTGTGATGTGCTGGTGCCCACCGTGACCGATCATGTTGATGCTGCGGTGTTTGCGGCGGCGGCCGAGGGTGGCCGGCTGAAGCTGTGCGCCAATTTCGGCGTGGGCGTTGACCATATCGATCTGCACGCCGCCCATGCTGCCAAGGTGACGGTGACCAACACGCCCGGCGTGCTCACCGAGGATACCGCCGATATGGTGATGGCGCTGATCCTGGCCGTGCCGCGCCGGCTGGGGGCCGGTGAAAAGCTGGTGCGCGCCGGCGAATGGGCGGGCTGGTCGCCCACCGGCATGCTGGGCCACCGCATTACCGGCAAGCGACTGGGTATCATCGGTATGGGCCGCATCGGCAGTGCCGTCGCCCGTCGTGCCCGCGCCTTCGGCTTGACCGTGCACTACCACAACCGCCACCGCCTGCCGGCCAGCGTGGAGGCCGAGATGGAAGCGACGTGGTGGACCGATCTTGATGCCATGCTGGCGCGGGTGGACATCATCACCATCAACTGCCCGCACACACCCGACACGCACCACCTGATCGATGCCCGCCGCTTCGGCCTGATGCAGAAGAGCGCCTATCTCATCAACGCGGCGCGCGGCGAGATCGTGGACGAGAATGCCCTGTGCGAGGCGCTGGCCGCCGGTCAGATCGCCGGTGCCGGCCTCGACGTGTTCGAACATGAACCGGCCATCGACGCACGCTTGCTGGCGATGACCAATGTGGTGCTGCTGCCCCACATGGGCAGCGCCACCTTCGAAGGGCGGCAGGCGATGGGCGAGAAGGTGATCGCGAACATCCGCGTGTGGGTGGATGAGCATCGGCCGCCGGATATTGTTTTGGAGGGGTGGGCCTGACGCTTTTTCCCTCCCGCAAGCGGGAGGCAAGGCAATCGCTCCTGCCGCGCTAGGCTGCCCGCAACCAAGGGAGCTACCACCATGAAAGCCATCCGCCTCCGCCACCCCGCCGGCATCGACAATCTGCGCCATGAAGACATGCCCGATCCCTGCGCGCCCGGCCCCGGCCAGATCAAGGTGCGGCTGCGGGCCAGCAGCCTCAACTATCATGATTATATCGTCGTTGTTGGCGGCATCCCCACGCCGGACGGCCGCATTCCGATGGGCGACGGCGCCGGTGAAGTGCTGGCGGTGGGCGAAGGTGTTACCGAATTCCGCACCGGCGACATGGTCGTTTCCACCTTCTTCCCGACCTGGCTCGATGGCCGGCCCAACATGGCAGGCTTTGCCGGCGTGCCGGGCGATGGCGCCGATGGCTATGCGGTGGAGGAGGCCGTTGCGCCGGCCACCAGCTTCACCCACGCGCCGTTCGGCTATTCCCATGCCGAATCCGCCACCCTCACCTGCGCCGGCCTTACCGCCTGGCGGGCACTGGTGCCGGAAGGCAATCTCAAGGCCGGCGATGTCGTGCTGGTGCAGGGAACCGGCGGCGTTTCGATCTTTGCGCTGCAATTTGCCAAGGCAATGGGCGCCACCGTGATCGCCACCAGTTCCAGCGACGAAAAACTCGCCCGACTGGCCGCGATGGGCGCCGATCACCTGATCAACTACAAGTCCACACCCGGCTGGGGCGCGGAAGCCATGAAGCTGACGCAAGGCCGCGGCGTGGACCACATCGTCGAGATCGGCGGGGCGGGTACCATGCCTGAATCGATCATCGCCTGCGCCGTGGGCGGCCACATCAGCCTGATCGGCGTGCTTGCCGGCTTTGCCGGGCCCATCCCCACCGTGCAGTTGATGGCCAAGCAGATCCGCCTGATCGGCATCACCGTGGGCACGCGCCGGCAACAACAGGACATGATCCGCGCCATCAACCAGAACGGCATCCGCCCGGTGATCGATTCGCACTTCCCGCTGGCCGAACTGGGTGCTGCCTTCCGCCACCAGGAATCGGGCAAGCATTTCGGGAAGATCTGCGTCGATATCTGAGGAAGGAAAGGGGCCTCCGGCGGGCAGGGTCGCAGACCCTGCCCGCCGGAGGCCCCAGATACTTCAACTTCTCTTCAGCCGACTTCCCGGCTGCGAGTCAGTCGGTGCAACATCTCGGACGGGTCGCGCGAATGAAAGGTAACAGGAGACTGGCCCCATGCGCATCCCCCTTCTTGCCTTCATCACCGCGGCCATCGCCGGCCCCGCTTTGGCTGCCGACATCGCCCACCCCACCGTGATCGAATTGTTCCAGAGTCAAGGCTGCTCGTCGTGCCCGGCGGCCAATGCCAACGTGATGGCGCTGGCGGATCGGCCGGATCTGCTCGTGCTCAGTTTTGGTGTCACCTATTGGGACCAGCTCGGCTGGAAGGACCGCTTTGCCCGGCCGGAGTTCACCCGTCGCCAATATGATTACCGCGATGGGCTGCGGCACGACAATGTCTGGACTCCGCAGACGGTGATTAATGGCCGCGTGGACGTGACCGGTGTGCGCGCGGCCGAACTGTCCGGCGCCGTTCGGCTGGGCGATCGTGGTACGGGTGGCCCCAGGCTCACTGCCACCGCCAACCGGCTCAGCATCGGCGCTGGCAGCGGAACCGCCGATGTCTGGCTCGTCCGATATGATCCGCGCATCGTGCAGGTGCCTATCAAGGCTGGCGAGAATGGCGGCCGCACCCTGCCGCACCGCAATGTGGTGCGGGAACTGGTGCGGCTGGGCCAGTGGACCGGCAGTGCAGCAGGCTTCAATCGGCCAGCGCCGGTTGTTGGCCTGTCTGAGGCCGTGCTGGTGCAGAAGCCCGGCGGCGGGCCGATACTGGCCGCGCTCAGGCTCCTGTGAGTAGCCTGTCCACCAGTTGCTTCACCGTCGGGATGAAGCCGTTCGAATAATAAGGATCACTGGAAAAGCGGTGGGCACTGTGGCCGGCGAAGGCCAGATTCTGTTCCGGATCGCCGCCATGGGCGATATCCTGGAGTGTTTTCTGGATGCAGAAGCTGCGCGGATCGGCGAGACGCCCGGTGCTGTTGCTATCCGTATCCTTCCACGCCGAAAAGCCGCAGTGCGACAGGCAGCCCATGCAATCGGCCTGATCCTTGCGGATGGTGGCGCGTTCGGCCGGGGTCACGAACACCAGTGTGTTGTCCGGGGTTTTCAGCGCTTCGGTAAAGCCCGCGCCATGCCATTCGCGCGCGTGCAGCAGATCGCCGCCGGTCGCGAAAAAGCGTTTGCTGCCGACGCCGACATCAAGCGCAAACTGGTGATCGCCGGTGGCGGCGGTGGAAAAGGCGATTTGCCGCTCGCTGCGCGATTCCAGCGCGCGCAGGTAAGGATTGCGGATGGCCGACGAATAGAATCCGGTCGGCGAAAATTTGTGCAGCAGGATATCGCCTTCGGTCAGATGCAGCAGGCGCTCTTTCCACGCCTGCGGAATCGGGCTTTCCTGCGTCAACAGCGGCCGCGTGCCGAACTGGAACACCACCTGGCCCAATTCGGGATTGTCGAACCAGTTGGCCCATTCGTCCAGCCGCCACACGCCGCCGGCCATCACGATCGGCACTGATTCGGACACGCCGAGTTCCCGCATGGTGGCGCGCAGCTCGGCAACGCGCGGGTAGGGATCCTGGGGTGCGAGCGGGTCTTCGGCGTTGGACAGGCCGTTGTGGCCACCGGCCAGCCACGGGTCTTCATACACCACCGCGCCCAACCACTCGGCCGCCTTGGAATAGGCGCGCTTCCACAGCGCGCGGAACGCCCGGGCCGAGCTGATGATAGGGTAATAATGCACGCCATATTGCGCGGCGATTTCGGAGAGTTTGTAGGGCATTCCGGCCCCGCAGGTCACGCCGTTCACCATGCCGCGCGTGCCTTCCAACACGCCATGCAGGATGCGCTGGGCACCGCCCATTTCCCACAACACATTGATGTTGATGGCGCCGATGCCGCGCTGCAATTCCGGGGCGGCGATCTCATAGGCGCGCTGCACCTGGGCGATGCCGCCATCGATGCCGTACTGCACCAGTTCTTCATGACGATCGCGGCGGGTGGCGGCGCGGTAGATTTGCGGGATGATGTTGCCATCAGCGTCATAGCTGTCGGCGTTGACCGCGCTCACCGTGCCAACGCCGCCGGCCAGTGCCCAGGCGCCCGACGAGGCGTGGTTGGTGGCCGAAACACCCTTGCCGCCTTCCACCAGCGGCCACACCTTGCGGCCACCCATCACCAGCGATTTCACACCCGAAAGCATCTTTTTCCGTTCTGTCACGGCCGGACCCATCTACCGGTCACCGCTCTCTTGCGGCAAAGATGTGGCAGTGTGCAAGCCGTGCTGTTGTCTCAGGTGGTCATAGGCAGCCTGCATCTGGCATAGCGGAAGGCCGGCCCGTCGAGATCAACCCGCTGGATCTCATCCTTTTCGCGCCAGTAATCCTGGGTGTGGCGCCATTCCGGGCCGGGCGCAGTTTTCGGCAGCAAGTGCTGGCCGCGGGCGAGATAACCGGGGTTGAAGTCCTCCGGATCCACCCAAAGGCCGCGTGGGCTGTCGACAAGATCGGGTGGCAGCACCACCTCGACCCTGTCGACGCCTTTCTCGTCCATGTGCTGCAGCAGCCGGCAGGTGAATTCCGAGATCATGTCGGAGCGTAGCGTCCAACTCGCCCGGAAATAGCCGAACACCCAGACCAGATTGGGCACGCCGGTGAACATCATGCCGCGCCAGGTCACGGTATCGCCCATGTCCAGCGGCTTGCCGTCGATTGAGAAAGCAATGTCACCGAACACACACAGGTTGAAGCCGGTGGCGAGCACGATCATGTCGGCTGGGACGTGCGTACCATCCTGCATCTCCACGCCATTGGGCGTGAAGCGCGCGATCGTGCCGGTGACGACATCGGCCATGCCGGCGCGCACGCCAGCGAACAGATCGCCATCGGGCACGAAGGCCAGCCGTTGCCGCTATGGCCGGTAGTTGGGTGTGAAGTGCTTCATGTCAAAGCCTTCGGGCAGCAGCGCCTGCACCCCAGCCAGCAGTTCGGCCGTGACGGCTTCAGGGGCTTCACGGCACTGGCGCACGATCTGATCCTGATCGAACAGAATCTTGCGCCGCACCACATCGTGCACGACAGCCGGATCCAGGCCCAGAGGCCGCAACATCTCGGCGGTTTCATTCACGTTCTGACCCGGCATGAAATAGGTCGGGCTGCGCTGGATCATGGTGATGTGGGACGCTTTTTCCGCCATCGCCGGAACCACGGTGGCCGCCGTTGCGCCCGATCCGATCAGCACGACGCGCTTGCCTTCATAGTCGGTGCGCTCGTCCCACTCTTCGGTGTGGAGCAGTGCGCCCTTGAAATCGGCCATGCCTGGATAATCTGGCCAAAAGCCCTCATGGTGCCGGTAATAGCCTTGCGCCATCCACAGGAAATTGGCGCGAAACTGGCGGCGCGTGCCATCGGGCAGGGTAGCGGTGAGCGTCCAGCGCGCGGTGGCGCTGTCCCACTTGGCCGTTTCGATGCTGTGATTATAGCGGATGTGGCGATCGAGGTCATTCTCCTCGATCATCTCGCCCAGATAGGCCTGGATTTCGCCGGCCGTGGCGATTGGCGGCCCCACCGACGGTTTGAAGCCGAAGCCGAAGGTATAAAGATCGCTATCGGAACGGATGCCGGGGAATTTGTGGGTGAGCCAGGTGCCGCCGTAACTGGCCTCCCGTTCCAGTACCAGGAAGCGCTTGTGTGGCAGGCGTTGCTGCAGGTGCCAGGCTGCGGAGAGCCCGGAAATGCCGGCACCAATCACCAGCACATCAACATCGGTGATCGCGCCTGAGCCTGCGCTTTCAGGGGCCGGGCGGGCCGGGGTATGAGCGTCCATCATCTATCCTCCCGAATCTGGATCGCAGTTTCGGGCCGGCGGCATCCTGGTGCCTTGATCTGCATCAATGGCCACGCCTGCCCTTTTCCACAGGCACGCAATCGGGCATGGCCGCCACCATGAGCGACGCAATCAGCGATTCTGGGGTTTCCGATCCGACCACCATCCGCCGCCTTTACGGCCGCCGGCAGGGCCACGCCTTGCGCCAGGGCCAGGCCGAATTGTTTGCCGATCTGTTGCCGCGCCTCGCGGTGCCGCCGGAAAGGCCGATTACCGCACCGGGCCTGTTTGGCGATGAGCGCCCGCTGTGGCTAGAAATCGGCTTTGGCAAGGGCGAGCATATGGCCGGGCAGGCGGCTATGCACCCCGATGTGGGCCTGATCGGTGCCGAACCGTTTGTGGATGGCGTGGTCGGCGCGTTGATGGCGGTGCGCAATGGTGGTCTCACCAACGTGCGCATCCACCATGGCGATGCGCTTGATGTGCTGGAACGGCTGCCCGAAGCCAGCGTGGAACGCATGTTCCTGCTCCACCCTGATCCCTGGCCCAAGGCCCGCCACGCCAAGCGCCGTTTCATGAACCCCGGGCCGATTGATCGCATCGCCCGCGTGCTCAAGCCGGGCGGTGAATTCCGGTTCGGCACCGATCACCCGATCTATTGCCGCTGGGCGCTGATGCAGATGGCCAAGCGCAGCGATTTCCGCTGGTTGGGCGACACTGCGGCGGACTTCCTCACCCGGCCCGCCGATTGGCCGCAGACGCGCTATGAAGCCAAGGCGCGCCGGTTGGGCCATGAGGTGTGGTATTTCCGCTGGCAGCGGCAGTGAGCTTGGCTGTGACGTTGCGGCCATTGACCACGCCGCGTCATTTCGCCTAGGCGAAGGCCTGTGAGCACCTATCTCGACTTTGAAAAGCCGATCGCCCAGATCGCCCAGCGCGCGACCGATTATCGCGCCGCCGGCGATGATGCCGGCGCCCGCCACGCTGAAGGTGCCGCGCGCCGCCTGCTGGCCGAGACCTATGCCAAGCTGTCGCCGTGGCAGAAGACGCTGGTGGCCCGCCACCCGGCGCGGCCGCATTTTTCCGACATCGCCAAGGCACTGGTGGAGGATTTCACGCCGCTGGCTGGTGACCGCGCCTATGGCGAGGATCTCGCCATATTGGGCGGGCTGGGCAAGCTGCGCGGGCTGAACGTCCCGGTGATGCTGATCGGCCATGAAAAGGGCAACGACACCGCTTCCCGCGTTCGCCACAATTTCGGCATGGGACGGCCCGAGGGCTATCGCAAGGCCGCGCGGTTGGTGGAGCTTGCCGCCCGATTCAACGTGCCGGTGATCACCTTGGTTGACAGTGCCGGCGCTTATCCCGGCGTTGACGGTGAAGCCCGCGGCCAAGCCGAAGCCATTGCGCGTGCCACCGCCGCTTTCCTCGGTGCGCCGGTGCCGATCATCACCGCCATTACGGGTGAAGGCATGTCGGGCGGCGCCATCGGCATCGCCGCGGCCGATCGAGTGATCATGCTGGAACACGCGGTTTATGCGGTGATCTCGCCGGAAGGCTGCGCCTCCATCCTGTGGCGCAATGCCGACAAGCAGGCCAATCGCGCGGCAGACGCAGCCGAAGCGATGAAGGTGTCGGCGGCCGACTGCAAGGCGCTCGGTGTGATCGATACCATTGTGTCCGAACCGCTCGGCGGCGCCCATCGTGATTCGGCGGCCGCCATCGCCTCGCTGTCGATGGCGATTGCCAGCGAATTGCAGCCATTGCTGGCGCTGTCGCCGGCCGCGCTGGTGAAGGCCCGCCGAGCCAAATATCTGGCGATGGGCCGCAATCTCTAGAACCACCTTCCGCCGCCTTCTGGCGCAATGACCCGCTTTCACGTTATGCTGCGCCGATGAAAAATCTGGTTCGCACGCTTGCCTTGTCAGCCTTGCTGGCCGTCCCGGCGCTGGCGCAGGCACCCCCCGGCCTGACCGAAAGCGAGCGCCGGTCGGGCGCGCAAGCCCATCCGCAGATCCTGCAGCAATTCGGTGGCGCCATGAGCGGGCCGGTGGCGGATTATGTGCGGGGCGTTGGCCAGAAGATTGCCGTGCAATCGGGCGGCGGCGCGCGGGCGACGGATTACACCGTGACCTTGCTGAATTCCAATGTGAACAACGCCTTCGCCATACCCGGCGGCTATGTCTACATCACCCGACAACTGCTGGCGCTGATGAACGACGAGGCCGAAATGGCCTTCGTGATGGGGCATGAAGTGGCGCATGTCGCGGCCCGTCATGGCCAGAAGCGCCAGAACCGCGCCGCGCTGTCAAACGTATTGGCGGGTGTGGCCGGGGCGCTCACCGGTTCTGATCTGATCGGGCGCGGGGCCGGGCTGGTCGCAGGGCTGACCACGCTGGGCTACAGCCGCGATCAGGAACACCAGGCGGACAGCCTGGGGGTGCGCTATCTGACCACCGCCGGCTATGATCCCAATGCCGCCACCGACAGCCTGGCGGCGCTGGGCGCGCAGACGGCGCTGGAGGCGCGGCTGAAGGGCCAGGGCGGCGCCGAACCATCGAAGTGGCTTTCCACCCATCCGCCCAGCGGCGAACGCGTGGCGCGGATGCGCACCGAAGCGCAGGGCATTCGCACCTCCAGTCGCGCCCTCAACCCTGATGCGTTCCTCAATGCCATCGACGGCATGATCTATGATGATGATCCGGCCGAAGGCGTGGTGGTGGGCAGCGGCTTCCGCCACGGCGGGCTGGCGCTGGCGTTGGATGCGCCGCGTGGTTTTGCGATCAGCAATTCGTCGCAGGCCGTCACCGGCAGCGGGCCGGGCAATCTGCGCTTTGATCTGCGCGCCGCCGATGCGCGCAACGCTGATCTGAACAGCATCGCCGGCGCCCGCTGGCAGCAACTGGGGGTTTCGGCCCAGCCGATGCGTGCCACACGGATCAACGGGGTGGAGGCGCTGGAAGGCAGCATCCGCGCCGGATCGCAGGCCGGCCCGGTGGAAGCAACACTCACGGTGTACCGCTGGTCGCCGCAGCTGACGCTTACGCTGGTCAGCATCGCGCCGCAGGGCCAGTTGGGGGGCGTGGCGCCGGTTGCGGCCAGCGTGCGCCGGCTGAGCCCGCAGGACATCGCCAGCATCCGCAGCCGCCGCCTGCAGGTGGTGCGGGTTGGCGCCAACGACACGCTGCAGAGCCTGGCCAACCGCATGGCCTATGATGACGACAAGATGGCGCGCTTCCTCACGCTCAACCAGCTGCGCGCCAACGCCAAGTTGAAGGCCGGCGACCGTGTGAAGCTGGTGACGTTGCGCTGATGAAGATCGTTTATGTCGTTGCCGCCGCCTTGGTGGATGGCGATGGCCGGGTGCTGCTCGCCCAGCGCCCGGAAGGGAAATCGCTGGCCGGCCTGTGGGAATTTCCCGGCGGCAAGCTGGAGTCGGGCGAATCGCCGGAAGCCGCCCTGGTGCGCGAGCTGGATGAGGAGCTGGGCATCGTGGCCGAAGAGTTGGCGCCCTTCACCTTCGTCAGCTTTGGCTATCCCGATTTCCATCTGGTGATGCTGCTGTACTGGTGTCGACAGTGGAAGGGGCAGCCGCACGGCCGCGATGGCCAGCCGCTGCGCTGGGAATACCCCAAGGCGATGGCGGTGCTGCCGATGCCGCCAGCCGATGTGCCTTTGGTGGACGCTTTGGTGGCCGCAATCGGCGCGTAAGGCCGCAGCCAAGGTTGCACCTGTGTGACAGGGCGGCTATGGCCAGCCAAACCCGTCAGCTAGGGCGCCGCGACATGAAGATTCTGGCCGGCAACGGCAATCCCGAACTGGCCCAGGCGATTGCCGCCTACCTGGAAATCCCGCTTACTAGCGCGTCGGTGCGCCGCTTTGCCGATGAAGAAATCTTCGTTGAAATTCATGAAAATGTGCGCGGCGAAGATGTGTTCGTGGTCCAGTCCACCGCGGCGCCTGCCAATGACAATCTGATGGAATTGCTGATCTGCATCGATGCGCTGCGACGCGCGTCGGCGCGGCGGATCACGGCGGTGGTGCCCTATTTTGGTTACGCCCGCCAGGATCGCAAATCCGGCTCTCGCACGCCGATTTCGGCCAAGCTGGTGGCCAATCTCATCACCATGGCCGGCGCTGATCGCGTGCTGTGCCTTGATCTGCATGCCGGCCAGATTCAGGGTTTCTTCGATATCCCCACCGACAATCTGTTTGCCGCCCCGGTCATGGCGGCCGACATCACGGCGCGCATGGGCATGAAAGATCTGATGGTCGTCTCGCCCGACGTGGGCGGCGTGGTGCGCGCCCGCGCCCTGGCCAAGCGGCTGGGTAACGCGCCGCTGGCCATCGTCGACAAGCGCCGCGAACGGCCCGGCGAATCGGAAGTGATGAACATCATTGGTGATGTGCGCTGCCGCCGCTGCATCCTGGTGGATGACATCGTCGATTCGGCCGGCACGCTGTGCAACGCGGCCGCCGCCCTGCTCGAATCCGGCGCAAAGAGCGTGACCGCCTATGTGAGCCACGGCGTGCTTTCGGGTGGCGCGGTTGCGCGCGTCGATGGTTCGGCGCTGGCGGAACTGGTCGTCACCGATTCGATTGCGGCGACTGCGGCGGTGAAGGCCGCGCAGAAGGTGCGGCGCATCACCATCGCGCCGCTGCTCGCCGAAGCCATGCGGCGGACCGCCGAAGAAAGCTCGGTCAGTTCGCTGTTTGATTGAGGGCCGCCGCCCGAGCGCTCAATCGCCTGTCGAGCGATTGATCACCGTGCCATCGGGTTTGTAGACCTTCTCCGGGGTCACATATTCGCCCTTGGCCGTGCAGATGCCGCCCGGATCCTGCGCGCGCATCTTGGCGCAGAATTCCGTATCGGGCTTGGGCTGGGCCTGTGCATAGGCTGGCGCAAGCGCCAAGGCGCTACCCGCGGCAATAGCCAAGGCACCAAGAGCGGCGGAGATGATCGAGCGGTTCATGACGCGGTGATACACCGCAATGGCTTGCGCCGCCATGAACAACCGCACTAATCCGGTGCGGTGTCGCCCCCGCCCCCCCCTCCGCCGCAAGCGCGGCTGCTGCTCGACAGCGCTGCGCTGATCGCCAACTGGCAGGATTTCGCCCGTGCCGTGGGTGGTGCCGCGTGCGGTGCGGCGATCAAGGCCGATGGCTATGGCCTAGGCGCGCGTGAAACACTGGTGCGGCTGGCCGCGGTCGGCTGCCGGCATTTTTATGTGGCACACTGGCAGGAAGTGCCACCGTTGCTGCCGTTGCCCGATGGCATCATCCTATCGGTTCTTCATGGCGTTACGGCGGACGAGCTTCCAGCTGCGCTCGCCTTGCCGGCTCGGCCAGTGCTGGTGACGGCTGCACAGGTCGCGCTGTGGCGGCAGACCGGTCGGCCATGCGAAGCGATGGTGGACAGCGGCATGAACCGGCTCGGCCTTGCCCCGGCAGAAACGGCGGACGTGCTGGCCGGGATGGAGGTGGCGGTGCTGCACAGCCATCTCGCCTGTGCCGACAATCCGGCGCACCCGCTGAACGAGGCCCAGCGTGCCTGTTTTGCCGAGGTGACGGCGCGCGTGCCAGCGGGCGCCTATGCCCTGGCCAACAGTGCGGGCATCGCGCTTGGCCCGGCGTTCCATCTCGATCTGGTGCGTCCCGGCATTGGCCTGTTCGGCGGCGGGTTAATGCCGGATGGCCGCATGTCCCGCACAGTGGGCCGAATGCAGGCCCGCATTATCCAGCTGCGCGACGTGCCGTCCGGCGGCTCGGTGGGCTATGCGGCCGCGTTCGTGGCCAGCCGGCCCAGCCGCATCGCCACGGTGGCCTTGGGCTACGCCGATGGTTATGCGCGCGGCCTGTCGGGCGTGGCCTGGGCGATTGCGGCTGGTGTGCGCTGCTCGGCAGCGGGCCGCGTTTCCATGGATCTGGCCGCGTTTGACGTTACCGACGCGCCGGCGCTGACCGAGGGTGACTGGCTGGATATCCCCTTCGATCCCGAAACCGCGGCCAGCCTGTCGGGCCGCACCAGCTATGAACTGCTGGTGGCGCTGGGCCAGCGTTTCGAACGGGTGTGGGCATGATCGCCGCGCTGGTCGCCATCGGCGCGCCGCTGCTGGCGGCGCTGGCGAGCATCGGCCGGCTGACGCGCTTTGCCGTCACCGCGCTCAGCCGGCTGCTGCAACCGCCGTGGTATCCAGCCCAGATGGCGCAGCAGATGCTGGTGATCGGCTGGCTGTCCTTGCCGGTGGTGGGCCTCACCGCGATTTTCACGGGTTCCGCGCTGGCGCAGTAGATCTTCATCGGTGGCAGCCGCTTCAACGCGGCCTCTACAGTGCCGGCCGTCACTGTGATCGGTGTGGTGCGTGAACTTGGCCCGGTGCTGGGCGGGCTGATGGTGGCCGGCCGTGTCGCCAGCGCCATGGCGGCCGAACTGGGCACGATGCGGGTGACGGAACAGATCGACGCGCTGGTGACGCTGCGCACCGATCCCTTCCGCTGGCTGGTCGGCCCGCGCATTCTCGCCGGCGTGCTGGTGATGCCGTTCCTGGTGCTGGTGTCGAACGCGCTGGGTGTGATGGGCGGCTGGCTGCTGGCGACGCAGCGGCTGGGCTTCAACAGCGCGCAATATCTCGCCACCACGCAGCGGTATCTTGAGGTAGATGACGTCGTCTCGTCGCTGGTGAAGGCCGGGGTGTTCGGATTCTTCATCGCGCTGATGGGCTGTTACCATGGTTATCACAGCGGCGGCGGCGCGGCCGGCGTTGGGCGGGCGACGACCAATGCTGTGGTCTCCAGCTTCATCCTGATCCTGCTATCCAACCTGATCATCACCGTGATCGTGTTTGGTTCATGACGCCGCGGATCGAACTGGCCGGCGTGTCCAAGCGCTTTGGCAGCCGCCAGGTGCTCGATGGCCTTGATGTGGCTGTGATGCCGGGGGAAAGCCTGGTGATCATCGGCGGTTCCGGCACCGGAAAATCGGTGATGTTGAAGTGCATCCTGGGGCTGATCCCGATCGATGGCGGATCGATCAAGGTGGATGGTGAGGAGGTCGCCGGGCTGAGGGGCGCCGCGCTTGATGCCCATCGCACCCGGTTCGGCATGTTGTTCCAGGGCGGCGCGCTGTTCGATTCGCTGCCCGTGTGGCGCAATATCAGCTGTGCGCTGTGGGGCACTCCGGCCGATCGTCGGTCGGCGGCCATCGACAATCTGGCCCGGGTGGGCCTGGCAGCGGAGGTGGCCGATCTCAAGCCGGCCGAGCTTTCCGGCGGGATGCAGAAACGTGTCGCCCTGGCCCGCGCCATCGCGGCGCGTCCGCCGATCATCTTCTTCGATGAGCCGACGGCGGGGCTGGACCCGATCACGGCGGCGGTGATCAACCGGCTGATCCGCACTTTGGTTACGGATTTGAAAATCACCGCAATTACCATTACGCACGACATGGCGAGAGTGCGTTTGATCGCCGATAGTGTTGCCATGTTGCACGCGGGAAAGATCATCTGGAACGGGCCGTTGGCCGGCCTTGCTGCCTGCGACAATGCCTACGTGCGCCAGTTCATCACCGGCAGTGCAGATGGCCCCATCCAGATGCCGGGTGCCCGGCCTTGAGCCGCCCGAATCAACCCTTTACCACCGGCTCGACCGAGCTGGCGGCCTTGCTGGTGCGGGTCGCCGATGGCGATGCCGCCGCCTTCCAGGCATTTTATGATCGCACCAGTGCAAAACTCGTTGGCGTGATCCTGCGTTTCTTGATCGAACGGCAGGAATCCGAAGACGTGTTGCAGGAAGTGTATCTCATCGTGTGGCGAAAGGCGGCGACCTTTGATGCGTCGAAAGCCAGCCCGATCACGTGGGCAGCCACCATCGCGCGCAACCGCGCCATCGATCGTTTGCGCGCCCGCCCACCGCGCGCCCACGTCCCGATGGAGGCTGCCATTGATCTGGCCGATGGCGGACCAGCGCAGGATGCCGGGCTGATCCATGATCAGGATGCACGGCGCATCGCGGCGGCGCTGGCCACGCTGGAACCGCGCCATGCCGCTGCCATCCGCGCCTGCTATTTTGATGGTGTAACCTATGATGAGCTGGCAGCGCGTGAACAGGTGCCGGTGGGCACCTTGAAAAGCTGGGTACGGCGCGGCCTGATCCGCCTGCGCGACCTTCTGGAAGGAAGCCAGGCATGAGCCAGCAGCCCCAGCCCAGCGGCCTTGATGGCCTGACCGAACTGGAAGCCCTGGCCATGGACCATGCGCTGGGCGGCGGTAGCCGTGCCGAGCGCAAGGCGGCCGAACTGCGCCTGTTGAGCGATCCCGAAGTCCGCGCAGCGGTTGAACGCTGGCAAACGCTGCTGGCGCCGTTGGATGACGTGACGCCGGGTGTTGCCCCGCCGCCATCGGTGTTGGCGGCAATCGCAGCAGAGGTGGAACCGCAGCCGCGGCGTGCCGCGGCGCTGCCGGCGGTGGCCGTCGCTGCTCTGGTGCAGCCCGGTGCCGTGGCGCCCGGTGTGCCGGCCACTGTTGCCGATGGCCCGGCGCTGGTCGCAACGCTGGCTGATGCCGATGGCAAGCCGCTGATTGCCGCCGCCTTTGATCCGGCCAACGGCCAGGTACGTTTGGCCCCGGTTTCAGCCAGCGATAAGGCCACCGGCGGCACGGTTCCGGAACTGTGGGTGATCGAAGGCAAGAATCCGCCGCGGTCGCTGGGCGTGATCGATATCGCCGTCGGTCGCAGCCAGACCATCCCGCGCGATCGGCTGGCCGGACTCAAACCCGGCGTGATCCTGGCGATTTCCATCGAACCCACCGGCGGTTCGCCCACCGGCGCGCCCACCGGGCCGGTGATTGCGACCGGCAAATTGTCGGCTGACTGATTGCTGGCCCATTTCGTCGCAGCGGCACTGGCAAGTGCAGCCTTGTCACCCATATTGTGTATCTGAGGGGCTCGCCTATTCCGGCGGCACCTGATCAACGAGATGGAGAATCTCATGCGTTCCAACACTGCCCTGCGCGCTGCGCTGTTTGTCATTGCCGCGGCCGGCCTGTCCCCCATGGTCAGCGCACAGCCGATCGTGGGCGGCGCCCCCATGCTGCCCACCAAGGATATTATCGATAATGCCGTGAACTCGGCCGATCACACCACGCTGGTTGCTGCCGTGAAGGCCGCTGGCCTGGTTGAAACGCTGAAGGGCAAGGGCCCGTTCACCGTGTTCGCCCCCACCAACGCCGCTTTCGCCAAGCTGCCGGCCGGCACGGTGGAAACCCTGCTGAAGCCGGAAAACAAGGCCACGCTCACCGCCGTGCTCACCTATCACGTGGTGGCCGGCAAGTTCACCGCCGCTGATGTGGTGAACGCCATCAAGGCCGGCGGCGGCAAGGCCGAACTGACCACCGTGCAGGGCGGCAAGCTGACCGCCTCCATGATGGGCAATCTGGTGATGCTGCGCGACGCCAAGGGCGGCATGAGCCATGTGCGCCAGGCCGATGTGATGCAGTCCAACGGCGTGATCCACGTCGTCGACGCGGTTGTGCTGCCGTAAGCGTTTCGTTTCTTGCGTAAAAAAAGGGGGGCGGCTCACAAGAGCCGGCCCCCGATTTGTTTCACGCGGTCGCCGGCTCGGCGGTGCTGTCGTCTTCCTCGGCCTGTTGCAGCGCCCACATCTCGGCATAGGCGCCGGCCTGCGCCAGCAATTCCTCATGGCGGCCGCGTTCGCTGATGCGGCCGGCGTCCATCACGATGATCTCATCGGCATCGGTGATGGTGGATAGGCGGTGGGCGATCACGATGGTGGTGCGCCCGGCGGATACACCGCCCAGCGCGTCCTGGATGCTGGCCTCCGTCGCTGAATCGAGCGCGCTGGTGGCTTCGTCAAGGATCAGGATTGCCGGGTTCTTCAGGATGGTGCGGGCGATGGCGACGCGCTGTTTTTCGCCGCCCGACAGTTTCAGTCCGCGTTCGCCCACTTGCGTCTTGTAGCCATCGGGCAGGCTCAGAATGAAATCGTGGATGGCCGCGCCGCGCGCTGCCGCAATGATCTCAGCCTCCGTTGCATCTGGCCGGCCATAGGCGATGTTGTAACCGATGCTGTCGTTGAACAGCACCGTATCCTGCGGAACGATGCCGATGGTGCGGCGCAGACTGTCTTGCGTGACATGGGCAATATCCTGCCCGTCGATCAGCACGCGGCCGCCCTGGATGTCGTAGAAGCGGTAGAGGATGCGGCTGAGCGTCGATTTGCCGGCGCCCGAATGGCCGACCACGGCGAGCTTGCGCCCCGGTTCCACGTCGAAGCTGACGCCGTGCAGGATCTGCCGGCGCGGATCATAGCCGAACTGCACGGCGTCGAAGGTGACCCGCGCGCCCGACAGGCTGAGTGGAACCGCGCCCGGCGCGTCGGCGATTTCCGGCGCGGTGTCGATCAGGCGGAACATCGCGTCCATGTCGATCAGGCCCTGGCGGATTTCGCGATAGACCATGCCGAGCAGATCGAGCGGGCGGAACAACTGCATCAGCAGGCCATTGACGAAGGCAATATCGCCGATGGTGAAGCGGCCCTGATCCCAGCCCCACACCACATAGACCAGCGCGCCGGCCATCAGCGCGTTGGTGATGAAGCTCTGCCCGATGTTGAGCCAGGCGAGGCTGACTTCGGATTTGGTGGCGGCATCGGTGTAACGCTTGATGGCACGGCCATAATTGGCATTTTCGTGCGCTTCCGCGTTGAAATATTTGACTGTTTCGTAATTCAGCAGGCTGTCCACGGCGCGCGCTGTGGCGTTCTGGTCGCTGGTCACCATTTCGCGGCGCAGGTTGGCGCGCCAATCGGTGATGCGCTGGGTGTAGACAATGTACGCCGCGACCATCGCCAGCGTGGCCACCACCAGTTCCCAGCCGAAACCCCGCCCGAACAAGATGCAGACGGCGGTGAGTTCGATCACGGTCGGGAAGATATTGAACAGCAGGAAATAGAGCATGGTGTCGATGCTCTTGGTGCCGCGCTCGATCAGCCGGGTGAGTGCGCCGGTGCGGCGTTCGAGGTGGAAACGCAGCGAAAGCCGGTGGATGTGACTGAACACATCTAGACTGAGGTGGCGCGCGGCTTCCTGGCCAACCTTTTCGAACAGCGCATTGCGGAAATTGTCGAACAGCACGCCGCCGAAGCGGGCCAGTGCATAGGAGGCAACCAGCGCCATCGCCACGCCGGCCCCGCCCGACAGATTGTCGGACATCGCATCGAGCGCCAGCTTCAGCGTGTAAGGCATGGCGAGCATGACGCCCTTGGCCAGCAACACGAGGCACAGCGCGCCGACAACGCGCAGTTTCAGATCGGAGCGATCGGCCGGCCACAGATAGGGAAGGAAACGCTTCAGCGTCTTGAAATCGGCCTCACCTTGCGGTGGGCCGGACGAAGCGGCCCTGGATTGCATGGGGACGCATATGGGCCGCGGCAGCTTTGGACACAATGGGCGCACTTGCCCCACCCGGCCCGAACGCCCATGGTAAGCCCATGCCGCGCACCCCCCGCAACAACCCGCACAACAGGACTCTGGCCGGCCTGCCCGACCGGCAAGCCATCCTGGATTTCATCGCCACCCAGAAAACCAGCGTGGGCAAGCGCGAGATCGCCAAGGCGTTCGGCCTGCACGCGCAGGACAAGATCGCTCTGAAGGCGCTGCTCAAGGAAATGATGGAGGCCGGCGAACTGGAAACCGGCCCCGGCCGCAACCTGCACAAGGGCGGCGGCCTGCCCAAGGTGACGGTGATCCGCATCTGTGATGTTGCCGATGGCGTGGCGATTGCCGTGCCCGACAGATGGGAACACGCCACCCCGCCGCCGCGCCTGCGTGTGATCGAGCTGCGCCGCCGCGCCGTGTTTGGTCTGGGTGATCGGCTGCTGGCGCGGATCGAGGAACAGGGCGGCGGGCTGCTGGCGTTCCCGATGAAGGCGCTGGCGAAATCCGAGGAGTTTGTGCTCGGCATCTTGCGCAAGGAAGCGTTGGGCTGGCGGCTGGTGCCGGTGGACAAGAAGGCGCGCACCGATCTGGCGATCAACGATCCCGGCGACGGCCAGCCTGGCGATCTGGTGCTGGCCGAACCCAGTGGCCGCCCGCCGCGCCAATATGGCCGCGTTGTCGAAGTGCTGGGCGATCCGTTCCAGCCCAAATCGTTCAGCCTGATCGCCATTCACGCCAAGGGCATCCCCAACCGCTTTGACGAATCGACGCTCGATGAAGCCGATCGCATGGCCCGGCAATCACTTGGCGAGCGCGAGGATCTGCGCGCGCTGCCGTTCCTCACCATCGATCCCGCCGACGCGCGCGATCATGACGATGCGGTATGGGCGGCGCCGGATGACGAGAAGCCCGGGCACTTTCGGGCCATCGTCGCCATTGCCGATGTCAGCTTCTACGTCCGCCCCGGCACCGCGCTCGACCGTTCGGCACGCAGCCGCGGCAACAGCGTCTATTTCCCCGATCGCGTCGTGCCGATGCTGCCGGAGGTGCTATCCGCCCATGTCTGCAGCCTGGTGGAGAATGAAGATCGCGCCGTGCTGGCCTGCCATCTGCACATCGATCCGGAAGGCAAATTGGTCGATTGGCGCTTCACCCGCGCGGTGATCCGCTGCGTCACCAACATCGCTTATGAAGAAGCGCAGGCAACCATGGACGCTGACAAGGGCGAATGGCTGCACGTGCTGAAGCCGCTGTGGGCCGCATGGGGCGCGCTGGCCAAGGCGCGCGCCGACCGCGAACCGCTCGATCTGGAGCTGCCGGAAAAGCGCGTGGTGCTGGATGAGGCCGGGCGCATCGCCGGCATCTCGATCCGCGAGCATCTGACCGCGCACCGCGTGATCGAAGATTACATGATCGCCGCCAACGTCGCGGCGGCCAAGGCGCTCGAAAAGAAGAAGGCCGGCTGCATCTTCCGCTGCCACGAGGCACCGAGCCGCGAAAAGATCGTCGCGCTGCGGGATTATCTCGAAACGCTGGGGCAGAATATTGCGTTGGGCCAGGTGGCCAAGCCCGCCGTGTTCAATCGCATCCTCGCTCGCGCCAAGGATGGCGAGAATTACCAGCAGGTCACTGAACAGGTGCTGCGCACCCAGACCCAGGCCTATTACTCGCCGGCAAACGTCGGCCACTTCGGGCTGAGTCTGGGCAGTTATGCCCACTTCACCTCGCCGATCCGCCGTTATGCCGATCTGGTGGTGCACCGCAGCCTGGTCGCGGCTTACCGGCTGGGTGACGGCGCGCTGCACAAGGAAGAGGAAAAGGGTCTGACCAAGACCGCCGACCATATCAGCATGACCGAACGGCGGGCGATGGAAGCCGAACGCGACACCATCGATCGCTATGTCGCCGCCTTCCTCTCCACCAAGGTCGGCGAAATCGTGAAGACGCGCATCACCGGCGTCGCCAAGTTCGGCTTCTTTGCCACCGTCGAAGGGCTGGGCGGCGACGGGCTGGTGCCGGTCTCCACGCTTGGTGAAGAACGCTTCGTTTTCGATGAAGACGCCCGCATCCTGGAAGGCATCCAGACCGGCACGCGCTATGCTGTGGGCCAGCGCATGGAGCTGCGCCTCGCCGAAGCCAGCCCGATCACCGGCGCGCTGCGCTTTGAGTTGCCCGAAGGCGGCAGCAGCAGCGGCCCGCGCCGGGATCGGACCCGGCCACGCGGGTTCCAGCCGAGGCCGGGCAAATCCCGCGTGCCGCCGGGGATCAGAAAAGGAAGAAAGTGATGCCTCCGGCGGGCAGGGGCTAAGCCCCTGCACCCACTTTCGTTTTCAGGCGCGCTTGACGATGCGGGTGCTTTTCTGCTGCTGAACACCACAAATTACAAAAAGGGGTTGTCGATGAAACTTGTGACTGCACTGCTGCTGACGGCCCTGGCCGCGCCCAGCCTCGCCCAGGAAAAGCGCCAGACGCCGCGCGATGCCATGGTGGCCGAAGCCGATGCCGCCACTGCCCGTGCGCCGGTGGAGGAAAAAGCATCCGTGTCCAAGGGCAGCGTTTCCATCAAGGGCAAGGCCGTGGCCTATACCGCCACCGCCGGCACGCTCACCATCCGTGATGACAATGCCCGGCCCACTGGCAGCCTGTTCTACACCGCCTACACCACCGGTGAAGCCAACCGCCCGGTCACCTTCTTCTACAACGGCGGTCCCGGTTCGGCGACGATCTGGCTGCACATGGGCAGCTTTGGCCCGGTGCGCGTGAAGACCGACAAGCCGGTGTACGTCACCCCCGATCAGTATAGCGTCACCCAGAATCCGTGGTCCCTGCTCGACAAGACCGATATCGTCTTCATCGATGCCATGGGCGCCGGCTGGTCCCGCCCGCTGGGCGACAAGACCGGCAAGGATTTCAACGGCGTCGATCAGGATGCCGATGCCTTTGCCCGCGCCATCATGCGTTATGTGAGCAAGAATAACCGCTGGAAATCACCGAAATTCATACTCGGCGAATCCTATGGCACGCTGCGCTCCGGCGTGGTGGCGCGGATGTTGGAGGAACGTGGGCTTTCGCTGCACGGCGTCGCCCTGCTGTCCACCATCATGAACTACGGCGTCCGCCAAGCCGGCTATGATCAGAACCACATGGTGCTGTTCCCCGGCTTTGCCGCGACCGCCTGGTATCACGGCACGCTGCCCGGCCAGAAGCCGGCCGATCTCGACGCCTTCGTGAACGAAGTGCGCGGCTTCGTGGCCGGGCCCTATGCCGCGGCCCTGGCCAAGGGCAGCAGCATTTCCGACGCCGAAAAGGATGCCGTCGCCCGCCAGATGAACGCCTATACCGGGCTGCCCATCGATTTCATCAAGCGCGCTAACCTGCGGGTTGATCTGCAGCATTTCCAGACCGAACTGCTGCGCCCGCGCGGCCTTTCGATCGGCCGGCTCGACACGCGCTACACACTGCCGCCCACCGATCTGAACGCAGACAGCCCGGATGAGGATCCGGCCGGCACCGCCATCACCGGCGCCTACATCTCGGCCTTCCACGATTATGCGGTGAAGACACTGGGCGTGAAAACCGAACTGCCCTACAAGCTGACGGCGCGCGAGCCGGGGTACAGCTGGGACTGGTCCCACCGCCCGCCCCGCGGTGGCGTGCAGACGACGCCCAACACGGCGGTCGATCTCGCCTTCACCATGCGCGCGAATCCGAAGCTGAAAATACTGTTCCTCAACGGCTATTACGACATGGCGACGCCGTTTTATGGCGCCGAATTTGACGCCAGCCACATGCTGCTGCCGGCCGAGCTGAACAAGAACATCAAGTTCACCTATTACCAGTCGGGCCACATGATCTATCTGGCGGAATCTGAACTGGCAAAGATGCGCGACGATGTGGCGGCCTGGTATGATGAGGCGCTGAAGTAAGGAGAGCCTCCGGCGGGCAGGGGCTGAGGTCCTGCACCCGTTTGATTTTGGGTAGCCCCTGTTTCTCGAGCGCAAACCAGCGCCGCAGGCAAAGGACAACAGCCTGCGGTGCTCTCGTCAAAACACAAGTGCGGCCCAAAAACGAAAGTGGGTGCAGGACCTCAGGCCCTGCCCGCCGGAGGCATGACAGCGCCGCCGTTCAGCGGCCTTCCAGGACGCCCGCGACAGCCAGGAAAACGTCGGCACGGATCTGCACGCCCAGGTGGCTGCTGTTGATCTCGATCGATCGGCCGTGGCTGTCGCGGCAGATTTCGCCGGCGACCAGTCCGTCGGACTGGCTCCAGATGGCGGTGCTGGGGACGGAGAGAGGGGCGGCGATTTCGGCGCTGCGGGCCGCCACCGCCGGATCATCGAGCCGTTCTCCCGTGAACCATTCGAAGAACCGCCAGACATTGGTGGCCTTGCCGCTGCCGGCGAATGGTGAACTGATCGTGATGACTTCGCGCACCAGACCGGGCCGGCGCTGCGCGACCAGCCGCGCAATGATGCCGCCCAGGCTGACGCCAATCAGTGTTACCGGGCCGTTTGTGGCGGCGATCGTCTCAAGGCGTTCGATGAGCTGTTCGGCCTGGGCGCCGGTCGTTCGCGCGCCAAAGTTGCGGCCCAAACCCCAGCTGTGCGCCTGGTAGCCACGGTCCCGCAGGAAGCGCTGCAGCGGGAAAAACGCCCGCTCCCCTTGCATCAGGCCGGGCAGCAGCATCACCGGGCGGCCGTCACCGGCCGGCTCGCCGCGCAGCAAGCTCTTGTGACGTGGCCGGTTCATCACGGTCCAAGCGGCACGCGGCAGTTCGGCAGCCCACAGCAGTTTGGACGGTGGAAGGATGGATTCGGTCAACACTGTCATCGTTATGTCATATAACGGTAACCGTCGCGTCGCAAACGACATCTGAGTTTCGTCGATCTGTCGCCAGCGCATCGGCCCGCGACATTTATTTACTTTCGAAGCGCTGCCCAAAAGCGAAAGTGGGTGCAGGGCCTCAGGCCCTTCTTCAATCCACTGAAATCGCGACCGTATCCCCCAGCGCCATCGTGTCGAGCCAGCGCGCCTGCGCATCACGCTCCATCGCCAGGCAGCCTTCGGTGGGGCGCCCATCAGGTTGGCGGACGTGCCAGAAGATGGCGCTGCCGAGGCCGGGGATGGGTGGGCTGTCGTTGTGGGCCAACACAAGGATGAGGTCGTAGGCATGATCGTCGCGCCAAAGGGATTCATGGCTGTGGGGGTGCTGGATTGTGACGGGGCGGTTGTAGGCCGGGTCGGCGGCGCCGTCGCTCCAGCCGTCCCACGGGCGCAACCAGCGCCAGGGCAGTGCGGTTTGCGGTGCAGGCAGGCGATCAGGGCGCAGGAGCGCGGCGCGGATGGGCCAGAGGCCGAGCGGGGTCTTTCCGTCGCCTTCGCGTTTGTCGGCGGCGTGGCAGAAGCCGCCCTTGCCGAAGCTGGCGGCGTGGGTTTCGCCGAACGCGCTGACCGTGCCGGTGGCAGGGTTGGCGCGGAAGATTGTCACAGCATGTGCCCCTGCCGGTCGCGCTTGGTGGCGAGATAAGCCGCGTTGTGCGGGTTGGGCGGCATGTCGTGAGCGACGCGGCTGACGGTGAAGCCGTGGGCGGCGAGGCCGGCGACTTTCAGGGGGTTGTTGGTCATCAGCGCGACGCTCGAGACGCCCAATGCCTTGAACATCGCGGCGGCCAAAGAGAAGTCACGCTCGTCCGGTTCGAAGCCGAGGCGGGTGTTGGCGTCCACCGTGTCCCAGCCCTGATCCTGCAGGGCGTAAGCGCGCAACTTGTTGAGCAGGCCGATGCCGCGGCCTTCCTGTTGAAGGTAGAGCAGGGTGCCGCCGCCGGGATTGGCCGCTATGGCGGCAAGCGCGGCGTGAAGTTGTGGGCCGCAATCGCATTTCAGACTGCCGAGCACATCGCCGGTAAGGCAGGAGCTGTGCAAGCGGGTGAGTACCGGCTGGTTCACATCCGGATTGCCGATCACCAGCGCCAGATGCTCCGGGCCGCCATCATCGGGGCGGAAGGCAACGACCTGCGTATCTTCGGCGCTGGCGAGTGGCAGGCGGGCGCGGCTTGAGATGCGGACGCGGGCGACGGCAGGCGGCAGGGCGAGGGCGGCTTCTGAGGGGCAGTTAACGGCAATTTCTGCCCCGGCCAGCGGCACGGCATAAACGGCAGGGATAAGGCCGGCATGTTTTACCAGTGCAATCGCGGCGCGGGCGGAGGCGGCATCGCCGTCCAGTGCGCGAGTGCGGAACGGGCCCTTGAACGGGGTGGCGAGATCGAGCACCGGATCGGCGACCGCGCGGCTTCCGGCGAGATCGAGCCAGTCCGGCCGGTCCACCCACACCGGCTCCGGATCGGGCGCGGCCGCCGCAATCTGGTTGGCGAGGTTGAGCACGGCAGCGCGGCGCGCGGTGATGATCAGGCCGGCGCGGCTTCGGGTTTCCAGCGCGGCCAGCGTGTCGGCATCGGCGAGTTCGGCGGAGAGGATGGCCAGGCTGCCCACGCCCACGGCACGACCCCGGCGCAGGGCATCGCTGGCGGCTTCGGCCAGATAATTGGCCGCGATGCTCACAGGTCGAGCGTCACGATCTGTGGGATGTGATCGGAAGGTTTGCCCCAGTCGCGGGCGTCCCGGATGGCTTCGAAAGCGGTGGCTTGTTTGGCGACGCTGGGCGAGGCCCAGATGTGATCGAGGCGGCGGCCGCGATCCGACAGGCGCCAATCGATATTGCGATAGCTCCACCAGGTGAAAAATTTCTCCGGCGCCGGGTTGAAATGGCGGCCCAGATCCACCCAGTCGTGGCTCTGCTGCAAGCGGTTCAGCACGTCGACTTCCATCGGTGTGTGGCTGACGACATCGAGCAGGGCCTTGTGGTTCCACACATCGCAGTCCAGCGGCGCGACGTTGAAATCGCCGACGATCACGGCGGGCTCGTTCAGCCCTTCCGACCAGCGGGTCATGCGTTCGATGAAGTCCATTTTCTGACCGAATTTCGGGTTCACCTCGCGGTCGGGCACGTCGCCGCCAGCTGGCACATAGACGTTTTCCAGCAAGACGCCGTTTGGCAAACGCACGCCGATGTGGCGCGCTTCGCCATTGTCCTGCCAGTCATAGCGCCAGGCGCCTTCCAGCGGCACGCGGCTGATGGTGGCAACGCCGTGGTGCATGCGCTGGCCGTTCAGAATGCGGTGGGTGTAGCCCAATTGCTCGAACAGGCCGTGTGGGAAAATGTCGTTGGCGACCTTGGTTTCCTGCAGGCACAGCACATCGGGCCGATGATCGCGCAGGAACTGCTCCACGATATCGGCGCGGGCGCGGACGCTGTTGATATTCCAGGTGGCGATGCGAAGGGACATAGGCAGCGTTTAAGCGAAGCTTTGGCGCGCGTCACCTGTTCAGAAAACAGTTGACCCCTGGCACCGGGGGCGTGGTGCCAGGGGTCTTGTCTGCGCTCGTCACGCACACAGGCGGAAATTTTACGCGGTGCTGTCCGGTCAACAGGGGGCAAACCCGTCAGCACCAACCGCCTGATGAACTGCTTATGCCTGATTCGACCTTGCCCCATCATGGACGGGATTCAGGGTCTGTGTTCAGGTTGGGCAACCGCGTTATCGGGGCCCATCCTTGCGCGGATCGGTGAAGCCAAACGACACGCCGGCCAGACTGGCGCCATAACGCACATTGGCCAGCCGCACCTCGCTGCGGCCGCCTTGCGCGTCCAGAGCGGTCCACCCGGCCAGTGCCAGCCCGCCCGGCGCACCGGCGGCGCGCACGAAACGGATGGAAAGGGTGCCGAATTCCGGCCGCTTGGGATCGCAGGCGGCGACTTCCACCCCGTCGGGCGTGTCGGCGGTGATGCGGGCGATGGGGGCAAGATCAGGCTCGGCCACCAGCAGGATCTGCAGCGGTGTGCGGCGCACCGGCCACTGGCTGACCTGTTTCACCTCATAGTCGATGAACGACAGCGTGCGGCCATCGCCGACCAGCAGCATTTTCGATGTGTTGTACTGGAATCGCACCTTGCCGGGGCGGGCCAGCCACAATTTGCCAGCCAGCACGCGGCCATCGGCGCCGGCCTGGGTGAAATCGGCCGAAAGGCTGGTGGTGCCTTTCAGCGAGACGGCGATATCGGCCAGCGACATTGCGCTGGCCGGGGCGGCAAGGGCAAGCAGAGGGAGCAGGAACAGCTGTTTCATGCCTCTGCCTTAGCCGGCAGCGGCTTCACACGCCATGAACGGAATGCAGCTTACGCAGCGGCGCCGAGATAACCCAGCTGCGCTGCCTTGAAGATGGTCTGGCTGCGGTTGACGGCGTTCAGCTTCTCGCCGGCGTTCTGGATGTGAAAGCGCACGGTGGCGTGGCTGCGCGACAGGATCAGGCTGATTTCCTTGTCGGTCTTGCCGATGCTGGCCCAGCGCAGGCACTCCACTTCGCGCTTGGTGAGTTGGCAATCGCCCGGCAGCCAGCGGCGGGTGCGATGCGCCTTGACGTAACCCGCCAGGAACCGATGCGACATCAGTGCCAGGATGTCGGCCCATTGTTCATATTCGGCTGAAAGATCGGTGCGGCTGGCATCGCGCGAGACGAAACAGACGGCGCCGATCTGGCCAAACGGCAGATGCACCGGCACCACGATGGCCGCCTTGGTGAGTGCCCGTTTCTCGAAATTGTCGAGGCTCATCTCGTCGAGATAGGGATTGGGCTGGCGGGTGAAAAAGCCCGTGGCATTGGCCCAGAACACTTCGGATTCATACCGGCAGGCGCGCGGCAGTGGGGACGACAGGGCGAGCTTTGAATCCTTCCACCAATGCTCGTTCTCGCCGGTCCAGCCGAACACGTCGGCGGCGAGGATATTGCCGTCGATATCCTCCATCGGCGCCTTGGACGCGATATTGTCGACCGCGATGACATGCAGGCCAGTGCACTCCAGCACAATGTCGCGCATGGCTTCGGCGGCTTTGCGGGCATCACCCATCGATCGAACGGAAACGGCGGCAAGGCTGGCGTGCAGGTCCATCGGTCACTTCCCAGAACATGGTGCGAGGGGGTGGTCTCTACAGGACCCTTGGGGCGAACCCCGTGCTCCCTCACGCTTATCGTAGCATGCGAAGTAATCACAGCCGGACACGCCCTGCAATGGGCTTTGACCGAACAGGCCAAAACAGTGGGCCGATTCGGCGAAATCGGCGGCCCATGCTTGCATGTTGTCAGCACTTTGCTAGGAAGTGCCTCACCGGGGGGGAACGGACAGTGCTTGCGCAAGCAACGAGGAACATTCGCGTGTTGGCAGAATGCATGGCGGCAGCCAGCCATTGGTTGCGAGTCGCCATTGCAGTGGGCGTGCTGGCTGGTGCCACCGTCGGATCGCCGTTGGCGGCCGCGCCGATTGATCCCGCCGTGCACCAGGGCGTCGCCAGCTGTGGCAGTTCCACCTGCCATGGCCGTCAGGAAGCCACGGGGTCACGTGTGCGCCAGAACGAAGTGATCAGCTGGTCAGATCCCGCCAGCCTGACCGGCGTCCACAGCCGCGCCTGGAAAGTGTTGAACGAGCCGCGTGCTCAGGCCATCGGCAAGCGTTTGGGTATCGCCAATGTCGCGGCCTCCAAGGAATGCATCAGCTGCCACGGTGATCCGGCACCCGTGCGCGGGCCGAAATGGCAGCAATCCGATGGCGTGGGCTGTGAAGCCTGCCACGGCGGATCGGAACGCTGGCTGGCCAGCCATGCCAGCGTGAACGCCAGCCATGCTGACAATGTCGCCAAGGGCATGTGGGCGGTGAATGACCCGGCAGTAAAGGCCAGCGTGTGCCTCGATTGCCATTTCGGTTCCGACAAGCCGGGCCAGTTTGTGTTCCACCGCATCATGGCCGCCGGCCACCCCCGCGTGGCTTTCGAACTTGATCTGTTCACATCTCTGCAGCGGCACCATGACGAGGATGCTGATTATGCCGCGCGCAAGGGTGTCACCGGAGGGGTGAAGACCTGGGCCGTGGGCCAGGCGCTGGCAGTGGAGCGCGCGTTGTCGCTGTTGCCCGCCGCATCGGGCCGCCTCAACGGTCCGGATTATTATTTCTATGATTGCCGTTCCTGCCACCGGACCTTCAGTGATGATCCGGCGACGCAGATCGTCGCGCGCACCAATGGCTGGCGGCCGATTCCGCCGGGCCAGCCGGTGTGGAACGATGAGCAGATGATCATGCTGGCGGCTGCCGCGCGTGTGGCCGCGCCGGATGTGGCGCGCAGTTTCGACAATCAGAGCCGTGCCTTCCACGCTGCGCTGGGCGGCGATCGCGCCGGGGCGATAAAGGCCGCGGCTACGCTGAAGGGGACCGCTGCAACGCTGGCCCGGCGCTTTGCCGGCACCAGCTTTGATCGGGCGCAGACTTTTGCGCTGATCGATGCCGTTCTGGTGGGCAATGCGGCAGCTTACACTGATTATCAGGGCGGTGCGCAGGCGGTGATGGCGGCCGATACCCTGCTTTCGGCGCTGGTAACGGCTGGCCAGGTCGATCGCGGCGCGGCACAGGCGCTGCGGCCTGATCTTGACCGCGCCTACGCGCTGGCTCGCGATGCCAACCGCTGGGATCCGGCCGCGTTCCGGGTCACGCTGGCGCAGATTGCCGGCCGGTTGCGGGGGCTGAAGTGACGCCCAGCCGCGCCCGGATCGCGGCAGGGGTGGCAGCGCTGGCGCTGCTGCTGGCTGGCTGTGGCGGCAGCGGTGCGCCGCCGAGCCAGGCCGTCAATCCCGCTCCAAGCCCGTCGCCAACCCCAACGCCGGCCAGTGTGTTCACCAAGCCGGCGCAGGAGGCGCTGAGCGTCGCTGACGTGCAGTCGGTCATTGCCCGCGCCACCGCCGAAGCCTCGGCCCGCAATCTGCCGGCAGTGATCGCCGTGGTTGATCGGGTCGGCAATGTGCTTGCCGTCTATCGCATGGCCGGCGCCCGGGCGACCGCCACCACGCGGCCCAACGCCAACGGCGCCAATATCGACGCGCAAGGCGTGACGGTGCCGGCGGAACTGGCCGCGATCGCCAAGGCCATCACCGGCGCCTATCTGTCGTCGGGCGGCAACGCCTTTTCCACCCGCACTGCCTCGATGATCGTGCAGCCGAATTTCCCGCCGTCGACGCGCACGGTGGGGCTTGAATCCGGCCCGCTCTATGGCGTGCAGTTCAGTCAGCTGCCCTGTTCCGATCTGTCAGCACGGTTCGGTGTCGGCAGTCCCTTTATCGGCCCGAAGCGCTCGCCATTGGGCCTCGCTGCCGATCCGGGCGGCTTTCCGCTCTACAAGAATGGCGTGATGGTTGGTGGCGTCGGCATCATGGCCGATGGCGATTATGGCTTTGATGCCGAAGTGGTGGATGTGGACGATGATGCCGAAGAGCATATCGCGCTCGCCGCCACCGCCGGCCACGCTGCGCCCGAAACCATCCGCGCCGAACGGATTTCGGTGGACGGCACACTGCTGCGCTATTCCGACGCCGTTGCCGCCGGCCTGAAGAGCAATCCGGCAAGCCCGCCGGCCTTTGCTGGCCTCGCCGGCAGCCTGGTGGCAGTGGCCGGCTTCAATGCCGCCGGCATCATTGCCGGCACGCCTTATGGCAGCGAGGCCAGCGGCGTGCGCAATGCCGCAGCAGCCGAATTCAACCATCCCGATGCATTCATCCTGTCCGACGGCGCCGGGGCCAATCGCTACCCGATCCGCGCCGGCACCGATGCCGGCGACGTGGCGCAGCCGCTCAGCGCCGCCGAAGTGCGCGCTGTGCTGGAAGAAGCGTTCACCATCATGTCGCGCGCCCGCGCCCAGATCCGCCAGCCACTCGACAGCCGGGCCCAGGTCTCGCTGTCGGTGGTGGATACGCGGGGACAAGTGCTGGGGTTGGTGCGGTCACCCGATGCGCCGGTGTTCGGCATTGATGTGAGCTTGCAAAAGGCGCGCACGGCGGCCTTTTTCTCCAACGCCCGCGCTGCCAGCGATCTGGGTGCGGTGACGACGGCCGCCGGCGCTGCCGATGCGAACGTCCGCGATTTCGTGTCCCGCACCAATAGCTTCTTCAGCGGCACCGGTTTCCTCACCGGTGCGTTCGGCGTGTCCAACCGCGCCATTGGCAACATCAGCCGGCCCTATTTCCCGGATGGCGAAGCCGGCCGACCGCCGGGTCCGCTGTCGCGCGACATCGCCGGCTGGTCGCCGTTCTCGACCGGGCTGCAATCTGCGCTGATCGTGCAGAACCTGGTGCAGGTGCTGGGTGGCGGCGATCCGCGCCAATGCACCTTCCTGCCCAATACCGGCAGCGGGCGGAACCGGCTGGCCAACGGCATCCAGATCTTCCCTGGCGCCGTGCCGATCTATCGCGGCAACAATCTGGTGGGCGCCATCGGCATTTCCGGCGACGGCATCGATCAGGACGACATGATCAGCTTCCTTGGGCTGAGCAACGCCAGCACAAGGCTCAATGGCAGCATCAGCCTGCCGCCGGCCAGCATCCGTTCCGATCAGGTGCAGGTGACGGTTGCGGGCACGCCTGTCCGCCTGCGCTTCGTGGGTTGCCCGTTTGCGCCGTTTGTCGACACGGCAGAAAACAATGTCTGTCAGGCGCGTTGAGATGCGGGCGCTGATCCTCATCCCCCTTTTGGCCACCGCCTCGCCGGTCATCGCAAAGCCGTTCGGCAAATGGTTTGACTGTTATGCCAAGGTCGCCCCGCCGGCCGAACGCCTGCCCGCCGAACCGGAAGCGGGCCTGGTTGATCCGAACGCCGCCTCGCTGGAAGGCCGGCGTGTGCCCGGCATGGGCGGGCCGCAGACGTGGGACCCGGTGGTGCAGGCCAACCAGGGCGCGGTCGCCGGGCCGAAACAGGGCGATTTCCCCACCGATCACCTGCCGGTGCCCGATCGCTGGCGCCTGGTCGAAACGTTGGGGTTGGTGAAATCCAACTGGAAAGACCCGTACAATCAGAACACGCTGAAGGGCGACCGGCCGGTCTGCGGCACCCATGATCTGTTCGTGCAGCTGACAGCGATTTCCGACACACTGGCTGAACCGCGCAGCTTTCCCACCCCGGTCGGCGTGCAGACCACCGAGCGGCCGGGCAGCAATGACACCTTCGGCCGCCAATACAGCGAAGTGTTTGCGCAGACCTTCATTCTGGGCGCGGCGCTGACCAAGGGCAGCACCGCCTTCAAGCCGCCGGAATATGAACTGCGCGCCGCCATCGCCTTCAACATGAACCATGTCGATGTGACGGAACGGCGGGTGCTTTCCGTGCTGCCGTCGAAGCGCAGTCTGCGCACCGATGCGTTCGTGGGCGTGCAGGAATTGTTCCTTGATTATCACCTGCGCAACACGTCGGATCGGTATGATTTCGACTCGCTGCGCATCGGCATCCAGCCCTTCTCCAGCGATTTCCGCGGCTTCCTGTTCCAGGATAACCAGCTCGGCGTTCGCCTGTTCGGCAACCGCGACAACAACCGCTTCCAGTACAACCTCGCGGCCTTCTGGCGGCTCGAGAAGGATTCGAACTCCGGCCTCAACGCCGTCCTGCGCAGCCCGCGCAACGATTTCGTGGTCGTCGCCAATCTCTACCGTCAGGATCTGCCGGTGCCCGGCATGACCAGCCAGGTCAGCGTGACGTGGAATGCCAACCGCGAACGCAATGATGTGCAGGTCGATACCAACGGCTTCCCGGTGCGGCCGGCGTTGCTCGGCACATTGCGCGGTCGCAGCTATGATGTCGTCTATCTCAGCTACAACGCCGATGGCCATATCGGCCGGCTGAACATAACCTTCAGCGGCACCTATGCCGCCGGCACCAACCGCAACAACATCTTCACCGATCGGCGCGCGAAGATCAGCAGCTGGTTTGCCGCGTTCGAGCCCAGCTATGACCGTGGTTGGGTGCGGGTGCGCGGTTCGGCCTTGTTTGCCAGCGGTGATTCCAATCCGTTCGACGATACCGACAGCGGCTATTCGGCGATCTTTGAAAACCCGCAGTTTGCCGGTTCCGACACCAGCTACTGGATCCGCCAGACCATTCCCTTTGCTGGCGGCGGCCGTGTCATCTCGGTCAACAGCCGCAACGGCATCCTGAACGATCTGCGATCGTCCAAGGAACAGGGCCAGGCCAATTTCACCAACCCCGGCACCATGTTGCTGGGCGCCGGTGCGGATTTCGATGTGCTGCCCGAGCTGCGGGTGAGCGGCAATCTCAACCATCTGTGGTTTGCCACCACCGCCACGCTGCAGGCGCTGCGCGTGGAAGGCACCATTCCTAACGATATCGGCTGGGATCTGTCGGCAGCGGCCACCTACCGCCCGCATTTCAACCAGAATCTCGTGTTCCGCCTGTCGGGCGCCCTGCTGAAGCCCGGCGATGGTTTCCGCGATCTCTTCACCAACGCACCCCGCACCGGGTCTTATTATTCGGTGCTGTTCAACGCTGTTCTGGCTTATTGACATGCTGAAGCGCCTGCTCCTCCTTTTCATGGTGCCGCTGGTCGGCATGGCCTTCGCGTCCGAAGGCGAAAAGCCGGTGGCGCGGGATTACACCCGTGTCCATGCCGGGCCGGCGCCGAAATGGCAGACGGCGGAACTGGCCGCTGCCAAATCCGCCGGCTGCATCAGCTGCCACACCGCCAGCGATGAAGCGACGATGCACGCGCCCAAATCGGTCGTGCTGGGCTGCACCGATTGCCACGGCGGCGATGCGAAGATCGTCGCGCCGGGCGGGTTGGCAGCGACCGACGCCAATTACATCAAGCTGCGCGATGATGCCCACGTGCTGCCGATGTTCCCGGAAAGCTGGCACTTCCCGTCTTCGGCCAACCCCAAGCGCAGCTATACCCTGCTCAACCGCGAATCCCCGGAGTTTGTGCGCTTCGTGAACCCGTCGGACTATCGCGCCGCGCGTGATGCTTGCGGTTCCTGCCACCTTGAAATCATCGAGCGGGCCGAGCGCAGCCTGATGGCTACCGGCGCCATGCTGTTCGGCGGCGCGGCTTATAACAACGGCATTCTGCCCTACAAGAATTATGTGCTGGGCGAAGTATACACCCGCCCCGGCCAGGCCAACGCCATGCTGGGTGCGTGGAACGGCGATGCGTCGGGCCATGGTGAAGTCGGGCTGAAGCACGAGGAAGGCCATGGCGCTGCGGCGGGCCACGGCGAGAAGGCAGGCCATGGCCAGAAGGAAGGCCACGGCGGCGGCGCTCATCATGACAACAGCCTGCCGGGCTTTATGTTCAGCGCCGGTGCGGGCGGGCGCGGGGTGGGCGAATTGTCTGACGCTGAAAGAGCGCGCGGCGCGCTGCCGTTCCTGGCTCCGCTGCCGGCGTGGCAGGTGATCCCGCCCGGGGATATCTTCCGCGTGTTCGAACGCGGCGGCCGCAACATCAATCCCACGTTCCCGGAAATCGGCCTGCCCAACTCACTGGGCTCCATCCAGCGCCTGGAAGAGCCTGGCCGCCCCGATATCCGCCAGTCCAACCGTGGCCCCGCCACCGGCCTGCGCATCTCGGTGCCAGTGATCAATATTCACAAGACCCGCCTGAACGATCCCTTCACCTGGTTCATGGGCACCAATGATCAGCCCGGCGATTATCGCACCTCGGGCTGCGGTTCTTGCCACATCGTTTATGCCAATGATCGCGAAGTGCGGCATTCGTCGGTGTATGCCGCGGCCGGCCGTGACGGGCAGACGCAAACCGCCGATCCAACGATCTCGAAAACCGAAAGCGGCCACCCGATCAAACACGCCTTTACCCGCGCCATGCCGTCCAGCCTGTGCATGAATTGCCACATGCACCAGCCCAACATGTTCGTGAACACCTACTATGGCTACACGATGTGGGATTATGAAAGCGACGCGCCGCGCATGTGGCCGGGCAAGGAAAATCCGTATCCCAAGCCGCCAGGTATGAGCGATGCCGAGTATCAACGCCTGTTCAAGCAGCAGCGTTACCCCACGGCCGCCGAAGTGCGCACCACCAACGAGCGCAACCCCGAAGCCGCAGCGGCGCGCGGCGCCTGGTCTGATCTGGATTTCCTGCGGACGGTGAACGACCGCAATGACCAGATGAAGGATACCCAATTCGCCGATTATCACGGCCACGGCTGGAATTTCCGCGCCGTGTACAAGCGCGATCGCGAAGGCAATCTGCTCGATGCCGGCGGCAACATGGCGAGCTATGGCACCGATACTGCACACATCGTCGATCCGAATGATCCGGAAAAATTCCGGAAGGCCGGCCAGCCGCAATTCGTGAAACCCGCCGCCACCCCCGGCCCCGGCCAGCCCGGCAAGGCGGTGCACCTGATGGATATCCACACCGAAGTGGGCATGCAGTGCGCCGATTGCCACTTTACCCAGGATGGCCACGGCAACGGCATGATCCATGGCGAAGTTGCCAACGCCGTGGAGATCGGCTGCAAGGATTGTCATGGCACCGCCGATGCCTATCCGACGGTGCGAACCTCCAACGTGGCTGCGCCGCCGCCGGGCAGCAATCTGATCGCCGTGCGCAACCCCGATGGCCGGCTGCGCTTTGAATGGAGCCAAGATGCCGCCGGCCGCCGCATGTTGCTGCAACGGTCGGCCAGCGATCCGGCCTTGGTGTGGCGGGTGAAGCTGGTGAAGGACAGCGTCAACCGCGACCACCCCGATTTCAACGCCAAGGCAGCGCGCGCCAAGCTGGTGGGCACGCTGGCCAGCACGGGCGGCAAGATGAATTTCGGTCCCGGCGTGGGGGAACGCGCGCACAAGGACGACAACATGGCCTGCTTTGCCTGCCATACCAGCTGGACCACCAGTTGCGGCGGCTGCCACCTGCCGATCGAGGCGAACTGGAAGACCAAGACCAACAAATATGAGGAGCAGGAAACCCGCAACTTCGCGACCTACAATCCACAGGTCGCACGCGATGAGATCTTCCAGCTCGGCCGTCACCAGACCACGAAGGGCGGCATCATCACGCCGATCCGTTCAACTTCGGCGCTGATCCTGACCAGCACCAACATCAACCGCGAGCGCATCTATGTGCAGCAACCGCCGATTTCCGCGTCGGGCTTCTCGTCCCAGGCCTTTGCGCCGCACTACCCGCACACCGTGCGCACCCAGGAAACCAAGACCTGCACCGATTGCCATGTGAGCGATGAGGACGATAACAACGCTATCCTGGCGCAGCTGACGTTGCAGGGCACCAACTTCATCAACTTCGTCGGCATGCACGCCTTTTTCGGGCTGGATCGCGCCGTCGAAGCGGTGCGGGTGACGGAATTTGGCGAACCGCAGGCGGTGTTCGGCTCCTATCTGCACCGTTATGCCTATCCCGATTTCTGGAAGCTGCATGTCGAACAGAACAAGCGCGAGCTGATCAACTGGAACCGCGGCCGCATCTTCGACAAGAAGCTTTCCGGCGAGACCAACCAGACCGAGGAAATCCGCAACATCACGCAAGGCGCCAGCGGCGAAGTGCGCTGCATCCAGAACCGCGGCGAATATCTCTATGTCGCCGAAGGCAAGGGTGGCTTTATCGCCTATGATATCGCCAATCTGTCGAACAAGGGTGTTTCCGAACGCATCGTCAAATCGCCGTTCTCGGCGCTGGGCCACGATGCGCAGGTGAAGACCGCCAACGCCACCTGCATGGCGATCGCTACCAACCAGCCAATCGCCGTGCCGCGCAACGACAAGATCGTGGGTGAGCAGGACGCTCGCGCCGCCGGCAAGCCGCTGGCCGATCCGCTCGCCGGCTACAACCAGGAGCAGAGGATGCACGAGATCTACCGTTATGCGGTGGTGACCGATGCGGTTGAAGGCCTGGTGCTGGTGAATGTCGACACGCTCACCGACGGCGAGCCACGCAACAACTTCTTGAAGCGCACGGTGCTGGCGGGCGGCAAGACAGCGTGGAATCCGGACGGCGTGCTGAACGGCGCCCGCCACGTAACGCTGGCTGGCTACATGGCCTATATCACCACGCCGCGCGGCGTGGTGGTGGTGAACCTCGATAATCCCAAGGCACCCAAGCTTGCGGCTGCCCTGCCGTTGAACGACGCGCGGGCCAGCGCAGTGCAGTTCCGTTACCTGTGGGTGACGACGGCGGCAGGCCTGGAAGTGTTCGACATCGCCGATTTGTCGCGGCCGGTGCATCACCCCGAGGCAACGCTGCCGATTGCGGACGCGCGCAAATTCTACCTGGCCCGCACCTATGCTTATGTCGCTGCCAAGGGCGAAGGCCTGGTGATCGTCGACATCAAGAAACCGCTGGCACCAAAGCTTTACCAGCGCTTCACAGCGGGCGGCACGCTCAACGATGCGGAGGATGTGGTGGTTGCCACCACCAACGCGACCTTGTTCGCCTATGTTGCCGACGGGAAGAACGGCGTGAAGGTGCTGCAATTGACCAGCCCCATCAGCCAGCCCAACTTCTATGGCTTCTCACCCAAGCCGATGCCGGAACTGATCAGCTTCGCCCGTACTGCCCGCCCGGCGCTGTCGGTGGCCAAGGGGCTGGACCGTGATCGGGCGGTGGACGAGACCGGCAGCCAGATCGCTATCCTCGGCCGCCTCGGCTCACGCCCGTTCAACCGGAAGGAAACGGAGCATTTCTTCATCGGTGAGAACGGCCAGCCCTATCGTGTGAATGACCGGGTGGACATGGGGGCCTGGTCACCGCTGCGCAAGTAATGCGGTGACCTGACCGCAATGCACAAGTCATGCTGGCCTGCGCCAGCCTGACGGCGTGGGCTTACGGTGCGACCAGCGGGAAATCCGGCTTCGGCGGCTGGAACAGCGTCATGAAGCGTTGCAGCACTGCCAGATCGCCTTTGATCTCCAGCTGCCCTGCCGCGATCAGATCGGGCGCTTTCACCGCGCCGCCGATCAACCCGATCAGCGCCCGGCGCGGCACCACCAGCGTGGCCTGCGCGGGATCGGTGATGCCCTTTTCGTGCAGCATCACGCCGTTACCGATGCTGACGAGGTGGCGTTCCTTGGCATCGGGAAATTCGAACGCGATGGTCATCGGCGCGATGGCCCGGTCCGGCACCAGCCGCACGCTCATGCTGTCCAGCAGCATCGATACGGTCAGATTGGCGGCAATGCCGGCCGCGCTGGCTGGCTCGCTGGGCTTGATGCCCTGTTCCAGTTCCTGCGCACCGGTCAGATAGAAATTGCGCCACGGCGCGGCCTCGGCGCGCCAGGCCAGCTGGCGATAGACGCCGGCCAGCGCCTCCTTGGCGCCCGGTGTATCCGGCGCGGCACGCACCAGGGTGGAGAGCAGGGTGGCGGCCCAGCGGTCATCACCCTTGGCAGCAGCGGCCTTGCCCGCGGCCAGCACCTTTTTCGGGCCGCCCATTTGCGCCACCAGGCGCGGCGCCAGTAGGCCACGCGGCAGTGGATCGAGCGTCGCCGGATCACCGTCGAACGCACCCAGATAACGCTGATAGACGGCGCGGGCGTTGAACTTCAGGCTGCCGTAATTGGGCCGGTTGAACCAGGCCTTGGCCAGTGGTTCGGGCAGTTTGATCGTCTCGCCGATCTCCACCGCGTTCAGGCCGGTGTTCATCAACCGCACGCTTTCATTGTGGACGAAGGCATAGGCCTGCGCATGGCGCAGCAGATAGTCGCCGATATGGTCCTTGCCCCAGCGCGGCCAGAAATGGCTGGTGAACAGCACATCCGCCTCGCCGCCCCAGCGCCGCCGCGCTTCCACCAGATAATCCGCCCAGCCCTTGGCATCGCGCACCAGCGCGCCGCGCGGCGTGAGCAGATTGTGCATCGAGGCATTGGCATTTTCCGCCAGGCACAGGGCTTTCCATGCCGGCAGATAGAGGTTCATTTCTGCTGGCGCTTCGGTGTTGGGGGTAAGCTGGAACTGGATTTCCACCCCATCGACGATGCGGTTGCTGCTGGCCAGCGTGATGCTGTCTGTCGGCGGGATCAGGCCGTAGGTGCCGGGCGTGTTGAACGACGACAGGCCGGAGGAGACATGGCCGGTGGCATTGTGCGGCAGGCTGGTGCCAAACATATAGACAGCGCGGCGCAGCATGGCCGGGCCGGCGATGACATTTTCAGACACGGCGTGTTCGAGGAAGCCTTCGGGCGCGATGATCTGCACCTTGCCGGCGGCCACATCGGCCGGGTTCACCACACCCAGCACACCGCCGAAATGATCGACATGGCTGTGGGTGTAAATGACCGCGACCACCGGCCGCTTGCCCAGCTTGTCAGTGACCAGCGCCATCGCGGCCTTGGCGGCTTCGGCGCCGGTGAGCGGATCAACGATGATCCAGCCGGTGGTACCGCGAATGACCGTCATGTTGGCCAGATCAAGCCCGCGCACCTGCCAGATACCATCGGCCACCTGGAACAGGCCGTGTTTCGCCACCAGCGTCGCGTTGCGCCACAGGCTGGGGTTCACGGTCGCAGGCGCCGGGCCGCTGAACTGGGATTCATCCGCCAGATCGCGAAGCACGTCGCCCTTGGCGTTCCTGATCTTGCCGTCGGGGATGGTGCCCAGGAAGCCGCGACTGGCGAAATCGAAATCCTGTTGGTCTGCCCAATTCAGAGTGGCGGCCAGCGCGGCATTATCGGCCTGCGCCTGTGGGCTGGCCGTTGGCGGTGGTGTTGCCGTGGCGGCAGAGGCGAGGAGGAGGGCGATGAGGTGCGGTGTCATGCTGGAAGGCTAAACCCGCCCAGCCACGCCCTCAACTGTGAATTCGCACAATCAGGCTTTGGCTTGCCGTGGCCAGCAAGGTGCCATCCTGGGCAAACAGGTGCACGCGGCCATGGGCAAAGCCAGCGTGAACGGCGTGGATGCGGGTATCGGCCAGCACCCATTCGGTTGGCACGAAATTCATGTAGCGAATGGTGTTGTCGAGGCTGTTGCCACCGGCGTTCGCCCCCAACGCATTGCCGACGCCCGAAGGCAGGAAATCCGCCATCACCGCCAGCACCAGGCGATCAATGGAGAGATCGCGATTGACCGGCCGCACCCATAGCCGGCCAATGCCATCGGTTGCCGGCGGCGCCTTGCCCCGTTCGCGACCGAAACTGCCGGCAGCGACGCGGCGTTCCCACTGGCTGTTCATGTCGTCGGGATCGCGCTGCCAGCGGATGGTCATTTCCGGGCAGTCTTCCGGCGGCGGCACGGCCGGCATTACGGCCCACTGGTGATGCGGGCTGTCGGGCCGGCTGCCGAGCGCGGCGTTGACGGTGATGATCTCCTGATCGCCGGCTCGGGTGATGACACGGGCCTGGCTGTTGTACTTGCCGGCCACCGGCACGATCACTTCCAGGTCAAGCTCCGTGCCCGGCCGTGCGTAGCTGAGATACTGCGCGGCGGCCCACACGGTCGTGCGGCCGGTGAAATGCTCCACGGCCGACAAGGCACTGGCGAGACCCACCCCGCCGAACATGAACAGCCGGTCGGGCGGGCCGACGCACAGATTCTTCGGCACGGTGAAGCGGTAGTGGCCGGGGCGGTCAGTCGGTTCGACGGGGATGAAGGGGTACAAGGCTCAACTCTCGATGAAGGCGCGGATGCGGGCGGTGAAGGCCGGATCGGCGAAACGGGAAATCGGGGCGGGGGCGGTGCCAGTATCGGCCAGCAGGGCGCTGGCGCGGGCTTTAATGTCATCCACGTCGGCCGCAACATGAAGGCCAGGGCGGATGCCGACATGCTTGGCGGTGGCCAATTGGTGATCGGTGTTGTGTTCGCCCATCGCTTGCAGGCGCGGCAGCATCAGGATCGGCTTTCCGGCCTCGATGGCGCTGATGACCGATCCCATGCCGCAATGGGCGACGAACAGCGCGCAGCCAGCAACGCGGGCCTGGTAATCGGGCAGTGCCAGCTTGCGCACCCACTTGGCGTGGCGTGGTTCATAATCGCCCTTGCCGATCTGGATCTCGACCGGGATGCCCGGGTTGGCAGCGGCCCATTCGTCCATGGCCCGGGTCAGTCGGTCGAACGGCATCACCGAACCGACCGAAACGAACACGCCGCTCACAGCACGCTGCCCCAGTGTTCGACCTTGTCGGCGGCGAGGTGGGGCCACTGGGTGACAACCTGGCTGCACACGCGGCCTGCCTGCCCGCCGCTGCCCGACAACACTTAGGAATTGGCGATGCTGTCCACCCACAGCCTCTTGCAGCCAAACGGGCGGGCCAGCGTGGCTGCGATCAGGCCGGGCAGCGCGCCGGTGGTGATGATCACCTGCGGGCGGACCTTTAGCAGGATGGCGGCGATATCCAGCGTGGCGGCCGGAATGCGCCACCAATCGGCACGGGAGACATCGCGGAAGGTGAAGAAGGGCACACCGCCGACCAGTGCGCGCGACGTGGGGTCAACCGCGGCGATGCTCACCGCGTGACCGTCCCACGCTGGCGAGAGGCCCATCAGCTGGATGAAATGCCCGCCTCCCGACGCAATCGCCAACACGCGCTTGCCCATGGTTCAGGCCGCAACCGGCGTCATGGCGTCCATCGCCAGCGTATAGCTGCGCTTGCGATCTTCATGGCCGTGCAGGATGTTGACCAGCATCAGCTCGTCCGGCGCATATTCCTTGATCACTTGTTCAAGTCCGGCGCGCACGGTGGCGGGGCTGCCGGCGACGACGCGGCGGCTGGCGAAGGCCTTGGCCACATCGGGCCGGTCCGCCAACCAGGCCAGCGCGACCTCTGGCGGCGGCACCGAAATGCTTTTGCCCATCAACAGGTGCGCGAACATCATGCGCGCCGGCGCGGCGAGGCGCAGGGCGGCTTCGTCGGTCTCTGCACACACGGTCCACACCGCCACCATCAGCCGCGATTTGTCGCCGGGATGACGAGGGGTGAAGCGGTCGCGATATTGTACCGCCAGTTCGCCCAGGCGCGGCGCGATGAAATCGGCGAGGCAATAGGGCAGGCCCAGATCGGCGGCAAACGCGACACTGTCGGGCGAGGAGCCGAGCACCCAGGGTTCCGGCAGATGCGGCCGGCCAGGCAGGGTGGCGGCATAGGCGTGGAAGGGGTGATCATCGGGCAGCGAGTCTTCGAAATAGCCGATCAGCTCAGCCAGCTGCTGCGGGAACTGGTTTGGCGCATATTGGCGGCGATCCTGCTGCAGCGCCACGGCCGTGCGCTGGTCACTGCCCGGCGCGCGGCCCAGGCCCAGATCGATGCGGCCGGGATGCAGGCCGGAAAGCAGGCTGAACTGCTCCGCGACTTTCAGCGCCGAATAGTGCGGCAGCATCACCCCGCCTGAACCGACACGGATGCGCGACGTGGCATTGGCGACGGCGCCGATCAATATTTCGGGCGCCGATCCGGCCAGCGCCTGGCTGGCGTGATGTTCAGCCAGCCAGAAGCGCTGATAGCCAAGCGTCTCGCAATGGCGTGCAAGATCGATCGAATTGGCCAGCGCCTGCGCCGGGGTCACGCCTTCCGGAATCGGCGTCTGGTCAAGAACGGAGAGCGGGATCATTTCGTGCGCTCCGGCAACCGGGCCAGGATGGCGCGGCGTTCATCGTCGTTGGCGTGCGGCCAGCGGCTGATCTCGTCCATGGTGCGGCGGCAGCCTTCGCACCAGCCTGTCCGCCGATTGATCTGGCAGACGTTGGTGCAGGGGGAGGCGACGCTGCGCAGTTCGTTCATGACCGCAGTTTCCGGGCGGCTTTCAGCAGGTGATAGAGCAGCAGGCCCGTTGGCCCGGCGAGGAAGGTGAGCGCCAGGCAGGGCAGCAGCAGCCAGTGCGGCAGCGCATTATCCTCCGCTTCCCAGCTGCCCACCCACAGATCGAAGACCAGATAATGCACCCAGCCCGCCAGCAGCGCCTGCGGGGAAGACAGGAGCAGCCGCACCCCTTCGAGCGTGTCGAAACCGGCTCCGGCTGGTGGGCCTTCGCCGGCAAGGCCGGTGGCCAGCAGCGTTACATACAGGCCGGACAGCAGCACCGCGATCACGCGTGACAGCAACACCAGCCGCGCCCGGGCCAGCGGCGCACAGGCCAGCGCGATCCAGCCGGGCAACACGGCGGCGCTGGCGATACTGAACAGGCTTTCGGGCGTCATCGCGGAGCACAATGGTGGCGGGCGCGGTGATGGTCAAGCGAGCGGCGCTGTGGCAGCATCTGGCAAAACTGGGGAGGACTGACAATGAAGCGCCTGATGGGATTGGCCGGGATGGCCGTGCTGCTGGTGGCCGCCGCACCGGCGGACCTGCTGAACGCGCCGGGTCGGCCCGATGCCATGGTGGCGCTGGATGCAGGCCGCAAACCGGCCGAGGTGCTTGCGCAGAGTCTGATCAAGCCGGGCGCGCGGGTGATGGATGTAATGGCCGGCCAGGGCTATTACACCGAGCTCTTGGCGCGCCATGTTGGCCCCAAAGGCCGGGTGATCGCCATCGAGCCGGTGAACTACATGGAGGATTCCAAGACGGCGGAGGCCTGGGCCGCATTGCAGAAGCGCAACAGGAACGTGGATCTGGTTGTGGGCGCGCCGGGCGAAGCCGCCATGCCGGACAAGCTCGATGCCGCCTTCTATCACCTGACCTATCATGATCTTTATTGGCAGAGCGAGAAGTTCAAATATCCGCGCACCAATGTCGATGCCTACAACGCCCGGCTGTTCCAGGCGCTGAAGCCCGGCGGCGTGGTGCTTATCATCGATCATTATGGCGTGCGCGGCATGGACAGCCGCGCCCAGGCCGACAAGACGCACCGCATCGACGCCGACGTGGTGAAGGCCAACATGGTCCGCGCGGGCTTCCGCTTTGCCGGCAGTGTGCCGATCCTGGAAGTGACTGGCGACGATCCGGCCAAGCTGGTGTTTGATCCCAGCCTGCGCGGCAAGACCAACCGCTTCTACTATCGCTTCGTGAAGCCCTGACCGGATGGCCTTGAGCCCATGGCTCTGAGCAGTGACAGCGATATCGAACGCTTGGCGCTGGCGATGATCGCCTGCACCTTGCCCAAGGCGGAATGGACCCATGAAGGCCATTTCGTCGCCGCGTTGTGGCTGCTGCGGCACCGGGCGCATTTGGCGACGCCCGATGCAATGCGCGGGCTGATCATGCGTTATAATGAGTCAACCAGCACGCCCAACACCGACACGGGGGGCTATCACCACAGCATCACCGCAGGGCCGATCCGATTGGCTGCTGGCGCACTGGCGGCGGGAAAAATTGTTCAGCGTGGCGGCAAGGCGCGACTGGATGCCGCCCGACCTGGCGCCGCTGTCGTTCTAGAGCATTTTTCGACCTGTCTGAATCGAAAGGGGATTCCCTCGGGCGGCGTTTTCTGGTTCAGAATCCGTGCTGGTGAAGGAGGCCGGCATGGATGGGCCTACCACTATCGATGGATCTGCGTCGGCGGCTTTTGGCGGCGATTGAT
>NZ_CAMCWT010000008.1:0-58552 GCF_945882885.1 Sandarakinorhabdus limnophila DSM 17366
GCCGGCGAGCAGGCCATAGGCTTCGCCCAGATGGCCCCACCAGCGGGCATTGGGCACCGGTTGATCGCTGGCCCCAGCACGCCCCGAAAGGCAGTGCAGGCCGGCACCGTAACAGAGCATCTGGCCGTGATAGTCATCGCCGGGCACCGCCCCGCCGGCCTGCCAGACGGGCGTGAGCATCGCCTTCACCGTTGCAGGCTTCAGCAGGCGCAAACCGCCGACCTCGCCGCGACGCAGCAGCAACTGGCCGATGCGGGCGAGATCGGGGATGCTGATCCTGAGGCCACCCTGCGGGGAGAAAATGGTGCCATTGGTGCCAGGCAAATAGGCCGCCAGATCGCAGGCAGCATTGGCGCGCACCGGGCACGCGCTGCGCTGGCCTTTCAGGTCATCCACCTGAGGCACCCATGGCCCAGCCGGGTTCCAGGCGGTTTCATCGCGGCCCTTGCGGTAGAGGACGGCGGCGCGGGCGATGGCGGCATCCGAAGCGCCCTGCCAGTTGTAGCCGGCGTCGATCTTCAGCGGCGCCAGCACCAGCCGGGTCATCAACCGGTCAAAGCGTTCGCCCGTGGCCTTTTCCATCACCGTGGCGATAAGGCCATAATTGAGATTGGCATATTCGAATCGCTTGCCCGGCGCGCCCGCGCCCCAATGCTGCGGGGTGAGCGTGTCCTGCAGCTTTTCTTCCAGCGCAAAGCCATAGCCCGGCCCATCGACGATGCCGCTGGTGTGCGAGAGCAGCTGGCGCAGCGTGACCGGCGTTTCGGGGTGGGTGGGGTGGCGCAGTTGCCAGCCGAGGTACAGGCTCACATCACGATCGAGATCCAGCCTGCCTTGCTCCACCAGCCGCCACACCGCGATGGCGACAACGAGTTTGGAGATGGACGCGACGCGGATCACGCTTTCGGTCTGGAGCGGGCGGCCCGCGGCGATATCGGCAAGGCCATGGGCTTCGGCGCGGATGACGCTGTTCTTGTCGGCCACCACGCCGACGACGCCCGAAAGCTGCGGCGCGCGAGGTTCCGTGCCGGCGACCAGAGCCGCCAGCGGATTGGCGGCGGCCGGGCTGGCCAGCAACAGGCAGAGGGCAAGAACGGCGCGCATTTCCCGCTTCATAGGCAGGCGCGGCAGGCATGGCCAGCCGGCATCGGCTGCGCTAGCGTAGCGGAATGACGACGCGACTTGCCATTGGCCTGATGTCCGGAACCTCGATGGACGGCATCGATGCCGCGCTGGTGGAAACCGATGGCGAAGGCGTGGTGAACCCGATCGCCTTCATGTTTTTCCCCTATGAACCGGATTTCCGCCCGCGCCTGCGCGCCGCCATGGCCCGCGCGCTGGAGATGCACGCCCCGGCCCGCGATGCGTTGATCGACGCGGTGGAACAGGAATCAACCGGCCTGCACGCCATGGCCGTGCACCGCCTGCTCGCCGCCACCCACACGCGGCGTGATGATGTGACGGTGATCGGCTTTCACGGCCAAACGATCGCGCACAGGCCCGACCGCAAGTGGACCTGGCAAATCGGCTGCGGGGCGACGCTGAAGGCCGCGACGCGCATTCCGGTCGCCTTTGATTTCCGCAGCGCCGATGTGGCGGCCGGCGGCCAGGGGGCGCCGCTGGCGCCGGGTTATCACCGGGCGCGATCGGAAGAGTTGGGCCGGCCACTGGGTGTGCTCAACCTCGGCGGGGTTGGCAATCTCACCTGGTTTGCAGCGGACGGCAGTTGGGGCAGTTTCGACACCGGGCCGGGCAACGCGCTGATCGATGATTGGGTGCGCGCCCACACCGGGCGCGGCTTTGACGAGGATGGCAAGGTCGCGGCCAGCGGCATGTGTCACGACAATGTGCTGATGACGCTCGCCGACAATCCCTGGTTCGATGCACCCCCGCCCAAATCGCTGGACCGTAACGCGTGGGATATCGGCGCGCTGCGCGGCCTCTCCCCCGCCGACGGCGCGGCAACGCTGACGGCGTTCACGGCCGAGACGGTGCGCCTTGCCCTCACCCATGTCCCGCCGATCGGCCGCTTGCTGGTGACGGGCGGCGGACGCTTGAACCATGTCTTGATGGCCGAACTTGCCCAGCGCTGCGCCGTGCCCTGCGATGCAGTGGAAGCCGTCGGCTGGAACGGCGACGCGCTGGAGGCCGAAGCCTTTGCGTGGCTGGCCGTACGCGTGCTTGACGGCAAGCCGCTCAGCTGGCCGGAGACGACCGGAGTGCCAGTGGCGATGACTGGCGGGCGGGTGGCTTAACGCCCGCCGTTGGCCAGCCGCATGTCCAGATAACCGTCCACCTCACCCATCAGCAGGTCCATTTCATTCTGGAAGAAATGGTTGGCGCCGGGGATGGTGCTGTGATGGATGGTGATGTGGCGCTGCGTCTTCAGCTTGTCCACCAGCTTGAGCACGGCAGATGGCGGCACCACTTCGTCGTTTTCGCCGTCCACGATGATCCCGCTCGACGGGCACGGCGCCAGGAAGGTGAAATCATACATGTTGGCCGGCGGCGCGATCGAGATGAAGCCCTTGATCTCTGGCCGGCGCATCAGCAGCTGCATGCCGATCCAGGCGCCGAAGGAGAAGCCACCCACCCAGGTGGTGTGGGCTTCCGGGTTGAACTGCTGCAGCCAATCGAGCGCCGAGGCGGCGTCGGATAATTCGCCGATGCCGTTATCGAATGTGCCCTGGCTGCGGCCGACACCGCGGAAATTGAAGCGCAGCGTCGCAAAGCCGCGGCGCACGAAGCTTTGATAGAGCGCCAGCACGATCGGATGGTTCATCGTGCCCTGCGCCGGGTGCGGCTGCAGCAGGATGGCGACCGGCGCACGCGGGCCGGCACCAGGCTGGTAACGGCCTTCGAGACGGCCTTCGGGGCCGGTAAGAATGACTTCGGGCATGCTGATCCCAATTCTGGTGCAAGGCGGCTGTTGCGCCCTATATGGGCTGCAGAGGCCCTGTTGCAATGAAAAGCCGAATCTATCTTGATCATGCCGCCACCACGCCGGCGAGCGATGCTGCGCGTGCGGCGCTGGTAGAAGCGCTGGGCCTGACCGGGAACCCGTCGAGCGTGCATGGCGGCGGCCGTGCGGCCAATGCGTTGCTGGAAGGCGCGCGCGATACCGTGGCGCGCTTTGCCGGGGTGGCACCGGAGCATGTGGTGTTCACCAGCGGCGGCACCGAGGCGATTGCTTTGGCATCGAATGGCGCGCGGCTGGCGGGGCCGACGCGCCCGCGCTTGCTGGTGGGCGCGACCGAGCACAGCGCGGTGTTGCAGGCGCGCGATGATGTGGTGCTGCTGCCGGTGGATGGCGACGGCAAGATCGACCTTGCCGCCTTGCGTGCAGCGCTGTCCGAAGGCCCGGCGCTCGTGGCGGTGCAGGCGGCGAACAACGAGACGGGCGTGATCCAGTCGCTGGCCGAGGTGGCGGCGCTGGTGCGGGACGCGGGCTGCCTGCTGCTGGTGGATGCGGTGCAAGCGGCGGGCAAGATGGCGCTGCCGGAAGCTGATTTTACCGCACTTTCAGCGCACAAGCTGGGCGGGCCGCCCGGCGTTGGCGCGCTGATCGTGCGTGATCCCGAAAGCCTGATCGCCATCCAGCGCGGCGGCGGGCAGGAGCGTGGCCATCGCGGCGGCACACCCAATCTGCCCGGCATCGCCGGCTTTGCCGCGGCCGTGGCACAAGCGCACGACTGGAACGCGGTTGCCGCCCGCCGCATCGCGCTGGAAACACGGTTGAAAGCCGGCGGCGCGATCATCCATGGCGAAGCCGCGCCGCGCCTGCCCAACATCAGCAGCATCGGCCTGCCCGGCGTGGCCGCATCAACGCAGGTGATGATGCTGGATCTGGAGGGATTCATGGTCTCCGCCGGCGCGGCCTGCTCGTCGGGCAAGGTGAAGTCCAGCCATGTACTCACCGCGATGGGGCTTGGGCCAGCGGCGGGGGAGGCTATTCGCGTCAGCCTGTCACCGGCCACCACGGATGCCGAGATTGACGCATTCGCCGCCGCCTGGCTTGCCATGGCAACGCGGTTGGGCCGAAAGGGTGCGGCATGAGCATGCAGATTTACCTTGATTATGGCGCGACGACGCCGCTTGATCCTGCCGTGGCAGCAGCGATGCAGCCATGGGGTGTGGACGGCTTCGGCAATCCACACAGCGCGCACACGTGGGGATACAAGGCCAAGGCCGCAGTGGAACGGGCGCGCGATCAGGTCGCCCAGTTGATCAACGCGCCGGCGGAAAGCATCGCCTTCACCAGCGGCGCCACCGAAAGCAACAACTGGGCGCTGAAGGGCCTGCTCACCGCCCCCGGCCAGACGCGGCGGCGGATCGTGACGCTGGCTACCGAGCATTCGTCCGTGCTGGAAACGGCGCAGTATCTGGCCGGCATCGGGGCGCAGCTGACCATCGTGCCTGTGCGCGAACACGGCCTGGTTGATCTGGGCGACCTTGAGCGCGCGCTGGGCGAGGATGTGGCGCTGGTTTCGGTGATGGCTGTGAACAACGAGATCGGGGTGGTGCAGGATCTGGCCGGCATCGGCCGACGGGCCCACGCGTTTGGTGCGGTGTTCCATGTCGATGCAGCGCAGGGCTTCGGCAAGCTGCCACTGGATGTCGACGTCATGGGCATCGATCTGATGAGTGTCACCGCGCACAAGATCTACGGCCCCAAGGGTGTCGGCGCGCTTTATCGCCGGCCATTCACCGTCATCACGCCGCTGCTGCACGGCGGCGGGCAGGAGGATGGCCGTTCGGGCACATTGCCCACCGCGCTGATCGCCGGATTGGGCGAAGCGGCGCGTATCGCCGGTGAGCGGATGGCCGCCGATCTTGCACATGCCCTGCAGCTGCGCGAGCGCTTGCTGGCGGGCCTGAGCGTGCTGCATCGCATCAATGGCGACCTTGATCGGCGCTGGCCGGGCAATCTCAATCTGTCATTCCCGGGCCTGGTGATGCCGTTGATCCAGCAACTCCCCGGCCTGGCCATTAGTTCGGGTTCGGCCTGCGCGGCCGTCACCGGGCGGGCCAGCCATGTGCTCACCGCGCTGGGCCTGCCCGAACCCACCGCCAAGGCATCGCTGCGGCTGGGCTTTGGCCGTTTCACGACCGCCACAGATATTGATACCGCAGCCATCCTGATAAATGCTGCAGTGCAGCGCCAGCTTGAAGAATTGGCCTGATCGCGCCACTATAAGCGCATGGCCCGCATCCGCTTCATCTCCGCAGATGGCTCACAGGAAGCCATCGCCGAAAGCAAACCCGGCGATCGCCTGCTTGATGTGGCGCAGGCGCATGGCATGCCGCTGGAAGGCACCTGCGAAGGCGCGATGGCCTGTTCCACCTGCCATGTCTATCTCGTCGGCGGCGATGTCGAAAAACTGCCGGCGCCCATCGAAGAAGAGGAAGACATGCTGGATTTCGCCGCTGGCGCCAACCGCCAGAGCCGGCTCGCCTGCCAGGTGAAATTGACGGCGGATATCCACAGTTTGGACGTACGGATGCCGCGCAGTGTGGTCGACAACAGCCGGTAAGGCTGGCAAAATTGCTCCGAAGAACAAACTGGGGAGCTGATTGATGCCTGCCTTGCTTGTCGCGCTGCTGTTGCAGGCGGCAGATCCTGCCCCGCCTGCTGTTGCCCCGCCCGCCACCACCGATACCCCGGTCCCGGCCAGCGCTGACACCCCGGAAGAGATCGCCAAGGACAGCGCCCGCGATCTGAAGCACAGCCGCTATTACAACAAGCCCGGCGCCACCCGCGCCGATTATGACAAGGATTGGCAGGAATGCCGCCTGATCGCCCGCGGCAGCCGCACGCCAGGTGGATCGCCGGTGGTGGTGTATAATCCGGCCATCATCTCGCCCGCTGCTGCCGCTGCCGGTGGCCTGTTGGGCGGGTTGATCGCGGGCGCCATTGCCGATGGCGAAACCCGCCGCGCCAATCGCCGTTCATGCCTGATGTATCGCGGCTGGCGCATGGTGGAAGTAACTGATGCGCAGGAAAAATTGTTCCTCACCATGCCTGATCCCGAACGGGAAGCCTGATTCAACCGCATGCTGGGGTCGGAAAATCCCGAAGGCAAATCGGTAACGCGCTGGAACAATCATTTCGCCGTGACGCCTGCGCTCGCTGCCGCGCCGCCGCCCAAGCCCTGAACACGAGGCCCCGCCCGATGCGCCTTTCGCCCTTCATCCTCGCCGCGCTTCTCGCCACACCGGCCGCCGCGCAATTGTCTGTCACCAAGCCGACGCCGCTGGAGTTGCCGGTTACCATGGCGCCGCACCAGGGCGCGCTGCTGGTCGCCTTCCGCCGCCCCGATGGCTGGAGCGCGGGTAAATCCGGCAGCATTGCCTTTGCCCGTTATGATCCAGCCCGGCACGACATGATCGCCCGGCCCAAGGATGCCAAGAAGAACGGCGACACCAACACCTACTGGATCCAGGCCAGTTCCAAGGATCGCAAGGCGACGCTGGAATATCGCCTGATGCTGGTTTCGGCCGGCGATTACGTGCTCTACGGCGCCGCGCCCGGCCCGGGCGGCATGGTGATGAACAGCTTCTGCTACAACAGTGTCACCTTGCGCGTGAATGCCGGCGAAGTGGTCTATTTCGGTGACATCACGCCCTATATCGCTGCCAAACGCGCCGATGGCGGCCCCTTCTATTTCGGCATGCCGTGGAGCTGGCACCCAGATGAGGCGAAAGCCGCGTTGGCCAGCCAGCCGGCGCTGCAAGCAGCGTTCAAGCCGGGCGAACTGAAGGGCGGCGCCGGCTATAGCTGTTCTGGCCAGATGATGACGGCTTATGATCTGCCGGGGCTGCCGCCCCTCACCGCCGAAGAGAAAGCCAAGATCGCCGCCGAAGCGCTGGTCGCGCCGCCGCGCCAGGCCGGACCGAACACGGCGCAAACGCCGATTCTCGTTCCTGTGCGCTGATGGGGTGGGAGCCGGGAACGACCCAGACCGGAATCGTTGCGGCTGCTTCCTTCCGGACCTGACCGGGTTGGCGAGCGGCCTGTCCGCCCGGCTCCCACGGCGCATATGGCGGCTGTGACGCCGAAGTGCAAGCCCAGCTTCAAAGCCTGCGTGACGCGCCAGCCCGGCCCGGCTAGAACAGGACAACATGTCAGACGAATCCGATATCGCCTTTCCGGGCCTTGAACTGCCGGCCGCAGTGCCCGCACCCGCTTACCGTGTGCTGGCACGCAAATATCGCCCGGCGACCTTTGATTCGCTGCTCGGGCAAGCGGCGATGGTGCAGACGCTGGGCAACGCCATCGCGCGCGGCCGGCTGGCGCAGGCCTGGCTGCTGACCGGCGTGCGCGGGGTGGGCAAGACCAGCACGGCGCGCATCATTTCGAAAGCGCTGAACTGCATCGGCGCCGATGGCCAGGGCGGCCCGACGATCAACCCGTGCGGGGTGTGCGAGCCCTGCACAGCCATCGCGGCCGGCCGCCATATGGACGTTGTGGAAATGGACGCCGCGTCCAACACCGGCGTCGATGATGTGCGCGAGATCATCGAGGGCGTGCGCTATGCCGCCGTATCGGCCCGTTACAAGATCCACATTATCGACGAAGTCCACATGCTGTCGAAGGCGGCGTTCAACGCGCTGTTGAAAACGCTGGAAGAACCGCCGCCGGGCGTGAAGTTCATCATGGCCACCACCGAAGTGAACAAGGTGCCGGCCACGATCCTGTCGCGTTGCCAGCGGTTCGATCTTAAGCGCGTGCCGGCCGAGATGTTGGCCGACCATTTCGCCCGCATCCTGGAGCAGGAGCATGTGCAGTTTGAAACCGACGCGCTGGCGCTGGTGGCCCGCGCCGCCGAGGGCAGCGTGCGCGACGGGCTGTCGATCCTTGATCAGGCCATCGCCCACAGCGGCGAGACGATCACGGCAGATGCCGTTCGCGACATGCTGGGCCTGGCCGATCGCGGCGCCGTGCGCGCCCTGTTCGGCCATGTGCTGGAAGGTCGGGTGGGCGAGGTGATGGCCGCCGTCGCCCACCAATATGATCTGGGGCAAGACCCGGCGCAGCTGATGCGCGAGCTGCTGGGCCTGGTCCACGGCATCACCCGCCAGCGCCTCGCCCCGCGCCGGGATCCGCTGCTCTCGGCGGAAGAGCAGGCGGCGCTGGATGGCTGGGCGCAGGCGCTCACCTTCCCGCGATTGTCGATGCTGTGGCAGATGCTGCTCAAGGGCCTGGAGGAGGTGCAGGCGGCGCCAATGCCGCTGCAGGCCGCCGAAATGGCGCTGCTGCGGCTGTGCCATGCCGCCGATCTGCCCGATCCCGGCGCGCTGGTGAAACAGTTGCAGCAGCAGGGCGCGACGATCACCGCCCCATCTGCTCCAGCCCCTGCCCCATCGGGTGCACCCGCCGCTGCACTGCCCGCAGCACCGCCCGTCAGCGCGCCGCCGGCTGGCGAAATGCCAGACAGTTTCGAAGCGATGGTGGCGCTGTTCCGCCGCCAGAGCGAGGCGCGGCTGGCGCATTACCTGACCGACGATGTGCGGCTGGTAAGCTGGGCCCCGCCCCGGCTGGCGCTCGCCGCTGCCGGCCTGCCCAAGGACGTGCCGCTGGCGATCGCGCGCAGCCTGGAGGAATGGACCGGCCAGAAATGGCAGATTGAATGGCAGACCGAAGGCGGCCGACCCACATTGCGCGAAACCGAGCTTGCCCGCCTGGCCGCGCTGGAAGCCCAGATGCGCGCCGATCCCACCGTGGCCGCGTTGATGGCTGCCTTTCCCGACGCCGAACTTTCCCCCCTCAAACAAACGGCCTGAGAAGAACCATGCCCAGCCTTGAAGAACTGATGAACGCCGCCCGCAACGTGCAGGAGCAGATGGCCCGTGCCCAGGCCGAGCTCGACAATATCGAGGTTGAAGGCGCATCTGGTGGGGGCCTGGTGACAGTGCGCGCCACCGCCCGCGGCGCCGTGCGCGGCCTGACCATCGACCCGTCGCTGCTGACTGCTGACAGCAAGGAAATGTTGGAAGACCTGATCGTCGCGGCCTTCAACGACGCCAAGACCAAGGCCGATCAGGCCGGCAGCGCCGAGATGGGCAAGCTGACCGCCGGCATGCAGCTGCCACCGGGCTTCAAGTTGCCGGATTTCTGATTTCAACCGAAGGACCAAAGTCCCATGCGCCAGATCCAATCGACCATCACCTCCGCCGGTGAACTCATCCTCGCGCTGGCCGACGTGCCGGAGCCGGAGGCTGGGGCTGGCGAGATCAAGATCCGCATCGAAGCCGCGCCGATCAATCCGTCGGACATCGGCCTGCTTACCGGCGCGGCTGGCATGACGACGGCGCGCGGCGAGCCCGACGCCATTCGTGCCACCGTGCCGCCAGCGTTGATGCGGGCAATGGCGGCGCGCGCTGACCAGGCGATGCCGTGCGGCAATGAAGGCGCCGGCACCGTGGTCGCTGCTGGCGCCGGCGCAGAGCATCTGCTGGACCGCAAGGTCGCCATCATCGGCGGCGCGACGTACGCGGATTATCGCGTGGTGAAGGCCGAGGAAGCATTGCTGCTACCCGAAGGCGCGACGGCTGAACAGGGCGCGTCCTGCTTCGTCAACCCGCTGACAGCGCTGGGTTTTGTCGAGACGATGCGCGCTGAAGGCCACAGTGCCATCATCCACACCGCCGCTGCGTCCAACCTCGGGCAGATGCTGGTAAAGATCTGCAAGGCCGATGGCGTTCCGCTGGTCAACATTGTGCGCTCAGCGGAACAGGTGGCGATCCTGAAGGGCATCGGTGCCACCCATGTGATCGATTCCACCGCGCCAGATTTCATGGCGCAACTGGTGGCGGCCTGCACCGAAACCGGCGCGACGCTGGCCTTTGATGCCATCGGCGGCGGGCAACTGGCCGGGCAGATCCTGACCGCTATGGAAGCGGCGATCAACGCGCGCGCCGGTGGCTACAGCCGCTATGGCTCGGAAGTGCTGAAGCAGGTCTATATCTATGGCGGGCTCGACATGGCGCCGACGACGTTCGGGCGCGGGTTCGGCATGGCATGGGCGGTCGGCGGCTGGCTGCTGTTCCCGCGCATGCGCACCTTCGGCCCCGGCACTTATGCCCGCCTGAAGCAACGCGTTGCCGATGAGCTGACCACGACCTTTGCCAGCCATTACAGCCACAAGGTCAGTCTGGCCGGGATGCTGGAACCCGAAGCCGTGGCCGGCTGGTATCGCCGGGCGACGGGGCAGAAATATCTGGTGGTGCCGGACTGACGCCGCCCGTCACTTCCACAGGCAGGTATCAATCCCCTCGTCGCGCACCACCTTCACCCGCCGTTCGATACGGCGGGCGTAGCGGCGCACGGACTTTGATGGCTTGGCCACGCTGCGCTTGATCGGCTGCGGCAGGATGGCGGTCAGCCGAGCCGCCTGCTTGGGGCTCAGGCGATCGACGGTGGTGCCGAAATAATGTTTCGAGGCCGCCGGCATCCCGTAGATGCCCGGGCCCATCTCGACGATGTTGAGATAGACTTCCATGATGCGCGGCTTGCCCCAGAAAATCTCGATGAGGCCGGTGAAATACGCTTCCAGGCCCTTCCGCACATAGGATCGGCCCGGCCACAGAAAGGCGTTCTTAGCGGTCTGCTGGCTGATGGTGGAACCGCCGCGCAGCTTGCGGCCCTGGTAATTGGCCTGCGCCGCCGCCTTTACGGCTTCGAAATCAATGCCGTGGTGATAGCAGAAGTTGGCATCTTCCGCCCCGATCACGGCGCGCGGCAGGCTGCGTGACATGGCGGTGAGGGGCACCCACGTATATTGCACCTTCCGGCCATCCACGGAATCGCGCGCCATCAGCCAGGTCATCGGCGGCGGCAGGAAGCGATAAGCAATCACCCAGATCAGGCTGAGCACGAAAACAGCGCCGAGCACCCGGAAGAACCAGCTGACAAGAAATCCGATGGCGCGCCCGATCATGGCTGCATCTGCCGCCAGTCGGGCGCGGTCGTCAATGTGTTAGCGCTTGTTTGGGCGTACGAAGGGTTGGGATAGCGAGCGATTTTTCGTCACCACAAGGAGCAGCCGCAGCCGCGATGTCTGCGCATCGAGGCAAGGATACGACGCTGGGGTGGCGGAAAAGCGCCGCTAGGCCGGCCCGCCGCACGGCCAAACAGGCGCTCAGACTTGTTCCGGCAGCAAGCGCTGTTCGGCCGCGGCTTCCTGCATCGCCTTGGCGAGCTTTTCAAAGGCGCGCACCTCGATCTGGCGCACGCGCTCGCGGCTGATGCTGTACCGCTGGCTCAACTCCTCCAGCGTTTCCGGCTCGTCGATCAGGCGGCGCTGGGTGAGAATGTCGCGCTCGCGCTCGTTCAGGCTCGCCATCGCGGTCACCAGCAACGTGTGGCGCTGGTCACGCTCTTCGCTGTCGGCCAGCAGTTCATCGGCCAGCGGGCCATCATCGGCCAGCCAATCCTGCCACTGGCCTTCGCCTTCCTCGCGCAGCGGCGTGTTGAGGCTGGCGTCACCGCCATGCCCCATCCTCCGGTTCATCGAGACGACTTCGTCTTCATTCACGCCCAGCGTGGTGGCGATATGTTCGACCTGTTCGGGGCGCAGATCGCCATCCTCCACCGCGCCGATCTTGCCCTTCAGGCGGCGCAGGTTGAAGAACAGCTTCTTCTGGGCCGCCGTCGTGCCGATCTTCACCAGGCTCCAGCTGCGCAGGATATATTCCTGGATCGCCGCCTTGATCCACCACATGGCATAGGTGGCGAGGCGGAAGCCTTTTTCGGCATCGAATTTGCGCACGCCCTGCATCAGGCCGATATTGCCTTCGGCAATCAGCTCGTTCACCGGCAGACCATAGCCGCGATAGCCCATGGCGATGCGCGCCACGAGCCGCAGGTGGCTGGTCACCAGCTTGGTGGCGGCCGCGGGGTCCTGATGCTCGGCCCAGCGCTTGGCCAGCATATATTCCTGTTCCGGCGCCAGCAGCGGGAACTTGCGGATTTCGGCCAGATAGCGGTTCAGCCCGGCTTCCGAGCCCAGGGAAGGAATGCTGGTCTGCTTCACGGCGGGAAGATTTGAACTCATCGTGTCACTCCAGTCCGGTCCCATCAAGGCGACCGATCAACGCCACCATATCGGCTGGCAGGGGGCTTTCGAAACAAAGCTTTTCTTGGGTCACGGGATGCACAAACCCCAGTGTCGCGGCGTGCAGGGCTTGCCGCTCAAAGGCCATATCCTTCAGCAGAGGAGCCAGCTTGCCAGGGGTGCGTCCGTACACGGCATCACCCAATAGGGCATGGCCGATGGACGCCATGTGAACGCGGATCTGGTGGGTGCGGCCCGTTTCCAGCCGGCATTCCACTTGCGCTGCGCCGTCAAAGGCCGCCACGGTGCGGAAATGGGTGATGGCATGCTTGCCGCGGCCATCCTTCACGATCGCCATCTTTTGGCGGTTGGCCGTGCTGCGCGCCAGCGCGCCTTCGATGCGGCCGGCGGGCGGCACCGGCACGCCAGCAACGACGGCGGTGTAGCGGCGATCGACATCGTGGCGGGCGAATTGCGCGGCGAGGCCTTCGTGGGCCTTGTCCGTCTTGGCGACGACCAGCAGCCCCGATGTATCCTTGTCGATACGGTGGACGATGCCCGGCCGCGCCACCCCGCCGATGCCCGAAAGCCGCCCGGCGCAATGGTGCAGCAGAGCGTTGACCATGGTGCCATCATAATTGCCGGCGGCGGGATGCACGACCAGCCCGGCCGGCTTGTCGACCACCAGCAGATGATCATCTTCATGAACGATGGTGAGCGGGATATCCTGGGCGACCGTATCCGATGGGCGGGCTTCGGGCACGTCCAGCGTAAGCGCCTCGCCGCCCTTCATCTTGGTGGCCGGATCCCAGATCACTCCAGCCAGGCCGGACAGGCGCCCGCCCTGCACCAGGTTCTTCAGGCGCTCACGGCTGTACAGCGGCACGGCTTCGGCCAGCGCCTTGTCCAGGCGCTGGCCGGCCGCCGTGGCCGGCAAGGTGATCAATATCGACTTTTCAGCCCCCATAGCCTAGCGATGTTGGCATGAAGTTGCAGATATCAAGCGGGGATCGGCAGATTTTGCTGGAAGCAGCAGCCGCCTCCCCGCAAGCGGAAGTGTGCGGGCTGCTGCTCGGGCAGAACAGGGATGGGGCTGGCCAGGTGGAAAGCCTTGTGCCCGCCCGCAATGTTGCAGCCGATCCGGCGCGCAGTTTCGAGATTGATCCGGCCACGCTGCTCGCCACGCACCGCGCGGCGCGGGGCCAGGGCCGCCAGGTGATAGGCCATTGGCACAGCCACCCCAACGGCCGCACCGCGCCGTCGACCCGCGATGCCGCCCGCGCGACGGAGAATGGCCAGATCTGGCTGATCATCGCTGGCGGCGAGGTCACCGCGTGGGTGCCGCATGCCACTGGTCCCGGTCCGGCTACATTCCAGCCCATCGCCATCGAGGTGGCGTGATGGCCAGTGGCGAAGTGAAGTGGTTTGATGGCAAGAAGGGCTATGGCTTCATCACACCTGATCTGGGGCCGCGTGATGTGTTCGTGCATGTGTCCGCGGTGAATGCTGCAGGGCTGGTGCAATTGCAGCCGGGGCAGCGGCTGGACTTCGAGCTGGCGCAGGATGGCGATGGCCGCCTGATCGCGCTGGGCCTGATGATGCGAGACGATGGCGGGGTCCAGGATCCTTCCGCCGAACCGGGGGTGGTGCGATGAGCGAGTTGAGCCATTGGGTGGTGCGCTGGCTGTGCCATGATCTGGCAACGCCGATCGCCAGCGTGATGACAGCGAGTGAGTTGCTGGACGATGAGACGCCCGATGCCGAGATCAACGAGTTGATCATGTCGGGCGCACAGCGGTTGACCGGGCGGCTCCGGCTGGTGCGCCTCGCGCTGGGTGCCGGCGAAAACGCCATGGCGGGCGCTCCACTGGGCAAGCTGGTGATGGCCGGGCTGGATGGCACCAGCGTTAATTGGCAATTTTCCAGCGATGCCATCGATGGCATGGCCCCGCTGGTGGCCGGCTGTGCCATGCTGGTGGCGGATCTGAACCGGATGCGGGCGCTGGTGGTCACACATGATGGGGTGGAGGTGCCGCAGAGCTGTGCCTGGCCTGATTCGGTGGCCGCCGTGTTTGCCGGCGCCCCGGCCAGCGACAACCGCAGCGCCGTGGCGGCGATGCTGGTGGCCACGGCCGCGCGGGGTGGCAAGACTCTTTCCATTGATAACAGGGGTTTGCGCTGGAGCTGATCATCACCGGCGGAAATTTGCTGCGCTGCAACATACGGCCTCTTGAATCCGGGGCGGCATCTGCATATGGTGCATTGCAGCAAGCCGGAGACACAGATGAACGCCAAGACCTCAGCGCCCAAGTCCAAACCTGCCGCCAAGCGTGCGCCGGTGAAGGCAAACGCGCCGGCGGCGGCGGCGCCTGCACCAAAGGCTGTAGCCCTGACCATCGATTCTGCGCCGGAACCTGCCGTGGCTGAAGTGGTGGTTGAAACTGCCGCGACACCGGAACCTGTGGTGGCACCTGCCACCGCCAGGGTGCCGTTCACGCCCGAACCTGCCGATGTGGCGCCCGTCGCGGCTGTCCCTCCGATTACCTCCACTTCCCTCTCTTCTGATTCCGCACGAAAGGAACCGATTATGGCCACTGCCTTTGAATCCACCCAGGACACTGTTCGCTCTGCCGTCACCCAGCTCAGTACCCAGGCCGAAGCTGCGCTCAGCAACGGCAAGGCTGCCATGGAGCAGGTGACCGCCAAGTCGAAGGAAGCCGTGGAAGCCAGCATGAAGAGCATGGACGAGATGGGCGAAATGACCCGCGCCAACGTCGATGCGCTGATGGTTTCGGCCAAGGCTGCCACCACCGGCGTCGAGCAGCTGATGACCCACCTGACCGAAGCGTCGAAGAAGTCGTTCGAAGACACGTCGGCCATGGTGAAGACCCTGGCCTCGGCCAAGACCCCGAACGATCTGATGCAGCTGCAGAGCGATTTCGCCAAGACCCAGTTCGACGAAGCCGTCGCCCAGTACAGCAAGATGACCGAAATGATGGTCAAGCTGGCCGGCGAAGTGATGGAGCCGATGCAGAACCAGATGGCAGTCGCCACCGACAAGCTGAAGTCGGCCTGGACTGCCAAGTAAGTTCTGGCACGCAAGCGCGACGCCTGTCTGACGGGCGGCCTGTAACAGCAAGGGGCGAGCGGCCGGCATGGTTGCTCGTCCCTTTCGCTTGGGCCGGCTGTGACGGCAGCGCCCCTTTTTTCGCGAATATTTTTTGCTACATAGGGGTGGATTGCTCCCCTTTACCCTCCGGAATTTCCTTGATGCTGGCAGGCCTTGATCCGCGCATGACCGATGAAGAGCGCGACGCTGGCAGTGGCGGCGGCGGCCGCACCGGCGTGGGCCTGGCCACCAAGCCGCTCGCCAAAACGGCTAAGCCAGCACTGTACAAGGTGCTGATGCTGAACGACGATTACACCCCGATGGAATTCGTCGTCCTCACCCTGCAGCGCTTTTTCAAGATGAGCATCGAGGATGCGACGCGGGTGATGCTGCACGTGCACCAGCGCGGCGTGGGCGTGTGCGGCATCTTCACCTATGAAGTGGCAGAGACCAAGGTGAACCAGGTCATCGATTTCGCCCGTCAGCACCAGCACCCGCTGCAGTGCGCGATGGAAAAGGACTGATCGGCCCGCAGCAATCGCGCCTGCGACCACGCGACCTCTGACCCCGCACTGCTGCCGCGCTAAGCGGTGGGCGTGACCCTTCTCCCCAGTTTCCAACCAGGCCTCACTGCGCTGATCGTCGGCGCGACCGGTGGCATCGGTGGCGCCTTTGCGGCCTTGCTTGATGCCGATCCAGCCGTGGCCAGCGTCACGCGCTGGAGCCGCAGCAGCGGCGTTGACCTCACCGATCCCGCCAGCATCGAGCGCGCCGCCGCTGCCCTCACCGTCGCGCCCGATCTGGTGTTCATCGCCACCGGCGTCCTGCACGGGGCGGGACTTGCACCCGAAAAGGCCAACAACCAGCTTTCTGCCGAGGCGCTCTCCACCGCCTTTGCCATCAACACCATTGGCCCGGCGCTGGTTGCCCGCGCGGTACTGCCGCTGATGCCCAAGGGCCGCAAGACGGTGCTGGCCGCGCTCTCCGCCCGGGTCGGCTCGATCAGCGACAATCGCTTGGGCGGCTGGCACAGCTATCGTGCGTCGAAGGCAGCGCTCAACCAGTTGATCCACACCATGGCCATCGAGCAAGCGCGGCGCAGCCCGGAGCAGATTTTGCTCGCCCTGCATCCCGGTACGGTGGATTCCGGCCTGTCCAAACCCTTCCAGAAGGGCGTGAAGACGCTGTTCACGCCGGAAGAGTCAGCCTGCCATCTGCTGCGGGTGATCGATCAGGCCACGCCGGCGCACTCCGGCCTGCTGCTCGACTGGCAGGGCGAAGTCATTCCCTTTTGATATGGCTGCTGCGACAGGGCCGCATCTGGCAGGCCTTGCGCCCGCCCCCATATCGGCTGCATCCACTCCAACCGGAGACAATGACATGCCCACCTATCTGCACCGCAAATCCGAAGACCGTGGCCGCGCCGATCATGGCTGGCTGAAGGCGACGCACAGTTTCTCGTTCGGCAACTATTATGATCCCAAGATCATGGGTTTCCGGGCGCTGCGGGTGATCAACGAGGATCGCATTGCCGGCGGCGGCGGTTTCCCGACGCACGCGCACGACAATATGGAGATCGTGACCTACATCCTGGATGGCGCACTGGAGCACAAGGACAGCATCGGCAGCGGCGCCGTGATCCGCCCCGGCGAAGCCCAGCGCATGAGCGCCGGCACCGGCATCCGCCACAGCGAATTCAATGCCAGTCCAACCGACCAAGTGCATCTTTTGCAGATCTGGCTGCTGCCCAACCAGCAAGGCATCGCGCCCGGCTATGAGCAGAAGGCGCTGCCAGCTGTGGCGGATGGGGAAACGCGGCTGGACGTCGTGGCCGCGCCAGATGCGCCGGAAAGCGCCGTAACCATCCACAGCGACGCCAGTATCACCCGTGCCGTGCTGGCGCCGGGCGGTAGCTTAAGCGCTCCTGTCACGCGCGGCCATGCCTGGGTGCAGGTGGCGCGTGGCAGCCTGGTGGTGGACGGCCACGCGCTGAAGCAGGGCGATGGCCTGGCGGTGAAAGATGCCGCCGAACTGGCGCTGTCGTCGGACGAAGGTGCCGAAGCGCTGGTGTTCGATCTGGCTTAACCCGCTTTCACGGCCGCCCCCTCGCAACTGCAAATGCTTGCAACGCGCGAGCGCGGGCGGCCTCGTGATTGACGATCGGCGCCGGATAATCCCGGCCCAGCTTCACGCCGGCGCGGATCAGCGCCACCCCAGCGTCCCACGGTGCGTGGATCAGGTCGTCGGGCAGCTTGGCCAGTTCCGGCACCCAGCGGCGGATATAATCGGCAGCGTCGAACTTGGCGCTTTGGCCGATGGGGGCGAAAATGCGGTTGAAGGGCGATGAATCGACGCCCGATCCCATCACCCACTGCCAGCCCTGCGCGTTGCTCCCGTAATCGGCATCGACCAGGCAATCCCAGAACCAGCGCTCGCCGCGGCGCCAATCGATCAGTTGGTGCTTCACCAGGAAGCTGGCCGTGATCATGCGGACGCGGTTGTGCATCCAGCCGGTGGCCCACAATTGCCGCATGCCGGCATCAACAATGGGATAGCCGGTCTGGCCGTGGCACCACGCCTTGAACCCGGCCGGGTCATCCACAAACGGAAAACGGTTGAACGCCTCGCGGTTGGGCGCGTCGCCGTGATCGGGGAATTGCTCGATGATGTTGGCGGCAAAATCCCGCCAGCCCAGTTCGCGCAAATAGGGCTCGGCCACGGCCTCGCCCACCGCATCAGCGATCACATGCCAGGCGGTATTTGGGGAGACTTCGCCCAGCGCCAGATGCGGGGACAGGCGCGAGGTGCCTTCCACTGAAGGCAGATTGCGCGCGGCGTCGTAACGGGCGGCACGGCGGGCAAAGTCGGCTAGCCGCGCCGCAGCGCCGACTTCACCTGGCTGCCAGTCGCTGAACCCGCCCGACCAATCCGGCGTCGTCGGCAGCAGGCCCCATTGGCTGAGATCATCGCTGGCGATGGCGCTCGCATCGGCCCAGCGCAGGTCGGGCACCGGCCGTGGGCGCGGCGGCGGCATCTGTTCGAGCAACTTTTTCCACCACGGCGTGAAGATGCGATAGCGCCCGCCAGTGCCGCTCAAGACGCTGTCCGGCGGTGCCAGCGTGACGCCGAGATGCTCGGTTACCGCGCCCGCTTCTGCCACTTGTACCGCAGCCCACGGCTCATGATGGATCAGCGTGTGCACCTCGGCGTCCAGCTCTGCGGCCAGCGCCTGCACGATCGGCCCGGCTCGGCCGCGGCGCAGGATCAAGCGGCCGCCACGTTCGGTGATGTTCCGCGACAGGCTGACCAGGCTGTGATGCAGCCACCAGCGCTGCGCCGCGCCCATGCGCCATGCGCGCCCTGAGTCATTGGGGGTCTCATCATCCAGCACATACACCGCCGCCACCGGGCCACCTGCGGCAGCGGCGATCAGGGCGGCGTGATCGGCGAGGCGCAGATCGTTTCGGAACCAGACAAGCTGGATGGTCATCGTGTCTCTCTCGACAATCAGGAGGGTCAGCCGCTAGACGCTTCCGATCATCAAGTCACCGGGGTCGCAACACCATGCCGCAACTGGCCTATGTCAACGGGCGCATCCTGCCGCTGGCCGACGCCAGCCTGCATATCGAGGATCGCGGCACCCAGTTCGGCGATGCCGTCTATGAAGTGTGCGCGGTGATGAACGGGCACATCCTTGATTGGCAGCCGCATCTTGTCCGCCTGCGCCGTAACCTGGCCGAACTGGGCATCGTGCTGGACATCGCCGATGGCCCACTCACCTTGCAGGCACGGCGGCTGATCGCAGCCAACGGCCATGCTGAATGCATCATCTACATGCAGGTCAGCCGCGGCACGGCGAAGCGCGATCATGCGTTTCCGGGCGCAGCGCCAGCCAATCTGGTGATGACCGTGCGGCGCTTTGATTTCGCCCAGCGTCTGCGTCAGCTTGAAACCGGCATTGCCATCATCACCCAGCCCGACAATCGCTGGGGCCGCGTTGATATCAAGACCACCGGCCTGCTGCCCAACGTGCTCGCCAAGCAGGCGGCCAAGCAGGCTGGCGCGTTCGAAGCCTGGCTGGTGAGCGGCGATACCGTGCGCGAAGGCAGCAGCACCAGCGCCTGGATCGTGAAAGACGGCCGTATCATCACCCACCCCACCGGCACGGCGATTCTGCCCGGCATCGCGCGGGACAGCCTGATCCGGCTGGCGCGGGAGGCGCAACTGGTGGTGGAACAACGGCCGTTCACGCTGGCCGAAGCGATGGCAGCAGACGAGGCCTTCCTCACCTCCACCACCGCCCCGATCCTGCCGGTGGTGCGCATCGATGGGCAGGCGGTAGGCAACAGCACGACCGGGGGCAAAACCGGCCCCATCGTGCGGCGTCTGGCGGAACTGACCTGGAACGAAGTGGCCCGCCAGACGGGCTGGCGGGCCTGAGTTTCGCAGTTCGAAGGCTGGATCAGCCTTCGGTCGGCGGCGTCGGCGGTACCGGTGGGGCCGACGGCTGGCCCATATGGCGCATCTGCATGCGACTGCGCAGCATTTCGCGCCGGCCTTCCATGCGGCCCTGCATGCGGGCCTTCATGGCACGACTGTCAGTCACGAAGGCCTTGCGGTCTTCGGCGCTGAGCTTCTGGAAGGCGGCGAGCATTGCCACCTGGCGCTGCTGACGGCTGGCGTCGGAAAGCGCGCGTTCCTCGTCCATGGCCCGCTTCACGGCGCCGGCATCGAACCGTTCGGCCTCCAGCGCCGCCAGCATCTTGTCGCGCGCGGCTTCCACCTTCTGGCGGTCGTCACGGCGGTTGCCGCCAGTCATCATGGCGTCGTGCATGGTCTTGCGGCCCGCCTCGCTCATCGAGGGGAACATGCGGGCGTTCATGCCCATACCATGCGGGCCTTTCTGGCCGGCGTGGTGGCCCATCTGGGGCGGTGCCGGCGGCGCGGGGGGCGCCGATTGGGCAAAAGCGGGGGCGGCGGCAATCAGCGCCGCCAGCAGCAGCGTCTTGCGGGTCATATCAGGTCTTCCTCGGCAGCCGTCGGCGTGAATACCAGGGCAAAGGCTTCGGCCTCGCCCACTGCTGCCTCGGCCGACGGCGAGACAACAGCAATTTGCGTTGGGGGGGACGCAAAACGATCAGAAAAGCCGATCCAGCCGCCAACGGCGACCACCAGCGCCAGGCTGGCGGCCATCAAGGCCGGACGCCAAGCGCCGACACGGGCGGGCGCAGCGCGTTCCTGCGGCAGCGCCAGGATGGCGGCGACATCAACCGACGCACCTGCGACCGGGGCCGCGGCCCACTGGGCAAACAGCGCATCCAGATCGGTTTCGGGGGGTTGGGCGGCGGTCACGTGCGTGAGCTTTCGTTCATCAGGGTTCGCAATTCATTACGGGCGCGGCCGAGCAATCCCTCGACGGCCTTGGCGGTGGTGTCCATGTGATCGGCGATTTCGGCCATGCTGAGCCCGTCGCCATGAAACAGGCTGAGCGCCAGGCGCTGGCGCGGATTAAGGCGGGCCATCGCCAGTTCCAGCCTTGCATGGCCATCGGCGCGGATGGCAGCGGCTTCAGGATCAGGGCGGTGATCGGCCAGTTCGGCAGCGGCATCGAGCGGCTGCACCGGGCGAATGGCGCGGCGGCGATCGAGGCAGAGATTGACGAGGATGCGGCGGAACCAGGCCTCGGCCGAACCGCGCGCCGGATCGAAGCGGGGGCCATGGGTCCACAGCCGGGTGAAGGCCTGCTGGCAGACATCCTCGGCTCCGGCGCGATCGTTCAGCGTGCGAAACGCCAGCGCCAGCGCCGGGCGTTCGAGCAGGCGCACCAATTGGGTGAAGGCGGCGCTGTCGCCTTGCGCCACGCGCAGCATCAGCACCGTCGCCAGGGTGGCGGCGGGAGGAGCTGATCCGGGCGCGGGTGCTTCCATCTTCACATTGGCCTTACGCGATCAGGCGGCGGCATCCCTCGCGCGGGCGCTCCATGCCTGCCAACTCGCCGTCAGCGCCAGCGCATAGCGGCGGGCAACATCGGCCGGATCAGTGGCATAGCCGCCGCCCAACGTGACCGCCAGCGCTGCCCCGGCCCGCCCCGCCAGCCGCGCCACCAGCGCCTCGCGGGCGGCCAGGCCATCATCTGTCAGTGCCAGCCTTCCGAGCCGGTCGTCGCGGTGCGGGTCCACGCCGGCCTGATGCAACACCAGCTGCGGCCGATGCCGGGCAAGCAGTGCGCTGAGCGCCGGCTCCAGCGCGGCGAGATAATCGGCGTCGCCGGTGCCATCGGGCAGGCCGATATCGTGGGTGGAGCGGGCCTTTCGCACCGGGAAATTCTTTTCGGCATGGATGGAGAGCGTGATGATGTCGTCGCGCCCGGCCATGATGCGGGCCGTGCCATCACCCTGGTGCACGTCGCAATCGACAATCAGGATGCAGCGCGCGGCACCTTCGGCCACCAGTCGGTTGGCAGCGATGGCGAGATCATTGGTGACGCAATAACCGGCACCGCCGTCGGGACCGGCATGATGGCTGCCACCGGCGCCGTTTGCAGCCCAGCCGTGGGTAAGGGCGTGGAGCGCTGCGGCGTGCGTGCCGCCGGCCACCAGCCGCGTGCGTCGGGCAACGGCGGGGGTAACGGGCAGGCCGATGCGGCGTTCCACTTCGGGCGGCACGCTGGCTGACAGCACGGCATCGACATAGGCCGGATCGTGGACGGCGTGCAGCCATTCCACCGGCATCAGTTCAGGATCGAGCATTGCCACCCTTTGCCCGCGCGCCGCGAGCGCCGGCAGCAGGAGCGCATATTTCGACATCGGAAAGCGGTGCCCCGACGGCAGCGGCGGGGCGTAATCGGGGTGGTAGAACAGCGGGAGCGGCGAAGCTCCGTATGTCATGCCAGCGCCCGTGACGCCATTTCCAGCACGTCCTTCGACATACCGGCGGTACCGGCGATGCGTTCCAGTTCGCCGCGCATCAGGGCGCTGCGGGCGGCATCGAACCGGCGCCAGCGGCCAAGCGGCACGGCCAACCGAGCGGCGCTCTGCGGGTTGACCCGGTCCACCGCAATCAGTTGATCGGCGAGCAGGCGATAGCCGGCGCCATCGGCATTGTGGAACCAGCGTTGATTGGCCGCGAAGGCCCCGATCAGGCTGCGCAGGCGGTTGGGATTGACGATGGTGAAATCGCGGTGGCCGATCAGCGCCTTCACATTGTCCAGCATATCCGGCCGGTTGGCCAGCGCCTGCACGCTGAACCATTTGTCGATCACGTCGGGATTGCTGGCAAAGCGCTGGTGGAAATCCGCCAGCACGGCTTCGCGCTCAACCGAGGGACTGTTCACCAGCGCCGTCATCGCGCCCATGCGATCGGTCATGGTCGCGGCCGTGTCGTACTGGCGGCGGGCGGCCGCAAAGGCTTGGTCCGAACCGGCGGTGACCAGATAGCCCAGCGCGACATTGGCCAGCCGGCGGGCGCCTTTGGCTTCGGGGGTGAGCGCCGCCGGATCAGCGCTGAGCGCTGCCGTGGCGTGCGCATAGGTCTGCCACCACTGTTCCTCAAGGCCCTGGGCGATGGCCATGCGCGCGGCATCACGGCGGCGGTGGATGGCCTCTACCTCCACAGTTTCCGCAGCATCGCCGATGAAAGCCTCGGTCGGCAGCAGCACCGCCTCACCCTTGAAGGCGGCATCAAGGCCGGGGTCCTGCAACGTGCCGCGCACCGCTGTCACCAGTTCGGCCGGATCATCATCGGTGGAGAGCACCGAAAGGGCCAGGCGCTGGAACGCCTCCCAGCGCGCAAACGGATCATCATCATGGGCGGCCAGGAAGGCGAGATCAGCGCGGGCTGTCTCGGCCTCCACCACCACCGGCGCCGAAAAGCCGCGATTGAGGCTGGGGAGCACTGGTTCGGCCACCGCGTCGAAGGTGATGTGGGTGACAGCCTCCTTCAGCTGCACCACCAGTTCCTCGCCGATGCGCTTGCCGCTGCCGCGACCGATCAGCGCCAGGCGGAACGGCATGTGCATGGTCATCTTGTGTGGCTGGCCCGGCGTGGCGGCCAGCGACTGGCGCAGGGTCACCTCCACACGGCCACCCGCCTGGCGCAGATCGACAGTAACGCGCGGCGTGCCGGCTTGTTCATACCAGCGCCGGAACTGGCCTAGCTCGACGCCACCCGCATCTTCCATCGCCTTCACCAAATCCTCGCAGGTGACGGCCTGGCCATCGTGACGCTCGAAATACAGGTTCGCGCCGCGCCGGAAGCCTTCGGGCCCAAGCAGCGTGTGCAGCATACGGATCACCTCGGCGCCCTTGTTGTAGATGGTGGCAGTGTAGAAATTGGCGATCTCGACATAATGATCGGGGCGGATCGGATGCGCCAAGGGCCCGGCATCTTCGGGGAACTGCACGGCGCGCAGCGCCCGCACATCATCGATGCGGCGCACCGCGGCGCTGCCCTGATCGGCACTGAACTGCTGGTCACGGAAAACCGTGAGCCCTTCTTTCAGGCTGAGCTGGAACCAGTCGCGGCAGGTGACGCGATTGCCGGTCCAATTGTGGAAATATTCATGCGCCACCACCCCGGCCACGGCATCGAAATCCTGATCGGTGGCGGTTTCGGTATCGGCCAGAATATATTTCGAATTGAAGATGTTGAGGCCCTTGTTCTCCATCGCGCCGGCATTGAAATCAGCCACCGCCATGATGTTGAATTCGTCCAGATCATATTCGCGGCCATACACACGCTCATCCCAGTCCATGCTGGCTTTCAGCGCCGCCATGGCATGGGCGCAGCGCGATACATCGTCCGCCGCCGTCCAGATCGCGAGCTTCACATGGCGGCCGCTGGCCGTGGTGAATTCATCTTCAAGCGCGCTCAATTGCCCGGCGACCAGCGCGAACAGATAGGCGGGCTTGGGCCAGGGATCGGTCCAGCTGATGTCGTGACGGCCGCCGGGCAGATCCTGCGCCGCGCCGCGATCACCGTTGGACAGCAGCACCGGGAACTGTGCTTTGTCTGCCTCCAGCCGCACTGTGTAGCGGGACAACACATCCGGCCGATCGGGGAACCAGGTGATGGAACGGAAGCCTTCCGCCTCGCACTGCGTGACCAGCCGGCCCTCGCTGGCATAAAGCCCCATCAGCCGCGTATTGCGCGAGGGCAAGATGACGACTTCGGTTTCGACCACCACGCTGTCACCGGTGATCGGCAAGGTGAGTGTATCGCCATTGGGCCAGGCCGCCACGCCCACGCCATCGATGCGGATGGCGGTGGTTTCCAGCGCATGGCCATCCAGCACCAGCGGGCGATTGTGGGTGCCATTGCGCTGCACATGCAGCCGGGCCTTCACCACGGTGCGAACATTATCCAGCCGGAAATCAAGCTCCACCTGCGGCACCAGCCAATCTGGCTCGCGGTAATCCGTCAGGCGCACTTCGGCCAGCGGCGGGTTGGTTCGGACATCAAGCATGCACCCATGGTGCGCGAAAGGGGTGCCAAGGGGAAGCGGTTTCTGGTGTTACTCCACGGGAACAGGCGGCGGCAGCATCAGCCCGGCCAGCACCTGCCACTCGGCAGCGGCTTCGGCCTTCAGCAAGGCCAGCGCGTTTCTGTCACCTTGTGCCAACAACGCGCCAAGCGCCGTCGCCCGCGTATCGCGGCCTGTCGCTGCGGCGCCGACGAGCGGGCGAGCCGCATCGGCGCAAACAGCTTCGCGGGCCGGCCTGGCCGCCGTTTCCGCCGCCGCGATCATCAGGATCAGGGCGGATGTCGCCGCGGTGCCGCCGGCATAACTGGCATCGGGCGCGTCGGCCTGCCCAAGCAATTGCAGGGCCGGCGCCACTTCATTGGCCTGGGCGTTGGCCAGAGCGGCGAGCAGGGCGGGCAGCGGCAGGCTCATGAGCACGCCTCCAGTGATTGCGCCAGGGTGAGCGTGTGGAAGCGATAGGGAATGGTGCCGGCGAACATCAGCACCGGATCATGGCTGCGGCCATCGATGATCTCGCGCGCGGCGCTGATCCAGATCACCAGTCCCTGCACCTGCGCAAACAGCCGCCACCAGCGCCAGCTTTCCGGGTTCAGCGTCAGGCCGGAAGCGGCTTCCCACGCAGCGATCGCCTCGGCCAACGGCAGCGTGGCAGCGGGCCGGCCGGAGAAGTTCGACCACAAGGGATCGCAGGCCCAGGCCAGATCCTCGTGCGCATCGCCGGGGTGGACCATTTCCCAATCCAGCACGGCCAGCAGCCTGCCAGCCCCGTCATGCAGGAAGTTGCCGGAGCGATAATCGCCATGCACGATGCTGATGCGTTCCGGCGGCGGCGGCAGATTGGCTGCCAGCCAGCGGAAGGCGGCATCAAGCAGCGGTTCCGGGCGGAAGGCATCGGCGTCAAATGCCGCCTTCCAGTGCGCCAGCCGCGCCGGTGCAGCATCCGTTAGGGCCATGGCGGGCAATCCCGCCTTGCCCGGATCCTCGGCGTGGATGCGGCCAAGTGCGGTGAAGAATTGCCGACCGATGGCAGCGGCATGATCGCCATAAGGTTCGGGTTCCAGCAGGCCGGCCGCTGCACCGCCCGGCACTTCACGCATCAGGAAGCCGGGGGAGCCAAAGCTTTCCGGGCCCTCATCACAGAACACGGGCTCCGGCACCGGAACGTCGCTGCCGGCGAAACACTGGATGGCGCGATATTCGGCCAGCCGGTCCGTCTCGATCAGGCTGGATGGCGGGTCACGGCGCAATACCAGTGGCTCGCGCCGGCCCGATGCGCCGATGGCATCAAAGCGATAGGTCTGCCGCGCCGAACCACCATGGAAGCGCTTGAGGCCGGCGATGCTGACCGGTTCCCCCCAGTGTTCGGACAGGAATCGGGCGAGATGCTCAGCCGGCAAGGTCGAACAGGTCCTTGAAACCCGACGGTGCGTGCGGGCCAATCGCGAGTTGCTCGAACAGGCCGCGCCCCATCAGCGGTGCCACACCGCCAATGGACAGGCTGGCCTCGCTCAAACCCTGCACATGCGCGTTCATCGGGTTGGCCGGATCGACGCCGGCCAGATCAATCACCTCGTGTGCCACCACGTCAGGCCCCTGGAACATCCCGTGCCCGCGCACCGGGTGGCCATAGCCGATGCCGCGCATCATGAAATTCTCGCCAATGCGGAAATCCACCGTCACGGGGCGGCCGTCCTGCAACCGCGCTTCCAGCCGAGCGGCACCAGCATGGCGGCTGCCAGGGCGGAAAGCGAGTGCCATGCGCGGGTCTTCCAGCGGGAATTCGGCACCGTCTTTCAGGCGCACCAGCACGCCGGCGCGGTTCCACGGCCGGCCATGTTCGTCGTCGTTACTATGGAAGAACAGGTGCCAATCATCGAAAGCCGTCGGCGTCCACAGCCAGAAGAATTGCGGCGGGGTTGCCGGCTGCGGGGTTTGCGGATCGGCTGCGCCAATCGGGCGCACACCCCAGCTGCGATCGCGAGTGCCGCGCCAGCCGGTGAGATCATGCGCCACCCCAGCGGCGCTGATCTGCCCGCTCCACTGGCCGCCCTGCGTCATGCGCGTCATGTCCATCATGGTGCGGGTGCCGATGCGACGGATGAAGCGCGGCTCCAGGATCGGCGCGGCGCGGCCGGTGAAGAGCAGTTCCCCGGCGATGCCGGTGTCGTTGGGCGCAATGCTGAGGCGCAATTTGTGCAGCGGCTCCAGCACCTCCAGCGTGACCGGGCCAACGCGCAGATCCATGCGCTCGCCATGCAGAATGCGGCTGGCGAACAGGCTGTGCTGCTGGCCGCCCGCCAGCACCGAAACCGCGCAATCGATGATGTTGAGGTGCGGGTAGATGCCCATCGCCACGCCCACCACCGCGCCGCCATCCGGCGCCTGCGCGCTGAAGAAATAGCGATCATAGAAATTGCGGTCCGTCCCTGAAACCGCGATCGGCTCCGGGGTCTGGTGGATAGGAAAATCGTCGGCGCGGCTGAGCATGTGCGGATGGTGGCATGGCTGCGGGGTGCGGCAAGCTGTGCAAAAGCGGCGGGTCAGCGGTTTGGCCGCGGCACAAGCTTGTCTATCTGTATTGTTCATACAATACAGATGCCAACAGGAGACACCATGGCATTTGATCCGGAACTGGCCACACAGGCCTACATGGCGACCCTGAAGGGCGCGGCGCGGGCGAAATCCGATGCCTATTTCGAGGGTGGCTACTGGCTGATCCTCGCCGAATTTCTCGTCACGTTGGTGGCCAATCTGATCGTCTTGCGCCTGGGCTGGGCGGCGCGGCTGTCGCGCTGGGCGCGCAGCAAGGCGGGACCGTTGCTGGCCGCTTTCCTGTTTGCCGTGCCCTATCTGCTGCTGATCACCATCATCACCGCGCCCTATGTCCTCTACACCGACTTCTTCCGCGAACATGCTTATGGCCTGTCGAATCAAGGCTTTGCCGAATGGGGCGGCGAGCAGCTGATCTTAATTGCGGTCGATACGCTGCTGGCGGCGCTGCTGTGGATGGGCGTGCACGCAGCCATTCGCCGTTTCCCGCGCAATTGGTGGCTGGGCGGCGCCGGCCTGACCATCGGGGTGATGATGGTCACGATCACGATGGCGCCGGTCTATCTTGATCCGTTGTTCAATGACTACACCCCGCTGCACGATGGCCCGGTGAAGACCGAGGTGCTCAAGCTGGCGCGTGCCAATGGTGTGCCGGCCGACAATGTCTATCTGGTCGACGCCAGCCGCCAATCTGATCGCATTTCCGCCAATGTCACCGGCCTGTTCGGCACCACCCGCATCGCGCTGAACGACAATCTGATGAAGCAGGACATTCACGAGATCCGTTCGGTGATGGCGCATGAGCTGGGCCATTATGTGCTCAATCACATGGGGAAACTGATCATCACCGTTGCGCTACTCATCGCGGTCAGCCTGGCGGTGGTGGCAGTGGGCACACCGTGGCTGCTGGCGCGCATTGGCGGGCGCTGGGGGATCGAGGGCATGGCCGATCCCGGCGTGCTGCCGGCGCTGACCATCGTGATCAGTTTTCTGTTCCTGCTGGGCACGCCGATCACCAACACAATGATCCGCATCCAGGAACAGGAAGCCGATGTTTTCGGCCTCAATGCCGCCCGCGCGCCCGATGGCTTTGCCCGTATTGCGATGAAGCTGTCGCAATATCGCAAGATCGAACCCGGCCCTTGGGAAGAGATCATCTTCTTTGATCATCCCAGCGGCCACACCCGCGTGATCACCGCCATGCGTTGGAAGGCGGAGCATCTGGACGCACCGGACATCAAATAGGCCGGCAGCGCTGGCGCCTGCCCACGTCGTGGCCTAGACAGGTGCCATGCATCTGCTGGTTCTTGGCCTTGGGTACAGCGCGGGTATGATCGCCCAGGCCGCGCAAGCGGCGGGCTTTGCGCTGACTGCGGTGCGCTCGCGCCCCGGCCCGGGTGTGCTCACTCTGGACAGTGTGGGGTTGCCGGGCGTCATCGCCAGTGCCACGCACATCTTGTCTTCGGTCCCGCCCGCCAGTGACGGCAGCGATCCGGTGCTGGTCGCGCATGGCGACGCACTGGCCAGGGCCCCGGCGAAATGGATCGGCTATCTGTCCTCCACCGGTGTTTATGGCGATGCCGGCGGTGCCTGGGTTGATGAAAGCGTGCCCCGCCAGGGTCGTCGCGGCGGGCGCAACCTGGCCGATGAGCAGTGGGAGGCGTTGCACCCGCAATCCCGCGTGTTCCGCCTGCCCGGCATCTATGGCCCCGGCCGCTCCGCACTCGATCGGCTGCGCGCCGGGCCGGTCGCGCGGATCGATCTGCCGGGCCATGTGTTCAGTCGCATCCATGTTGACGATATTGCAGGCAGCGTGCTGGCCAGCATGCACGGTGGCCCGGCCGGCGTTTACAACATCGCCGATGATCTGCCCGCGCCGGGTGAAGCCGTCACGGCGGCCGCCGCACGGCTGCTGGGGATGGAGCCTTCGCCGCTGATCCCGCTGGAACAGGCTGCTCTGTCGCCCATGGGCCGCGCCTTCTATGCCGAGTGCCGCAGGGTGGCCAATGGCCGCATGAAAAGGCAGCTTGGCTATTCGCCGTTATACCCCGATTATCACGCCGGCCTGTTGGCCTGCCTTGAGGAGTCTGCCCCATGAAGTTCGGCACCGGCCAATCGATTACCCGCGTCGAGGACGCCCGCCTGCTCACCGGCCAAGGCCGTTTCACCGATGATCTGTCGCGGCCCGGCATGCTGTATGGCGTTACCCTTCGCAGCCCCCATGCCCATGCCGAAATCAAGGATATCGACGTGTCGGCCGCGCTGGATGTGCCGGGTGTCGTCGCCGTCTACATCCACAAGGATGTCGAAAGTTACGGCCCGATCCCCTGCCTGGTGCCGCTGTCAGGTGAGGTGAAAACCCCGCGCGTGCTGCTGGCCGATGATCGCGTGCGCTTCGTGGGTGATGGTGTCGCCTTTGTTGTCGCCGAAACCCGTGAGGCGGCCCGCGCCGGTGCCGAAGCCATTTTCGTGGATTATGAAGAACTGCCCGCCGTGGCCAGCATCGCTGCCGCGCTTACGCCTGATGCATCGCTGATCTGGCCGGAAGCCAAGTCGAACAGCCTGTTCGATTGGCAGGTGGGCGATGCGGCCGCCGTGGAGGCCGCCATTGCCGGCGCCGCGCATGTCACCCGCCTCAACATTCTGCAGAACCGCATCGCCCCCACTTCGATGGAAGTGCGCGCCGCGCTGGGCGAATATGACGAAGCCGACGGTTTCACGCTCACCACCGGCAGCCAGGGCGTCGCTTCCATGCGCCGGGAACTGGCCAAGGTGGTGCTGCAGGTGCCGGTGGAACAGGTGCGGGTCGTTACCCACGATGTGGGCGGCGGCTTCGGCATGAAGAGCTTCCTCTACCCCGAATATGCGCTGTGCCTGCACGCCGCCCGCCACTTGCGCCGGCCTGTGAAGTGGACGGGTGAGCGCAGCGACGCCTTCCAGACCGATACCCACGGCCGTGCAATGGAAAGCGAAGCTGCGCTCGCGCTCGATGCGCAGGGCCGCATCCTGGCGCTGAAAGTGGAAACCTGGTCCGATCTGGGCGCCTATCAGGCGCAGTTCGGCCCGGCGATCCAGACGATGGCTGGCGGCCGCATCATGGGCGGCGTCTATCGCATCCCGGCCATCCACAATCTGGTGCACGGCGTTGTTACCAACACCACGCCGGTCGACGCCTATCGCGGCGCCGGCCGCCCGGAATCGGCCTATGTCATGGAGCGGCTGATCGAAGCCGCCGCCCGTGAAATCGGCATCGGCGTTGACGAGATGCGCAGCCGCAACCTGCTGCTGCCGGCCGAACTGCCGCACGAAAATGGCCTGGGCCTCACCTTCGACATCGGCAATTTCCCCGCCGTGCTGGAACGCGCCAAGCAGGTGGCCGATTGGGCCGGCTTCCCCGCCCGCAAGGCCGAAGCCGCCAAGCGCGGCAAGCGGCTGGGCCGCGGCATGGCCTATTATGTCGAGATCGCCGGCGGTGGCGGCACCGAGGAACATGCCGATGTGCGCGTGGCGGCCGATGGCACCATCGAAATGTCGGTCGGCACCCAATCCAACGGCCAGGGCCATGAAACGGTTTATGCGCAGGTCGCTGCGGCGAAACTCGGCGTGCCGATGGACCAGATCCGCATCGTGCAGGGCGACACAACCCGCATGGAAGTGGGCGGCGGCACCGGTGGTTCGCGATCGATGGCGTTCGGCGGCGGCGCCGTGCTGGTGTGTGCCGACGACATGATTGCGCGCGGCACCGCGCTGGCCAGCGCCGATCTGGGCAGCGACGTCGATTACGGCGATGGCCTGTTCAAGGCGCGCGGCAGCAATGCCACGCTGAGCTGGGCCGAACTCGCCCGCCGCCATCCCGGCGCATTGGATGGCCGCAGCCGGTACACCACCAAGGAATCCAAGCCCGCGCCCACCTTCCCCAACGGCTGCCACATCGCCGAGGTGGAGTTGGACCCGGATACCGGCATGATCGCCGTGACACGCTACAGCTTGGTCGATGATTTCGGCGTGCTGGTGAATCCGATGCTGGTGGAAGGCCAGATCCACGGCGGTATCGCGCAAGGGCTGGGCCAAGCCGTGCTGGAGAGTATCGTTTATGATGAGGCCGGCCAGCTGATCACCGGCAGCCTGATGGACTATGGTATCCCGCGCGCCGACGTGATGCCGCCGGCGGTCGCCTTCGAAACGCTCAACACCCCCTCGCCCACCAATCCGCTGGGCGTGAAGGGCTGCGGCGAAGCTGGCACGATTGGCGCCATGCCATCGGTGATCAACGCCATCATCGATGCGCTGGATGGCCAGCAGGTGGAAATGCCGGCCACGCCGGAGAAATTGTGGCGGCTGGCGCAAGGTATGCCAAAGGCCGCGTGACACACCAGAAAGAAGGAAGGCCGCCGTCCCTGCCCGGGTCGACGGCCTTCCGTTGGTTGATCGGCCCGGCGTCACCCCCCGCAGGATGGGTGGGAGACGAAGGATGCAGTCCGGTCGACAACCAACCCCTGAAACGGGGAAATCAGGTGATCACGGCCACGAAGACGGCCCAAGCCACCATCAGCAACGGCACCGTCATCACCTGAGCATAAGCCGCACGGCCTGAAAGATAACCACTGGCAGTATCAATACCCCACGCTCCCTTGCGCGGGACGTCATCCTTGTTGGGGCCCGACGCCTGCTGCATCATCAAGGGCAACCCATAATTGGGCAACCAGCACCAGACCGAACACCACGAAGATCAAACCAAGCCCGGCGCCTGCCTGAAACGCAACATACATGATGGAAAGATAAGCCGCCCCAGCCCCCACCAGTTGCGCTAAGAGTTTGTTTGGCAAGTCAAAATCCAGTCGCCTTACACCTTGTTCAGGTGCAGGAACGCCCTGTTTGGCGCCTTCGATCGCTACGCCATGCTCTTCGCGGAATTCGAATTTCATTGCCTCTCTCCCAAGCTGCGCCCGCCATCGGGCGTCCCTCAAGAAACTGCCAAGGCTGTCCGGCCCTTGCCTTGATCCAGATCAATGGGCGATCAGGATTGGTGCCGGCGCATCCGCCAAAAGACCGCGCGTCACCCCGCCAAACAGCATCTGGCGCATGCGGCTGTGGCCATAGGCGCCCTGCACGATCCACGCCGCCTGCCGTTCCGCCGCCACCGATCGGATCACCTGTTCGATGCTGGAACTGCCCTGTGCGCGTTCCACCACATCGGCATGGATGCCATGGCGCGACAGGAAGGCCGCTGCGACGCGCACGCCGAATTGCGTGTCTTTCTCTTCCACCGTCAGCAACGTCACCGCCTCACTCAACGCCAGCAGCGGCAGCGCCGCGCGCAGCGCCCGCGCTGCTTCCTGACCGCCATCCCAGCACACAAGCGCCGGGCCGGCCACCGTGATGCCGCGGACGTTGGGCGGCACCGCCAGCACCGGCGCCGGGGAACGGATGGCGACATCGCCGGTAATCCCCAGTTGCAACGCGGCCTGGCGCGAGAACGGCCCGGCGCTCATCACCACCACATCGGCCAGCCTTGCATGTTCGACCAGCCGATCGCTGGAATCGCCATCGGCAGACTGCCATTCCCAGCTGATGCCCTCTTGGGTGAGCCGCGCTTCCACGGCGGTGCGCTCTTCCTTGCGGCGGGCTTCCACCGCGTCGATCAGCGTGGTCACCGGAAAGGCACCCATCGCCGGATCGCCCAAGGCATAAGCGGCATAGGGCATCACCGACAGGCAGACGAGATGGCCGCCGGCTACGCGCGCCAGATCGAAGGCCGCATTCAGCCGAGCCTCCTGGCCATCGTCACCTTCGATATGCACAACGATCGTCTTCATCGCGGTCTCTCCCTTCAGACAAGTTCTTCGGCGGCTTCGGCCAGCGCGTCGGGATCATGGATCTCCACGCGGCGGCCGCCGGGCAGGCCGATCACCCCGGCATTTTTCAACCGCGTCATCTGGCGGCTGACGGTTTCGATGGTCAGGCCAAGCAGATCCGCGATCTCGCCACGGCTGAGTGGCAATTCGATGGTCGTCACCGTTTCGCCATCGTCTGCCGCGCTGCCCACTGCTTCCTGACGTCGCGTGGTTTCGACAATGAAGCCGGCGACGCGGGTCAGCGCCGTGGCGCGCGCCAGCCGCGAAAGCCGGGTGCGCACCGCGCCCAGTTCGGCCAGCGTGCGGTTCAACAAAGCACGCTCCATCACCGGATGGGCCACCATGGTGCTTTCAACGCGCGCTTGCGGAAACTGGCACAGGCTCACAGGGGTAAGCGCCACGATATCGTGCGCGGCGGGCAGCGGCTGGCCACCGGCAAAGGGCGTGCCAACGAAATCACCTGGCCACAACAGGCCCACGATCACTTCCTGCCCTGCCGGATTGATATGGCTGATCTTCATCAGACCGCGCTGGATATTGGCGCAGATCGGCGCCCTGTCTCCGGCGTGCACCAGCGTTTCGCCGCGCGCCAGGCTGCGCTGCACCCCGCAGGCGGCCAGCGGTGCCAGCTCCTCATCGGCCAGCACACCGCACAGCGCCTGCCCGCGCACACGGCATTGCTTGCAGCTGTTCCCGAATACCATCGTCGCTCTCCCGCGCTGATAGTGGCAGGAAGTACAGCCGTTGGAATCGGGGCAGCTACTTAGGGGGAATTACCCTTGCTTGGCCTTAAGCGCGATGATGAGGCCGATCATCGCCAGCGCAATGCCGGCCACTGCGGTGAGGGTCCATTGATAGCCTTCCAGCAGGGTGGACAGTGCCATCGCCACTATGGGCACCGCGACGCCGTTCCACGCCGCCGGCCCCGCCCCCACGGTGCGGATCAGGATGTAATAGAGGTTGAAGGCCACCGCCGACGCGGCAATGCCGAGATAGGCGAGGCCGGCCAGATAGACGGGCGCCGTGGAAATGACCGGCGGGCCCGAAATGCCCCACGCCACCGCGCCATCGATCAGCGCGCCCCACGCCATTGCCCAGGCGATGCTAGCTTCCAGAGGCATGGCGCGGCCTTGCGGCGTGGCTTGCAGCACATTGGCGATGCTGGCCGAAATGACGCCGCCGAACGCGAGGGCCAGCCCAAGTCCCATCTGTTCGCCGCCCGGCTTGCCCAGATCGGGCGCGAACAGCAGGGCCACGCCGGCCAGCCCGACGGCGCTGCCGATCATGAAGCGGCCGGTGACGCGCTGGCCCAGGAACGCCGCCGACAGCGCGGTGTTGGTGACGAGCAGGAAGGCGAAGGTGAGGCTGACCAGGCCGGAGGCGAGATATTGTTCGGACCGGTAGACGAGATTGAAATTGAGCACGAACTGGCTGACCGCGACGAGCAATGCAAAACCGTGCTGACGGCCGGTGAGCCGCAAGGATTTGCCCCTGACCAGGCACAGGCCGAACATCACGGCGGCGCCCAGCGCAAAGCGCCAGGTGACCGACCAGCTGGGCGGCACCTCGCCCAACTGGGTGCGGATCACGAACCAGGTGCTGCCCCAGATCAGGGTGCAGACGATGAAGGCGAACCAGGCCAGTGGGGTGAAGCGGCCTTCAGTCGTTGCCATCAATCTGCTGCCAGCGCGCGAGCCAGCGCCTCGACGTGCGCGGCGGGCGTGTCCCAGCTCACCACCAGGCGGGCTTCGTTCGAACCGGCATCGCCCCAATCATAAAAATTGAAACCCTGCGCGCGCAGTCGATCGGGTTCACCTGGGGCGAGTTGCACGAAGACTTCGTTGGCCTGCACCGGGTGCAACAGGCGATCTTTCGCGGCGGCGGCGAGCGCCTGGGCGCCGGCATTGGCCGCGCGGGCATTGCGCAGCCAGACATCATTTTCCACCATGGCGATGGTCTGCGCCGCGTTGAATCTGCCCTTTGAAGGCATCTGCCCGGCGCGCTTGCGGCGCCAGCGCAACTGATCGGCCAGGGAGAGATCGAACAGCACCAGCGCTTCGGCCGACAGCCCACCATTCTTGATGCAGCCAAAGCTGATCGCGTCGACACCGACTGCCATTTCGCTTGGGTTACAGCACAATTGCGCCACGGCATTGGCAAAGCGCGCGCCGTCCAGATGCACACGCCAGCCCTTCGCCGCTGCGTGTGCGGTGAGTGCCGCCAGTTCGGCCGGCGTGTAGACGGTGCCGCATTCGGTGGCCTGGGTGAAGGACAGCGCCGACAATTGCACCTGGTGCACATCATTGCGGTGGCTGGCGAGGCCGGCATCCAACCCGGCCGGCGTCAGCTTGCCGTGATCGCCCGGGCACAGCATCAGCTTGGCACCGCCGGTGTAGAATTCCGGCGCGCCGCATTCATCGACATGGATATGCGCTTCGGTATGGCAGGCCACCGCGCCCCACGGCGGCACCAGGCAAGCCAGCGCCAGCGCATTGGCTGCGGTGCCGGTGCTGACCGGCAGGGCCATGCATTCCCTCCCGAAAAGCGTGGAGAACAGCGCATCGAGCCGGCGCGACCAGTCATCCCCGTCATAACCGGCATTCTGGGCCGGGGCGGCTGCGGCAAGCGCGGCCAACACCTCCGGGCAGGGCGCGGCGGCGTTGTCGGACATGAAGTTGGCGGCAAAGGTCATGCGGGTTCCGATAGGAAGCCAAGGGGTGCGCGGTCAATGGCACAGAGCGCGTCGGACGGCCCCTCCCCTGTGTGGCAGGTCGAAGCAGGGGCGCCAGGCCAAAAGCGAAACGGCGGCCCCGAGGGGACCGCCGTTCCTGTGTTCAGCCCTGTGGGCTTCGCGATCAGAACGCGAAGTTGAGGGTGGCACGACCGCCGTGATCGTCGTTGCGGGCGCCGATCAGGCCCGAGTAATCGACGCCGATCCGGATCTTGTCGGACAGGTTGGCACCAAGCCCGGCCTGCAGCAGCAGGGCATCCTTGTCGATGCTGACCGAGCGGATGTTGCCCACCAGGCCGTTCACCGTCTGCTTAAAGCCATTCAGATCAGCCGTCGCCAACCCCGCCACCGGACCGGCAATGGCCAACAGCGAATTCGCCGACAAGGCCGTGGCCGAACCGGCGATCAGGCGACCGCCCTGCACCGTGGTCTGGCCGCTGTGGGTGTTGACGCCCGCCAGGGTGAGATCGTTGGCACCAAACTTGAGCAGTGAGAAGGTGCCGCCGCTGTCCGTCAGGTCACCGGCGAAGGTCAGCGACGCCAGAGGGTTGATCCGCAGCAAGCCATTGGTGATTTCGGTCGGCTCGATGCCGATGCCGGGCGGGTTGAAATTCACAAAGTCGTTGCGGGAGACCGTCAGGCCACCAAGATCAGCGGTCTGGGCAAAGGCAGGCGCCAGCGCCGTGCCCGCCAACATCAGGGCGGCGACTGAGAAGCCAATGTGGCGCGCGGCGCCAGCACCCTTGTTGCCATTGGCACTCAGGCTGAGTTGGTCGAAAGCTGGCATGTTACCCCCAATAATGTACCCATTTAGGTATATTTACGGGCGTATATCTGCCTTCGTTTCGCGCTTTTGCAATCTTTTTAGTTGCTAATAGTTAATTTCATACTGCGTATGGTTACGGCAAGACGATGCAGGAATCAGGGTGCGCAGCATGCGCCCAAGCAGTCGCGGCAATGCGCGATTCCACCGCCAGCAGACGCGAAAATACATCAAGAGCCAGTGCGAACCGGCGGGCGTTGTACAGTTGCGGTACAAGGCAGAGGTCGGCCAACCCGGGGGCATCGCCAAACAGATAATTGCCCCCATGCCGGGCTGCAAACTGCTCCAAAGCTGCCAGACCATCGTGCATCCAATGGTGCAACCAGGCCGTGACGGCAGCATCATCGGCGTGCATTTCGGCTTTCAGCCAGCGCTGCACACGCAGATTGCCGAGCGGGTGGACTTCTGCGGCAATGGTGAGCGCCGCGGCTCGCACCTGTGCCCGGCCGAGCGCATCGGCTGGCAGCAGCGGCGGCTGCGGAAAGCGCTCGTCCAGGTATTCGATGATGGCCAGGCTCTGGCTCAACGCGGCGCCTTCGGTTTCCAGCACCGGCACGAGGCCTTGCGGGTTGAGCTCCAGATGCGCGGCGCTGCGTTGCTCACTCTGCGGCAAATTCACGGCCACCTGTTCATGGGCAATGCCCTTAAGGTGGAGCGCGAGCCGCACCCGCCACGCTGCCGTTGAGCGCCAATATCCGTGAAGCTTCATCGCCCTGCCCCCGTGCCACCCCTTTGTGTCCGGGGCCGGCAGCCCCTATTTCTCGTGATATGGGTTGCGCCCGCCGCGGAACGTCAGTCGGATCGGCAAGCCGCCAAAATCCAGATCGGTCGAAAGGCTGTTGGTGAGATAGCGGGCATAGCTGGCCGGCAGACCTTCGGTGCGGTTGCCGAACACCACGAAGGTGGGCGGCCGCGTCGCGACCTGCGTGACATAGCGCAGCTTGATGCGCACGCCGCCCGGTGCCGGCGGCGGGTTGCGATCGGTGGCGGTTTCGAACCAACGGTTGAGCGCGGACGTCGGCACCCGCCGCGACCAGCGCTGGCGCGTCGTCATCGCCACTTCGATCAGCGTGTCGAGGCCCTTGCCGGTGGCACCCGAACAGGTGAGCAAGGGCACGCCCTTCACTTGGCTCAAACCATCGTCCAGCGCTCTTCTCACGCCCTGGAACAGGCGGCTCTGGTCGTGGGCGGCATCCCATTTGTTGAGTGCGATGATCAGCGCGCGGCCTTCGGAAAGCACCTTGTCGGCAATGCGCAGATCCTGCGCCTCCAGGCCCAGCGTTGAATCGAGCAGCAGCACCACGACTTCGGCAAAATCGATGGCCAGCTTGGTATCGGCGGCCGACAGCTTTTCCAGCTTGTCGGTGACCTTGGCGCGTTTCCTGAGGCCCGCAGTGTCGATCAGGCGGACGTGCTGCACATTGCCGTCGCGGTCCACCCAGTCCCAATCGATGGCGATGGAATCGCGGGTGATGCCGGCTTCCGGCCCAGTGACGAGGCGCTGTTCACCCAGCAGCTTGTTGATAAGGGTCGACTTGCCGGCATTGGGGCGGCCGACGATGGCGAGCTTCAGCGGGCCGGGCGGGGGTTCCGGGATTTCGCTGTCTTCGTCGGCAGGCGGCGCGTCATCATCTTCGCTCTCGGCAACAGGGGCTTCGGCCAGGAACGGCGCCAGCGCCTGATAGAGATCAGCCAAGCCCAGGCCATGTTCGGCCGAAAGCCCGATGGGTTCGCCAAAGCCCAGTTCATGGCCTTCGTTGATGCCGGTTTCGGCCTGCATCCCTTCGGCCTTGTTGGCCACCAGTACCATCGGCACACCGCTGCGCCGCAGCCAGGCGGCAAAATGCCGGTCCATCGGCGTCACCCCGGCGCGGGCATCGTACACCAGCAGCGCCACCGTGGCGCGGCCGACGGCGGCCTCGGTCTGGGCGCGCATGCGGCCCGACAGGCTTTCCTCGTTGCCGTCTTCAAAGCCGGCGGTATCAACCGCAACGAAATTCAGATCGAACAGGCTGGCACTGCCTTCGCGGCGGTCACGGGTGACGCCGGGCTGATCGTCAACCAGCGCCAGGCGGCGGCCGACCAGCCGGTTGAACAGGGTGGATTTGCCGACGTTGGGGCGGCCGACGATGGCCACGCGCGGCGCGTCGGCGTCGAAATCGAGAATGTTGGCAGAGGACATGCCGCGCGCTTTAGCAGCGCGCGGCCATTAACGATAGGCTGTCAGCGAACCATCGTCGGTGAGCATGTACATCATGCCGCCCGCCACCACCGGCGGCAGATAGGCTTCGGCCTTCAGCTTGATGCTGGCCACGCGCTTGCCTTCGTAGGCATCGAGCGCAACCAGTTCGCGGTTGGAACTGGCCACCCACAGGCGTTCGCTGGCCAGAATTGGCCCGGCCCACAGGATCGGCCCCTTCTGCGTGCCCGGTTTGCCGTTCTTGCCCGGCTTGTCCTTCTTGAAGCGGGCGAGCCGGCTGACCCAGCGCAACTTGCCTTCGCTACGGGTGATGCACAGCACTTCGCCATCCACCGTCACCAGATAAAGAAACTCACCGGCGGCCCACGGCGTCCACACGCCGGCGAAATTGCGTTCCCACACGCGCTGGCCGGTCGCCAGTTCCAGCGACACCGTGCGGCCGCCATGACCCACGGCAAACACCCGGCCACGATCGATCACGGGCGAACCATCGATATCGGCCAACGCCGCCATCGCGGTCGAGCGCCCGGTGCGCGCCAGTTGGTCTTCCCAGACGGTGCGGCCATTTTCGCCGCGCAGGGCCTTGAGCTCGCCCGAGCAGAAGCCCGCCACCACCGTGTCCAGCGAAACCGCCGGCGCACCGGTGCCCAGAATACAGGCCGGCTCAACCGTGCCGGGCACTGTCCAGCTCACCTCGCCGGTGGCGCCATCGAGCGCGTGCAGCTGATTGTCCTGGCTGAGGAAGAAAACCCGTGTGCCAGCAACGCTGGGCGCGCCGCGCAGCGGCTGCACCAGTGGGCGTTCCCACAATTGCTTCCCGGTTTCGGCGTCATAGGCCAGCGCCAGGCCATAGCCGGTGGCGACATAAACCCGGCCGTCGCCATAGGCGACACCGCCGCCAAAGGCTGCGCGGCTGCCGCGCTTGGGAATCTTCACAGTGACGCGCCAAGCCACAGCGCCGGACTTGGCATCAAAGGCGCTGACTTGGCCGCCAATATCAACGGTGAAAACCTTGCCGGCGCCCACCACCGGCGCAGCATTCAGCCGAGCGGTGCCGCTGCTGCCCTTGCCGATGCTGGCGCTCCACGCCTGCGTTGGCTGTTCGGCCAGCACGAGGTGGCCACCAACCTTGGCGGCCGAACCGCCCGGCTGCGCCCATTCCGCATTGGTTTCCGGCGGCGGCAGCACGATGGCCACATCCTTCAGCTCCGGCTCGGCTTCGACGCGGGTTTCAAAGCTGAGGATCGGAATACGCTCGCCGATGGTCGGGGTGCGGGACCTGCCACCCCCCTTCTTGAAAACGCCGCAACTGGCCAGGGCCAGGCTGGCCATGGCCACGATGGCGACGGTGCGGACTGTGCTGCGGTTGTTCACCTGCTGTCCCTCATTTCGCCGGCTGGGTGTTGATGCCCAGCGTCGCGATATCCACCCCGGCGGCAATCGCCAGCTGCGCTGCGCGGCTGCGAAGGCTGGGGCTCAGCAGTTCGTCCTTGGCCATGGCCATCAGGATCGGCTTGGCAAGTTCCGGCTTGCCATCCTTGAAATGGGCAACCGCCACCAGTTCACCGGCCACACCGAACCAGGCATTGCCCGGCACCGCCAGCGGTTTCAGCTTTGCCACCACCTCGGCAGGGCGCATCTGATCAAAGCCAACGCGCACCGCCTTCACCAGCGCGGCATCGCGCAGCGGCTGCGGCAGCCCGGTGTCGTTTGCCACGGCTTCATACAGGCCGCGGGCCTTGGGCTTGTCACCGCCCGCCAGCGCATCATTGGCCAGCACCATGCGTGCCAGCCCCGAATAGGCACCGGGGCCATCGCGGGTCATCGCTTCCAGCACCGGGCGGGCGCGGGCGCCATCGCCCACTTCAAGCTGCTCGATGGCGCGGGTCAGCGCGGCACCGGCTTCGCCAGCGGCCTTTTCCTGACGGTCCTGCCAGAACAGCCAGCCGGCAAGGCCAGCCAGCGCCAGGATCAGCGCAGCAATGGCCAGCGTGCCAAACCGCTTCCACAGGTTGGCGAGCTGCGAGCGGCGATATTCCTCGTCCACTTCACGCAGAAAGGCATCTTCGGGATTGGCAGGCGTGTTGGCCAAGGTCGTCAAGCTCCTCAAGCGTGGGAATGGCACCGCCACTCTTGCCGGGGCGTGAATGCCCGACAGCGCATCAAAGGTAAAGACTTACCGATAGAGCTGCGCATCACCCGGAAAACGCCGTTCCCGCACGGAGCCGGCATAGCGCGCCGCCGCATCGGAAATCCGCGCTGCCAGATCGTCAAAACGTTGAACGAAGCGCGGCACGCGTTCGAACATGCCCAGCATATCGTCCACCACAAGCACCTGGCCATCGCAGGTAGGCGACGCGCCGATTCCGATCGTTGGGCAGGCCACAGCCTGCGTGATGGCGACCGCCAGCGGCTCCACCACACCTTCAACCACCAGCGCAAAGCAGCCGGCCTCGGCAATGGCCTTGGCATCTTCCAGGATCTTGGCCGCTTCGGCTTCACTGCGCCCGCGCGCGCCATAGCCGCCCAGCGCATTGACCGCCTGCGGGGTGAGGCCAACATGCGCCATTACCGGGATGCCGCGTTCACTGAGGAACTTGATCGTCGGCGCCATCACTGCGCCGCCTTCCAGTTTCACGGCGGCGGCACCGGTTTCCTGCATCACGCGCGCCGCGGTGCGAAAAGCGGCCTGCGGACTTTCCTCATAGGAGCCGAACGGCAGATCAATGACGACGACACTGCGATACGACCTGCGCACCACGGCGGCGCCATGGGCAATCATCATGTCCAGCGACACTTTCACCGTGGTATCGAGGCCATAGATGACCTGCCCCAGCGAATCGCCGACCAGCAGCAGATCGCAATGCGGATCGAGCAGCTGCGCCATGCGCGCGGTGTAAGCCGTGAGCATCACGATCGGCTCGCCGCCCTTGCGCTTCTGGATGGCCGGCACGGTCAGGCGGCGCAGCGGCACCGGCACCGGCACCGGCACCGGCACCGGGTGGGCGCGGCTTGTTGCGGTGTCCAGTGTGAAGGTGGTGCTCATGGGCGGGCCTTTAGCCCCCCGGCCCCTGCACATCAACCAGACTGGCTTGGCCGCCGGCCGTGCGATCCGATCACCGTGGCGGCGCGCTGACTGACGGCAACGGCCAGACCGGCTTTACAGGCCGCCCTTCCCCGCTGATAGTGCAGCACAAAGTGGCCAACGCCGGCGCATGATCGGCAACGCCAAGGGGACGATCAGCATGGCAGCAGCTGCAGCCGAACATCCCGACAAGCCGGGCCTGGGGACACGCATCGCCTATGGCTTTGGCGCCGGCGCCTATGGCGTAAAGGATGGCGGCTTCAGCTATTTCCTGCTGCTGTTCTACAGCCAGGTGATCGGGGTGGATGCGCGGTTGGTCGGCTTGGCCATCACCATCGCGCTGGCGATCGATGCGGTTGCCGATCCGATCATCGGCTACTGGTCTGATAATCTGCGTTCGCGCTGGGGGCGGCGGCACCCTTTCCTCTATGCTTCGGCGCTGCCCACGGCCGCCACCTATTTCCTGATCTGGGATCCGCCGGCCGGCTGGTCGCAGACTTCGCTGTTCTGGTATCTTCTGGGGCTGGCCACGCTGATCCGCATCAGCATCAGTTTCTATGAAATTCCCAGCACCGCGCTCGGGCCGGAACTGGCGCGCAGCTATGATGAACGCAGCGCACTCTTCGGCTGGCGGCTGTTCTTTGCCTGGGTGATCGGCAGCATCATGACGGTGGCGAATTTCACCCTGATCTTCCCGGCCTTTGTCACAGCGGCCATCCCCAACGGCCAGTTCAACCGCGATTCCTATCAGCTCTATGGCATGATCGCTTCGGTGCTGATCTTCGTGGCCATAATGATCTCCGCGCTGGGTACGCACGGCCACATCAAGCACATGCGCGCCGCCCAGGCAAAGCGCGCGCTGGGCCTCAAGGCGATCTTCGGCGAGATTTTCGAAACCATCGCCAATCGCGATTTTTCCGCGCTGTTCATGGCGGCGCTCTTCGGTGCCATCGCCACCGGCATCTCGGCCTCGCTCAGCTTCTATTTCTCCGCCTATTTCTGGGGGTTCAGTTCCGAACAGATCGGGCTGATCACCATGAGCGTGTTCCTTTCCGCCGCCATCGGCGGGGCGATGTCACCCGTTGTCAGCCGCACGCTGGGCAAACAGCGCGGGGCGGTGGTGATCGGGCTTCTGGCCGGGATCGTGCTGCCGCTGCCGATTATCCTGCGGCTGTTCGGGCTGCTGCCGCCCAACGGCGATCCGGCGATCTTCTGGATCGTGTTCTTCGTCACCATGATCGATGTTGGCCTGATCATCTGTTTCCAGGCGCTCACGGCCTCGATGCTGGCCGATCTCGTCGAACAGGCTGAAGTGCGCACCGGCCGGCGCAACGAGGGCATCTTTTTTGCCGCCAATACATTCATCCGCAAGGCGGTGCAGGGCCTGGGCGTGATGGCCGCCAGCTTCGTGCTGACCCTGGCGCAATTCCCCAAAGGCGCCAATCCAAGCCAGGTTCCCGGGTCCAGCCTGTGGCAGCTGGGCGCGACCTATGTGCCGGCGATCTGGCTGGTGTGGGCGCTGATGATCTTTGCCGTCTCGCGCTACCGCCTCAGCCGTGCCGGACACGAAGCCAATCTGGCCACGTTGGCGGAGCGCGGTTAGGGTCTGACAAACACCGATTTGGGCAGCACCACGTGCACGCCCTTGTTGCGGTCCACCAGCTCGGTGATCTCAACGTCGCCGGAAACGCTGATCAGCATATAGGCGTCGTCACGGGTCATGCCTTTGGCGCTCACCAGGAAATCGATCATGTTGCGCACCGCCTTGCGGGTGGCGTTGCTCAGATCATCATCGAAACCCATGGCGATATAGGCGGTGGGGGTTTCGGCGCGCGGATAGGAGGTGGCGACCTTCTTGTGCAGGATGAATTCGAACGTGCCGATCAGCGAGGTTTCCAGCGCCGTGATCGTCACTTCGCCATTGCCTTGCGCCGCATGGCCGTCGCCCGCCTGGAACAGCGCACCGGGCACATAGACCGGCAGGAACAAGGTGGTGCCGGCGACCAGCAACTTATCATCCATATTGCCGCCGTTGATGCCGGGCGGGGCTGAATCCACCCGGCCGAAGGTGGCGGGCGGCGCCACGCCCATGCTGCCAAAGAACGGCGCCAGCTTCACCTCAATGCCGGGGCCGAACTTGCCAACCATGCGTTCGCGGTCCAGCGGCACGATCTTGATGCGCGAATAGGGGAAATCGTCGGTGAGGAAACCGGCACCGTAACGGAACGAGGTATAGCTGTAGGGGATGGCGAGATCGATCTTCCTGATGCGCACTTCCAGCGTGTCTCCGGGTTCCGCGCCTTCGATGGCGATCGGGCCGGTGAGGATATGCCCGCCCGGCCCACGCGCGGAGGGCGGCACGCCATCGAACACGGCGCGCAATTCCGGTTCGATATCATGCGGCGCAACCCCAGCCCGTTCCAGACCAATGGGGCTGTTGGTGAGCAGCGTGTGCATGACCACCGTGTCACCCGATCTGATGGTCAGCACCGGCTTGTCGGCGGCATCATAATGGCCCCACGCCACGGTTTGTGGGGTGGGTTTGAGCTGGTGGGTGGCGGCAAAGGCCGGAGCAGCGACGGCAAGGGCAGCAAGCAAAGCAAGGCGCATCACGTTCGTCCTTTTTCGAAAAATCGCTCCAGCTCAGGCGCCGGCCATCTCCATCACCACGTCCCACTCTTCATCGGTGATCGGCACAACGCTCAGGCGAAACTGGCGGAACATCGCCATGCCGGCCAGCCGCGGTTCGGCCTTCATTTCGGCGAGCGTGATGGGGCGCGGCATCGGCGCTTTCGGGCCGACCAGCACGGCCGGAAAGCGTCCCTTGGGGTCGCTGGGATCGATGAAATGTTCGCCCACAACCTGCGCGATGCCAACGATGCACAGGCCTTCGTTGGAGTGATAGAAGAACAGTTCGTCACCGATCTTCATGGTGCGCAGGTAGATCGCGGCCTGGTTGTTGCGCACGCCGTCCCACGCGGTCTGGCCGTCCTTGTTCAGCTGTTCCCAGCTGTATTTGAACGGTTCTGATTTCACCAACCAGCGCGCCATCTCAGAACGCTCCTGCCCAGGCATCGGGCTTGAAGCCGATCAGGGCCACGCCATCACCTTCCACGATCGGCCGTTTGATCATGCTGGGATTGGCCAGCATCAGCGCCATAGCCTTGTCCGCGTCCAGACCCTGCTTGTCCGCATCAGGCAGCGCCTTGAAGGTTGTGCCGGCGCGGTTCAGCACCGCCTCCCACCCCCAGCGCGCCACCCAGCGGGCGAGCGCATCGGAAGGCACGCCGGCCTTCTTGTAATCATGAAAATCATGCGCCACGCCGGCAGCCGTCAGGAAGGTGCGCGCCTTCTTCACCGTGTCGCAGTTCGGAATGCCGTACAGTTGCAGCGCCATCGCCCGCCTCCTTTGCCCGGCGCCTCCATGCCAAGTCACAGGCCCGCTGCCAAGCCGGCGCGCATCAGGTCGCAGGCGTTGGGTGGATTCCGAAGCTGTCAATCAATCAGGGAACTGATGATCATATCGTTTGTAAAAGCCTTCGCAAGGAACGGATATGGGTAAAAGTCTCATGCTCTTTCTGTTCGGCGTGCCAATACCGATCGTCATCATCCTCTATTTCGTGTTTTTCCGTTGAATGAAAAACAGTAACGCTCATTCAGTGAAAGGAATATCCGATGGCCACCACTGAAAAATCGACGCCAAATGTTGACGCTATTGCCTTGCTGAAGGCGGATCATCGCACCGTGGAGGGGCTTTTCGCCAAATATGAAGCAGCCACTACCCGTGCGCAAAAGCGCACGCTGGCCACGCAGATCTGCACTGAACTCACTATCCACACCTGGCTAGAAGAGGATATCTTCTACCAAGCGTGCAAGGGCGTGGTTGATGCGGCGCTGCACGACGAGGCGCACGTGGAACATGATGCCGCCAAGCTGATGATCGCGGAAATCGCGCGCGACAGTGGTGAGGACCGGTTCCACGACGCCAAGGTGATGGTGCTGAAGGAAGAAATCGCCCATCATGTTGGCGAAGAAGAAAGCGCCGGGGTTGGCCTGTTTGCGCAAGCCAAAAAGGGTGGCCTTGATCTCGCCGAACTAGGCGCCCGCATGGCGGAGGAAAAAAGCGGCTGACAGCCGATTACAGGGCCAACGGCCTCCCCATGCCGGATGCCACCACGCTGGTAGCGACCAGCATCGGCCAACTCGCGCCGGCCTGAACGAAACGCCTGGGGCCGGGCCTTGTGGCCTGGCCCATGCGACACGCCGCCCGGCGCAAACGCAGAACAAAGCGGCTACACCGGAGCGCATGGAAATTGTCTGGTTCAAGCGCGACCTGCGCGTGCATGATCATGCGCCGCTCGCCGCTGCCTGCGCCAGCGGGCGGGCGGTGCTGCCGCTGTATATCGTCGAACCGGAATTGTGGGCGCAGCCCGATGCCAGCGGACGGCAGTTCGCGTTTCTTGTTGAAAGCCTGACCGATCTGGACCGCAGCCTAACCGCCCGCAGTGGCCGGCTGGTGGTGCGGATGGGTGATGCCATGCAGATCCTGCACGATCTGCATGCAGCGCACGGCATCACTGGCATCCACGCCCATCAGGAAACCGGCAATCTGTGGAGCTTTGCCCGCGACAAGGCGGTGCGGCGCTGGGCACGGGGTGCCGGCGTGCCCATGCATGAAGCGCAGCAGCACGGCGTGTGGCGGGCGCTGAACAACCGCAACGGTTGGGCGGCGCGGTGGGAGGCGATGATGCGTGAACCCCGAGTGCCGGCACCGCAGGCGATCCCTATGGCCGATGTCGCCAGCGAGACCTTGCCGGAAGCGGCAGCGCTTGGCCTGGCACCAGACCCCTGCCCCGGCCGCCAGCGCGGCGGGCGGCGCGCGGGACTGGCCTTGCTGAGGAGCTTTCTGAGCGAACGCGGCCGGCCCTATCGGGCGGCCATGTCTGCGCCCGACAGCGGGGCGGATCATTGTTCCCGCCTGTCGCCACATCTGACGCTGGGCGCGCTTTCGATGCGCGAAGTGCTGCACGCCGCCGCCGCACGGCTCCGCTGGAAAGACGCTGGCGACACGCGCTTCACGGGTTCCATCGACAGTTTCATCAGCCGGCTGCACTGGCATTGCCACTTCATCCAGAAGCTGGAGGATGCGCCGTGGCTGGAACAGCACTGCCTGCACCCGGCCTATGCCGCCCTGCCCGCCCATGATGCCGCGCGGCTGGCGGCGTGGGCGGAGGGGCGCACCGGCTGGCCGTTCGTCGATGCCTGCATGCGCAGCCTTGCTGCCACCGGCTGGCTGAACTTCCGGATGCGGGCGATGGTGATGGCGGTGGCGAGCTATCACCTGCGGCTGGATTGGCGGAACAGCGGTGCGGCGCTGGCACGGCTGTTCACCGATTATGAGCCGGGCATCCATTGGCCCCAGGTGCAGATGCAATCAGGCACCACCGGCACCAATATCCCGCGCATCTACAACCCGGTGAAACAGGGCCATGATCAGGATCCAGATGGGGACTTCATACGGCGCTGGCTGCCAGAACTGGCGCACTTGCCGACGCCCCTTGTGCACGAGCCGTGGCTGGCACCAGACGATAGGGTGATGCGCCCCGCATACCCGGCGCCGCTGGTTGATCATGAACAGGCGGCGCGCGATGCCAAGGCCGCCATCACCGCTATCCGCCGCGATCCCGCGCACGGGGGCCCGGCCCGGGCCATCGTGGCCAAACACGGCAGCCGCAGGGCCGGCTTGCCAGACACCACCCGCCGCCGCAAAACTGCAGCCGTGAGCAACCAGGGCCAACTTGATCTGTGACCACAGAGGGCAACCCGATCACGCCCGCCGGCATGGCGGCCCTGCGCGCCCGTTACGAGCAATTGCTCCACACGGATCGGCCCGCCACCGTGGAGGTGGTGCGTTGGGCCGCTGGCAATGGCGATCGCAGCGAGAACGGCGATTATATCTATGGCCGCAAGAAGCTGCGCGAGATTGACCGGGAACTGGGCCATCTCGCCAAGCGCATGGCGGCCGCCCGGGTGGTCGATCTCGCCCGCCAGACCGAGCGGGATCGTGTGTTGTTCGGCTGCACGGTGGAAATCGCCGATGACGACGACAATCGCCGAACGCTCACGCTGGTGGGCGATGACGAGCAGGATGCAGGCCTTGGCCTGATTGGCTGGAGCGCCCCCATCGTGCGCGCACTGCGGGGTGCACGCCTGGGTGATGTGCGCAGTGTTCGGTTGCCCGGCGGCGAGAAGAACTGGGAAGTGCTGGCTATCCTGTGGCCAGCCGGACATCCCGGCTGACCATCTCCCCTGCCATCTCAGCCGCCCCAACCGTTATCGGCCGGGACGACTGATCACGGCAGAGTTCAGAATGGCCCCGACTTGCGCTTCGTCAAACCCAAGACCGGTCAGAACAGATGTGGCGCAATCGCGAGGAACGCCATAGCCACCCTTGAGCACCGATATCTCGACATCCACGCCATGAGCCCTGAACAGGTTGCGCAAGCGGCAGACGTAGACTTTGACTATCTGCGGTGACTCGGTTCCCAGCGCCTTACGGAAATCATCGTTTGAAACGATCCGGCCGTTATTGGCGAGCAGCGTGGTCAGGACCACCAGCGGTGCCATGCTGAGATCCGGCAAGCGTGATTTGAAAATCTGCAAGAGATCGACGTCGAAATCCATGTGGTCGTAACGACGCCATGTCCGCTTGTCGCTCTTGTCGGATTTGCCCGACGGCGAGCGCGCACGCCAATCAATGCCGGTCTCGTCATGCGGTTCCGGCGCGTCCCTCATCGCCTGAGTTGGCCACAGGAGCACGCCGTTTGCTGGCGTTTCGCGCGCCTGTGCCACAAGGGCACGACAGGTCCGGAGCAACGTTTCAGCTTGCAGGATCATCGATTGCAGCGCGCCAGCCGGATCGCCGAAATCAATCAGTTCGACGGCCCGGCGTTCGGGAATGGCAGTCCGAACGCCATCCAACCTGTTATCTACCTGCTCCGTCATACCGTTATCCTTGTCGCCTGGCGCGGTGCGGCAGGCTGCTGTTGATGTTGAACGCGACTGACCAAAGCCTCTATGGCGATGCCCGATTTGGACGGTTCGCCATGATTCAAGAATAGGATGTTAAGTTCATCAAATTGCCGCCAACCCCGTTCACGATGATTGACCTCACGACAAGCGTCATTACTTCCGATACCGGAACATTTACGTTTGTGTGCCGGCGCAATTCAACAAGCCAATCAGGTACGAGACGGCTTTATATGCTCCAATAATCCTATCCTGCTTCACTCGGATGCAGTATTGTCATCGTGAACTAAAATATACGTAGATAAAAAGCGGATACTGATTATGATCCGAAATAAATAAATTATTCATTTCCTCAAACTTCCGTAATATATCCGCAGCAGAGATGCTCATTGCAATATATTGCAACTTATTTTCCAATGAAAAATATTGATTCATTAGAATTATTTTTCATAACTAGTCAACAAGCTCGGCTTTTTCTGATGATCGCTGAGAATGCTCACGATTATTTTTCATTTCATCATCAATGTTTTTCGCCCTGAGCAATCTCGATATGAACAAAACCCTAAATTTATCTTGATCGTAGCCAGTGATTTTTTCATTTGTCGCATAATGTTGCAACGCAATCTGGGTAACGAGCAAAGACACGAGCCAAACGGGCACAAGAATTACCCATAAGGACATATCCGACAACAGCAGGACCGCCAGGATCGCTACCGCGGCCATGGCGAACACCCTATTGGCTTGTAGTTCCCGTTTTTAGCACATTTAATTAACCTCTGCGCACGTAGTTATCGCAGTTTTTTAGCCGGGTCGGCAAAACGCTTCACATCCACAAGCGAACGAATTTGTTTGATCAGGCAGCATGATCGCGGGGCTCCCCGTCTCTGCCGCCCACTGTCCGCCAGGCGCAGACTTTCACCGCAACCGTTGGATTTGGCGCGCCTGATTGGCCCAGCCTTCCCCGCCGACGCCATTCTCGAACAGATCATCGTGGCAGTGACGGCCGATTGAACCCTGTCGGCGGGTGGGAGGGGGCTTCGCTGATCGCGCGCTAAGCTCTTGATCCCGATGCCAGGATGTCGGCAGCGCGCAGCCTGCCGGCCAGCCAAGTTTTGCGGGCCGCACTTCCTCGGCCGCTCAGCCCAGAATGAATTCGGCAATAGTGGCCATGTCAGCGAACCCCATCCTCCTCACCCGCTTGTCGACAGCGTCCGCGGTGATTGCGATGAGGCGCTAACTGCTCAACCGATTAAGCAATGTATAAGGTCCGCGATCGGATAGATCGCTTGCGCTCATCGCCTGTTTGATGCTGATCGAAGCCCTTTTATTGATGGGCAACAGCAATTTGGCTTCAAGTCGAAATGCGCCCAGTCCGACGCGGGCCCATGAAGTGTCGTTCCATATCAAGCGACTGCATGATGAACATGTCGGCTGATGGCTGCCCATCATCTGTTTTTTAAAGATCTGTTTCAGCGGACCAGTGGCCCGTGGTGAACCGAGAAACTTATGAATAATATAGGATTTATACTAAATTCCATTAAGAATTTCAGAAGTTCATGGGCTTCCGGGTGAACCACGCAGTCATTCGGTTTGAACAGAGTTCGCTTCTGAATGTGATGGTCTTGGCGATAGCGTGAGATTTCAATGCGGCGAGGTAAACTACACAGTTTGGAGACGGTCCGGTCATCGAAACGTTCGAGAATGAGACGCCGTCTCAACATGATCTGTAACCAACAAACGGTGAGTGGCACGGATAACCGCAAAATGCTTGCCTGATTTGCCACAGGATCGGCAAAAATCAGCAAGGATGGACATGGGTTTATACGCTGCCGGCAGCGGCATGTGCGCATGGCCTTGCGCGAAGACTGCTTCAGCGATGCCGTGACGGGCCCTCTCGCCAGCGGTTGGGCGGCACAATGGCCCGTATCCGTTTACAGGTCTGCCAGATCGGCAATATAGCTCTTGAGCGCCCGTTCGACGGTTGGCTCGATGGCCAGGAAATGGCGCCGGCCATCACTTTCATCCGGGACACGCATCAACACGCCATCGTCAACCATGCGCGTGATCAAGCGCAGCGCGGTGGTGGTCGCCACCCCAGCGACGATGCAGGCGCTCGAAACGGCAACTTTGCGATCTTCCAGCGAGGCCAGAATCAGATCGAGCAGGATGTTCCAGGCCGGGTCGCCCAAAGCCTTCCCGCCAATCGCCATCGCCCTGGTGGATTCCGCACGGATCAGCTTCCGGAGCAGGGCTGCGTCTGGATTGGTCCGCATGGACGTGGGGACATCCACCGCAGCCGCCGCATGACCAGCCTGATTCTGCAGCAGGCTGCCGAGCAGGCGGATTTCGACGGTCAGGGTTGAAAGCTTGTCGTCCACGGATTCTGTGCGCGCGGCCTTCGCCCGCATGTCCCGGATCAACGCGAGCGGGGCATCGAGTGCCGCCATCGCAAACGGCTTGATCAGCAGGTCCACCGCCGACGCCCGCAGCGCCTCGATTGCCAGTTCCACCGTCGGATCGGCCGTTGTCAGGATGAAGCGCGGCCACCCCTCACCCCGGGATGAAGGGCGCAACGCCGCCATCTTCATCAGGGTCATCGCGGCGCCGCCGTTCAGGCCGCCATCAGCGATCACCGTCGAAATGGCCGGATCGGCCAGTTCATCAACAACCTGCGCATGGCTGTGAGCGATCACAACCGTATATCCAAGATTTTCGAGGTGATTCAGGCACGCCTTCGCAAATGCGAAATCGCTATCGGCGATCAGGATCCTGTCCGGCCCTGCCATGTGTCAACTCTTACCTCCCGGTAATTTACAATAACAAGTTCTTGTGAAACGATAATAAACGCTTAAATCGCAAACAACTCTTGCCTTGGCACTAGTTCTAACGGCGCCTGTTATCGGCCCAAACTGCAAAAAGATGCAATACCGGAGATATATTCATCCGTTTCTGACAAAAAATCCGCTTTTGGGCGTATCAGTAGATTCACTTAGATAGTTCTAGGGAACATTATTCGGTAAAAACCGACACTTGCAGGTTTCTACGGTTACGGCCGCTATCGGTGCCAACTTGATTTGCCGCTGATTGAACGCCGCTGCTGGATTTTCGGCACTCCGAAAGGAGGTCTGCCGGATTGCGTTGGCCTGCAGGTTGAATGGCGGCGCATTCGTTCCGTTGGCGACCAGGGGGGTGAACCGCCGGAGATGCGCGTCCACTGCGCGCATGGCCCGGAATGTCCAGCAGACGAGACGCCACGGTTGGGGTTGGTTGCGCGCCATCCCACTTGATGCGCAACGGCCCACGGGTCCTGCCGTGGCGTCTCCCCGCTCTCACGATATCGCCTTGATGGCCGGGGAAGGCCCCGGAAAGGATCGGCGTTCTCTTGCAAAATAGATTGGTTACATTTTTGCAAGGGTCGCCTAGCCTCTGCTTGTCAAGTTAACATGTGTAGTGGAGGTTAGAGCGTTTTCCACCTGAACTGGCTCGTTGGGGATTCCCTTTTGGGCGGCGTTGTGATTCAGACTTCCTGCTGGTGGCAGGAGGCCAGCATGGATGGTACGAACGCTCTCACAGGATCTTCGGGACCGAGTTGTCGGTGCGATTGACGGCGGCATGAGCTGCCGAGCGGCAGCAGCACATTTTGGGGTCAGCACTTCGAGCGCGATCCGCTGGCGGCGCCTGGCCCTTCAGCATGGCCGGGCAGTCGCGAGAGCTCGTGGCGGGGACCGCCATTTGGGCAGGATCGAAGTGCACGGCGATTTCATCAAAGGGCTGATTGCCGAGGTGGGCGACATCACCTTGGTCGAGGTCCAGGCACGGCTGATCGAGCGCGGCGCTCCCTTGGGGATCGGAACTGTGCATCGCTTCTTCGCCCGGCACGGGATCACGCGTAAAAAAAGACCGGGCACGCGCAAGAGCAAGACCGTCCCGACGTCCTGAGGCAGCGGCAGCGCTGGTTCGACGGCCAGTGCGATCTGGATCCGGAGCGCCTCGTCTTCATCGATGAGACGTGGACTGCAACCAACATGACCCGCAGCCATGGCCGATGCCCGAGAGGCGAGCGGCTGCGCATGGGCTTCCCACATGGCCACCGCAAGACGACCACATTGGTCGCTGGCCTGCGCATGACCGGCATGGTCGCCCCCATGGTGCTCGACGGGCCTATCAATGGCGACTGGTTCGAAGCCTATGTCACCCAGGTGCTGGTGCCCGAGCTGCGGCCCGGCGATGTCGTCATCATGGACAACCTGTCGAGCCACAAGCGAACCGCCGTGCAGACGAAAATCGAAGCGGCCGGCGCCACCCTGCGCTTCCTTCCGCCCTACAGCCCGGACTTCAACCCAATCGAAAAGGCGTTCTCGAAGCTCAAGGCCATGCTCAGAAAGATCGGCGAGCGAACCGTCACTGGGCTCTGGGACCTCATCGGCAGGCTCATCGATATCTTCCAACCCAACGAATGCGCAAACTACTTCAGATCGTGCGGGTATGAACCAAAATGATTGGAAACCGCTCTAAAATCCGAATTCGCCCTGCCCGTCCACCAATTCGCGGGCCAGCGGGATGGTGATGGCACGCCGGCGGGCCAGCGCGGCGGCATCAAGCGCGTCGACCACTGCCTGCGCCGTGACCAGGCTGCGTTCGATGCGCACCACCAACCAGCGGATCAGATCATCGCCCACCTTTATCCCGCGTTCGGCAAACAGCTTGGCCAGTACGGCGGCCAGCAGTTCATCATCCGGTTCCCCCAACCGCACCAGCGGCGTGGCGGCCAGCCGGCTGGCCAGATCGGGCAGGCCGTGGCCCCAGTCGCGCGGGGCCAGCGGGCTGGTGAGCAACAGCGGCGTTTCGCGGCTGGCGGCGTTCCAGGCGTGAAACAGGCGTTCCGGGTCTTCGGCCTCGGCGCCTTCGATCACGCTGGCCCGGTGATGGGCAGAGAACCAGCGCGCCAGATGGGTCTTGCCGCTGCCGGCCGGGCCAACAACCAACGTCACTGGCACCGGCCACAGGCCGGGCGCTGCCAGCCAGGCCGCCGCCGCGCGATTGGCTTCGGTGATGGCAAGACGGTCCGGGCTGAGATCAGCCGGCCAGGCCAGCGGCAACGCCGGTTCGGGCGCCTGCGTCATGGCGCAGGATTGGTAGCAGCCGGCGCCGCCGGTGGCTTTGGCGCAGCAGCCGGCGGTGCCGGCAGCCGGCGCAGCACGAGATCGGCGCCCTGCCGCTCCAGCCCCCAACCACGGGCAGCCAGTGCCGTGCGCAAGGCCGCTTCGCCGCCGGGCATCGCCACTTCGATGCGGCTGGTGCCACCCACCGCCACCTGGGCCATCAACACATCGCCGGCAATGCCGCGCAACAGGCGTTCCGTCGCTGCCAGGCTGGCATTGTCCGGCGTGATGGCGGCAATCAGCACCGGGGTCGAATCAGGCGGCGGCGTGCCAATCTGCACATCGGCCGCAATGATCGCCCCCACATCCACCGCCAGATCGGGATCGGCGCGCAAGCGACCATCACGCAACGCCTGCGCATACAGCGCATCGATGCCCTTCACCCCTTCATCCAGCAGTCGGGCCAGCCCAGCCTCGCTACCCACCTTGAGTGCCAGCCGGCCCAATTCGGTGCCAGCCGCGCCGTGGCGGGCGATGAACAGGGCGCGGATCGGGCCACCGGGATAAACCCTTGTCAGCCGGGCTTCGGCGACCAGCACATCGACCGTATCAAAGCGGGTGATGATGCTGCGCCAGCCGGCCGGATCGGTGCGCCGCACCTGCGCCGCGCTCAACCACAGATTGTCGGCCGCGGTGCCGCCGGGCAGCACATAATCAATGGGGGTCACATTGCCCTGCCAGCGCCCCCAGGCATCGCGCCAGGCCGTGCGCGACTGCGTTACCTGCGCGGCACCGCCATCCACCAGCAGCGGCAGCAGCAGCATCGGCGGCGATTGCAGACTGGCAACGCCGCCCACATAATCGGCGGCCCGGCTGCGATCGAACACCACGCCCAGCCGCGCGATATAACGAGTGGCGGAAAACTGTTCGCCCTGACCTTCGATGCCGGCCACCATGCCATCGATCTGCCCATCCGAAAGCCGCGGCGCTTCAGCTTCGGGCCGGTTTGCCAGCCGCGCCCACAGGATCGGCCAGGCCTTGTGCATCGCTTGCGTCCAGGCGGCGCGGCGGGCGTCGTCCACGGTCTTCGCCGTCACATCCACATCAATGCCGCCCACGGCATAGGCGCTGCCCGCCCCGCCTGATGGATCAGACGCCGGGCGTTCGGCCTTGCGGCTGGCCTGCTGGGCCACGGCAATCGCCGCGATCAGGCCAGCGCCGGCTAAAAGGGCAAGGATGCGCGTCACGCATGCTGTTTAGGGCCGCACCGCCCCGATTGCCAAGCGCGGATGCTGGCGCTTGGCTGCATCTGGCGCTATGGCGGCGCGCATGAGCGAAAAACGCCCCCTCACGCCCCCTCTTACCTATGCTGATGCCGGCGTGGATATCGCTGCCGGCAACGCGCTGGTGAAGATGATTGCCCCGCTGGCCCGCGCCACCGCAAGGCCGGGTGCAGATGCCGAACTGGGCGGCTTTGGCGGCTTTTTCGATCCCAAGGCCGCCGGCTATAAAGACCCGCTGCTGGTCGCCGCCAATGATGGTGTGGGCACCAAGCTGAAGCTGGCCATCGATACCGGCCGCCACGACACGGTGGGAATCGATCTGGTCGCCATGTGCGTGAACGATCTCATCGTGCAGGGCGCTGAACCGCTGTTTTTCCTGGATTATTTCGCGACCGGCAAGCTGGAGAACGGCGTCGCCGCCCGTGTGTTGGCCGGCATCGCCGATGGCTGCAAGCAAGCCGGTTGCGCCCTGATCGGCGGCGAGACAGCGGAAATGCCCGGCATGTATGCCGCCGGCGATTATGATCTGGCGGGCTTCTCCGTCGGCGCGGTCGAGCGCGGCGAGCAACTCACCGGCGACGGCGTAGCGCCGGGCCAGTTGCTGCTCGGCGTCGCTTCGTCGGGCGCGCATAGCAACGGTTATTCCCTCATCCGCCGCATCCTTGAACGTGCAGGTGCCGATCTGAACGCCCCTGCCCCCTTCGATCCCAGCCGCACGCTGGCCGAAGCGCTGCTCGAACCCACCCGCATCTATGTGAAGCCGCTGCTGCCGCTGATCCGCGCCGGCCGCATCAAGGCGCTGGCGCACATCACCGGCGGCGGCTTCCTCGAAAATATCCCGCGCGTGCTGCCCGCCGGTTCGCGCGCGCTGGTTGCTGCGCCCACATTGCCGCCGCTGTTTGACTGGCTGCGGGAGCAAGGCGGCGTTGCAGCGGCCGAAATGGCGCGCACCTTCAACTGCGGCACCGGCATGGTGCTGGTGGTGGACCGCGCCGAGGCCGACGCCGTGATCGCCGCGTTGATCGACGCCGGCGAACAGGCCAGCGTGATCGGCGAAATCATCGCCGGCCAGAAGGGCTGCGAAATCCACGGCGCACCCGGCCAATGGGGCGAAACCGCCGCCTGGACGGCCAGCCACGATGCCTGAGAAGGCGCGCGTCGGCGTCCTGATTTCGGGCCGCGGCAGCAACATGGCCGCGCTGCTCTATGCCAGCCGGCTTTATGACTGCCCCTATGAGATCGTCGTCGTTGGCAGCAATCATCCCGATGCTGCCGGGCTTGCGCTGGCGGCAGCGGAAGGCGTCCCCACCTTCGCCCACAGCCACAAAGGACTGAAACGCGCCGAGTTCGACGCCATCGTGACGCGCGAACTGGAACAGGCCGGTGTCACCCACATCGCGCTCGCCGGTTATATGCGGCTGCTGTCCGCAGAGTTCGTCACCCACTGGCAGGACCGCTGCCTCAACATCCACCCGTCGCTGCTGCCCAACCACAAAGGCCTGCACACCCACGAGGCCGTGCTGGCCGCCGGCGAGGATGAAACCGGCTGCACCATCCACATCGTCACGCCCGAACTGGATGACGGGCCCATTTTGGGCCAGGCCTGCATCAAGGTGCTGCCCGGCGACACCCCCGAAAGCCTTGCCGTGCGGGTGCAATATGCCGAACACCAGCTCTACCCGCGCGTGCTCGCCGATTGGGTTTCGGCCGATCAGCGCCCCGAAGCCCTGCTCACCCGCCTGCGCGGCCTGGCGCTGAACCTGCCGGCGGCGGCGGAAAAACTCTCCCACGGCTCCCCCGGCTTCTTCGTCGAAGGCGGCAAGTTCTTTGCCTATTTCAGCGACAACCACCACGGCGACGGCATCACCGCGCTCTTGTTGAAAGTCTCCGGCCTTGACGAAGCTGCCATGCTGATCGAGCAGGACCCAGACCGCTTCTTCCGCCCCAAATATTTCGGCCCAGTCGGCTGGGTGGGCGTCGTGCTCACCGATGGGCCGGACTGAGCGATGTGAGCTGCTGCCGGTTTCGTGGACACCGAGATAAGGTGTTTAATGGAACCGGAGGGTATGAATGCAACGACGCAAGTTCAGCCGCGAGTTTAAGCTCGAGGCGGTAAAGCTGGTCAGGGATCGCGGCGTGACGATGGCGCAGGCGGCCCGCGATCTGGATCTCCACATCAACGTTTTGCGCAAGTGGGTCAGCGACCATGGCAGCGATCCTGGCGGGGCCTTTCCCGGGCATGGCCAGATGCGGCCGGAACAGTTGGAGATCGAACGGCTACGCCGTGAGAACGCGAAGCTGAAAGCGGAGCGCGACATCCTAAAAAAAGCCGCGGCCTATTTCGCGAGGGACTCGATATGAAGTTCGGGTTCATCGCGAAGCATCGAGGGGTCTGGCCGGTAACGTGGCTTTGCGAGGCTCTCGGTGTCTCGCGCAGCGGCTTTCATGCCTGGCTGGGCCGCGCGCCCAGCGCGCGTGCCCGCAGCGACGAGATGCTTGGCGCCAGGGTCCGCGCCAGCTTCATCGCCAGCTATCGCACATATGGCGCACGGCGGGTCTGGCACGATGTGCTGGCCGAAGGCCAGCCATGCGGCCTGCATCGCATCGAGCGCCTGATGCGCCAGCAGGCGCTGAAGGCACGGCCTCGCCGGCGCGGTCTGCCCAGGGACGATGGCCAACGATCGGTGATCGCCGAGAACGTTCTTGATCGCCAGTTCAGCGCCGAAGCGCCGAACCAGAAGTGGGTAGCTGACTTCACCTACATCTGGACCGCTGAGGGCTGGCTGTATGTGGCTGCCGTGATCGACTTGTTCTCGCGCCGCGTCGTGGGCTGGTCGATGAGCGCGACGATGGCGGCGCAGCTCGTCACCGACGCGCTGATGATGGCGATCTGGCGCCGGGGCAAGCCCGACGCCTTGCTGCATCATTCGGACCAGGGCAGCCAATACACCAGCGAGCAGTTCCAGCGGCTGATGGCCGATAACGGCGTGACCTGTTCGATGAGCCGTTCAGGCAACGTCTGGGACAACGCAGCCATGGAGAGCTTCTTCTCTTCGCTGAAGACCGAGCGGATCGCGCGCAAAACCTATCGCACGCGAAATCAGGCAAAGGCCGAGGTGTTCGATTACATCGAACGCTTCTACAATCCCACACGCAGGCACTCGACCTTGGGGTATCTCAGCCCCATCGACTTCGAGCGGCAGGCTAATGTAGCCTAACCTCGTGTCCATCAAACCGGCAGCAGCTCA